>JAXLQQ010000014.1:0-87519 GCA_046331525.1 Blastocatellia bacterium
GCACCGGCGAAGAAGGCTTACAAATCCTGGCAGAACCAAATCGCAATATTGACATCGCCCTGCTGGATTTGCATCTTCCCGATTACGATGGCATCGAACTGGTGAAAGCCAGTCAACAACACTCGCCCGACACAACCATCCTTGTCATTACTGGTTACGGTTCGCTGGCCAAAGCCGAAGCAGCCAAAGAAGCAGGCGCATTTTTCTATCTGGAAAAACCCGTAGATTTTGACCGCTTGAAAATCCTCCTTACAACCGTCGAGGAACAGCGGAGAAAAATTAAGGAATTGTTGGCGCAGCAGGAGGAGCAACGGCGTCCTTATTTTCGGCTCATCGGCAGAAGTAAAGCAATGGACATCGTTTATGAAACGATTGAAGGCATTGCCGAATCTGAAGCTAACGTGTTGATCGTCGGTGAATCAGGAACTGGCAAAGAGTTAGTTGCCGATGCCGTCCATTTCCGTAGCCATCGCGCCCGCAAACCACTGATGAAGGTGAACTGCGCCGCTCTGCCCAAAGAGTTAATCGAATCGGAACTGTTTGGCCATACCAAAGGTGCTTTCACTGGCGCGCACGCCGAAAAAGTCGGCCTCATCGGACGCGCCGCTGGCGGCAGTTTATTCCTGGATGAAATCAGTGAAATGCCTCTGGAATTACAGCCGAAATTACTGCGCGTATTGCAGGAGCGGGTGTATTACCGCGTCGGGAGCGAAAAACCATTGGAAGCCGATTTCCGGCTGATCGCCGCCACCAACCGCAATCCGTTTGAGGCGATTCGGGAAGGACAATTGCGCGAGGATTTATACTATCGCCTCAACACCATTGAAGTCCGCGTGCCGCCGTTGCGCGAGCGCCCCGAAGACATTCATCTGCTGGCCGATCACTTTCGCCAACGCTACGCCGAACAGTATAAGCGCAACATCACATCCATTTCCGAACAGGCATACGCATTGATGTTCAATTACTCGTGGCCAGGCAATGTGCGGGAATTACAAAACGCGATGGAACGCGCCGTGCTGATGTGTCGTGGCGAAAGTATCGAAGCGCAGCATCTGCCGATGCAGCAATACAATATGGCACAGATGACAACCGGCATCGTAATGCCGCCGCCGCGCCCAACCCCATCGGCAGACCTCCTGCCCGGCGTGACCGCTACGCCGCCACCGCCCATTACAGCACCTACGCCGGAAAAGGATTACACCATTGAGGAACTATGCAACCTGATTGTAGATAAGCTGCCAATCCCCCCCCCCGGCGCACCGATGAAAGAATTGTTCCGGCAATTGGAAGTATATTTAGCCCACGCCGCCGTCAAGCGTACCAGAGGTAATAAACAAGCCGCCGCTAGCCTGTTGGGCATTTATCGCCCCCGGCTCTATAACTTACTACGGAAGGAAGATGTACCTGCAGAAACGCCGCCGCCAGAGGAAAATCTGGCCCCCAGCGCCTCTGCTTCCGTTTAGCGTACAGTTATTTATAAAAAGAAGTACGGCAAATATCTTATTTTGCGTTTGTGTAATGTTTTTCCTGCGCAACAAACAAGAGGGTTGTTGTACTTTTGCAGAGACAACAAATTACGCGTTGCCCAGAAATCTTTTCATTTGTAATAGCCCTGAGCGAACCCTGGTTTTGATTGTACCAAGTGGAAGCTGTAAGTAATTTGCAATTTCCGTTTGTGTCATATCAAAATAAAAGGCAAGCGTAAGTACTTCTCGCTGTGCCGAAGTAAGCTGCGCTAAAGCAGTACGCACTTGCGAACGGCGCTCAGTAAAGAGGCTCGCTAATTCCGGGCTATTTATTGTTGACGGTAAAGCAGCGGCGATTTCTAGGGGCTCCACATTTTTTCTCAAGCGATGTTCCCGCCGGAGCCGGTCAAGCGCGCGGCTACGCGCAATTGTAATTAACCACATTATTGGCGTGCCGCGCTGTTCTGAGTAGACAGTAGCTTGCTTCCAGATTTGTAAATATACCTCCCATACCGTTTCTTCCGTAGCTGCCTGATCGCCTAACATTTTGAGCGCTAATCTATAGGTTATGTGTTTTGTTAGCTCATACAATCGGGCCAACGCCTGTTCATCGCCGTCGGCAATCTTGCGTATTAAAACTACTGAAACGGAATCCGCTGGGGTGCGACCTGGTGAGAGTGATGAGTGAGCTAGGGCGGGTGTAATCATAAAGAAGTATTTGGCGGGGCGAAAAGGTAATTAAGTGCGTGGGCTGGATAAGTAGGCTGGAGGTTCATCAGGCTTTTCATCTACTGGAACTTTAGGCGTTTCATCAGATGGAAGGTGCAATGGCTCTGGTGCTGGCTCCCCTGGCGGATTAGGAAATTGTTTACCCTTGTCTTTTGGCGGTTCAGAGCCGATTGAAGTTGAAGAAGAAAACAATCTAGATTCATTTATCATAAGGTTAACTAAAAATTAGGGTTTATTATTGAAAGCACAAGTAAAGTAGCCAAGGCATCACCTGCATATAAGATACATTTTATTTATCGCCTTATAATGTGGTTCTTTTTCGCCCTTCAAATAGTTATCGCTAAGTAAAAGACGGCACTACTCATCCCTTTATCATTACATCATTTTTAGTATAGAACTATGCTGCGCGCTGACACTGCAATTGGTATGCCTTAATCTGAGGGCTGGCAGATTCACTTCGCTCGCAGGCAATGAATGCTTTCCATACAATAAACTGCATTCTAATGAAACAGCTTACATCTTTTAAATTAGTGAATCGTATGAATTCATCTATTTGACACAAAGAAAACCCCATTTTTGCACGGAGGCGACAAGCCGCCCCTTCTTGTTTTTTTCTTTTTATTGTGATTCTTCCAGAAATAAAAAATAAAAATAATAAATAAGGAGCGCACTATTCCTTAATATATTAAGCCTTTAGCTTATTTAGAGGGAACAGAGCTTTCCTCTAAATCTGGCATTCATTTTGCCTTTACTCAGTACGACGCTTTAGATAGAAAAAGGTGTCGTATTAAGTAAACTGGCCCGTATCCTAAGTCACGCGGAAAAACTTAAAAGGTGAAGGGTAGTTCGGGCCTCCTATTCGTTGTACTTCTTTTCAAAAGAAATACAACGATAATCCAGGAGTGGTTATGAAAGACAATTTTTTAGTATTAATTATGGTTGTTATTTTTGCGTTTAGTATGATGGCCTGTAACCCGTCTGAACCACCGAATGCCGCAAACACAACGAATACGACCAAACCAACAATGTCAAATTCTGACCTCGAAAATAATATCAAGGCCAAGATTGATAGCGATGCACGGTTAAAAGCCGCCAATATCAGTATCGACGGGGATGCAGAAAAAAAGACGGCGACGTTGTCAGGAACGGTAGAGAGTGAGTCATTACGCACCAAAGCAGTTGATTTAGCCAAAAGCGCTCAAGTCGGCTTAGTAGTAACAGACAAGATTGATGTTAAGCCGCGCGATATTAGCCGTTCAGAATATACTGATGATATGGCCAAAGAAGCTCGTACTAAAGCCAAAGGATATGGTGAAACTATCGGCGATTCTTTAGATGATGCGTGGATTCATACCAAGATCGTGGCCAAGTTAATTGGCAATACAACAACTCCTCAACGAAAAATCAATGTGGATGTTGTTAAAAATGCTGTTACTTTACGAGGCACAGTAGATACGGCAGAAGAAAAAACTGAAGCCGAAAGCGTTGCCAAAAACACTGAAGGCGTAAAAACTGTGAAGAATATGCTGGTTGTGAAAAAGTCATAGTCGGCAAACCAAATTAAAACTATCTTTGGTTCAGTGTACGGCAAATAGCATATTTTGCCGTACACTGAATTGTAATTTGGCCCAACCCCTAGAACCATCGTACTTCAATAATAATGAAACCTTAGCCCCGCCTAAAAAATGGCTGGAACTCACGCGCTAGACTAATGACGATACCCTTAAATAAGAGCCAGCTTTAAGGTAAGCTTTGGTGACTTTGCTTCTAACAACCGGACCATAATAATAGGTCCGTTGCGGCCGAATAGAAGTAGAAAAGGAGCTTCTTAATTTGTAAAAAGCTCCTTTGCTTTGGATTTGCAACTCAATTAACTCGATCAAATGGAAGTGCGCCGTCCAGATAGAAGCTGCAATACTAAAACGACCCCTGCCACTAATAACAGTGCATGAATCAAACTTCCACCAACACCGCCTACAAACCCCAACAGCCAAAGAACCAGAACGATAGCAAGAATTGTCCACAACATTTGTTTTTCCTCCCTTTTATACACGGGTATTCCCGGTGATTAAAGACTTAACAGTCGCCTTATGCAATTACGTTCGTTGCAATCATCATACCGAAAATAGCTTTGAGTGATGCCAGTGCAATGTTTCTTTTTGTATTTCACTAATGCATTTAGTGATGAATTTATACTTTTAGCCTGTAGCCTGACTATTCGATTGTATAAGCCCATTACAAACAGGATGACTCTCTCCAGAATACCCTGCCATTCCTGGTTAACAGGCAATCTATTTGTTGTTTAGTACTCATACCAAATTACATTAAACCATTTTCCAAATGCCCTGTTCTTAAAATTCAATGACTTACGCCCAAATATGGTTCAATCTAAATTGGTCGGGGTACTTTACAATTGGTTGTCCGTCAATACGAGAGTGTCAAAGCCTCTCATGACTGCGTTAAGGCGATGCACGATAGCGCTCACGAATAACCATATTTTTCCGCGCCTGACAGGTGTCTCGCTTGCTGCATTTGCAAGCAGAAACTGCCTGAATTGAAAAAGAACCGCCGCTTATCTAATGTAAGCGGCGGTTCTTTTTCGTCTAGCTTGGCTTCTTTATCTCTAATCGCTTCGTCAGCGCAGTAATCACAGTTACCAGTTCCGTTGACTCCACGGGTTTCGGCACATAATGATTAAAGCCCGCAGCCAGCGCCTCCATCCGATCACGCGGACGTGCAAAGGCTGTTAAGGCAATAGCAGGCAGGCGACGTATTCGTTCCTGCTCCGCCGCACGCACACGACGAATTAGCACATAACCATCGTTCTCTGGCATGCCAATGTCAGACACAAGTAAATCCGGCTGTTGTTGCTCAATGATTGTCAGCGCTGCTTCCGCAGAGTCTGTTGTTATTACCGTCGCACCATAGGCTGTTAGAATGTGCGTTAGCATTTGCCGTGCATCAGGCTCATCATCCACTGCCAGAATAAACAGACCATTGAGGGCGGCGGTGCCAGTTGTAGCGGGCAACGTTACGTTTGTTTTCAGATTGGCGTGGCTAATTTCTGGGCGGGATAAAACCGGCAGGCGCACCGTAAACATAGCGCCCTGTTTTTTTCCTTTGCTCTCTGCAGTGATTACCCCACCGTGCATTTCAACTAATTGCCGAGCAATAGATAATCCCAGCCCCAACCCGCCGTGTTTGCGCGTAATGGCGGCATCAGCCTGACGAAAGCGATCAAAAATATGCGGTAAAAATTCCGGCGCAATGCCCTGCCCTGTATCAGTGACTGTCAAAACGATATCTGCGCCGTCTGTCATAAGGCTGACGTTAATGCGCCCGCCTTGTGGCGTAAATTTAATGGCATTCGACAATAGATTCCACACGACCTGCTGCAATCGATTAGCATCGCCCGTCATCGTGCTTGCATGCGCATCCAGATCAGTCTGAATCGTGATATTTTTAGCCTGCGCCGCTGGCAGTACCGCTTTCAGCGCTGCTTGCACAAACTTAGCAGGCACCAGCGGTTTAATATCCAGTCGCAATTTGCCGGTGATAATGCGCGACATGTCCAGTAAGTCATCAATCAGCTGCGATTGGTGCCGCGCGCTACGTTCAATTACGTCAATAGCATTACGGATAGTGGACTCGTCCAGCGTGCCACCGCGCAACATGCGCGCCCAACCGAGAATTGCGTGCAAAGGTGTACGCAATTCGTGCGAGATCGTGGCGACGAATTCATCTTTCAACCGATTGGCATCTTCCGCTTTGGCGCGCAGCACCTGTTCGCGCCGTAACATTTCCAGGCGTTCGACCTGTGCGCGTTTATGGTCTTCGAGATCAGTGCAGGTACCAAACCATTTCAGGGTTGCGCCGTTGTCGTCGGTGACACGCACTGCACGGGCGAGCTGCCACCGATAACTGCCATCGGCACAGCGCAACCGAAATTCGGTTTGATACGGAGTTGCTGTGGCGACCGCCTGCTGCCAGACTTCCTGCGTTTGCGCGGCGTCATCAGGATGCACAGCCGCCAACCAGCCATAGCCCAGATTCTGTTCCAATGCAGTGCCGGTATACTCCATCCAGCGTTGGCTGAGATAAGAACACTGCCCATCCGGCTGACAAGTCCAAACTAATTGCGGAATTGTTTCTGTTAATGTGCGAAAGCGTATTTCACTGAGCCGTAATGCAGTTTCCTGCGTCTTTCGTTCAGTAATGTCGCGTGAAGTAGCGATCAGGCGAACGGGTTTGTTTTCAGCATTCAAAATAGGCGCAATAGAAACATCCCACCATTTGGGCGTTCCCTTGGCGGTAGGGCAAAAGCCCTGAAAATTAGCAGTTTGCCCTTGTAACGCGATCTGCAATGCCTGGCACGCGCCGTCCCGACTTTCTGGTGGCCAAATCTCCACCCAAGGTTTCCCAGCAAAGTTAGCAATATCGTCAATATCCATTAGCCGACGACCATTTGCGTTCATTGAATGCAGCGTGCCATTTAATTCCAGAATCTTCACGCAATCGGGGCTATTTTCAAAAATGCTGCGATTGAAAAGTTCGCTTTCCCGCAGTTGCCCTTCTGCCTGCCGCTGCTGGGAAAAGTCGCGGAAAACCAATACCGCGCCAATAATACTACCGTCATCATCACGAATCGGCGCACCACTATCATCAATTGGCAGATAGCGGCCTCCTTTAGTGATCAAAGAAGTATGATTCGCCAGCCCAACCGTTACCCCTTCGCGCAGAACTTTGGTAATGGGATTTTCCACGGGTTGCAGTGAGGTTTCATTAACGATATGAAACACCTGTTCCAGCGGCAGCCCAACCACTTCCTCGCTGCCCCACTGTGTCACCTCCTGTGCGGTTTGATTGATGAAATTGATTTTTCCTTCGGTGTCTGTCGTGATAACGCAATCGCCCAGGCTGTTGAGTGTGACGCGCCACCATTCGCGCTGTTCGCGTTCCTTTTTCTCTGCCAGCGCGCGGCGAATGTTTTCCAACCGCAACTCGTCCGAAGTTTTTGATAAATCCTTGGCTTGTTCTTCTACTTGTTCGGCCAGTTGCGCATGCGCTTTGGCCAATGCTGCTTCTGCCTGCCGTCGGTGCTTCAGTTGTCGCAACACTGCCAGACCGGCAATAATCAATGAAGTCATTGCCAGCGTGCTGCCCGTCAATAGAACGAAGAGGGTGCGGTACACCTGTGTTTGTGCCGCTTCTTGTCGTGCGGCAAATAGTCGCGCTTCTTCCTGCCGGAGCTCATCAATCACCGGACGAATCTGACTCATCAGATTTTGCCCTTCTCCTAATTGTAACTCTGCCTGCATGCGGGTCGCATCATTTGTGCGCTGAAGGTCAATATATTTTTGTGAGACAGCAATTTTCTTTTCCCCCAATGTTTGCAATCTACGCAAGCGTTCCTGTTGGGTGGGGTTGTCAGCCATCAGGGTAAGTAACTCAACCAATTGAGCCCGAAATACATCAGCTCCGGCGCGAAAGCTATCAATAAAATCACGCCGCACAAATAACACAAATCCCCGCGCGCTGGTTTCCGCTTCCAGCAAGGAGGATTCTGTTCTTTCCAGGCGGTAGCGCACCTCTCGTGAGTGTGTTTCCCAATTCAGTGCGTGCTGTGTGTTTAAGAGGCTGCGATAGATTAGCACATCGATAATGGTTAAGAATAAAAGGGCAAGGCCAAATAATATCGGGGCAAATCTTTCCATTAGCAGTGACATATCTTTTAGAACAATTCTCAAAGAGATAGTTGTGAGGTAACCATTTACTAATCCTGCTCAGCACACAATTCTCACTTATTTTTCCTCGTCCTATGCAAAATTGATGCCCACTCCATAAGTAGAATTATTGTACGAATATGCTTTGTATCTACCGCGACCTGAGCTTGCCTGTAGCTATCCATTACAGTCATGTTCTAAGAAGGTGTTCTCTCACAATACAGTAAAGGAGGGCAATTCATCGCAAGTGATGGCGGAAAAAAGGGATTGTTCGGCATAACAATTGCCGCTCTCAAGATCACCAAATCGTAGCTTGCTTCCGTTCCCCGGTAAGAATGGCTTCCTCTTTGAGGAATTCTTGCCTAGTTTCTTTGCAGATCCCCCGCTGCATTACACAGGAGCGTACTTATGAAGGGAATTACTAATTTAGTTCTCATAACCATTTTTCTTCTGGCCGTGTTACTCATGGTTACGAGTTTTACCAAAGCTTCACCTCAAATAGATAAACCGTTGACGGGTACACGCTCTGCACTGGCGATTAGTTACCCGGAAGGGCCAACATTAAGCGTGAAATTTAAAGGCACGGAACGCCTTCCGAAATCCAGCGGCGAGGCGAAAGTGCAACGAAAAAAAGGAGCAACCGAAATCGAAATTGAAGTGGACGAGATGAAACCGGCGGCTTATTTTGGCGGGGATTACGCCACTTATGTTTTGTGGGTTGTTTCGCCTGAGGGGCACACCGACAACGTAGGAGAATTTATTCTGCAAGGCAATCGCAGCAAATTAAACGTTTCAACTCCGCTGGAAACTTTCGGGCTATTTATTACTGCCGAGCCACATTTTTTAGTGGATGTACCCAGTCGTTTTGTCGTGATGGAGAATACACGCCCCACCAATCATTTGACAGGCCGCATGCTGGATACCGCAAATATCAAATATCGCGGGTTTGACGGTGTGTATCGCGCCTCACAGGAGACGTTGTTACAGGAACCAGAAGCCAAAGGGGAAACCCGTTCTGATGTCCGGCAGGCGCGCGTATCCTTGTTATTAGCCGAGCGTGCTGATGCCAAACGATACGCACCAGAGGAATATGCACAGGCTGTAGCATCATGGAAAAAGACAGCCGAAGCTGCCGAGGCACGGGTAGACAAAAAAATCCTGATGACAATGGGACATGAAACTGTTCGTTTAGCCGTAGCTGCCGAAAAACGTGCGAAAGAGCGCTCCTTTCAAGCCGCCCTGGATAACGAACGGCAGGTGCGAAATGAGGAAATCGTCACCTTTGTCGCGCACAGATAAAGCCCATCGATGCTGAACGTGCCACTTTACAGGCCCAGCAAAAAGGAAAATGGAACTAAAGAAGGAAGCCGCTGCACGTAGTGCTGCTTTAAAACAAGCTGAAGAATCTGCCCGTCGTGCCAATGAGGCGGAAGAAAAGGCGCGGCAACTGGCAATGGAGAAGATGCAAGCCCAGAAAGAAGCAGAGCAGGCAAAAGATACCGCTGCACAAGCACAGTATGAACGTGATGCAGCCTGCGCCCGTATGCGCGAGGCGCTTAATCAGGTTGTCGAAACTCGTGAAACTGCTCGCGGTCTCATTGTCAATTTGCCGGATATTTTGTTTGACTTCAATAAAGACCAACTTAAACCTGAAGCTAGGGAAAAACTAAGTAAGGTTTGTGGTATCTTAGCCGTAGCAGGACAATATAATCTAAGTATTGAAGGTCACTGACAACGTTGGTTCAGAGGAATACAATCAAAAACTTTCCAACTGCCAGGCGGCAGGCAGAACGTCACAAATATTATCTTGCTACTTGTGGGTTAAAAGAGGATCACTCTGGCGCTGTGTTTTGGCAAGACTCAACCTATAACTTCCAATGATACCGCCGAAGGTCGACAACAAAATCGCCGCGTCGAGATTATTATTAGTGATGCTACTACAGTCGGCACATTACAGCGCCCCCGCTGAATCTTAACATAGGTTTCCGAAGGTATGTTTTTGCGGTTAGTTTTGTAGAGCGGCTTGTTTATGGTTATCTGTAGAAATTTGAGGTTCCTATACGAGTAACTTATGGAAATGCCGCCTCTACAAAGCGACCGAGTTTATTTCGCCTTAATTTAAAACAGGTCACATCGGCTAAGTCTTACAGTGATGACTAAGTGCACTATTGTAGGTATTTTTCCCGTAATGCTGAACGTTAAAGAGTAGATCAGAAGTTCTCTATAAATAGGCACCTTAATGCCCTTTTTTCGAATTTACGTTGAGGGCTAAGTAACAAAAGCATTACCTGTCGCAACCGACGTCAATTTTCAATCGCCTAACTATATTAACAAATTATGTTAGAGACGCCGACAAGATGTTTGCGCTACTTTTGCGCATGGGAAGTGCAACAAACATCTTGTTTCTTGCCCTGTCCGCTACTTGTCAAACTCACTGATTTGTCCGCGCACTTAAGCTTCTGGTTGGAATGGCAGAAACGCCCATATTCTTCCTTACAAATCCTGCCCGAACGCAAAGCCCCGTGGCGCCCAGCTACCGCCACGGAGTAAGTTGATTACGAATGGTTTGTACGCCATTTACATCGCGCGTGATTCTTTC
Source organism: Blastocatellia bacterium (assembly GCA_046331525.1). GTDB lineage: Bacteria > Acidobacteriota > Blastocatellia > RBC074 > RBC074 > JAFDVL01. The sequence continues at coordinate 10,518 of JAXLQQ010000014.1, forward strand.
GGCCAACGCGCGCTCTGCTTTAGAACTAACATTGCCGCTGAGTGTTACGATCCCGTCTTTAGTGTCCACATTAATTGCACCTACCTCAACAAAATTATCGCGCTCGTTAAAGAGGGCAAATTGTACTTGTTTGCCGAGCCGTTGACTGCTGTCTGAACTGACACCAGGCGTTTCGTTACGCCCCGCTGTTACGTCTTTCACCGCCAGCATGTTTGTCACATTCTGGATATTATTGATACTACGTGCGACTTGCTCCGCACCTGCTTTTTGCTGCGGCGAGGTAACTTCGCCAGATAAAGTAACGTTCCGATCTTTGATAGTGATTTGAATATTTTCTCCGCTTAATTCCGGGCTGCTGGCATATCGTTCGCGCAAATCAGCCTGAATTTCCAAATCAGCAATCCGCGCTGTTTCGCGCAAACTCTGCTCAGAAGGGCGCAGACCCGACTCAACCACGAGCTGATTAGTAACACCTGTCACGCCAGTCGTATCTTTAGCTACACTTGCGGCTAATTCTTTATCAATTTCTGTCGGCACCCGGCCTGTTAACGTTACTACTCCATTCTGGGTAGCAACTTTCAGGTCATAGATAGACAACCGTTTGGACAGTGAAAAATTAGATTTTACTTTACCTGTTGTTGTTAAGTCTGCGGCTTGTTGCATTACGCCTTGTGCCGCTTCTGGCAAGCGCGTGCGCGACATCGCAATCCAAATGACGACGCCCACCAACACAACTACGGCTAATAAAATCAACGGACTACGTCTCATTGCACGCCTCCTCGTCAGGCAAACTTTCCCGTTATTACCGTAATAACGGGAAAGTTTGCCTGCTCAGTTTCGCCTTGCCTCAAACTGTTGTACTGCGGCCTGCAATCAGCCGATAAATCCAGAGCAACAATACGGCTCCTACAATAGACATTACCCAGCCTGCCGAATAATCCACACCGCCCCACAACATACGCCCGATAAACGTTCCCACCAGTGCCCCCACAACTCCCAACACAATGGTGATAATAAAACCACCCGGATCACGCCCTGGCATCAAGAGCTTGGCAATGATTCCGACTACTAATCCAAAAACGATTTGTCCGATTAAATGTCCCATAACTTCTCCTGTAGTTCACATAGTTGTGAATGGTGCCAATAATTGCTGTCTGACTGCCAAACAATACTGCCCTCAGTTAGAACAGCAGCCCCACCCGCCCTGCGAATCTGCAAATTATGCGCCACAAGACTATGAAAGCACGGCGATGAGAAGGAGACATAAAAATTGGCTGTGTCTCCTTCATCGTCGGGTTGCAGCCTTGTTTTAACGAATTGCAGCGCGCTTTTCATAGCCTTTGAGAAACGCCATCAGGTCTTGTAGTAATTGCTGCTTATGCGTAGCGAACAAACCGTGGGGTGCGCCGGAGTACTCGATTAACTGCGCCTGCGGAACAGCCCTCGCCACGACACGCCCTGTGGCATCAATGGGTACTGTCTTATCGTCAGTGCCATGGATTATCAAAGTAGGAACGGTGAAGGCCGCCAGGTCAGGCCGAAAATCCGTCGTCGCAAACGCCGCCGCGCAATCCAGTGTTGCCTTCAGACTGGCCTGCATCGAAACGGCCCGCGACCATTCCAGCACCTCATCACTAACTGACTGCGACAACAATCCAACGCCATAGAAATCACGGAAGAAGTCCGCAAAAAAATGCGCGCGATCTTTTTTCATGTTTGTTGTCATCTCTTCAAATACGGACGGATCAACGCCATTTGGATTGTCATTCGTTTGGAGCATGTACGGCACCACTGAAGAAACCAGCACCACCTGCGTTACCTGTTTGCCATTATGCCGTGACAGATACCGTGCCACCTCGCCGCCGCCCATCGAGAACCCCACAAGTGTAGCATCCGTTGCGCCTATGCCTTCGATCACATCGGCCAAGTCATCAGCCAGGGTATCGTAATCGTATCCGTTCCAGGGCTGTTCCGAACGGCCAAAGCCACGGCGGTCATAGGCAATCGTGCGAAAGCCCGCCTGCGCCAGCATTATCGCCGCATCATCCCAACTGTCTGCCGAAAGCGGCCAGCCGTGCAGTAAAACCACAGGACGGCCCTGCCCCCAATCCTTTACATATAGGTTTGTATTGTCTCTGGTTTTTAAATACGTCATATTCTCCTCCTCGATCGGTTTTCAGTTGCATATAGAACGTATGGTACCGGCTTCAGCCGGAAGCTGGGCGGGCCATTCCTTCCGGCTGAAGTCGGTACTACATACGTTCTACATGCAACTGAAAACCGGTATAAAAGCTACATAAAAAGTTGCATCGCATCGTAGTCACAAAAATTTTGCCTGATGAAATGCAGCTATCGTTACCTGCCATTCCCAATTTTTTCTGACCTACAAAAATGCAGGTGAATTCAGCTTTAAGAATGAACTCTTTACTCTTAAAAAAACTTCTGGCTGACGGGACAGCGGGGTCTTACGAATTCAAATTCACCGAATTAAGAATGCGCTGAAAAACCGTGTTATAGGAGCCATAATCATTGTTTGGTGCGACGTTAATCACATAAAAAAGCGCCCCATTGCGTAAGAGCACCGTATGCACATTAACGACTTCATTGCGCCCGGTAATTGGCGATTGCCCGCCAAGCGTAATGCCCAAGGCATTACGACCATCTATTGTTTCTGACCAAAAATTTCGCCGTACACGCAGATAAGAGTTGTTTTGCAGCAAAGCATTCACATAGCGGGCCGAAGCGTCTCGCAAGTTAGAACCGGGCGCGTTGGCGACTCCCACCATTGCCCCATGTGTAAAAACGCTTTGCCCCTGGTAATTGCCAAATGCGCCCTGCGGAGCGAATGTAATTGAATTATCATCCCCAAATTGACGCCAGTTTTCTGGTACGGCAAGTTGGAAAAGATTGCCGCCCCGATACGTGCGGTACTGGGAAGATGGAGTTTCGACGCGCTGCTCAATGCGGCTATCATTAGGGTACTGCGGACGGCTTGGCGAGCTTTGGCGATTGCGGACAATTTGTTCCATTGTCTGCGCGGGTGCCTGGCTACGTAGAGATGATCTAACGCGATTGAATTCTGCCGTATTGCTTTGTGCCATACGTTCATTCACATTCAACCGCTCGGCTTCTTCGTTAATACGATTATAGCGATTGCCAGGATTAGGGTGACTGCTCAACCATTCCGGGCCGCCGCCACCGCCTTGTTGTTCAATCGTGCGGAACATATTGGCGAGATCACGCGGATCGTAACCAGCCCTCGCCATAATTTGCGCGCCGAGAATATCAGCCTGTGTTTCATAATCACGACTGTATCGCAGCAGATAGGCCCCCAGCCCTAACTGTGTCCCCTGTGCAATCACACTGCCCGCATTCCCGCCAATAATTGCACCAAGAATAGCGCCGCCAATGGCTCCAAGCTGAATGCCGGGATTTTGCTGTTTTGTCGCCTGTGCTGTGCCGTGCCGCAAAGCAACGTGACTGATCTCATGCGCCATCACGCCAGCCATTTCTCCTTCCGTCCGCGCAGCCTCGATCATCCCGCGATTGACGTACATTGGCCCACCGGGTAAAGCAAAAGCATTGATGTCGCTCGCATTGACCACGTCAAAACGGTAATTAAATTCCTGATGCTGAAATTGAGACGGAATTGCCGCCACCAACCGACGCCCAACCCGCTCCACATATGCATCCACTTCACTATCTTCAGGGTAAAGCGGCATTTGTTTCTCTACCTCAGCGGCAGCTTGTCGGCCCAATTCAATATCCTGCGCCAGAGAGTACTTATTCTTTGGCGCTTCAACTCTGGTTGCCTGCGCATAGGTTAGAAATGGCATCAAAGTTAGTAGAATCACTACGGCAAAGCTGATTGGATGATAAATATTTTTCTTTCGCATAAACTTTCTTAACTCCTTATCTACAGATAAATGATTTACCAAGTTGAGCGACTACTTACAGGAGCTAAGACAGCAAGCTATGTGCCGCACTATAACTCAGCAATCGTCTCAAGTTTATAGAGAATGCAATTTGCAAGGAGATTCGTATTAATGAGTTACAGGAAGGCTATGAATAATAATTTACATGGTAACGCACCTGACAACAGTTCGCTTTGTTTATTACTAATTGACGTTATTAATGACTTTGAATTTGCAGGCGGCGAGGAACTATTAAAAGCGGCATTACCAGCAGGACAAAGGATTCTGCAATTGAAACAGCAGGCCCGACAGGCTGGGGTTCCAACCATTTATGTCAATGACAATTTTGGCAAATGGCGGTCTGATTTTAGAAAACAAGTGGTGCATTGCCTAGAAGATGGCGTGCGCGGAGAACCGTTAGCAAAGCTATTGCATCCGCAAGAGGAAGATTACTTTGTTCTAAAGCCAAAACATTCTGGCTTCTATTCAACAACACTCGACACGTTGCTCAGTTATCTAAACGCCAAAACCCTAATCCTTACGGGGCTTACCGGAAATATGTGCATTCTCTTCACTGCTATAGATGCTTACTTGCGTGACTTTCAACTCTTTGTCCCGGCAGACTGTGTTGTTTCTATTGAAATAGAGGAAAATCAAGCGGCACTAAAATATATGCAGAAGGTTCTGAAAGCGAATATTTGTCCGGCGGCTGAAATAGATTTGACGGCAGTGAAAACAAAAAAAGGCAAATAATGAACGAGCCCCCCGATTCATTTACTTTACTCACCTATCAGAAAAAGGAAGAGAAAATCAGCCCGAAGATACTCCTCTTCTTTTATAACTCTTCTGAAACGAACGAGAAGGTAAAGTAGCCAGGAGGCTCGTACTCTTTGCTAGCGACGGAAAAATTCGCTAGCAATTTCTGACAAAGCATTCATGACCGGCGGAACAATGCGTTGCGAACGGCTGCGCCCTGTCCCCATTACTCCGCTTGCCAGCAACAAACCGACGCCAACGCCAACTCCAAAAGCCACGGCCATTGTGGTGCCGGGATTTTCGCGGCCATATTCCTTAGCCTGATCCAAGGTTTCATTCACGGTGCGACTTGCTCGTTGATACGCCTCATTCACGGTCTGTTTCGCCTGATCCATCATTTCTTCCCGCTCACCAGTTCGCCCCCAGTTTTCGCGCCGTTCTGAAGCTTGTTGTTGCCCGCCCTGTGACGGGGGTTTGGGCGTTGTGATTGGTTGTGTGCCCGTTGCCTGACCAGTAGTTTTAGTTGTTTCTGCCATTTTAACTCCTCCTTGAAATAAAAATTCGGACGCTTGTCCTGCTGCTATGTGTATAGATAAGTCAGGTTAGAAACCTGTTAGTGGAGCAAGAAACTAAATGTTTTTTCTTTAGCTCCGATGATTATGAATTACTGTGAATAACTGCGCGCCTGGCGATAAGCGGCGCTATCCACATAATCCTCTCCCTCCTGCTCATAGTCGGTGGTTTCGCGGCTGGCAAGAAACTTCTCGCGGGCAAAGTTCCCCGCCGCTTGCATAACGGCTCCAGTGGCCATTCCCCAAAGCGTGTGGCCTAAGCCGGGGCGATGCATGCCTAAACCTTCTAATTGATCCTGAAAACGCGAGGCGGTATCTTCAATAATCTCAGCGAATGCTTCCTTAATTCGCTCTTCCGGTGTTGCGCGGCGATGAACCAGATAGCCCAGCATCAATCCTACTCCGGCAGCAACACCAGCGGCTGCCAACGGATAATCTGAGATATATGTTTTCCAATCGAAGGTTCGCTGCACACGCGAACTTAGCTCATCCACCGTTTCTGTAATAGACTCGCGCGTGGCTGCAATGTGCTGACGAATCTCTTCTGAACTTCGACCGAGTGCCGTGCCAGAAGCGCCCTCCTGAGACGTTAGCGGTGAACTGCTTGTAGTTAAATTATCTCTTTCAACCATTCTTTATTCTCCTCCAGTGTGGCGATGGTTTGTTCTGGTTTAAGGCGCGCCTGTTTGAACTGTTGGATGCCCATAAATACAACGTAGGAAGCAATCAGCCCCAAACCGAGACCAACGACTAAAGCGGCCACCCAGGGTTGCCAATAGAGGCTCAACCCCAGAATTAACGCGGCGATGAGACATAACGCAGCCAGCGCCACACCACCAATCCCAATGGCCAGCATTATTACGGGCGGTCGAATTTCACGAACGCTTTCCTGCACTTCCTGCCGAGCCAGCGCGACTTCTTCACGCACGAGCGTAGCGGACTTTTCAGCCAACTCGACTAATAACTGCGTAAACGATTCTTGCGCATCGTTGCGCATTCGCCTTGCTTCCGGTTGCATATCTCTACCTCCGGCGCAAAAGATTGCCGAGTACGACGCCGGCCAGCCCAACAATCAACAGGCTACGTCCGGGATTGCGGCGCACGGTTGTTTCCAGATCGGACTTCAGCTTTTGCGGTTCTAGTTCATTGACATAATCTGCCGAACGCTCCAGCCAACTTGCGGCTTGATCGCCGAATTTTGAGAGTTCGGTGGGACGTTCCGTGCGCGCAGACTTTTGATGCAATGCCTCGGCTGCCGAAGAAAGTTGCCGTGCGACAGTGCTTTTGATTTGCCCCCACGACGAGCCTTGCCGGTTTTCATATTGCTGCCCCGCTTCCAATTGTCTTTCCATTACGTACCTCAATGTTGTTTTTTAGACCGGGTTCGGTGTATGGCAAACGTCTTGTTTGCCGCTTCGTGCCACAACACGCGAAGCGCGGCAAACAAGATGTTTGCCGTACATTTAATACAGCAAACCTCAGGCCAGATTTATAGCTCAGTTCTGCTTTATAAATTGGGTTATGACTGTAAGACCGGCATACGACGCGCACTTCTCTGGTACAGGTCAATGTATGCCTGCCTCGCTGTCCGCAGGATTAGGCGGGCAAGGTATAACGGCGGGTAATTGCTTCTTTGATGTGCAACCGGCTGTCCTGTACAGAAAGATTGGTGTCGGCTTCAATCCGCTCAGCTTCGCGTGCCAATCCATCATCTTTGATATGCTCACGGAACCAGCTTGAGTATTCTTTTCGTTGCAGGTGGTAGCGCCACGTTTCCTCATCCACGCCATCAGCCAGTTGCAGAAAGGTAATAAGATTTTGTGCGCGCAGGTTAAGCTTGTTTTCCGGCCCGCGAAAATAAAAGCTCCATTCGGGCGCAAGCTCGCCCTGCGCGTATTTACGCTGATGTCGGCGGCGCGTACCACGCGAAGGCGTAGTGCGCACCCAAAAAGGCGGGCTGGCTGTTTGCCCTTCGTGACGTGACCAAACTAACGCATCGCCACGCGCCAGTGTTGTTGGCGTCAGGCTGGGCACCGGTTCGCCAATCGCTTCGCAGAAATAGCGAACGGTTTGATCGGCAGCCTCGCCAATGGCAATAACGGTGTCCACCATCGTCAGCACATTTGTCGCAACGTGATTCGGTTGCAAGGTAATAAGCAAAAGCCCGTACACATCCTGTGGAAAGCTGAGCGCTGCCGCTTCCCACGCGCGGGGCAGCAGATGATGTGTTTCGTCAATCACGATCCAATGCGGTCGCCCGGTGCGGGAGCGTAATTCCTGCAAGCGCGGAAACAACTGGGCGAAAAATTCCGGGCGATGGTCAAGCGCCACGCCCAACAAATTCACGACGGCATTTTGTTCCGGCGTTGCCAGCAATTCCATCACTTCATCCACACTCGGCACACGGTTACTATCACCAAGTGCGACGGCATACTCCAACTCGGAGTAATCGCCTTCGGGATCGAAAATGCAGAGTTGATATTGCTGTTCGGCCAAGCGTTCAATCAGGCCAGAGGCTGTAGTAGTTTTGCCACCTTGCGAAGAACCGGCCAACAGTACATTTTGCCCATACGGTTTGAGGCGTACTTCCGCTTCGTTCTCGCGCTGTCCTAGCAAGATGTCGTAGCGAGACAAGGTCGCCGAAAGATGACTAAGATCATCATCCAGCAGTTGTTCTGTGAGTTCAATTACACCATTGCCGTGATCGCCCGTCGTGACCCAGTCAGCCCGCTCTTTCAGCATTGGCAAGGCATTTGCCACGGCGACAGCACATTCGCAAAGATTGAGAAAAGCATGATCGTTTTCGGCATCGCCCACGCCTACCGTATTGTGAGCCGAGAGCTTTAAATCACTAAGCGCCGCAGCCAATCCGCTGGCTTTGTTCACGCCGGAAGGAAGCACCATCACTGCGCCTTTGTTGAAAATCACCTGTAATTCCAGCCCTAAATCCCGAATCGTTTGCAGCACCGTATTTTCGTGCGGCTCCCACGTCGCCACAATGGCGCGGCCAACAGAAATGGGTTCGACACCTCGCTCTTTGAGCAAGGCGACGAACCCATCGGGTGGGTGCTCGCCTAAAACCTTCTCCTCGCGCGTGGCTGGCGTATACAGCAGCGCACCGTTTTCCAGGACAGCTCGATCAAAGAGATCGAGCCGCGCAAACGTCTTTTGCAAATCCTCCAGCTCCCGACCACTCACTAGAATCAATTTGCGCCCGGAACTTCGCACCCGTTCCAGTGCTGCTATAGTTTCATCACTGACGATACCATTGTGAGCAATCGTGCCATCATAATCACAGGCCAGCGCGAGGTACCGCATAGTTATTTGGAGCTGGCCCGGCGATTATCACTTTGCAGCGTCAATTCGTTTTTGACCGAAAAGACACCAGAAACACCATTGGCTTTGACATTGGCCAGCGTCTTATCGCTTTCGCTATCCACAATGCCTTTCAGCGTGACGTTCCCATTTTTGACGATGATGTGAATGGAAGGCACTGCGCCCATGCCATAACGATAAATCGGCGAATCGAAGTTAAAGAGCGTAAGATAAATCGCGCGCCGAATGCGGTCATCATTGGGCGAAAGCGGCAATACTTCGATTTGATTATTCACCTTTGTTACGCCCTCAATGTCCTTCACTACGTTTTCCGCATCCGATTTTAATACAGGTCGTACAACCTGCCCCTGCAATGTCACAGTACCGTCGGCTTGCACTTCAAATTGCAGCCAGTCAAAGACGCCGTAATACGGCAGCATTACCAGTTCGTGCCGCACTTCTTTAATCAGATAGGAACGCACGCGATCATTATTTGTCTGACGCTGCTGGTTAGCTGTAGTTGGTGTCACAGCTAACGTTGCCATTGAAGCAAGCAACAGCAAAACAACACTTAGTTTAGTCATTCGTTTCATGTTTGTTTCCTCCAAGGTTGAGATAAGCAAACTGCGCGCCAGAGGAGCGTGTATGACAGGCAGTTCACTTATCGCACATCACTAGCGGTTGCGTTCCTGATAGTCTTCGGAAGAAGCGGGGTCGAGTTCCCAGCGATGCTTATCACGAGCAGACAATTTTTCTTCTGTGTGTAAGGGTTCGTTGTCTTCGTAAGTGATGCCCATCGCTTCGCCCAATTCTTCGACCACACTTTGATCCGGCGTGGGATTGCCGCCGCTCACAGACTCTTCGCCAACATCGGCATCTTCCCAGGCGGCATCCACATCGCCGCCCGACAACACAGGCGAAGTGGCGTGATGTTCGCGCTGTTTTTTGCGCATTTGCTCTTGCCCGGCCAGGACGCTCGGCGAAGCCTCCGTCGCCTCCTGACGTGCAGTTTCTGTTGCTGATGGGTTGTCTTTGCGATTCACAATTGTCTCCTTAAGCGGACGGCAGAGGCCGACTGTCAAGGAGGGCATATACGAACTACGCCCTTCTTGACAGTCGGGCCTCTGCCGTCTTTACATTTTCAATTCGGCGCGGGTGAGCAGATAGCGCAGAATCTGATCGCGCGAAATCATGCCGGCCAACCGCCCGTTGGCGAGTGCGGGTAGCTGATTGACATCGTCGCGCCCGATGATTTCCAGCGCTTCGCTGACAGGCGTTTCCGGCGTGACGGTTTTCAACTGCTCCAGCGGGCGCATCACATCGTAGATCGTCGTGTAGGGCCACCGCGCCTGCTCAACTTCTTTGACCTCGTTGGGCGTAATCAGCCCCGTGATGCGCCCCTGTTCTGCGACCAGAAAGCAGCGGCGTCCGGTGTGCAACAAATATTCGTGGACGAAGGTTTGCAAATTGGTGTTGCCGTCCACAATCGTGCAATCGCGCGTCATCAAATCGCCCACGCGCACGCCCTGTAAACGCTCGATAACTTCCTGCTGCACATAGGCTGAACGCGCGGCATTGAGCAGAAACCAGCCAATAAACGCCATCCACAAACCGCTCAAGCCCGCGCCGTTGAAGAAGCGAAAAATGCCCAGAAAGATAAAGCCAAAGGCGACCAATTGCCCCATTCCGGCAGCCAGCCGCGTGGCGCGCTGCGCGTTGCCTGTAAGCCACCAGATCAACGCGCGCAGCACGCGCCCGCCATCCATCGGAAAGCCCGGAATTAAATTGAATAGCGCCAGCCCCAGATTGATATAGCCCAGCCAAACAAACATCGCCATCAGTGGCGTAGTCGGTTCGCTGTTCGCCTCCCAACCCTGCACCCAGGCTACGAATAAGCAGGCAAGCCCAATCACAGCGCTCGTAACCGGGCCGACGACGCCGACCAGAAATTCGGTCTTGGCATCCTCGGCGTCTTTTTCCATCTGCGCCACGCCGCCCAGCGCGAACAGCGTGATGGAATTTACCGGCACACCGCGCCAGCGCGCGACGATGGCGTGCGAAAGTTCGTGCGCCACGATAGCGGCGAAAAACAGCAATGCCGTCACAATCGCCAAGCCCCAAACCACGCCTAATGCCCAATCAGGATGCGCAGCCTGAAAATGCGCAGCCAGCGAGAACGCAATCAATAAGGCAATCATCAGCCAACTGTAATGCAGTCCAATACTGATGCCGAAAATGCGCCCTAGTTTAATTTGTGCTTCCATACTTGTTTTCTCTCTGCCTTAGCTGCCAGGTTGCTTCAGCACTTCCTGCACGCTCTGGCCGGTATCCATCGCCCGTTGCGCCAGCTTCGCAGCTTCCATAAAACCAAGTTCCTGATTATGCAGCGCGGCTAAGCCAACCGTGCGTTCGGCGTACATTGCGCAGCGTTCTCGATGGGCCTGAATGCCGCGCACACATTTTTCGGTGAAGCTGCGTACCGCGTGCGCCAGCACATCCAATGATTCCAGCAAGGCATACGCGACATACGGCATCATCACATTCAATTCCAGTTGCCCTGCTGCGCCGCATTGTGCGATGGCGGCATCTTGTCCCAACACGTGATAGCAAACCATATTCAGCATTTCGGCCAGTGCCGGATTCACCTTGCCAGGCATAATCGAAGAACCCGGCTGCACGGCAGGCAATTCAATTTCGTTCAGCCCCGTGTTGGGGCCGGAACTGAGCAGGCGAATGTCATTCGCAATCTTGGTCAATTCCACCGCAATGCCGCGCAATGCACCGGACAGCGCGACCAAATCATTCAGGCTCTGCGTCGCCGCAAAACGATTCGGCGCGGCGCGCAATGGCAAGCCCGTGTGGTGCGCCAGCCGTTCAATCACGAGGCGCGTGTAATCAGGATTTGTGTTGACGCCGTTGCCAATCGCCGTGCCGCCGAGCGGCAATTCAATCAAAGCCCGCTGCGCCATTCGTAAGCGTTCGTTTCGCGTTCCAGAATGGCGGCATATGCACCAAACTCCTCGCCCAACATCGGCACCGCACGCAGATGCGCGCCCGGATTTACGCACGTCGGCAAATTCGCGGGACTTGTCTGCGCAGGTGTTGTTGCCAGTTCTGAAAGCGTAGCGTTCAGGAGTTCGCTCAGACGTAAAGCAGCAATGCGTATTGCGGAAGGCATCGTGTCGTTCGGATTGCGAATGATTGACGTGATCGTTGGGATGCAGAAATCCATAGTGCCGCGCGGCTGGCCTAATAATTCCAGCGCGCGGTTCGCAATCACTTCGTTAACATTCATATTGAATGACGCCAGCGCCCGCCTGAAAAACATCCACTCAGCCTGCTGCGCCACTTCCTCATCATTACCCAGTTGCGCGAATAATGGCATCGGCCTGTTCCGGCGATTGCGCCTGTTGCGCGATTTCCGCCTCTGCCGCCGCGCGTTTGATTTCGGCATAAGCGGCAAGGGCAGGAGGCAGGCGCAAATTACTGATGCGAAAGTTTTCCAACGCCTGCTGCGTTTGCACGCCGTATGGGTGCCGCAGCCGAACCTGCACTTCAAGCGGACGGCCTCCACACGAACCTGCTTTTCTTTTTGCCTTCATATCTGAGTTCCTTCTTCTCCCATTGCGTTAAAGGCTCTGCAAATATGAGGGGCCCAGGCTGGCCTGGATCATAGGGCGGGGTGGGATGCTCTGGTTCAGGCGGCTATGTACGGGTTCCTCCGGCTTTGGCACTGATAATCCGGCAAATCGCCTGGTTTAGGTATAGGAACATCAGGCGGCTGGGGAAAAGCTGGATTAGCTAACGAAAAAGATAGCGATGAAATCTGATTCAGTGGTCACAAAGGCAAAAATTGGTATTACGGGCACATAGCTGCTATCATTTCGCTCCTGCACAAACAACAGAAGGAAATTAAACGGAGCGGACGACACTCAACTGATGTACAGGTCAGCAGTGCTTACTTTAGCGATTCATCCTGCCGTGTTGCGACTGCTGTTGATTACCCGCATATTGCTCCGGTTGTTGATCGAATTTGCGTTTGCACCAAGCTGAGCAGAAATAATAGTCCTTACCCTGAAATTGCGATTTCCCGTAGCCGCCGCCGGGTCATCTACCCGCATACAAACGGGATCAGTTTGGTATCACAATAGTTCCTCCTTATTTTGGTTTATGCCTTCTGCCTTCATCATTGCAAAGCGGGTGCCAGATACTCGTCGTTATGCACCGCGCCGCGCGAATTTCAGCTTCAGCACGATACCAATCGCTAAGATCATCAGTTGCTGTTTTCGCCCCGCTGTCACAGTCTGCAAGCACGCCTACGAATACGTTCCCGTGATGTTGACTGATGGCGTGGCAGGTGGGGTTACGTTGGTAATACTTCTTCTGACCTGGCTTTGCTTTCTTATTTACTCCTGATGAATACGTTGTTGTGGAAACGGCTTTTTGGGCAGTTTTACCGTATCACCTGAGTGGCACGCCCACAAACACCAGAGACAAACCAAAAGCTGTACGAATGTCGAGCAGCCGTTCTCAGGAAATACGCCCCAGTTAAGCCAGGTGAATAGTGGCGATTGCTGCCCCATCTTCCACAGTTGTTTTGGGCAACCGTCGTGCCGATGGTTTGGCGCACGGCTTGCAGCAAGGCTGAAACACGATGAAGGAAAAGGAGCAAGCAGGGCAGAATGAATGAATTCCTTCCAAGGGGCAGGCAACCAAGTACGACTGCCACTAGCCAATTTATCGCCTGCAATTTCATTCTGGAGTTTCAAGGTTTACCACAAGCAACTACCCTAGTGCCGTATTTTGCGGCATTGGGCATCAGCGATTTATATGCTTCTCCACTGCCTCTGCTGCGCGCCCCGGCAGCCAGCATGGTTATGACGTAATTGATCCGACGCGCCTCAACCGAGGTGGAAGCGAAACAGAATGGCAAATCGCTGGCTACGCCAGGAACGTAAGATGGGAGTGCGTTACAGATGTCGCCAAATCGCGCGTGCATTGCGGTAGCAGCAATGAATGGTGGAACGATTTGCTGGAAAACGGCCCCGGCTCGCCCTTCGCCGCGTTCTTCGATATTGATCAGCACCCGCCAAAATGGAATTTGGAAAACAAAGTGCTACTACCCATTCTAGGCGACCACTATGGCCGTGTGCTGGAAAATCAGAGCTGCAACCGTGTTACCAGGGCGGCAGTTTTTTCGCTGTGCAATACTTCACGAAACCAGATTACCCATAGCGCCGCGTTCGGCAACGGCTGCTGCGGCTGTTATTGGAATCGCTGCTGAGCAAACAGAAGCAGCGGAGATGCAACGGGCAGAACTGGAAAGCATCATCTTTGCGCTCGAAATTGCCGCCATGAAGAACTTAATCCCGTCAAAATAAAACAACGGCGACGCGAAAAAGAAATTGTGAACGATGTCGCCTTTCCGCACTGGTCAGTGAGCCGTGAATTGCACAGTGCGCTGAACGCGTGCTGTGCGAGGTGAACGGCGTCAAAGGCGAGCCGCACAGTTTTTGATAGGCTGGTGCTGGCCGCGTACTGCTCGGCGGTTTGCCCTGGCGCGTAGCGGCGGACGAAATAATTACCGACGCTTTTGACGTAAAACGAACTGGCCGCCATTCGCATTGAGGACAAAAAGTTTTTTAAGCCGCCGTGCATCGCCTCTGTCTTTTCGCCTGTTGCGCGAAGGCGTCGTGACAGGATTGCGCATTGACCATATTGACGGACTACTTGACCCGGAGCGGTATCTGGAACAATTGCACCGCATCTGTCGACGGCACTGCGGCTCCGGCGCGGTGGACAGTTATGTTGTCGTCGAAAAAATTCTCGGCCCCGATGAACGGCGCGCGCAGTGGGCAACACAGGCACAACGGGCTACGACTTTCTGAACCTGCTCAACGGCCTGTTTGTGGAGGAGCGCGGATAAAGCGGCCTTTCAGCAAATCTGGCGACGGGCTGACACGGCGGAAAAACTTCGACGACGTCGCGTACGAAGGGAAAAGTTAATCCTGCACGCGGCGTTGTCCGGCGAATGCGATAAAGTTGTCGCGGCGGTTAGAACGCATCGGCGAACATCGCTACTCGCGCGATTTTACGCTCAACAGCTTGCGGCGCAGTGCTGGGCGAAGTGATCGCTTTCCGGTTCTATCGCAGTTACCTGCGCCCCGGCAGCAGAAATGCACAGCAGCACAACAGAAATTCGCGGTGAAGAGGCCGCCTATTTTGAGCGGCGGGCACAACTGCGCAATCCTGCGCTTAGCCCCACGATTTTTGCTTTTATTCGTTCGCTGCTGCTGCTGGAAGAGCCGGACGGATTGACGGCAGAGCAACGGCTGGAGCGGCGCAACTTTGTGCTGCGTTTCCAGCAATTGACCAGTCCGGTAACGGCGAAGGGCGTCGAAGACACGGCGTTTTATCGCTACTATCCGCTGGCCTCGTTATGCGAAGTCGGCGGGCATCCTGCGCAATTCGGCACCACGCTGGCGAATTTTCACAAAGCCAATCAGCAACGCTTGCAGGACTGGCCGCATTCGTTGCTGGCAACCTCAACGCACGACACCAAACGCAGTGAAGACGTGCGCGCACGTCTCAACGTGCTGGCCGTCAGAAAATTCCCGCGCAATGGTATCGCGCCGTACGCCGCGAAGGCTCAATCAGGAATACAAAACCGTCGTGGAGAGCAACCCGCGCCCGACGACCGCGAATACCTGCTCTATCAAACCCTGGTCGGCGCGCTGCCTTTCGCCGTAAGTGAGGGCGCGCGGCAAAACTTTCTGCAACGGATGCAGGAATATGCGTCAAAGCCTTGCGCGAGGCGAAACGGCATTCCAGCTGGCTGAATCCCAACGAAGAATACGAGCAGGCGGTGCGCGATTTTGTGGCTCGCCTGCTGGCCGCAGACAGTGCGTTCCTGCCGCAATTGCGCGAGTTTCAGCAGCCCATCGCGCGCGCCGGAATGTTCAATTCGCTGATGTCATCGCCAAAATCACTGTGCCGGGTGCCGATTTTTATCAGGGAACGGAGCTGCGGATTTCAGTTTAGTTGACCCGACAATCGGCAGGCGGTGGATTATATCGAGCGGCAGCAGTTGTTGCAGTCGTTGCCGTCAGAAGAGAAACCGGATGTGAGGAACTCTACACAACGCCCACGATGGACGCATCAAGTTATTTGTCATACAACGAGCACTGACACTGCGGCACAAACAGAGAACTGTTTGAATAAGGCGAATACCTGCCCTTGCGGAGTGAAGGAACGCACGCACGTCACGTCATTAGCTTTTGCCTGCTGCCTGCGGCAACAAACCGTTATCGTGGTTGCCACGCGCCTTTTTATCTCCCTAAGCTGGCTGAATTTCCATTGGGGTACGAGGTCTGTGGGCATGGTGATTGCGTTGCCGGATGAATGGCAGGCTGTTACCGCAATGTTTTCACGGGGCGAAACCTTTTTGCCGCAATCTGGCGAGGCGCTGGCGTTGGCGCAGGTTTGCGCACACCTGCTGTTTGCGCGTTTGTGCAAAGAGCCCCACTACACCCTACCCATTTCCCATTCCTATTCCGAATAGGCGATGGAATAGGAATGGGAAATGGGTAGGGTGTAGTGGGGAATATTTCTTCAGGACACGCCATCTACCAGCGATTCCATCCGCAACAGTAGGAGCACGCCGTTTTCGTCTTCAATTTCCAGCCCATCTTCGCTGTGATACGTGTCGAAATGGGTGTTCAGGCGTTTGACGTTGGTGATGGTAGTCACGATTGTTTGCGGTTCTGTGGTTGATTGATCCCGCCGTGTAACAATTAGTTGAGGAGCATCTGCGCCCTCGAATTTCAACGTGAGGTTTTCCAGATGTGCTTCCTGCTCTTCTTCCTGCACGCCTTCACGGTCGAAGCGTTCAAAGCGAGCGCGGCGGGCGTGGTTGCGGCGGCTGAAATTCGCCAGAAAATCTGTCCATTGTGATTGGTTTATCATCTACACCTCTCCCATTAATGGATTTGATTATTGCGCACTGCCGCCTCTTCATTGGGGGCGGTCAACCACGAAGGTGAGAGCCACGATTCGCTGTCTTCGCCTTTCGCGGCGGTCTTCCCAATCCCGCCGGGGCCAGGTAACAAGCGATTCACAAGGCTCAACGCCTCGGTCGTAAGTGCGGGGAAATTGGCGTTCATCTGCGCCGCAATTTTTGCTGGCAGCGAAAGCACAACCTCATCCGTTCCCTGCTGACAGGCGGCAACTATATCCCGCGCCGCTTCTTCCGCACTCATCGAAAGCAATGGCAACGAATCACCGATACTGAACCAGGCATATTCGGCGCGATGCTGTCCTTTGAAAGTAGCGTTGCGCGGGCTGCCCGTACGCATCAAACCAGGAAACACCGTGGTCACGACGATGCCATCTTTGCGCAGTTCGGCGCGCAATCCCTTCGATAAACCAGCCAAAGCAAATTTGCTGGCGCTGTACGGCACCAAATGCGGCACACTGATTTTGCCGCCGATAGAAACGATGTTGACGATGCGCCCTTGCCGCTGCGCTTTCATTGCAGGCAAGGCGGCTAGAATCGCATGCAATGCCGCGTAATAATTTGTCTGCATCGCCTCATCAAAATCTGCGAGCGTCATTTCTTCTACTGGCGCAACGCTGATGATGCCTGCGTTATTCACCAACACATCTAAAGAGCCAAAATACTCCGTGACCTGTTCGATTAATACCTCTGCCTGCCGTGCGTCGGTAAGGTCACACGGAAACGCCTGCACGCGGCAGCCCTCGTGCAACAGGTTCAGGCTCGCGTGTGTAAGCTCATCAATGTCGCGCGCGCAAATCGCTACTTGCGCACCCTGCCGACAAAACGCGCGCGCCAGCTCCAAGCCCAGGCCACGCGAACCGCCGGTAATCAACACTGTCTTGCCAGTCAAATCATATTCATTGAATTTGCGCCACACTGCCCGCGCAGCCAGTAAAGATGCAGCTCCACCTATCGTCCACGCCAGAGCTTTTCGCTGTTGTCGTCTCTTGGCCGACCTGGGCAAAAGCCAATGCTTTGCTAAATTAAGAGCAAGTTTTGTTTTCCAGTTCATAAACAAAGAATGGCGGCGATAGTCGAAAGCTATCACTGCCCTATATTTGATTTATACCTTAGCCGTAGTATCGCTAGCTGAACGATGCGACAGTGAACTTGGCGAATCCAAATGCGCGCCATTGTCTACGCCCACACCCAACCTTTCGACAAGTTCACCACCTAACCAGCCTGTCACCATTACCAACCCCACGCCCACATAGGAAAGCGCGAGAGCCTCTGTAGAAGGCAAAGCCGGGTCGCCTCGACGTAACCACCAACTGCCGATGAAGAGCAGCACTACAATTACATTGCCGACGCCGTGCAATGTGCCAATGCGTTTCGCGCGCGTGTTAGATGGAATTGCCAGCCAATCCACTACACCAAATACTGCCGCGACTAGCCCGCCGATTACACCCGCCACAAGCATCCAATACGCGACAACTGTCATCATCCGGTTATCTGTAAACAGATAAATTGTATCGAAAATAACCGTAGTCGCCAGTAAGCCTAGCGGAAACACAATCAAAATAGGATGTAAGGCATGTCCAAATAATTTTGCTCTACTTTCCATATCTCCCCCTCGTTTGTCGTACTGCAAACAGCATGTTTGCAGCCCTGCTCTGCCGACGTGGCACAATCCTGGTGAATCCTGCAAACAGGATGTTTGCAGCACAATTTTCCTCAAGGTTGCAGGACGATTTTGATGCACTCATCTTGCTTATTCATAAAGGTCTCATAGCCACGTGGCGCATCGGCCAAGCGCAGGCGATGCGTAATGATGAAACTGGGGTCAATCTCGCCGCCTTCAATGCGATGCAACAGCGAATCGAAATAATGCGGGACATGAGTTTGCCCCGACTTGATCGTCAGCCCCTTATTCATCACCGCGCCCATTGGGAATTTGTCATCAAACCCGCCGTACACGCCAGGTACGGAAACCGTACCGCCGTTGCGACACGCGAGAATCGCCTGCCGTAAAGCATAAGGACGATCCGATTCTTGCATGAGCGCCTGTTTGACGCGGTCGTAGTAATAGGCCACGCCCGGCGCGTGGGCTTCCAGCCCCACTGCATCCATACAGGAATCCGGGCCGATACTGCCGGTCATTTCCATCAACCGCTCAGATACGTCCTCTTCCATATAGTTAATGGTTTCCGCTCCGCTTTCGCGCGCCATCCGCAAGCGTTCCGACACACGATCAATCGCAATCACGCGCTCAGCGCCAAGCAGAAAACAACAACGAATCGCCAACTGACCGACCGGGCCGCAACCCCAGATCGCTACGGTATCGCCCGGCTGAATATTGCAGTTTTCAGCGGCCATATACGCCGTCGGAAAAATGTCGGACAGGAACAAAACTTGTTCATCCTTAAGGCCGCTTTCAATTTTCACAGTGCCGACATCGGCAAACGGCACGCGCACGTACTCCGCCTGTCCGCCCGCAAAACCGCCGGTCAAATGCGAATATCCAAACGCTGCCGCCGTCGCGTGCCCAAAAAGCTTTTCGGCCATCCAGCCGTTCGGGTTAGAATTATCGCAGCAGGAAAACATTTCCTTTTTGCAGAAAAAACATTCGCCGCAGCCAATCGTGAAGCTAACAACCACGCGATCACCGACTTTGCGCTGTTTGACCTCTGGCCCCACCTCCACAATCTCGCCCATAAATTCGTGGCCGAGAATATCGCCTTTTTCCATCGTCGGGATGAAGCCGTTGTAAAGATGCAAATCAGAGCCGCAAATGGCGGTCGAGGTCACTTTTACAATGGCGTCGCGTTTGTTCAGAATTTTCGGGTCAGGTACGTCTACGACCTGTAAATCTTTTGCCCATCCAGCAATTTGCTTTCATTTCGCTCTCTCCTACTTGTGCCTTTAGTTAACTGCGTATCGCCGTGTCAAATTTCCACGAGGTACTGCTGCTGCGTCCGGCGGATTGCCCTTGGGTGGTGATGATCTCCCCCGTTTCCATCAGTTGTTTGAAGCGGCGCAAATCGTCTTTAATTTGCCAGTCTGGGTCTTCACCCAACAACTTTGCTACGGTTGCGCCAACGACGCCCGCGGGCGGATTGTATTGCATACGCACGCGCACCATTGTCCCGCGCCCGCCCGGTGCGCGCTCAAAGCGCACTGCGCCCGTATTTTCGACTGTACTGCCCTCCACTGAACGCCAGGCGATGACCTCGTTCGGGCGGTCTTCGATGATTTCTGCATCCCATTCCACCGTCGTGCCAAGCGGCCCGCGCGCAACCCAATGCGATTGCTTTTCGCCCGTTACCTGTATCGCCTCAAGGTGTTTCATGAAACGCGGCAAATGCTGGAAGTCGCGCCAGAATCGGTAAAGTTCTTCAGGCGGACGATTGATCGTGACCGCGTGTTGCACGCGCAATGCTGCGCCGGGCGTGCGTTCGTTGGCGACGCGACTGACCTGTTGCGAGCAAAGTACGTCCAGTGCTGTTACGCCTGCCACCGCCGCCGTAGCAGCCACCAGGCGTCCACGATTTGACTTCGGCAAAGTAAAAGCAGTACCTAACAAGGCCAAATCCATTGCATCTCCAGCCACCCGCGACCACGCACTGCGCGCGGGACGACGTTCCGTAAGCATACCAATCCCGCTGGCAATTTCGCGGGCCCCCAACCAGCGCAACAGCGCATCGTGATTCCCTCGCAACCCAATCAAACGCGCCAAGCCACGCGGCGCTACCACTTCGGCCACCCCCAGCCCCAAACTAAACCATCCCAAACCACGCGCCAGTTGTTGCTCATTCCATCCCTTTACAGCGCGACGCGAAGTGTGACTGTAATCCCCGTTTTGTATGTGCTGTTCCTCACCAGCCTCCTGCTGTCTGCGAACCGGTACGCTGACTGCTGTTGTCTGTGCCATTTTTCTCCCTCTGAATAAACTCTGTTATTAGTTCTATCGTGCGTTTCCTCTTATTACGTTTTGTATTTGTAAATAAGCGGGATCACCGCACAAGGGTAGCCATATATCTTGCGGCTCTGAAAGAAACTCAAAGCGCAAAGAGTACAGTTTCTTATGCAGTTCCAATCTATTTGCAGAGCAGGATGAAGGCCAATCACAGCTAGGAGCTTCAACCGACACTTTCATCCTGCCTCTACAATCGTGCTTAGCGTTGAATATTGCGCCCGTTGTAGCCTTGCCACTCGCGCTCGAAATATGACGCATCTTCATCAGTACGCGGGTTCACGCCCATTACGATGCCGCCATTTTTGATGTCGGATTCATACGCTTTGGCGCGGTCTTCGGGAATGCCCGCACCGATCAGCGCGCCGATGATGCCGCCCGTAGCACCACCCGCACCTGCACCTGCCAAACCAGCCAGAATCGGCCCGGCCACCACAATGCCCAACCCCGGCACAATGGCATTTGTGCCGATAGCGGCCAATGCGCCAATGATGCCACCCGCGATGCCGCCAATTGCGCCGCCAGTGCCTGCGCCTTCCATCGCTTTGCTGCCCAACGCCGTGTCGTCATCGGAAAAATATTTCTTGCGCGTGTCGTCGGACATCATCAGGTTGACATCATCACGGTTGTAACCGCGATTCAACATTGAGTTATAAGCACGCTCTGCCGAGTCACGATCACTGAAGGTACCAGTCAACCATTGATTTGATTCCTGCCGCGCGCGGCCTTGTTGATTTTGATATTCGCCGCGCTGCTCCAAATCACGATTGCCTGTCATTGCTCCTGTAGCTTCCTTCACCGCCCCTGTTGCCCGTTGGCCCATTGCCGACGCTTCTTCTGAAAAACTGCCTTTTTGCGTAGCCATGTTAGTAACGCTCCTTTTTGAAATGAATTGTTTGTGCAGCGATTATGCAGCGCCAAACGCGCCGCGACCCCTGCTGTACCACGTCTGAACATAAGCGCGGTTGCAAGTAACCAGAGCAAGCAGCGTTCCCTGCCGCAGCACCAGGTGTGTTGTAGCAAGGCAATGCAGGGCGTTGCCCATTAGCCGCGGGGAGCTTCCCATTGTTGTACAAGGAATACTGCTTGCATTGGCGACAGCTAGGCAGCGGGTGAGGAGGCTGCAAAGAAACGAACAGTTCACGTACCTCGCGCATACGCGAGTGTCTGACAGCCATTCAACGTGCCATTACACAGGAGAGGGAACCAATGAAAGATTATTTTCTGGGCGGCTTGACGCTGCGTAACTGGGCTACGGAGATTTGGCATAACACAGAAAAAGATCAGGTTTTCGGGCGCGCGGCAGAACTAGCGTATTACTTTCTGTTCGCACTTTTTCCGATGTTGATTTTTCTGACCAGTCTGGTGGGCTTTTTGCCCGGCGTGCGCGAAGCCATCTTCACCTCGTTGGCGCGCGTGGTGCCGGGCGAAGCGATGACGCTGGTGCATCAAACCATTGTGGACGTTACGCGCAATCGTAGCAGCGGCCTGATCTCCTTCGGCGTGC
This sequence comes from Blastocatellia bacterium, assembly GCA_046331525.1. GTDB lineage: Bacteria > Acidobacteriota > Blastocatellia > RBC074 > RBC074 > JAFDVL01. Next base: position 32,551 of record JAXLQQ010000014.1, read on the forward strand.
TAGGCGCGCTGTGGGCCGCGTCGGGCGGCGTGACTGCCGTGATGGGCGCATTAAATGCCACGTATAAAGTCGAAGAGGCGCGCGCCTTTTGGAAAATTCGCCTGCTGGCACTGGCGTTGACGATGCTGCTTTCGTTGCTGATCGTGGGTGGGACGGCGTTGATTATGTTTGGCGACCGTTTCAGCGCGTGGCTCGCGGCGCAGTTGGGACTGGGCGCAGTGTTTACGGTCTTGTGGGGCGTGGTGGATTACCTGCTGGGTTTAGTGCTGCTCTTTTTGGGACTGGAGCTGATTTACTACTTTGGGCCAAACGTCGAGCAGGACTGGAAGTGGATTACGCCGGGCGCGATTTTTGCAGTGTTGAGTTTAGTCACGGCTTCGCTGCTCTTTTCACTTTATCTGCGAGTGATGCCTGATTACAGCGCGACCTATGGCAGCCTTGGCGCAGTTGTGGTGTTGATGCTTTGGCTGTATCTGGCTGGCGTTGTCGTACTGATTGGTGGCGAAATCAATGCCGTTCGCACACGCGCGGCAGATGAACCCGTACGACTCAAGCAAAGCCCGGCACCACAACCCATTTGAAAGAAGAGGAAACAACATGCCAGAACAAAAACAACCGCCGCAAACACAGGAGCGACAACCCGGCATTGAGTCGGAAATGACGCCGCGCCCCAAAGCGCAGGATCAACAATACAAAGGCAGCGACAAACTGCAAGGCAAAGTCGCCTTGATTACTGGCGGTGATTCCGGCATCGGACGTGCCGTCGCCATTTGTTATGCCAGGGAAGGCGCAGATGTGGCTATCGCCTATCTGGACGAACACAGCGATGCCGAAGAAACCAAACAACTCGTCGCCGCTGAAGGTCGTCGTTGCCTATTGCTACCCGGTGATGTCAGCGACGAAGGTTTCTGCCGCGAGGCCGTCGCCCGCACTGTCGAAGAACTCGGACGGCTGGATGTGCTGGTCAATAACGCCGCGCAACAGTTCCCGCAGGAAAGCATCACCGACATTAGCGCTGAGCAGTTGGAACGCACCTTTCGGACAAATATCTTCTCGTATTTCTTCCTGGCTAAAGCGGCGCTGCCGCATTTGCAACCGGGCAGCGCCATTATCAACACCACGTCCGTTACTGCATATAAAGGCAGCCCCAAGCTGCTTGATTACTCTGCCACGAAAGGTGCAATCGTCGCGTTCACGCGCTCGCTGTCGCAGTCATTGGTGGGAAAAGGCATTCGCGTCAATGGTGTCGCACCTGGGCCCATCTGGACGCCGCTGATCCCGGCGACCTTTGACGAAGAGAAGGTAGCAGGCTTTGGTGCTGACACGCCGATGAAACGCGCCGGACAGCCCGAAGAAGTCGCCCCGTGTTATGTCTTTCTTGCATCCGATGATTCGTCCTTTATGGCCGGACAGATTTTGCATCCGAATGGCGGCGTAGTCATCAATGGATAAAAACCATTTGGTGCTTGCACTGTCATATTTTCATACAGTGCCTGTATGCCAGCAAAGCAGCAATGCTCCCTTGATTCGGCAGGCAGTTTAAAGATGTACGACAGAAATTCAATATCATTCAGACAAACTTTGGCACCGTAGTTGCACTAAAGCAAAACGGAACGTTTTAGGTTACATAGTAGTTTGACATGGTAGTAGCAAGATACGACGCACAAAAATAAGCTGAGCGAAGGCCATCAAAAGACAGCGACTCACCGAGCCTTTCGGGGGGGACGTTTAGGTAAGGAGAGTTGCTGTGTTTTGATGTAAAGCAGTTTGTGGCTGTTCGTTGTATGAATACCAGCATCTTGGGGGCAAATGCTGGTAGCTGGGCTGTCTGGCTCATTAGTCGTCAGGCATTCGGACGAGTGGACAGAATGTTCTTATAACCGCAACTGGGGGAACGCGCTGAAGTCCACACTTTTCCCGAATGACGTAATGACGCCCAAATGAGACGGACAGCCATTTTTATTTTTGAGTATGAAACAATCTACAGAACCATGCGAAACACCCGCACCTCAATTGCCGAATATCCCAATTAGCCCTGACGATCCGTTACAACCTGACCTGGAACGGCACGAACCTGTCACGGCACCGCCGCGTGAACCTATTTCTACTGAAGAACAGCAATAAACCAGCGCGCTGTTCTGCAACCAAATTAGTGGTAAGACATCACGACAACCAGACCGTGCGCTACCCCACTGGTAGCCGCCCTGACAGACTCGCCACAACCATTAACAGTTCGTGTGGTTCGACCGGTTTGGCGACGTGAATTTGATAGCCTGCCCGCAAGGCGCGCAAACGATCTTCGGGACGGGAATAAGCAGTCACAGCCACGGCTGGCAGCCATTGCTCTGTCGCTGCATCACGTTGGCGAATGGTGCGGATTAGTTCGTAGCCATCGCCTTCAGGCATGCCGATGTCAGCAACCAGCACATCGGGTCGCCACGTAGCCAGCGTTTGCAAGGCTTCGGACATATTGCCTGCTGCTGCCACTTCAACGCCGTGCGCTATTAGCAAAGAGGTAATCAACCAGCGCGAATCTGCTTCATCATCTACAACCAGCACGCGCACGCCATCCAGTGGAAGCTTTGTTTCCGAGCTTGTTTCATCTTGTAGTGCGGACGAGGCAGAGCGAGAACCGGCGAGCAACGGCAACCTTACGATAAACGTAGCGCCTTGTTTTAAGCCGGGGCTTTCGACCTTAATTTCGCCGCCGTGCAATTCCACCAGATGTCGAACAATGGCCAGCCCCAGCCCCAGGCCGCCGTGTCGCCGTTTGGTTGATCCATCGGCCTGACTGAAGCGGTCAAAAACATACGGCAGAAAGTCGGGCGCAATGCCCTCGCCGGTATCGCTGACCTTGATTTCCAGATGAGATGCATCGCTTTCCAGCGCCACCACTACACGCCCGCCCGATGGCGTGAATTTGATGGCGTTGGACAAGAGATTCCACACAACCTGTTGCAAGCGATCAGCATCACCGGAAATTGCCTCGGAGCGCGCATCAAGCCTGACTTCGAGCCAAATCCCTTTCGCTTCGGCAGTCGGACGAGCCGAGGCCACAGCAGCTTCGATCACCTGCGCGGGCCTAATCGGTTGCAGTTGCAGTTGCAACTTACCTGTAATGATGCGCGAAACATCGAGCAAGTCTTCGACCAGCCGATTTTGTGCGCGGACATTGCGTTCAATCGTTTCCACCGCCTCTGCCACTTTGTCTGGCGGCAGTTTGCCCGCGCGCAACAATACCGTCCAGCCCAACATATGATTCAGCGGCGTGCGCAATTCGTGTGAGACCGTTGCCAGAAATTCATCCTTCAGCCGATTAGCCTCTTCGGCAATTCGCCGGAGTTGCTGTTCGCGGGCAAACAACCGTTCGCGTTCGGCCTCAGCGTTTTTACGCTCGGTGATGTCCTGAATCACTGTCAGGGCAAACGGTTCGCCACCAATTTCGATGCGTTCTGCTGACAGCAGCCCAATGAGTTCTTCGCCCGTGCGCGTGCAAAAAGTGTATTCCAGGTTATTTACCTGTCCCGTTTGGCGCACCATATCCATTTCGGCGGCGCGATCAGCAGAGCGCTTCCACAGGCCAAGTTCCAGCGTAGTTTTGCCAAGCGCTTCGGCGCGCATAAAGCCAGTGGTGCGCTCAAAGGTTTCGTTGACTTCGATCAATCGGCCATCCGTTAAAGAGGAAATCGCCAATACCATTGGACTGACGCGAAAGGCTTTGGAGAAGCGTTCTTCAGATTCGCGGACAGCGCGTTCTGCGCGTTTTATTCCGGTGATGTCGCGCGCGATTTTTGAGGCTCCGGTAATCTCGCCCGCTCTATCGCGTAGCGGCGAAACGGTCAGAGCAATTTCCAGCAGATGTCCGTCCTTATGACGGCGAAGGGTTTCGTAATGATCAATTTTTTCGCCGCGCCGAATAGTTTCTAGTACACGAGTTTCTTCCGCTGCACGTTCAGGCGGAATAATAATCATAATGGACTTGCCAATAACCTCGGCTGCCGTATAGCCAAAGAGTTTTTCGGCGGCGCGATTCCAACTGGTGATACAGCTCTGCAAATTCTTACTGATGATGGCGTCGTCCGAAGATTCAACAATTGCGGCCAGACGCGCCATTGCCGTTTCTGCGCGTTTGCGTTCGGTGATGTCGCGAAAGACCAGCACGGCACCGATGGTCTGCCCGTGTTCATCACGAATCGGCGCGCCGCTGTCATCAATCGGAATTTCGCGCCCGTCACGCGCCAACAGCACCGTATGATTTGCTAACCCGACCACCACATTTTCACGGATGACTTTTTCGACCGGGCTTTCCACAGGCGCGCGGGTGTGTTCGTTAATGATGCGAAAGACATCCACCAGCGGGCGACCTGTGGCATCAGCCTGCGACCATCCTGTAAGTTTTTCAGCCACGGTGTTCATAAAGCTGATTTCACCGCGCGCATTCGTTGAAATAACTGCATCGCCAATACTGCGCAAAGTGACTCGCAAGCGCGTGTCCAACACCTGCTCAGCGGCTTCTGCCTCACGGCGTTCCGCATCCAGCCAAGTCAGTTGCCGCGCCGCCCGCCACAGCAACAGGCTGAGTAATAAAACGCTCGCCAGCACCAGCGCCCCTGTGCCAAAAGACGTTTCATACAACCCTCGTGCTTCGCCTTCCAGACGCAACCAGCCCAGCAAAATTAGTAACAGAATTGCCTGTGGCCAAACCTGCCGCAATAACACCCCGCCTGCATTCTGGCTTACCAACAGCGCCACCAGCGAACGACGTGGGCGGGCGGTTAATAACCCGATAGCCAATAAAGCAAATACCGCCGCTGTATGAGGTGCCATCTGTGTCGCAGAAGAGATGCGCAGCAGGTACGTCACACCATACGTATAGCCAATCAATGCTGCTAAAGCGATGAAGAGGCTGAGCAAGGCGCTGCCTTGTGCAAGGCGTACCATCGCCCGCCTTTTGGCCTCCAACAAGAATAAGGCAGTGCCCGTTAGAATACAGCAGAGTGCCGTATTCGGCCCCATACGCCCTGGATACGGCGTCAGCGTTGCACCGGGGGCCTCACGAAACAGCAGTTGATCAATACCAAAATTTACCGTGAAAAAATATTCTCCCAGCGTCAGGAACCCTATCAGTAACACCACACCCGCACAGCCCCACGCTATCTGTTGCTGCCATTGCAAAGATTGTTCATCGGCCAATAACCACAAAGCCAGGCCCGCCAGCAGCAGCCCCAGCGCCGTATTCGGCTTCATGGTAGTGAAACCAGCTAGCGGGCTTTTAAAAAGGCTGATCTCTACGGCCCAGCTAGCCAATACCAGGAAGGCTATAAGGATCACCGCGCCAGCTGCCCATTGCGTAAAGCGTTGGAGCCATTGAACTGACGAAATGGAGGGAAGTGGAAGGGAGGAAGTGGTCATGGGATTTTCTTGCTGAAATTACGTCCGGTGGTGAAATAATTTGCTGCCATGGCGCGTGGCAGTGGAGATACACCTTTCAGCATCTTCAAACAGGCACCAAACCTTGGTGAGAGTCCCGCCCGCCCCTGGGGATTCTGCTGCGCACAAAGCAAATCTTTTCAGGCTGTTCACCCTGTACTTACATCCCGCGCCGGAAGCGGTTTGATGATTTGTGAACGCGACTAATATATTGCTGGGAAAGCCATAAGTAATAACTTTCCACCATAAGTATCCATTTAGAACACATTGCATTTTACTCAGGCGCACGCACTGTTCTCTGCAAGTACAATAAACTATTCCTGTGACTACTTTGTAGCCTTTTTCGTTGTCAGCAATTTGTGCGCCAGTGAAGAATGGTAAGTAGCCAGTTTGCTATTTTGCGTATTAGTTTCACAAAGGGCGCGAACAGGTGGTCGCCAAGCACTTAAAAACCAGCTTCTTTATTTACTCCCAGCCTGAACCGCAAGACGGCGCGTCCACTCGACCAGCTTCTGTAGGAGTTGCCCGATTAGTTCTTTGGTCTTTTCGTCGGTCAGATTTCCGGCTTCATCAAATCGCTCAGCAGCATTGCCAATCATCACTTCCGGCTGATTAAGCGGGAACATATTCAAAAAAACAAACATTTGTCGCAGATGATACTGCGCCCGCGCCGTTCCAATAGTTCCGATAGAAGCGCCCATAATGGCCGCTGGTTTACCATTCCAGGCGCTTTCGCCATAAGGCCGCGAAGCCCAGTCAATGGCATTTTTTAGCACTCCGGGAATAGAATAATTGTATTCCGGTGTAACAATCAGGATGGCATCTGCTGCCTGGATGCGTTGTTTTAGCTCCGTGACTTTCGCGGGCGGGTGTTGTTCCTCATCCTGATTAAAGAGCGGAATACCGTCCAGCTCAAAAAGCTCCAGCGTCGCGCCCGCAGGCAAAAGTTGACCGGCTGCCCGCAATGCCGCCCGGTTGTAAGATTGCTGACGCAAACTACCAGCGATGCCCAGGATACGAATAGTAGAGTTGTGCTGCTCCATAACCAATATTTCCCTCTCTTGAGTACTTGTGAAGGCAGCAAGCAGGACAGTTGTTGCCCTCACAAGTGCCAGCCGCCTGAACTAAGAAGACGATCTTTGTTGCATCCGATCTGATCCTGCCACCTTTACCAGTTTGTTATAAACGCCCAGTAATAAGAAAGGCGAAACCCATTGCCCGACAAAGCGGCTTTTTTCGTCATTGCCAGCCAACTGCAAAATGGCCGAAACGCCTATCGCGCCGACCGCCGCCCAAAGAAAAAGATCAGAGGGCAACTTAGCCGTTTGCTGTTCAATAGTACGGGCAATCGGCCCTTCGGCATGTTGGGCCGCCTCATCTCGTTCACGTGTCTGTTGTTTTGTTGGTGTCATAATTTTTGCTTCCTTTCTTTTGATTCGTAGCAATTTCCTTAAAAACTCTGTCTGCTTGCCACAGCAGAATTCTTTGCACAAATTTCCATTGTAGGCTTTACCGAATTAACCCTCGGTTTTCAGCAAACCACATACCACGCTCAACCCGCTGTGCCAGCTCTTTCTTAGTAGTAAACCGTTACACCGCCTGAGCAAACGAGGGAATGGGATTCCCTGCTGTCACGCGATTTATCGCAGCGCTTCAGAATAGAGCAAGTAATAATTTGTGGTACGCATCTTGCTTTTAAAGGAAACGTCGAAGTAGTTAATAATTGGATGTTAGCTGTAATTCCCCAGATTGCGCTTGCTCTTTATTAACGATGATTTTTTTGCTTCGTTAGCTTAGGAAAGAAAAATCACCAGACAGGTGAATGACAGGAATGCAACCCTCCGTCTTTGCTATAGCCTGTGTTTGGTGCGTATATACAAAAAAGTCTAATTAATAAATTCCAGCATAACTAAATTTTGGTTGTAGGTAGTTCGCTAAACTATCTACTCCGCTACCAGTAACTCGCTACGCTAGCTTACATAGAGTAATAAGTTGGCCAGGGGCATATTGTGGCTAATCAAAAAAAAGGAACGCTCATTATCATTGGCGGACGCGAAGACAAAGAGAATGGGAAAGTGATCTTGCGCGAAGTTGCACGACGGGTAGCAAACGGCAAATTAGTGGTTTGTACTGCCGCCACGCAACATCCTGACGAGATGTTTCAGGATTACGAACGCGTCTTTCGCAAAGTCGGTATTAAGCATCTTTCGCATTTGCATGTTACTTCGCGCGACGAGGCAAAGGACGAAAAAAAATGGCGCATGTTGGAAGACGCCAGAGCCGTTTTTTTTACAGGCGGCGATCAATTAAAGATCACCAGTCAAATCGGCGATACACCGTGTTTTGAAATGACACACCAGGTGTATGAAAAAGGAGGCATTATCGCTGGCACCAGCGCAGGCGCTTCAGTGATGTGCGAAACGATGATGGTGTCGGGGTTGGGCGATGCGTCACATCGGCTAAGCAATGCTGTCAGTATGGCTCCGGGGTTTGGCTTCATTCACGGCGTCGTCATTGACCAACATTTTGCCGAACGCGGACGCATTGGGCGGTTGCTCGGCACCATTGCACAAAATCCGAAAAATATTGGCATCGGCATTGATGAAGATACGGCCATTGTGGTGGAAGGCGATAAAGATTTTTACGTTATTGGCTCCGGTACAGTTTACGTCATTGATTGCCGCGATATGACGGGTTCCAACATAGCGGATGAAGACTTAAACCAGACGCTGGCCGTTTACGACGTGCGGCTGCATTTGCTTAATCATGAAGATTTCTTCGACCTGCACGAGCGGCGTCCCAAACACATGACGCCCGAAGAAATCAAAGCCAGGATGCCGCAGCCAAAAGTACGCAGCAGTCAGCAGGAGGAAAAATGAAAATCGGTACGATCCGCGCCTTACGCGGCCCGAATATTTACAGTTATCAGCCAACGCTGGTGATGGAACTACAACTGGAAGAATTGACTGGCAGGGAGAGCTATGACATCCCCGGTTTTATTGACCCCCTGCTCACACTATTGCCAGGCATGCACGATCATCATTGTGCCTTGGGCGCGCCCGGTGGTTTTATCCAACGTCTGCACGGCGGCACCTGGTTCGGCCATATCGTCGAACACGTCGCGCTGGAATTAACCGAACTCGCGGGCGTGCCGGTTTTTCACGGCAAGACGCGCGCCGCGCATACAGCAGGTCAATTCAACGTCGCCGTTGAATATCGCGCCGAAAAAGGCACGGAATATTTGCTGCGCGCCGCAGTGGATTTGGTTGAAGCGTTGGTCAAAGGCGAACCCTACCCGCTGGCGGAAACGATCAGTGAGGCAAAACGCATTATTGCGCGCACCGAACTCGGCCCCAGCACGCACGCCATTGTCACGGCTGCCGAACAGCGCGGCATTCCGTGGCGACGCCTGAACGAAGACAGTTTGGTGCAATTCGGCTATGGCAAACATCGCAAGTGGATTGCCGCCGCGCTGACATCGCAAACCAGCGCGCTTGCCGTCGAAACCGCATCGGACAAAGACCTCACGAAACAATTGCTCGCTGCCGCTGGCTTGCCCGTGCCGCAGGGCGCGATTGTGCATTCAGCAGAGGAAGCCATCGGCGTAATGGAATGGTTGCATAAACCCGTCGCGGTCAAACCTTACAACGGTTGTCAGGGCAAAGGCGTCTCGCTCAATCTCTACACGCCGGAACAGGTGGTCGAGGCGTTTCACATTGCGCACGAACATTCACCGGATGTGCTGGTCGAAGAGTTATTCGTCGGACGCGACTTTCGCGCGCTGATCGTTAACGGCAAACTCATTGCTGCCAGTGAACGACTGCCGGCCCAGGTCATCGGCGATGGCGTGCATTCGATTGCCGAACTGATTGAAATCGAAAACCGCAACCCACTACGCGGCGAAGGTCACGCGGCGGCGCTCACGAAAATTGCCATTGACGAGGTGATGACCGCGCATTTGCAAAAGAGCAGTTATGCGCCGGACAGCATTCCAGGCAAAGGCGAACAAGTCTGGCTCCGGCAAAATGCGAATCTCTCGCAGGGCGGCACGGCTGTAGACGTAACGGACATTGTGCATCCACAGGTGCGACAAGTTTGTGAGCGAGCCGCACGGGTGATCGGGTTAGATATTTGCGGCATTGATCTGGTGTTGCACGACATCAGCGAACCCATCAAAAAAATTGGGGCCGGCATCATCGAGGTGAACGCTGCGCCGGGGCTGCGCATGCACACGTCGCCTAGCATTGGCCAACCGCGCGATGTCGGTGCTGCTATCATCGAAATGATGTATCCAGCCGATGTCACCATCGACGCCCGCATCCCTATCGTTTCCATTACAGGTACGAATGGTAAGACGACAATTACACGACTGATTGCGCGACTGCTGGCTGACACGGGCGTGCGCGTAGGAATGACCACAACGGACGGCATTTATTTGAATGACGAATTAATTGCGCCCGGCGACACGACCGGCCCTCGCTCCACGCGAACTATCCTGTCGGAACCAACTGTAGATGCAGCAGTGTTAGAAGTCGCACGCGGCGGCATCGTGCGCGGCGGGCTGGGGTATGACTGGTCAGATATTTCAGTGCTGAGCAATATTCAGGCGGATCATCTCGGCCAGGATGGCATTAACACGATTGACGATTTGCTCTTTATCAAATCGCTGGTGGCTGAACGAGTGCGCGCGGGTGGCACTTTGATTTTGAACGCCGATGATGAACGACTGGCACAATTGGCTGAACACCCGCGCATTAGCAAAGTGCCGAAACAGATTGTGTACTACTCGCTCGACGCTAACCATCCACTGATCCGACACAGCCCAACGGCTTACACGGTGCGCGACGGCTGGCTGATTGAACGTGCCAACGGTCAGGAAACGCGCGTGATCGAAGCGACGGCGGTGCCGCTAACGCTGGGCGGTGCGTTGCCTTATCAAATCTCGAACGTGCTGGCGGCACTGGCGGCGGCGCGTGCATATGGCCTGGGCCTTGAACAAATCGCTACTACATTGCAGCAAAGCACCGGCATAACGCATAACGCAGGCCGCGCGAATCTTTATCGCGTTGGCCAGGGGCGCGTGCTGGTGGATTATGGCCACAATCCGCAAGCCTTCGCTGCGGTGGGGCAAGCCTTGCGCGTCTTGCAACCCTCCCGCTTCACGGGCGTGATTGGTGTTCCCGGTGATCGCAATAACGAAGTCATTCAACAGGCAGGACAGGCCGCCGCCCAACATTTCGACCGCGTGATTATCAAGGAAGATCAGGATTTGCGCGGCAGAACAAGTGGCGAAGTCGCACACCTGCTGTGTCGCGCGGCAAACGATGCCCGCCCCGATCTGCAATGTCGTTTGATCCTCAATGAACAGAATGCGCTGGAAGTGGCCATTCGTGAAATGCAACCTAATGAGATTGTGGCGATCTTTTATGAAAAGCTCGCGCCAATCCTGCAAATCCTGGAGCGTTATCAGGCCGTGCCAGAAGAAGTGATCAGCGCGCAGCAGGTCACCCTGCGCCACAGTCTCGCCGGAGTCAAACGATGATGGTGCTGATAGAAAACGGCGAACTATACGCGCCGGAACCGCTGGAGCAGGCTGCGCTGCTGATCGTGGGCGACAAAATCGTAAAAATAGGCGAGGTGGATCGGCAGGCATTGGACGCGCTCGCACTGGAGTACGAATACATTGACGCCACCGATTGTGTTGTTACGCCCGGCCTAATTGATCCGCACGAACATTTGCTGGGCGGCAGCGGTGAACGCGGTTTTAGCACACAGACGCCGGAAATCACGTTGCGCGAAATCGTTACGGCGGGCATTACGACCGTTGTCGGCTGTCTTGGTGTAGATACTTCGATGAAAACGATGGCGGGCTTGCTGGCCAAAGCCAAAGCCCTGCGCGAAGACGGCTTGACCGCTTATATCTGGTCAGGCGGTTATGACGTGCCGCCGATTACGATTACCAAATCGGTGCGCGACGATTTGCTGTTTATTGACGAAGTGATTGGTGCAGGGGAAATTGCCATCTCCGACATACGCGCAACCAGTCACGATTTGCTCGCGCTGGCGCGGCTGGTATCCGATGCATATGTGGGCGGATTACTCAGCGGCAAAGCAGGGATCACACACGTCCACGTCGGCGATGAACCAGGACGCCTTCAGCCCTTGCGAAAGCTGGTCGAGAAGTTTTCCATTCGCCCTGAATGGCTCTATCCCACGCACATCGAACGTAATGAGGCATTGCTGCGCGAAGCGATTGAATGGGCTTCGCGCGGCGCGTTCGTGGATATTGATGTCGTGGAAAACGACCTGGCGCAATGGCTGCGATTTTATCGTGAGCACGGCGGCGATATGCGCCAATTGACCCTCTCCTCCGACGCGGCTATTACCAGCCCGCGCCAGCTCTACGAACAACTGCGTCTTGCTGTCCTCAATCACGGCTTCAATCTTGCAGACGTATTGCCGCTGCTAACTACTAACCCAGCGCGTGCGCTAAGGCTCAGCAGCAAAGGGCGGCTTGCTGACGGGTATGATGCGGACGTATTAGTAATGCGCCAGCCATCACTGGCGCTCGTAGAAGTAATTGCGCGCGGGCGACGGTTAGTACAGGAAGGAAAGTTAACGGTTATAGAAGGGTTCGCCCAAAGTTCAGGTTTCAACCGGAAGAGCTGGACACCCAATTCTTCCGGTTGAACTATACCTGTCTGATGCCAGGATAGGGCTTGTTGACTTACTTGCGCCCTGACTTGGTAGCATTAACGCCGACTTTAGCCGCGATGTCGCGCGCCATTTGTTGGTGTTCGCGCAGGGTGGGCAATGTTTTTGCAGCAAAAGCCTTCAGGTCGGCATCATTGCCGCTATTTGCTTCTTTCTCAAATAACGCGATGTCTTTTTCGTGATCCTTGAGTTGACTGCGCATATACTCCCGGTCAAATTCTGCACCGGAAAGTTTCATCATACGGTTCATCATTTCGCGTTCTTTGCCTTTCAGCGCCATCTGCTGTTCGGTCATTTTCATGCCGGATTGGTTAGTGTTCTGCGTATTCATTTGCCCCATTTTGGAACTGTCTGACATCTTGATGCCTTTCGTTTCGGCCAACTGCATCAGTTCCTGATTTGCTTTGGAATGATCGTCCACCATCCGCTGGGCAAAATTTTTCACGTCCTGATTAGCTGCGCGTTCCACAGCCATTTGCCCGAAAGCAACTTCCGCCATCCCGCCGACTGCCGCTTCTTCGACAAAATGATGATCGGCACTGCTAGTACGCATCGTGTTCGTTTTCATGTCTTGCTTGGTTGCTTGCCGCGATGATTGAGTATCGCTTTGCGACAGCACCGTTCCCGTAGCGAACAATAAGATCGCTACGGGAAAGTAAAATTTGTTCTTCATACCTAAATACTCCTTCTTGGTTACTTGATGGTTGATAGATACTCGGCACCCCGGTAGCCGTGTAAAAGAATCTTTGCTAAGCGGCTCATACCTGATCAGCCGCACCGCTAACGCCCGACTGTCGCGCACAATTCGCGCAGCAATAAAAGGTGTGATTTGCTTCGATGCCGTGCCCGACAATCTTGCAGCCGCAGTGAGCGCAGACCGGAGCCAGCTTATGAATTGCACACTCAAAGCTATCGAAAACGTGTTTACTGCCTGCGGTAATTACTTCAAAGGATAAGTAATAGTCATTTCCACAGACCTCACATTGCGCCATAAAACCTCCTGTTTCAGCAGCGGCAAAGCGGTGAGGTTTTCCGGCTGCAATCTTCTTTATGGTAAATCGGCTAAGCAACATTAATTTGTATGTAAGGTTAAGCTCCTGTTGATTCTGCTTGTCCGTTAGTCGAAGACAGCGCAGCAAACAAGATACTTGCTATACATACTACTGGCCTCGTTCTTACCTCTTTTTCTTACTTTACAGACTTGAGAAAAGGTAAAAGTTTTAAATTTACTTGTGCCCAATTTGCAAACACACCATCTCTGATCTGGTGTCTAATAACCTTCCGTTTGCAACTTCTATGCCCTCTGTTATGAGCCGCAACTGTAGCTTAAACGAACATTTCGGCTCAGGCATACGCATTGCACTGTGATAGCTGGTGATACAGGCAAGCAGAGGGTTAGTTGCACTACTTCTTCCAGGGCTGCGAAGGTAATAGCTTAAGTAAAAACCAAGGCGCGAGAATAAGAAAAACTACAATCAGCTTAGTTAAGCAAGAAAGTAATTTGGTATTGGTATGAGTATTATTTGTAGAGCAAAAAAAGCAGCAATTCCTATTTTTTCTTTTTTCTTTTTCTTAACTACTCTTTTCTTACTTTCCGCTTGCCAGCCACCCAAACCAACCGCGCAGGAACCAATTCTGGAAGTATCAACAATTAGTAAAGAAGTGGGGCCCTGGAAAGTAGTGGCTGGAGAAGAAATTAGCTTTTCAGTCACTGCACCGGGCGCGAAAGAAGTGAAAATCGTTTACCGTCCAGTTAGTGCCGTGAACCGGTACGCGGAACTGGGCACCGTAACCAATTCGGATAACGCAGGAAAGTTCCTGTTACAGTGGAAGCCGAATGCCGATTTTACCGGCGATGTGTGGGCTGAAGCGACGTGGGACGAAGGGATAAAAATGCGTTCCAATGTCCTGGCATTGGCAACCGAAGACGCCATCAACCCGGGCGGCCAAATTCCGTTGGAGAATATTGGTAATTCAGTAGGCACCAATGAATCAGCGCGTTCTGACAAATTAACTGGCGGTAAGCTGGCCAAACCATCTCTGGCACCGGGCGATGGGCGCATTTGGATCACAGTTGACGTGCCCGCTTTTCGTCTGACGCTATGGCAAAACGGGAAGGAAGTTACGACTTATCAAATCGGCGTTGGGCGGTTGGATTATCAGTTGCCAGTGGGCGAGCGTAAAGCAACCGAGATTGTCTGGAATCCCGATTGGATTCCGCCCGATTCCAAATGGGTCACGGATGTCGAACCGGGCGAAAAAATTGAGGCGGACGATCCGCGCAATCCTTTAGGGAAAGTTAAAATCCGGCTGGGCAATGGCATTCTTATTCACGAAGCCGCCAAGCCCACGGACATTGGCCGTCTGGCGTCACACGGTTGTGTGCGGATGCTGACAGATGACCTTTATGATCTAACGGAAAAGATCGTCGCGGCGCGCAAACTGCCCGTCAGCCAGCAACAGATCGAAGCCGCCAAACACAACACCGAACGATTGGCAATCAAACTTGATCCGCCGCTTTGGGTGGATGTGAACTATGACACGCACGTCGTCGAAGGCGGGCGCTTGCACTTATATCCCGACGTTTATAAACGCGACAAAGATCGCTTAGCTACGTTGCGCCAGACGCTGAATGAAAATGGCGTGACGCAAAGCGATGACGCCTTGCTGAAAGAATTGCTCGCGCGCGTAACGCGGAAAGAAGAATTTCAGGTCAGTCTCGCCGACCTGAAAGCCGGTCGCGCGCTGGAGGCCGGCCACACTGTGCCCTTGGTGGACGTGCCAGAACGCAAACCGGAAGCTTAGCTGACGCCTGCGACTTGCTGATAACCTGCTGACCAAAGGATGCCTTATGACAGCCAAAGAATCTCTTGCCCCGGCACCTGCAAAAAAAATTGAGTGGGGTTTACCAAAAATCTTTACCAACACCTTTGCCTGGTTTGGTGAATTGGGATTGTTCGTAATGCGGTTCCTGCGCGCAGCCCTGACGCCACCGTATGAAGGGAAGGAGTTGTTGCGGCAGATGGATGAAATCGGCGCGCGTTCGTTGCCGCTCGTGGCGCTTGCAGGCGGAGCAATTGGCGTTGTTTTGTCCCTGCAAACGCGCGATAGCCTCGTGCGCTTTGGCGCTAAGGCGGTGCTGCCGATGGTGATTGTTACCTCCATCATCAAAGAGAGCGGGCCGATTATCACGGCGCTGGTGATGAGCGGGCGCACGGGCGCAGGCATTGGTGCAGAACTAGGTTCGATGAAGGTGAGCGAGCAGATTGATGCGATTGAAGCTTCTGCGGTTGATCCACATAAATTCCTGGTCGTAACGCGCATTCTGGCGTGTATGTTGATGGTGCCGCTGTTGACGCTGGCGGCAGATTTCTGTGGGATTTTTACAGGCTGGCTGGCCGCGACGCTGGCGGACGCAACGCCGTTGCGACTGTTTCTTAACAATGGCTTTGAGAATGTCGGCTTTGATGACCTGCTGCCATCGCTTTTCAAGGCACTGGTGTTCGGTTTCATCATTGGGTTGATGGGGTGCTTTCAGGGGATGCGCGCGGCGGGCGGGACGGAAGGCGTCGGGCGTGCTTCGACCAGTGCTGTAGTCCTGGCCTCGTTGTTTGTGATTCTGGCCGATGTCGTGCTGGTGCGGTTGATCATTATGTTGTTTCCCTAGCGAAAAAAAGAATATGCCAAACGATATAAATGAGCCGGTAATTCGCATGCACAATTTGCGCAAAGCCTTTGGTCAGCAGGTGGTGTTGCAGGATGTCAGCCTGAATGTTCCCCAAGGTCAAACGTTGATGGTGCTGGGTCGTAGCGGAATGGGCAAAAGTGTCTTGCTCAAAATTTTAATCGGTTTGCAAAAGCCGGATGCAGGCACGATTGAAATCAAAGATCAGGAGGTCACAGCGCTGCCGCTCAAGGAATTGAATGAAGTGCGCAAAAAAATGGGCTTTCTCTTCCAGCACGCCGCGCTGTATGACTCGCTGACGGTGGAAGAAAACGTCGCGTTTCCGCTACGCCGTCACACCAAAATGAGCCAGCAGGAACGACAGGAGCGCGTACGGTCATTGCTGGCACGCGTGGGGATGGAAGACGCGATGAAGAAAATGCCAGCCAACATTTCCGGCGGGATGAAAAAGCGTGTGGGGCTGGCGCGGGCGCTGGCGCTTGATCCTGAAATTATGTTGCTCGATGAACCAAATGCCGGGCTTGATCCCATCACGGCAGCAGAAATTGACGAATTGATCCGCGATTTGCAACGTGAACGCGGCATCACGTCCGTCGTTGTCACGCACGATATGAACAGTGTGCGTACCAGCGCGGATCGCGTGGCGCTGTTGAATAAAGGCCGCATCGTGCTGGAAGGCACGCCCGACGATTTACAACAAAGTGATGATCCCTTTGTCGTGCGTTTTGTGCAGGGAAAGGGGGAGGAAAACTAATGTCCCGAACGATACGTCTTGGCGCGTTTATTTTTGCTGCATTGCTGATTTTCGGCGCAGCAGTATTTTTGATTGGCGAAAAACAATTTCTCTTTAGCCCGACTTATCATCTGAAAGCGAACTTCGACAACGTCGCGGGCCTGGATGAAGGCGCGCCCGTGCGCGCAGGCGGCGTGCGCATCGGCACGGTCAATAAAATCCAACTACCCCAAAAGCCAAATGAGAAGGTGCTGATTGAAATGCAGCTCGAAAACTCTACGAAAGCCGTGATCCGGCAGGATTCCGTAGCCGCTATCGAAACAGAAGGCTTGCTTGGCAGTAAGTATTTGGAGCTGACGTTCGGCTCCGCAGCAGGCGCGCAGGTGCGCGACGGCGACACATTGCCGAGTCGCCCGCCGCTGGATTACGCGGACATCGCCCGCAAGGCAAGCAACACGATTGATTCGGCGAAGCAGGCAATTGATTCCGCGAAGGATGCCATTGACCAATCGAAAGCCGCGATTGGCAACCTCACCGCCGCCACGGATGATGTTAAATCCATCACGAGCAAAATTGATCGTGGCGAAGGCACCATCGGCGCGTTCGTCAATGACCGTCAAACCTTCGACAACATCAACGCCATGACGACATCACTGCGTAGCGTTGTGACCGAAGCGCAAACCGGCGTGGTGTCATTTCAGGAAAATATGGAGGCGCTGAAGCATAACTTTCTGCTGCGCGGCTTCTTCAAAGATCGCGGTTATTTTGATTCGTCTGATTTGACGCGGTATGCGTTAGATCGCCTGCCGCCGGGAGAACCCGACAAAAAATTTGTCATCACCAGCAAAGACCTTTTTGACAAACCCACAACAGCCAAGTTAGACAAAGAAAAACTACTGAATGAAGTCGGAAAATATTTAGAGGCGAATGATTTCGGTGCCGTCGTGATTATTGCGCAAACGGGTTCGCTCGGCTCAAAAGAAGATAATTTGAAACTTTCGCAAGCCCGTGCTTCTGTCGTGCGGCAATATCTGGCGGAACATTTCAAACTGGATGATTCCCGCATTCGCACGCTGGGCCAAGGGGAAGGCACGCCCGGCGAAGTGGGGCGCGATGGACGCCTGGAAATCTTAATCTATGGTCAAAACACCAACTTGCGTGTGACCGAAGCGAAAACCAAGTAGCGGAGGTCGGGAGCTAAGAACCAGATGCAGTACGGTGAGCGTAAGTGACCTGGATTTTGATGAAGTGATACGCTGATCAAAGTGCAGGTCGCTTACGCTCACCGTACTGCATTTTTGCGTGACCAACGTTTCCTGCAATATTCCGCAGCCCAACGATTCCTCTTCCTTACACCTTTTATATTGCAACTCGAAAGATTCAAGACCAAGCAAAGAGCAGCAAAAAAGGCCGGGAACGATTGCAGTTTCCCGGCCACCAGTAGGTTCAGTATGTCTAAGGAGATTCTTAGAAGGTAAGTTTTACAGCCAATTGTACGTGCCGACGACCGCTGCGAATAACGGGAACAAAGCCTGTCGAACTAATGTCCGTTTCGCCATTCAACACAAAGTCATTAGTGTGATTGAAGAGATTGAAGAATTCGCCCCGGAATTGCAGCCCTACATCTTCCGCCAATTTGAACCGCTTCGAGACGCCCATATCGATATTCCAGAAACGAGGCCCCTCAAAGAAATTCCGGCTGGTCGTGCTGGTCGAAAAAGGTGCAAAGCCCGTGTTAACAATCGCCGCGTTGCCCGCCGTCAATCCACTCAGGTCAATGAAATTGAAGCGGTTTGGGAATCCGGCCACTGCTGTTGGATCATTCGTGCCAAATTGATTCACGGCACCGGTCAAGGCAACACGCGGGCAGGGCGTTTCGGCATTTGTGATGCCTGCACAATTGAACACGCTGAAAGGCGTGCCGCTTTGCACGTTGAAAATGCCCGTCAATTGCCAGCCACCGAATATTTGGCGTGAGATCGCCGTGCCGGTACCGCCAAAGAAGCGGTCGCCGATTTTTTCAAACGGCACTTCCCAATTGAAGCTTGCAATAAAACGATGGCGGATGTCATAGTCCGACCGCCCGTAATCATTGCCTGGATCAAAGGGTGCGAGTTGATTAACACCAAACGTGTTCAGTCCCCCAAACCCAAATTGTGAACCAACGTTATCCAAAGATTTTGCATAACGGTAACGCGCCGTGAATTGCAACCCGATTTGCCGCCAGGTGCCAGCCCAGTGACCGTCAGCCGGGTCTGACGCCGTTATTTTGCAGGGTTAATTGGCCCAAACGCGCAGGGCGAATGCCATAAGCGCCGCCGTTGCTGCCGCCCACAGCACGCGAGCCCGGGCGATCTGCATTACGCAGCCAGGCAAAACAAAGCGCAGGTCCCGGAATGCCGTCACAAACCGCGCCGGGTCATTCAAAATCGGCGTTACGTTCCAGCGAATGCGCGCGCGAGCTGGCATTGTCGCCAACGAATATGCGCGGGCGCGAAAGCCCGGGTGGTCAGCAGCGCGCGCGCCACGTCCAGCGACAAACGGCTTCCAGATACGCCTGAGCGGCAGCGTTACCAGTACCAGTGCGGGTAAGGTTAATGAGGCACTGGCGGAAGTCACCTGGTGCTGAGAAATGGGTATCCACAACATCACCAGGAACTGGTCACGTGGTGGATGCCATAGCTGCTGTGCAATTACAAGGTCTTGGTCATCATTCTGTTTAACCATCTCCATATTATTGAGTGGTAAATGTTATTCACCATTGATCACAGTTCCACTGTGTCCTCCTGTGCCGGACCTGAAATGCCCAGCAAGGAATCTGTGCTGCTGGGCCATGTCTGTCAAAAGCTCCATAGGAAGTTCGATAAAATCACTGAGGGCAGCAGCACACCAGCAAACATCAAAATTTCAAAAGCCCCAGTCAGCATTGACAGCGAGGGTGCAAAAAGGAATGCTTTGGAAGGAATCATCTAATCAGGCTGATTCAAAACAAAGGATGGTTGCTTATTCAAGGCCCAGATTGCCTGTCCTGGACACCAAACCAGCATTCCATCCTGCCCCATGCCACCGGTCCTGGGCACCAACACACAGTGCCCTGTGCCTGGTGTCATGGGGGCCTGGGTGACAGGAATGGCCGGTTAGGAGTTTGAGCAGTGAGCATCCTGTGCGCGGCAGTGAAGGCTCCACTGCTAATAATTGCTGTTCCTACCAAGAAACCCAGTTGCTCAAACTTATTGAGAACAATTTAACAAACCACCAGATTTGAGGTCAGCAGAACAAATCAGCAGAAATGGGGCCATGAGTTCTTCCTGCACAGTTCCTGCAAGAAAGCAAAGCAAAGAGAATGCACCATTTATCAGGCCATGCTGATTGTTAGCCCCTGCTGTGCTGAGCTGTTGCTCATGTAATCCCAGGTCCAGTTCGAGGTTGGGAGGATCCCTTGGGCCAGGAGTTCAAGAGGCTGGCCAACGTAAGAAGGAAGTTCTCCCAAAAGCCGGGCGCGGAGTCATGCAGCAGGTGGCAACAAACTTCCCTTGAGAGCCAAGGTGAAGGTGTAATCCAAATGTCCAGTCAAGCTCAGGCCTGTATCCAAAGGAAGCTCAGCCCAAGTCTGCTGTTGTCTGGGGAATTGAGAGTGCTGCTTCCAGAGCCCACAGAGGCCAGAAATGGCTGCCTGCAGGAGCACACATCCCAGAGAAGGGCGAATGCTGACTGCACAGTGGCTCTCCAGCTTCAGCGGGGAGCACGCAGGAAAAGGCAGCAGATGCTGCATTGCAGGCCTGCTGAAGCTGCCAGCACTGAAGGCCATGCTCCACCTGAGTGACCTGGCTGAGCACAGAGAGGAGTGCTGAGGGGAGACGCAAAGAAAACAAACTCAGAGTCCAAATGAGTTTCCACAGAAGGCAGCAGAATGAACACATCACACTGAGTGTCCAGGAAATGCTGAAGCATTCCCAGTGCTGTTGCTGGAGCCTGTTAGCAGCAGAGACAGCAGCAGTGACCAGCAGTACCACAAGCTGCCCGGCCACAGGGGAGCTGGGGCTGGGGCTGAGTGCTGCCCCTTCAGCAGGCCCAGAGAGGCTCAGCAGACGGCGGAGAAACTGCCTTGTTGCATCTGACCCCTCTTTGTACTGGCATCTGAAGAGAAACCAGCCTGTCTCAGGCATGGAGCCAGGGACCAGACAGCGCGGCCTCCCCGTCCACTGTATGAGTGACAGTGGCTGGTGCTGCCCACACGGGGCCCGCTGATGGAGTAAGCAATGTCGCGTTGCCCACCGATACCATTGGGATTCGTCGTTTGGGTCACGTTGCCAGAGAGGGTGACCAGATCATACGGATCGCGGGTAATAGTGGGCAATTCCCGAATCTGACGACCGGAAATCGGATCGGAAAGTTGTTGCGAAGCGGTATTGATTTCAACGCCGCCGCTGCCTTCCACAACCTCCTGATTTTCTGTAACTGGATTTACCGAAAGCTGTGTTTCCACCCGCCGCGCGGCCCCGACTGAAACGCGGACACGTTGTGTTCGCGGTGCGAACCCTGTGGATTGCACTTGTACATCGTAAAGCCCCGGCTGTAAGCCACTGACCAAATAAAATCCGCCGCTGTCTGTGGTCGCGTCACGCACGATTCCAGTGTCAGCAGATTTTACTGTTACAGCTGCGCCAGGGATTGCGGCTCCGCTTTGGTCAGTGATTTTGCCCGCGATTTGCCCCGCTTCACTCTGTGCCCAAACAGCACAACAAAAAGCAATTAGCAGTAGCACGCCGGGCATCAGGCGGCTACGGCAAAAGGAAAGAGATGGCGAAAGATCTATCATTTTTTGACCTCCAAAGGAATATCACCGGCCAGATGTCGGTATGACATCTGTACCATTCAATCTTGTAATGAGGGAATCTTAGCGTTTGCGGGGAGAACTGGTACGAAGCAAGCGGCAGACCAACTTATTGCGAAAGGAAAGAAGAAAGCTTACTCGTGACAGTTAATAAGGAGGATTTAATTGTCTGCATCAAACGACTTGTAAAGGCATTGCCAAGGAACGCGCAGCGCCTGGGAGCGCACGCAGCTCGCGTGCTGAGACGTGATAAGCAAATTCGCTCCGAGAAAAGGTAACGCTTATAACTTCTTAGCACGCGAGCCGCGTGCGCTCCCAGGCGCTGCGCGCTCTCGCTCGGTTATTTGAATTTCGACGAATTTTTCGGGGCTGCCGCTGTCGAATCAGTCATCATTTGCTCTTTATTTTTGGCCTTAATGCGGTCTATGCGTACCTGCAAGCTATCCTTTAATTCAGGATTCCGCTGCAAACATTGGGCAAAATCCTGTGCGGCCTCCGATTCTTTGCCCAGCAATAATTTTGTGATTCCCCGTTCGGCCCAGTATTCGGCCCGGTTTTGATTCAGCTTAATGGCCTGATCGAAATCTGTCAGGGCCGCACGGAATTGCCCCTGCATCAACTGCGCCGTACCGCGATGATACCAGGCCGAGGGCGGGCGCGGATTCAATTCAATCGCGCGGTTGTAATCACTGATCGCGCCGGTTGCATCCTGTTTTAGCTGTCGCACCAGCCCCCGACTGTGATACGCCGTCGCATAGCGGGGATTTAAACGAATAGCTTCGGCAAAATCGGTCAGCGCGCCTTCCGCATCGCCTTTTGCAGCCTTGGCGTTGCCTCGATTGTTCCAGGCTTCGGCGTAGGTGGCCTGTAAGGTAAGCGCTTTAGTGCAATCAGCAATCGCCTCGTCAAAACGTTTTTGTAGGTAATGCACCACGCCGCGATTGTTCCAGGCTTCGGCCAACTGCGGATTGAAAATCAGCGCGATGCCATAATCCGCCGCGGCACCATCCAGATCGCCCTGTTTTTGCCGTTCATTCGCGCGATTATAATAATCGCCCGCCGACCCCGCCCGCGAAGCCTGCGCCCACAAGGGCAATGACAGCAGACCAAGCCACAAGAGTCGTAAAAAAAGTACTCGCGCAATCAGTGGAGGAGTCATGTTTTTCATCCCAGTAAGTATAGGTTAGACCAACAGCATTCCTGTTAGTTGCCTAAAAATTGTTTGATCGAATCGTTGCAGGAAGGTGAGTTTAGGTGTAGCAATCTTTGCATCAGGGCAGTATCTGCTACGGCCAGCAGGCTAGAGCAAGCAAATGAAGATTGTCAAGAAAAGAACTGTAATTGGCCTATTTCTAATATTAAAAACGAGGGCCAGGCGATTATAAAACTACTTTGAGCTAGAATGACGCTACTCAGGAAGGATACAAAAACTGATCAGGCAAACTATCGTCTTCCCCCGTGAACAATAGTTTGTCTGATCAGTGCGGCTTCCTCATATTAGGACCAGGAAGTACACTCCCCAATGCACTCCTTCGGATGGCCTGCAGACACCCGCTCCACATACAAGGTTAGCTATAGTCGAAAAATGACTACACCCTCTCCAAGCAAGCTTGATGCCATAAACCCTCTTGCTCGTAATTAACTGGCCAACCGCTATAACTTTGTAGAGTTGCCTTATTACCCCCCTTCATTTTCCGATAAGTAGCAGTGAGACGCTCATCATAATTTAAGCATTTCGCCAGCGATTTAGTACAAGTTAGTCCAACTAAGATTATTCATACTGTTTCATCGCAGAACGAAAAGTACGATTTAAATACACATAACTGCTAGTTGCGCAGACACAAGGTCTGAGCAAGCGGACGAAACGCCTATCGCCTGGCCTAGGATTTGCCCTAGCTTTTACGACCACTAAGCCGGAGGAATAAATTATGGCGAATCAAATTGATCTTGTTTGCGGAACACCAATCTCTGCACAAACAAACGTGCAATCAGAATATTTGGGGCAAATCTATTATTTTTGCTCCGAAGGTTGTAAGCATAAATTCGATCAACGGCCTGAGGATTACCTAGTCAAAGGGCAGAGTTCTTCAATAGCAACAGACCCCTAGCACGACTGATCCATAAATTAATGTCTGTGGGGAATAATTCAATTACTAAAGAGCTGAGCAGACAAAATGCTTGCCGTTTTCCTTCACTCCTTGCAGTAAAGATACGTTTGTACTTTACGCGGGAACAGAAAGTAATTCGACCTATTAGAATAACACCTTCTGGTATGGTGTTTGCTGCGGTCACGCTTGCAACGGTGCAGGCAAAGTTCGTTTTGGATGAAGCCATCGCCGTCTCGTTTTCAATGCAAATAAGTATAAAGGAGGCTAGCAAAATTTATTAGCTGCACTCTTTATCATCAGCTTTTGTCCATTGAAATCTTGATACTGAGTAAAAAAGGATGACGAAATTATGGATGCACTAAATCAGTTAATTCAGGATCACCGCAAAGTTGCTGAGCTTTTTGAGCAGTTTGAAGCAACTGAGAATGAACAGGAATGCCAGCGTATTTTCCAGCAAATTCACCAGGAGCTGGAAGTTCACACACAATTGGAAGAAACGGCTCTCTATCCAGCCTTGCAACAATACGAAGAACTCAAGGACATCACGCTGGAAGCCATCGAAGAACACCGGCAGGTCAAAACGCTTCTACGTGAAGTGAGTAATCTGACCAAAGGGAGCGAAAAGATGCAGGCCAAAGTAAAGGTCATGCAGGAAAATATTGAGCATCACGTCAAAGAAGAAGAAAAAGAAATGTTTCCGCTGATCAGACAGGCTATTCCAAGCGAAGACCTGCTGCGCATTGGGCAGGACTTACAACAAAAGCGCACCGAGTTGCAAAAGACTGCCAAAGCGCAGTCCAGTCGTAAGTAATATTGGTACGGGCAAGTGCCAATAAACTATTTCCCATCGAAAAAGCTGCCTGTGTTGGTTTCACTGCCAGCACGGGCAGTTTGCTGTGTCTTTCAGAAAGGAGCCTATCTATGCCGCAAGGAGATAAATCAAAATATACAGACAAACAAAAACGTATGGCAGAACATATTGAGGAAGGTTACAAGGAGCGTGGCGTTGCGGATGACGAAGCCGAAGCCCGCGCCTGGGCGACTGTCAATAAACACGACGGTGGAGGGAAAAAGAGTGGCGCTGGCAGAGCCAAAAAGACGGAAAAAAAATAAGTGGACGACAAGCAAGATGTTTGTCGCGGACTCTGCAAGCTTAATTGCGGCAGCAAAAAAGAGGCTTGCTGTACTTTGATCAATACTCAACGCAAAATCGCACTATTCAAAAAATAACGTACTTTTTCGTCAGCATAAAAAGTATCGAAAGGTAGTCAAACAAGTACAGGTGATGATGATGAAACTTTGGCCCGGACAGCCTTACCCGCTCGGCGCAACTTGGGATGGAGAAGGTGTTAACTTTGCTCTCTTTTCTGAAAATGCTACAGCTGTAGAGTTATGTTTATTTGAGTCGTCAGGTCGGTTACCTGAGAGGCAACGCATCTTTCTGCAAGAACAAACAGAGCACGTCTGGCACGGTTACTTTCCTGACTTGCGGCCTGGACAATTATATGGTTATCGCATTCACGGCCCCTATGACCCGGCGAAGGGGCAGCGGTTTAATCCTCATAAATTATTGCTTGACCCGTATGCACGAGCGTTGCAGGGAGAATTGCAATGGGGGGCGGCGCTGTTTGCTTATCAAATAGGAGAAGCGGCGGGTGATCTTTCATTTAGCGAAGAAGATAGTGCGGCAGCAATGCCGAAATGCCTGGTAATTGATCCTACTTTCAACTGGCAGGGCGACCGCCCGCCGCGTACGCCCTGGCATAAAACGTTGATTTACGAATTACACGTGCGCGGCTTCACGATGCAGCATCCTGGCCTGCCGGACGAGGTGCGCGGGACGTATACGGGGCTAGCGCATCCGACGATTCTTGCATACTTCAAAGAACTAGGCATCACAGCAGTGGAGTTATTGCCGGTTCAGCAAGCAGTGATTGATGGGCATTTACTGGATCGAGGGCTGAATAATTATTGGGGGTATAACACCATTAGTTTTTTCGCGCCGGATGCGCGCTATGCCGCCAGCCAACAAGTGGGGCAACAGGTCACGGAATTCAAGCAGATGGTGCGGGCGTTGCATCAGGCGGGCATCGAAGTGATTTTGGATGTCGTTTATAACCACACGGGCGAAGGCAATCATCTGGGGCCGACGCTTAGTTTTCGCGGCATTGATAATGCGGCGTACTACCGCTTGGTGGCCGATCAGCCGCGTTATTACATGGATTTTACGGGCTGTGGCAACACGCTGAATATGCAACAGCCGCGCGCGTTGCAATTGCTGATGGACAGTTTGCGGTATTGGGTGCAGGAAATGCACGTGGATGGGTTTCGCTTTGATCTGGCATCGTCCCTTGCGCGTGAATTGCAGGAGGTGGATCGACTCTCGGCTTTCTTTGACATCATTCAGCAAGACCCAGTGATTAGTCAGGTGAAGTTGATTGCTGAACCCTGGGATGTTGGGCCGGGCGGCTATCAGGTGGGTAAGTTTCCGGTGCTGTGGGCAGAGTGGAATGGATTGTACCGGGACACCGTGCGTGGCTTTTGGCGCGGCGATGGCGGGTTGGCGTCGAACCTGGCTTATCGCCTGACGGGCAGCAGCGATTTGTACGAAAGCGGCGGGCGTCGTCCGTATGCCAGCATCAATTTCATCACTGCGCACGATGGTTTCACGCTGGCGGATTTGGTGAGTTATAACGAAAAGCACAACGAAGCCAATGGCGAAGAAAACCGCGATGGTCACGACGACAATTTAAGCTGGAATTGCGGCGTAGAAGGGCCAACGGATAATCCGGCGATTCAGACGCTACGCGCGCGGCAATGCCGAAACTTTCTCGCCACGATGTTGCTTTCGCAGGGCGTGCCGATGTTGCAGGCGGGCGATGAGGTGGGGCGCACGCAGCATGGCAACAACAATGCTTATTGCCAGGACAATGAAATTTCGTGGCTTAACTGGCAACTGGATGAAGACAAAACTGCGCTGCTCGCGTTCACGCGCTTTGTCGTGCAGTTGTTTCATCAGCATCCTGTCTTGCGCCGCAAGAAATTCTTTCAGGGGCGGCGCATTCGCGGCTCCGATGTCAAAGACCTGGCGTGGTTCCGTCCCGACGGGCAGGAAATGTCGGAGGAAGACTGGAACAACGAACACACGCGCGCGCTGGGTTTGCGGCTGGCTGGTGAGGCCATAGCGGATGTGGATGAACGGGGACAACGCATTACCGACGACACATTATTGATTTTGCTCAATGCACACCACGAACCATTGCCGTTTGTGTTACCCGCACATCGCGCGGATATGCAATGGGAGCTGTTGTTGGATACGCGCTTTGCCGAGGGCAAGCCCGCTACGCCAATGATTGGTGCGGGCGGGCAAATATATGAAATGGAATTCCGCTCACTCACCCTCTTTCGCCTGCTGCCAGAATCGTAAATGTCATGACCATCACAAAACAATCGCAAACCGCTCGTCTGTTACCCGTCGGTGCCGAAGTGTTGGCGGGACAAGGCGTCCATTTTCGCGTCTATGCGCCGCACTGGAAAAAAGTGGAAGTCGTGTTGGAAGAAAAAGGTCGGGCATTTCCACTGACGACAGAAGAGTCCGGCTATTTTTCCGGTGTTTTTGCCGAGGCCGAGGCAGGCACGCTGTATCGTTTG
This sequence comes from Blastocatellia bacterium, assembly GCA_046331525.1. Taxonomy (GTDB): domain Bacteria; phylum Acidobacteriota; class Blastocatellia; order RBC074; family RBC074; genus JAFDVL01. The sequence continues at coordinate 59,706 of JAXLQQ010000014.1, forward strand.
CGGTTGGACGACGGCGACAAACTTTATCCTGATCCAGTTTCGCGCTTTCAACCGCAGGGGCCGCACGGCGCTTCGATGGTCGTTGACCCGCGCGCATTTGCGTGGAGCGATTCAAGCTGGCAGGGTTGTGCCATACACGGGCAGGTGATGTACGAAATGCACGTCGGCACGTTCACGCCGGAAGGCACCTGGGCAGCGGCAACGGAGCAGTTGCCGCAACTTGCGTCGCTTGGCATTACGGTGATTGAAATGATGCCGGTCGCAGATTTTCCGGGGCGCTTTGGCTGGGGTTATGACGGAGTGAATTTGTTTGCGCCGACGCGGTTGTACGGCACGCCGGATGATTTGCGCCGCTTCATTGATCGCGCGCATTCCTTTGGCATCGGCGTGATTTTGGATGTCGTTTACAACCACCTGGGGCCGGACGGAAATTACCTGAAAGAATTCGCGCCCGAATACTTTTCGTCCAAACACAAAACCGAATGGGGCGAGGCAATTAACTACGATGACGTAGGCAATGCCGCCGTGCGCGAATTCTTTTTGAGCAATGCCGCGTACTGGATTAATGAATTTCACTTCGATGGCCTGCGCCTTGACGCGACGCAGAGCATCTTTGACGACTCCGACGAACACATCATGACCGCGATTGGCCGCACTGTGCGCGAAGTAGCGCGCGGGCGAGAAACAATTATCGTGGCAGAAAACGAACCGCAGCACGTGCGGCTGGTGCGGGCAACAGAACAAGGCGGACACGGTCTGGATGCGCTTTGGAATGATGATTTTCATCACAGCGCCGTTGTGGCGCTCACTGGACGCAATGAGGCATATTACACCGATTATCTCGGCAGGCCGCAGGAATTCATTTCTGCTATCAAATACGGCTACCTGTATCAAGGCCAATGGTATCGTTGGCAACATAACCGACGCGGTACGGCTGACCTGACGTTGCCGCCGACAGCGTATGTGAACTTTATTCAAAACCACGATCAGATCGCTAACTCAGGGCGCGGCGAGCGGGTTCATACACTGACAAGTCCGGGACGCTACCGCGCACTAACCGCGTTGTTATTGCTCGCGCCCAGCACGCCGATGCTGTTTCAGGGACAAGAGTTTGCGGCGTCGAGTCCATTTCTGTACTTCGCCGATTTCGAGGGTGAATTGCGCCGTTTGGTGAGCGAAGGGCGAAAGCAAAACCTGGCTCAGTTTCGCAGTTTAGCGACGCCGGAAACGCAAGCGGTGCTGGCTGAACCGGGCGAATTAGAAACATTCACGCGCTGCAAGCTGGATTTTTCCGAACGTGAACGCCACGCGGAGATTTATCAGTTGCACCGCGATTTATTACGCCTTCGCCGCCACGATCCCGTCTTTCGCGCGCAGCGACAACGGGGCGTAGACGGCGCGGTGCTGAGCAATGAAGCCTTTGTGCTGCGCTTTTTTGGCGCGGCGGGAAAGCCCTACGACGACCGCTTACTGCTCGTCAATCTGGGCGCAGATTTGATCCTGACGCCAGCGCCGGAACCGCTGCTCGCGCCGCCGCCCAATCGGCAATGGAAAGTGCTGTGGTCAAGCGAAAGCACAAAGTATGGTGGCCTGGGTACGCCGCCGCTGGAAACGACGGAAAATTGGTTGATCCCCGGTCAGGCCGCCGTCGTGATGCGCCCCGGCAGGTTAACGGGTGTGGCGGAAGTTTCGCTGATTCACCCCGACGTGCTGGAAGAATTGCAGGCCGCACAATTGGAAAACGCCGAGGAACAAGTATGAAGAATTGGACTCGTCGCCTGACAAACCTGAATACGCTGGACACCGATGCGTTGTTATCGCACGAATGGCTGGTGGCGAATGGATTGGGCGGCTACGCTTCCAGCACAATCGCAGGCGTAGCGACGCGGCGATTTCACGGGCTGTTGATTGCCGCGCTGCCGTCACCGCTCGGACGCCTGAATATGTTCAATCATCTGGCCGAATACCTCATTCTGCCTGACGATTCACAGCATCAAATCAGCGGCGAAGAGCAAACCACTACCGACCGCGACATTGATAGCGCACAGTATCTGGCCGAATTTCGGCTGGAAGGCGGCTTGCCGGTTTGGGTTTATCAAGTCGGCGATGCGCAGGTCGAAAAACGCCTACTACTGCCGCACCTACAAAATACGGTACAAATCAGTTGGAAGCTGCTCGCGGGCGCGGATTCATTGCGGCTGCGGCTGCGGCCAGGATTTTATTTTCGCCCCCACGAAGGATTAGTCAGCGAGCCGCTCGCGGAACCGTACAAGCTGACGATTGTCGGAGATCGGTATGAAATTTCGACGCGCGATGATTACCCACCGTTGCGCCTGATGTTGAGCGGCGATGCCTCACAAATGACGCTGGATCGCGGCATTCTCGAAAATCAGTTTTACACCATCGAAGCGCATCGAGGCTACGATTCACAGGGCGTGCTGTGGAGTCCCGGCTGTTTCAGCACGCGGCTTACGAAAGATCAGACAACAACGTTGACTGCTTCAACAGAATCGTGGCTACGGCTGCAAGCACTCAGCCCGGAAGAAGCCTTTGAGGCCGAACGCGAACGGCGACGACGGCTGCTGTTTGCCGCACCGCAGGCTGCGCACAGCGGAATGGGCGCAGAGCTGGTACTGGCCGCCGATCAATTTATCATCACCCCTGCCGGACGTGCCGAAGAGGCGGTGCGCGTGCGGGCTGCGGGCGATGAAGTGCGTACCGTCATTGCGGGCTATCACTGGTTTACCGATTGGGGCCGCGACACGATGATTAGTTTGGAGGGGTTGACGCTTTCGACCGGGCGCTACATCGAAGCAGGCTGGATTCTGCGCACCTTTGCGCATTACGTCCGCGACGGCCTGATCCCGAATATGTTTCCCGAAGGCGAGAAGGAAGGGCTGTATCACACGGCGGATGCGACGCTCTGGTTCTTTCACGCGCTGGATCGTTACTTGCACTACACGCACGATGGCGAAACGTTGCGGTTGCTGCTGCCGACACTGCAAAACATCGTGCGGCATCACCTTGATGGCACCCGCTTCGGCATTGGCGTTGATTCGTCTGACGGATTGTTGCGACAGGGCGCGGACGGCTATCAACTGACGTGGATGGATGCCAAAGTCGGCGATTGGGTCGTCACGCCCCGGCGCGGTAAGGCCGTTGAAATCAATGCCCTCTGGTATAACGCCCTGCGCCTGCTGGAAGGCTGGTTGCGCGAGGCCGAGCAGGAAACCGCCGCCGCCAACATCGCCGCCCAAGCCGAGCAAACCGCTGCCGCCTTCAATCGCCGGTTCTGGTATGAGAAAGGGCAGTACCTCTACGACGTAGTGGACAGCGAGCAGGGCGACGATCCCGCATTTCGTCCGAATCAATTGCTGGCGTTTTCGCTGCCGCATCCGGTGTTGACACAAGATCGTTGGGCAATCGTATTGAAGGCAGCGCAGGAGAAGCTGTATACGCCGGTCGGGCTGCGTTCGCTCGCGCCCGATCAAAAGGATTACAAACCGAAATACGATGGCGATTTGCGTTCGCGCGATGCGGCCTATCATCAGGGCACGGTCTGGGGCTGGCTGATCGGGCCGTTTGTAGATGCGTGGTTGAAAGTGCATCCCGACGACACCGAAGGCGCGCGGCGCTTTGTGCAAGGCTTCGAGCCGCATTTGAACGAAGGTTGCGTCGGTTCGATCAGCGAAATCTTCGACGCCGAGCAACCCTACACTCAACGCGGCTGTGTTGCGCAAGCGTGGAGCGTGGCCGAGGTGTTGCGTTGCTGGGTGAAAACAGCGGCGGCAGGCGGCGAAGCCAGAGCGCCACACGGGAAACAGTAAAAATCAGCTTTACCGCAATTGCAGCCAATAAAATCCATATTCATTCAACGCCAATTGATACAGATCCGACCCGATGCGCGGGAACGCAATCTGATACTGCAAATCCATCGGCACGCAGCCCGCATACGCCTGCAAATCAAGCTGCACGGGTTGTGAACAACGCGACAGGTTATACAAACAAAGCACCGTTTCCCCCTGCCATTCGCGCGTAAAAGCTAACACCTTACGATTCGATGGATGCAAAAACGTCATCGCCCCGCTCCCGAAAACCGGATGCGCACGCCGCAGGTGAATCATCTCGCGCATCCAGTGCAGCAGCGAGAAGGAATGCCGCTGCTCGGCTTCGACGTTGACAGATTGAAAGCCGTAGACCGGGTCAACAATCGGCGGAAAATATAACTGTGCAAAATCCGCGCGCGAAAATCCGCCGTTGCGATCCGCCGACCATTGCATCGGCGTGCGCACGCCGTCGCGGTCGCCCAGGTAAATGTTATCGCCCATCCCGATCTCATCGCCGTAATACAAAAACGGCGTCCCGGGCAAACTGAACAACAGCGCGTGCAAAAGCTCAATCCGCCGCCGCCCATTGTCCAGGAGCGGGGCCAAACGGCGACGAATGCCGAGATTGAGCCGCATACGCGGATGTTTGGCGTACTCGTTGTAGAGATAATCCCGCTCTTCATCCGTTACCATTTCCAACGTCAATTCATCGTGATTGCGCAGGAACAAACCCCATTGGCAGCTTTCCGGCAGTACGGGCGTGCGATGAAAAATCTCGATAATCGGCAAGCGATCTTCCTGCTGTAGGGCGATGAACAGGCGCGGCATAATCGGAAAGTGATAACACATCTGGCATTCGTCACCGTCGCCAAAAAACTGCACGACATCTTCCGGCCACTGATTCGCTTCGGCCAGCAGCAAGCGGTTCGGAAAGCGTTCGTCAATTATGCGGCGCAGGCGTTTGATGAAGACATGCGTTTCCGGCAGGTTCTCGCAATTCGTGCCTTCGCGTTCGAACAAATACGGAATCGCATCCAGCCGAAACCCGTCAATGCCCAGTTCCAGCCAGTAGGCCACGACATCCAGCATCGCCTGTTGCACCGCCGGATTGTCGTAGTTGAGATCGGGTTGATGGCTAAAAAAACGATGCCAATAAAATTGCTTCGTCGTTTCATCCCATGCCCAGTTGGAGCGTTCGGTGTCCAGAAACACAATGCGTGCGTCGGCGTAGCGATGATCCGTGTCGCTCCACACATACCAATCGCGTTTCGGCGAATCGCGCGAACTGCGGGCTTCAAGAAACCACGGATGCTGATCCGACGTGTGATTCAGCACCAAATCCGCAATCACGCGAATGCCGCGCGCGTGCGCCGCCGCCAGAAAATTTTTAAAGTCATCGAGCGTGCCATACTCCGGCAACACCGCGTAGTAATCCGAAATATCATAGCCGCCATCGCACAGCGGCGACGGGTACGTCGGCAATAACCAGATACAATTCACGCCGAGCCAGGCCAGATAATCCAGCTTTTCCGTCAGCCCGCGCAGGTCGCCGATGCCATCGCCGTTGGAATCGAAAAACCCGCGCACGTAGACTTCGTAAACAATCGCTTCCTTATACCAAAGTGGTTTGTTTTCCAGTTCACTCATTGCGTTTCCTCAGTCCGAAAGCGCAGCAAATTCGTTGCCACAATCGAACGGAGTGCCAGATTTTTTTCAGATTCAACGAGAGAGAATACGCTGGCCGCTGCCCACCAACGGCTGACCACTGACCTAAAAACGCTGCCTGGCCAAAAAAGTTTTTAGTCAGTGGTCAGCTATCAGTGAGCAGTAGGCAATCAATGGCTTTCCTTTGGAAGGGGGCAAGAAATGTCTGGAAAAAAGGGGTTGCTCGGATTGTGTTGTTATTGCCCCTTGCAGCACCAAACACTTACGCCTCTCGGCTCCCCGGCTGTTCTCTGATTCCTGAAACAACTGACCTTCACTCTCCCTTCGTGTTAGTTCCGCTATGAAACGAAACCTGACGTTTTTGATCCCTGCGTTATTCGCCGCCGTTGCGGTAGCACAATCTATCTTTCAGCCGACAACCACTCCGCGCCGTTACGAAGATTTTGACATTCGCGCCACATATCAACGCACGCTCGACAGCGCGCCGCTCCCCCCTGCACGTACGACAAAATCAGCCGCCGCCTTGCAGCCCGACCACGCGCGGCTGCGGTGGAGTTCGCTAAGTGGAACGCCCAGCCGGATGCTGGCACAACAAGCCGCCCTAACCGCGCGTAGTGACGACGAAGCGGAAACAATTGCGCGCCGCTTCTTGCGCGAACGCGAAAGCCTGTTTCAATTAACAGCGGCGGAAGTGGACGCCTTGCAGGTCACGCGCCGCGATCAAAGCAAGCCGAGCGGCGTGACGCATCTGACGCTGCAACAACAATGCAACGGCATTGAGGTCTTCGGCGCACGGATGAATCTGCATCTGACCCGTGCAGGCGAAGTGCTGGCAGCAGATGGCGAGTTGATGCCCACAACCGCTACGGCAAATTCCAGCTTGCGATTGCGCGTAACAGCGGCGACCGCGCTGGAACGGGCGGCAGCAACCGTCGGCTTGCAGTTTTCTGTTCTGCCGCGCGCAACAATGGCAGCAGGCGCAGCACAACGGCAGCAATTCGCGCGCAGTGCAGAACTCGCACGCGAGGCGCAGACGCGGCTTGTCTACTTTCCGCTCGCCGCCGACAAGCTGCAACTGGCATGGGAATGCGAAGTCTGGCCTGCCGCAACCACCGATGCTTATTTGATGGTCGTGGATGCGGAGCGCGGCTCGTTACTCTTTCGCCGCAATCTGACTCGTTATGAAACTGATCCGCACGGCCTTGTCTTCAGCGGCGTCAGCCCGCGCCCCGACCTTCCACATACCAAAACCAATCCACCACTCATCGAACGCACTGATGTTCCCTTCAATGGCCAGCCGCACTTTGTCGCTGCTGATAAGCATTTTGATTGGTGGGCTGGGAAGCCACAGACCAGCCTGCGCGGCAACAATGTCGAGGCGCATTTGGATCGCAACAATGACAACCTGCCGGATCAGCCGGAATTGACCGTGCCGGACAAAAACTTTTCTTTCCCACTCGATCTCACGAAAGACGTTTTTACCGCCGACAATCAAAAAGCGGCACAGGTGAATTTGTTTTACTGGGCGAATCGCTTTCACGACATTTTGTATTCGTTCGGCTTTACCGAGTCGGCAGGCAATTTTCAGACGGAGAATTTCGGCCTCGGCGGACAAGGCAGCGATGCGATTCAGGCCGATGTGCAGGACGGTAGCGGTTTCAATAACGCGAACTTTACGACGCCGCCCGATGGTCGCGCGGGACGAGTGCAGATGTTTGTCTGGAATACCTCGTCGCCGTTGCTTGATGGCAGTTTGGATCAAACTGTGATCTTGCATGAACTGACGCACGGCGTCAGCAATCGCTTGATCGGCAACGGCCTCGGCCTCGGTGGTTACCAAGCCGCAGGAATGGGCGAAGGCTGGTCGGATTATGTGGCTCTCGCGTTGCTTAGCAAAGAAACTGACCCGATTGACGGGCAATTTATGATCGCGCAGTACGCAACAAATTTGCCTGCGCGGGGACTGCGCAGTTTTCCCTACACGACTGACATCAACGCCTCGCCGCGCACGTTTGGCTTTATTCGCTTCACACGCGAAGTGCATACAGTCGGCGAAATCTGGTGCGCAGCGTTGTGGGAAATGCGCGCGGCGCTCCTCAAGCAATACGGCTTTCAGACCGGCCAACGGCAAAGCATTCAACTCGTGCTGGACGGAATGAAATTCACGCCGATTGAGCCGACGTTTTTGGAAGCGCGCGATGCCATTCTGCTGGCGGATCGTGTGAACAACAACGGCGCAAATCAATGTTTGCTATGGCAGGCATTTGCTAAACGCGGGATGGGCTACTCGGCCAGCACGATTGAAGTGAACGACCTCAACACGATTGAGTCCTTCGACGTACCGCCTTTTTGCAGCAATACAGCGACGGTGAAACTTAACCAGGCGAATTACGTGAACGGCGAAGTCGTACAAATCGCACTCGGCGACCGCAACGCGGCGCAGTCTGTGCAGGTGCAGGTGAGCAGTTCCGTGACCGCCGATCAGGAAACAGTAACCCTCACGCCGGACGCTGCGCAGCCCGGCAGTTACAAAGGCGCGCTCAAAATCGCGGCGGGCAAAGGCAAAGCGAATGACGGCGTGTTGCAGGCTTCCGTAGATAGTAAAGACGAAATCATCGTGCGCTACCAAGACGCAAGTAACGACGCAGGCAAGGCAGCTATCGTTGAAGCAAAAGCCAAAGTCGTGCGCGAAAAAATCCTTTTTGCCGATGCGGGCGAAAGCGACAATCAGGGCTGGCTGGCAACGGGGGCGTGGGCGTTGACGACGGAGCGCGCGGCTTCGGGAACCTATTCGTGGTCAGACAGTCCGAATGGTAATTATCAAAACCTGAGCAACGCGACGCTCACTTCCCCGCTCTTTGATCTGCGTGATTTTAGCGACATCAAAGTCGTGTTTGCCCAGGCTTACGAATTTGAGAATCGCTACGATTACGGCGTGCTGGATTATTCGACGGATGATGGCGCAACGTGGAATTTTGCGGGCGCGGTTACGGGCACGCAGGCGAGCTTCACGTCGGCGGAGGTAAAGCTCGCGGGGTTGGATGGACAACAACGGGCCCGGTTTCGGTTTCGCCTCTTCAGCGATTTGGAAGTGACAGGTGACGGATGGTATTTGGATGACATTCGCTTGCTCGGACGTGCGGCAGAGGCGGCGGTAATTGCGCCGGGCAGCAATACTGCACCGACGATTACGAGCGTTAGCCCGGCGTATGGCGCGTTGTCAGGCGGCACGCGGGTCACAGTCACGGGTGCGAATTTCACCGACAGTGTCGACACGATTGTTACATTCGACGGCATCGCAGCGAGTAATCTCAAAGTCATCAGTGACAGCACGCTCATTGCCGTTACACCTCAGCACGCGGCGGGCGCGGTGGCCGTGCGCGTGCTGAATCGCAATGGCGGATCATCGTTTAATCAGGGCTTTACCTACTGGTCGGGTGAATCATTGCTCAAACGCCCAACTATAACGCGCGTGACGCCCAATTCCGGTTCGGTGCGCGGCGGCACAGTGGTTACGATCACGGGCAAGGATTTCACGCCTGCGACGACGCTTGTCTTTGGTAACAAACTCGTCACGCCGACGTTCATTAGCCCGCAGGAACTGCGCGTCACGAGTCCGAGCAGTGCGACAACGGGCGTGGTGCGGTTCGTCATCAGCAATGGCAATTTCTCCGACGCCTGGGAAGACGCCTTCACTTACACGGCAGCCACGCCACCGCAAGTGCAACTGCTCAGTCCGAATGGCGGTGAAGTATTGTATGCGGGCAGCACGACCACGATTCGCTGGCGCTCCAGCGATGATCGCGCGGTCATTAAACATCGGCTTGCACTCGTCAGTAGCAGTGGTGCGCTACTGACAGAGATTGCCGGAGACGTGAGCGGCGAGCGGCAAGCATTTGTCTGGACGCTGCCGTCTTCGCTACCCGCCGGAACGGCGCGCCTTCGCATCACAGCCATTGATGACGAAAGTGCGGAAACACAGGCCACCTCCGCACAGGACTTCACGATTGTGAAGCGATGGCAAACTGGAACACCGCTGCCGACGGCGCTCTGGCAATTCCCTGCCGTTACGGATGGGCAAAGCATTTATACCCTCGGCGGCTTGACGGGCGCAGCGGGGACGACGGTTAACACGCTCGCGCGTTTTGAGCCGGGCAACAACACGTGGACGACGCTGGCACCGATGAAGCGCACCGTTAGCAGCAATGACGCGGTGTATTTGAATGGCAAAATTTATGTACCGGGCGGGATGCTGTCGTCGGGACTCGTTATCACGAATCATCAGGTTTACGACCTGGCGACAAACGCCTGGAAGGAAGTGCTGGAACCACCGACTTCAGTGATTTACTCAACGCTAGTGGCGGACACTGCACAGAATCGTTATTACCGCATTGGCGGGCGCAACGCGAATAATTCCAGCGCCATCAGCCCAGAGTTATTCGTCTACGATGTAAAGGCGAACGAATGGACAGAGCTCTCGCCGCTGCCTGAAGCGCGCTACGGACACGAAGCGGTGTTCATCAACGGCAGGATTTTCGTCGCAGGCGGCGCAGATCGAAGCACCGGGCTGCGCACCTGTTGGCAATACGATCCAGCGACGGATTTCTGGACGCCCTTTGCCAGCCTGAACAAGAAACGTCGTTTTGCCGCTTCGGCGCTCGGCAGCGATGCACAGGGCAATCCGCTTTGGTTTCTCTTGGGCGGCGACGATCCTGACACGGGCGCGCCGCTCCCTGACGGCGAAGTCTACGACGTGCGCAATGATCGCTGGTTGCCGCTGGATGATTCGTTTCGCCTGAGCAAAGGCCGTACACAAATGGCCAGCGTGACGCTGAACGGCAAGCTGTATGCAATGGGCGGCGCGGTGTTGTCCGACGATGGCAAAGCGTATGTCATCAGCTCAGCCGTCGAAAGCATCCCGGTCAACAACACCACGCTCACCACGCCCGACCAGCCGCCCGTCCTCGCTGCGCCGACGGCTGCCGTTGCTATCGTCGGCAATGAAAGCACCTTGGTTGTCACGGCGAATGATTTACATTCCAGCATCGCACTCAGCCTGAAAGCAGAGGGCTTGCCCGCAGGCGCAAGCTTTACGGTCACGACCGAAACCAACAACAGCACACGTGGCCTGGTGCGCTGGACGCCGCAGTTCGCCGACGCAGGCAAGACGTGGACAGTGATATTCACAGCGAGCGATGGGCAACTGGAAGACAGCCGCGTCGTCACGTTGCGTGCGGTCACGGCGGATTCGCTGGCGGTCGTCAATGCGGCGAGTTATGCGGGGGGCGCAGTGGCGGCAGATTCGATTGCCACGGCGTTCGGGGTGAACTTGGCCGCGCGTGCGGAAGCGGCACAAGCGATTCCGTTGCCGCTGACGATGGCCGGAGCGTCGGTCACGGTGAACGGCGTGCCCACGCCGTTGCTGTACGTTTCGCCGGAGCAAATCAATTTCGTGCTGCCGCCGCATCTCGCACCGGGCATCGCCACTGTTCTTGTCAGCAATGCGCAGGGCACGTATGCGCTCGGCTACATCCCGATTACCGACGACGCCCCGGCCCTCTTTACGGCAGATGCGACCGGGCGCGGAGATGCCGCAGCGGTCGCAACAGCAGATGGCGCGCAGTACCAAACTTCGCCCTTTCCGCTGACCGTCAACGGCAAGCCGAATTATCTGTTGTTATTTGGAACAGGACTGCGGCACGCGGCAGCGGCTAATGCGGAGGATGAAAATGGGATTGCCGAAAGCGTGACGGTCACGATTGGCGGCATCGCGGCAAAAGTGCTGTACGCCGGTGCGCAGGGCCAATATCTCGGCCTCGATCAACTCAACATCGAATTACCCGCGCGACTCGCCGCACAACTCACCACGCTTCCCAGCCGCGTGGAAATCGTCGTGTCCGTCAATGGCCACGAGGCGAATCGCGCTAGCCTCTGGCTGAAGAAAGAGCCGTAAAAAGCGTACCGCAGGTTGTCGAACCTGCGGAAGCCCTCGCAGGCAAGCACTTTGGTTAGCCTAGACGCTTTGCCTGCCACAACTGCCGCAGCCTCGACAGGCTGCGGTACGCTGATGCTCAAAACGTAAAGCGGAATTGCAACTGCACACGCCGATTGCCGCGCTTCGTAATCACTTTGCCGAAATTCTGATTCGTCGTGTCGTTGAAGACGTAGCCTTTCGACGGATCGCACACATTTGTCACCGTACCGCCCGTGCCGTTCGGGGCGCTGGCGGCGCGCACGTTACAAGTGGTTTGCAGTGTTAGGTCGATGTCTGCTTGCCGCGTCACGAAGGCTTGATTGAAGATATTGAAGAAACCCGCGCGAATCTGGATGTTCTTGCTTTCCTTGAAACGGAAGTTCTTCATCAGCGTCATATCGTGATTGTTGCGGTTCGGCAGGCGAATATAAAACGGCGATTGGTACGCGCCCGATTCCCCAAAGTTCGGAATGCCGATGGCAGAGACATCAAAGAGTTTATCGCCGACCTTCGCGCCGCTGCCTGCGATTTGCGGATTGCGCAGCAGAATTGGCGCAATGCCGCCGATGTTGGTCGCGCCCGCGCCCGCAAAGGCGTTCGTGCCGAACCACGATTGCCACGCATTCGTGGATTGCAACGAATTACCCGTGCCCGTGCCAGAACCGCCAGAGAAGAAAATGCGAATCGGCGCGCCGCTCTGATAGGTCGAAATACCTGACAATTGCCAGCCATTCAGGAAGCCGCCGGTCAGCTTATTGCGAAACGCGCCGCGCGCCAGGTTCGGCAAATTGTAGTTGTAATTCACCACAAGGTTATGCGTGCGGTCATACGTCTGCACGCCGTAGGAGCGATTGCGCGCATCCAGCGGGTCATTCGTTCCGCCGTCGCCGCCGAGAATGCCCAATGCTTTCGAGAAGGTGTAAGCAGCGGTGTACGTCAGCCCTCGGCTCTGTTGCCGCGACAAGGTCAATTGTCCCGAATGATACGACGACGTGCCGACGTATTCGCGAATATTGATGCCGTTGTAATCGGGATAGGGCAACAAGGAGCGAAACGCTTCGGTCGAAAGCGCCATCCGATTGATCGGATTCGACAAATCCACGACCTGCGTGCCGGACGTGATCGTGCCTTTCAGCAAGGCACCAATCGGCACGACATTCAGGTTGCGCACTTGCGGCAGGTGGCGCACCTGATTACCGACGTAGCCGACTTCCAGCACGTTGCCCCACCACAAACGCCGCGCGAGCGAAAAGCTGCTGTTCGCGGTGCGTGTTGGTGTCACGCCGTCAGGATTGATGGAAACCGGCGTGATCGAAAGCGGCACGCGCGCCAAATCCACTTGATTCAGCCGCGCCAATGTCAGATCGGCGATGCCGTCTTTGTACGCAGAAGCCGTCGAAGTCGAAGTGACAGTCGGGTTGATAAAGTTCGGTGCGTTTTGCAGCGCGGGCGAGTATTGGAAGTTGCCTTGCGAACGGTTGTAGAACAAGCCATAGCCGCCGCGCACCACGAAATTCCCCTTCTTCGACACGTCCCACGCGAAGCTCACGCGCGGTGCCATTTGCGGTTTGGGATCAGGCACGATGCCCGGCTTGGCTTGTCCGCGCGACACCAGCGCAATGCCGTTGGGCTTTTGCAAATCGCCGTTGATGAACGCGCCCGCGCCCTTCTGATATAAGTTCGGATCGAACCACGTTTCATAGCCGTTGCGTTCCTTGTTGTTCGGAATGCCAACAACGCGCAGGCCATATTCAAACGTCAGGTTTGATTTCAGCTTCCACGAATCCTGTGCGTAAGCATCAATGTTGTAGGCGCGAAATTCGCCTTCGGGCGTAAAGTTGGATTGTTGCACCGAGCCAGGGCGACCGATATACAAATTGCCAAACGGATTGCCGGTGCCGTTCGTGATCGTGTTCAGTGTGATAACCCCGTTGTATTGGTTGCCGAGGTTTTGCTTTTTGTTCACTTGTTCGAGCAGACCGCCGAATTTGTAGGTGTGTGCGCCTTTGATTTTGGTCACGTTCGAGTTGACCGAATAGCTGGAATTAAAGGCAAACAGCGGCGTTTCGCCCTGATTATTGCCGACCTGATTCAGACTCAATCCGGCGCTGAACCCGCTCAAAATCAAGCGCGGCGCGCTCTTGCCCAAATAGCCGAACGGTAATTTCAAATTGCTCAGCCCCAGCGCCTGCGGCGAGACTTTGTTGTAATCAATGTATTCGTGATAAAGCTTCAACTTGCTCGCGCTGAACACAACTTCCATCGTTAAGGAAGGATCAAAAACCGTCACCATATTCACCGCTGCCGAACGTCCGATGTGGTCGCCGTTCGTGTGGCTGTACAGCTCAGTCATCGAACTGCGGCCCCACACGCCATAGGCAAATTCTTCGTCTTCCTTCTCGCGGGCGAGTCGCGCATAGAGATTCGTGCGGTCGCTGACTTTGTAATCCACGCGCAGTTTTTGATCCGTGCGATCCAGCGGCAACGTCGCGCCCGAAACGTAATTGAACCGTCCGGTCGGGTCGTTGTAATTTGGCTGTGGGAACAGCTTGTCGAGAATCGTTGGCCCCAGATTCGTCGCGTCTTTGAAAGGGTTCAGATTGAAGTTATTGGAAACCAGACTTTGCCCGACCGTAAACCCCGCAGGGGGTTGTTGCGGCACGGTCAGCGTGCGGTTTTGCAGCAGGTACGTCGTCGTACAACCGGTCGGATTGCCAATGTTCGCACATGGCAGAAATTCGCTGAAATCGCCCTGGCGTTGTTTGGCCGTGGGCACGACGCCAAATACGACGTCATTCGTGTTGCGCTGGCGTTGAAATTCCAGACCGTAGAAAAGAACAACCCGATCTCTGGTTTTATCGCCGCCCAAAAACGACGGCAGCTTAACGGGGCCGCCGAGGTTGCCGCCCGTATAATACTGCGACGTTTCGGGGCGTCCGAGGCCGGAGTAATTGCGCGCGCGGTCGTTCGCATTCAAATGCTGGTTGCGCGCGTATTCATATAAACTGCCGTGAAACTGTTTGCCGCCCGATTTGGTGACAGCGGTGATTTGCAACGTGCTGGTGCCAAACTCAGCAGCGTAATTCGACGTTTGTACGCGCACTTCTTTCACCATATCGTTGTTCGGCGTGATAATAGTGCCGTTATTCGCGCCGACATCTTTTGTGATCGAACCGTCCACGCTGATGTTGATGTTTTGCCCGCGCTGCCCGTTCACCGAGAACGCATTGTTCGCATTGCCACCCTGTTGGAACCCTGTGAAATCCAGCGTTTCGGCTTCGGGGCCGACGACGCCGGGCAGGATGCGCAGGAGTTCAAGGCTGCTGCGCGAAATGAGCGAGAGGTTCTCAATTTGCGCAGCAGTAATCGTATAGGCTTTCTCGCCCGTCTCGGTTTGAATCTGCGCCGCCTCGCCCGTAATGGTGACGGTTTCGGTGGCCGCGCCCACTTCCAGCGTAATGTTCAGCCCGCGCGTTTCGCTCGGACTCAGCATAAATTTGCTGAGCGTGTAGGACTTGAATCCAGTGCCCTCCACCTTCACAGTAAAAACACCAGGCGTCAGCGAGGCAAAGACAAAGCCGCCTTCCTGATTCGTCGTGGCGAAGCGTTCCTGTTGGGTTTGTTCGTCACGCAACGCGATTTTGGCATTCGGCACTACGGCTCCGCTGGGGTCAGTTACCGTGCCGCGCAACGAGGCGCTGCCGCTGGTTTGTGCGGTGACTGTGCCGATAAGCAAGGCGCACCACAACAACACGACAAAGTACAACACGCTGGGGTGAGTAAACTTCTTCATATTTGGTGTCTCCTGAAAAGGCGGGAATTGCCTGTCAAACTTTCTGGCTGTCCAAGAACTACGCTACGCTGTAAAGAAAGTTCTTTGGCCTGGAAAACACAAGGGGCATTCTGCTTTTTGCCCTTTTCCTTTCGTGCACCGGGCAACCAAAGAAACCCGGCGGAAAGTGGAATGACCGCTCACTTCCTTTGGCAAACTTCATTTACAGGGTACTTAATCAGCAGCAAGAACTTGTCTGAGCAACCACTCTTTTACGGAACGAGTCAGACAAGGCACTGCTTTTTTTCCGCGAGAAGAAAACACTAATAGACTACAAAGTCGCCAGCGGTCAATAGTGGTTCCGGCCAGAAAGGGAATATTTTCGCGCGGTAAACTTTGGCAACGCCGCTGCGAACGACGACCACAGGCAACTGACCATTACGCAAGAGCAATTTGCGTCGAATGCAACGCAGGCATAAGATAACGTGCTTATTGCTCACCACCAGTTTTCGTTCAAAACAGCGTTACCCAACCAGCGGCAGCATTCAGCCCACTTGCCGAGATTGCTCCGTTGGGCGGCGGTGACCATTTCTGGCAAAAGGACGGCACGATGAAAAAAAGAACATTCCTGAAAACCTCTTCGGCGGCGCTGACCGGTGTCGCGTTGTCTTCACTCACCAGTTGCAAATCGGGCGAAACGCCTCCCGCATCGCCCGCACCGGCAGCGCCTGTACGCCTGAAAAACTGGGCCGGGAACCTCGAATACAGCACTGCCAATGTGGCGTATCCGCAAACCGTCGAGCAGGTGCAGGCCATCGTGAAGAAGACCGACAAACTGCGTGCGCTCGGTTCGCAGCATTGCTTCAATAAAATTGCGGATTCGACGAACGCGCTGCTTTCGACGAGCAACCTGACTAAGATTGTCGCGCTCGACGAAGCGAAGAAAACCGTCACGGTCGAAGCGGGCATCCGCTACGGCGTGCTGGGCGAATACCTGCAAGGCAAAGGCTATGCGCTGCATAATCTGGCGTCGTTGCCGCATATTTCCGTCGCGGGTTCAATCGCAACCGCCACGCACGGTTCCGGCGTAAAAAATGGCAATCTGGCAACAGCGGTACGAGGGCTGGAATTCGTCACGGCGGCGGGCGAAGTCGTGACGCTGACGAAAGAAAAAGACGGCGATAAATTCCTCGGCGCGGTCGTAGGCTTGGGTGGCCTCGGCATCGTGACGAAAGTGACGCTAGCGATTCAACCAACGTTTCAGGTGCAGCAGCACGTTTATGAAAACCTGCCGTTTGCCGCGCTCGAAAAAAACTTCGACACGATTATGTCCAGCGGCTACGGCGTCAGCCTGTTCACCGATTGGCAGAAAAATAACGTCAGCGAAGTCTGGGTGAAAAGTCGTGTCGAAGGCCAGCCCGCCACCGCAAAACCAGAACTGTTCGGGGCAACGCTAGCGAAGAAAAATCTGCATCCGATTGCCGCACTCGCCGCCGAAAACTGCACCGAACAACTAGGCGTTCCCGGCCCCTGGCACGAGCGGTTGCCGCACTTTCGGATGAATTTCACGCCGAGCAGCGGCAAGGAATTGCAGTCGGAATATTTCATCCCACGCGCCAACGCTTTCGCCGCGCTGAAAGCCATCAACAGCCTCGGCGACAAATGGATCAACGATCTGTTTATCTCGGAAGTACGCACAATTGACGCCGACGAATTGTGGATGAGTACCGCGTACAAACGCCCCAGCGTCGCCATTCATTTCACCTGGAAACAAAACACCGAAAACGTGATGAAGCTGATTCCATTGGTCGAAGAACAACTCGCTCCCTTCGGCGCGCGCCCGCATTGGGGCAAGCTGTTTACGATTCCGTCAGCGCAACTGCGCGCGCGTTACGAACGCTTTGCCGACTTTCAAAAGTTGTTGCAGGAATACGATCCGCAAGGCAAATTCAGGAATGCCTTTCTGGACACCACCGTGCTGGCGTAGGACACCGGCACGCGAAGCGCCTGGGAGCGCACGCGGCTCGCGTGCTGATGCTTGCTATCTGTAACTTTCTCCGGAGCAGGTTTTCTTCCCCTTTCAGCACGCGAGCCGCGTGCGCTCCCAGGCGCTTCGCGTGCAACTCAAATGCGGTATTCACAGCTTTGGGAAATAGGTGTTGTGCTTTCAATTGCACCTCGCAGTACGGCACAAAAATCAATTCTTTACCGCCTACGTTCATCGCATACGCATCCGCACGAATCGGCTTCAGCGCCGAGGGCAATGCCAGCAGCGTTTGCGCCAATTCTTCCCACGGATTGAGGCCGACGTGAAAAGCACTGCGCCGCGCAGCAACGCGACGACGGTTGGATGCGTGTCGTCAATCGGCAAGGTTACGCAGCGGCTGCAACAGGTGAGGTCTATCGTGTCGCCTGCGCACCAGTTTCGTTCCAGCACGGCGTACTTCCCTGCTGTTGGTTGTGCGGCGGCGCGTCCGTTTACGCGCAAGCTTGCGCCGCTTGTCGCCGGAATGCGCAGCAGGCGTGAACCTGCCGCCCGCGCGATCGTGAAGCGGCTGGTATGCTTCACGTCGATTAATTCGTCGTTTGCTCCACAATGACGGTGCCGCCGCTACGTTGCCAATGCACCACCGAAGGCGTAAACAGATTGACGTATAACGCGGCGTCATCGTGAAAATACACATTCAGCACATAATCCACGACGCCACCACCAGCGTGCCGGAACAGCACGGCCATTGCGGTGATAGTATTTTTTGACCGCGTTCGCGCCGTAGTTGGAATAGTACGGATAACCGCCATCACTATCCGGCATGCGCACGGCCAGCAGCGTGTTGTACAACGTGCGCTCCAGCCCATCACCATACCGCGCCTCGCCCGTCAGACGCAATAAATACAGCGCCAATTTCAAATCCGCATAGCTACCGCACGGCGTTTCAAAATGCTGCCACCAGGATTCTGAAGGCTCGCAAACAATTTGCCCTTTCCCAACTCCACAAACTGCTCCTCCGGCCCCCAACCGCCAGCCGCGAATCGTTGCGGTTCCATAAACCGCCAGGCGTTTCGAGCGCGCGTTTGTATTTCGCCTCGCCCGTCGCCAGATACGCTTTGCCGCCCGAACTGAGCGCGATGGTGTGGCTGTAACTATCTTTTGATGGCAACGCATCCTGCCCGGCAGCCAGCGGATCAAACCATTCCCGATTCAGCAGGTAATGCACGGCCAAATCGTAATATTGCCGGTCACCTGTGACCTCTGCCGCCGCGAACAAATTTTCCGACAGCACATAAGTTTCATCGTGGGCGGGTCTTTCTTGCCAATGCGATCTTTGCTGACAGGCGAAATGAAGGGGCGACGGTGGCGATAACTTCAGCAGCAGTTGTTTAGCCTGCGCGACACCGCTCAAAACGATAGGCGTCCACCAAACCGACGATGTTGTTGTCCATTACATACCTTAAGCCCACATCTTCCTCACGCCCGGCCCGGCGTAGGGATTGTCCGTGCGCGCCAGGGAATCGCCGAAGCCTGCGACCAGCGCCCGCACCTTGTCGTGGCAAGCCGCGTCGCCTGTTGCGGCACCGAACCGCGCGAGTCCCGAAATGTACTGCCCCAACATTCAGCCCGGCACAAACCCTTTCGCATCGTACCAGCCGCCCATCTCCGCGCCCGGCGCAGGCAATCCGGCGCGCTGCCGAAACACCTTCAGCAAGCGATCATTCGAGAGGGAAAGATAATGCGCGTGGAGTTGGTCGAATTGTTGCTTGAGCCTGCCGCCCGTCAGTCGCACCGCGCCGTAAGGGAATTCGCGCACAACCTCCTGACCAACAGCCACCGCGACAAACCGAGGCGCGAGCAAGCGCTGCGACAGCCCCTTGCAATAATGCGCGACGTGAGACCGTTTGGCTTGCTCGGCCATTGACTACCTCTCCTGTGTTTGCTGACGAAGCACGCCTTTCATCGCTAACATCACAAAAGCTGAAATGAGCGCAGGTACAGCCGCCGCCCAAAACAGCGCGTGTGCTCCAGTGCCACGCCAGCAATTGCCCGCCGATCAGCGGCCCGACAATCGCGCCCAACCCTGCCGACGCCCAGCCCCGCGCCGATGCCGGTCGAGCGCAGTTCGGTCGGGTAATACGTCAGCCAGTGCGTCAGTACCGCCTGTCCACTTCCATCACGCCGACGCCTGCGATAAAAACCACCGTGAACAATAGCAACAGCGACAGCCCACGCCATTCCGATCGCCACAATGGCTGAGCGCCGCCACTGCAAAACACGATGACAACACGGCAACGAAACCATACCGATTCACCAGCCAGCCAAGCAGATCCAGCGCCGACGCGCCGCCGAGCTGCAACGTCGTGCCAGCGTACACGCCCGTTGCCGTCGCATAGCCTGCATCACGCACGACCGTCGGCAACCAACTCGAAAGAAAATAGAGGTTCAGCAAATTCCTGCATTCGCCGTCCACGGTAACGCCGTTCCGCGCGCTCGCGCCAGAGCAACTGCGCCAGCGTACTGCGGGCGTTGTGCCCGCCCCTCAGCGCCAGAAATTGCAGCGATTCCGGCAAAGCGGAAAAACATCACCAGCGCGATCACGAGCGGCACACAGCCGCCAAAATAAAATACCGAACGCCAGCCATAATGCGGGATCAACCACGCCGCGATAAACCCACCTGTCGCGCGCCTGCCGTGAAGCCATTGCTGACGAGCATCATCACAAACACGCGCGCCGACGGCGGGCTGAACTCGCCACACAGCGCCACGGCATTCGGCATAATGCCGCCGAGGCCGATGCCTGCAATCAAACGAATCCATCGCAATTCGCCCACACTTGACGCCTGCGCCGTCACCAGCGTCATCGCCGCAAAAAACAACGTTGCCAGCAAGACCGGACGTCGGCCGAATCTGTCCTGCAGCATCGCGCAGGCGCGCCGATCAGCACGCCCACAGTACGGCGCTTCAAAAACCAGGCCATCAGCGCGTTCGGCAATCGCCAATCCTGAATGATGGCCGGTGCGGCTTCTCAACCCATCGCTGCACTCAAAGCCATCAATTACCAGACAAATGCCCGCACAAGACAAAGATGCCGATTTGATTTGCTGTGTGAGTTGGGGAGCGGTGGTGTTGTTGGTCTGCATAAGAAAATTGTTGCCACTACCCATTTCCACCTTGCCCATTTCCATTATTGCTGCCGGCTATTCGGAGAGTTAAGGTGTAAGGCGTAAGGTGGAATGGGTAGTGAGGTTAGAGCGTTTGCTCGCGCCAGAGGCCGAGCGCCTTTTGCACAGGGCCGATCCAGAAAACTAAACAACACGGCTTCGCTCGTCGCCACGTGCGCGACGGTACCAGTTGGGCACGACAAAGACATCGCGCGTCTGCCAGTCAAACGTTTGTGCGCCGACGCGACTGCTGCACACCTTCAACCACGCAATAAATCGTCGCATCGCTCGAACGATATGCGCACGCAAAGCCTGCCGGGAGCAGTTGCAGAAACGCGCCAATCGTCGGCATCGGTGCGCCGCCCGTAACTGGATTGATGTATTGCAGCTTGATGCCGTGCGTCGGATCAAGCGGGCCATTTTGCGCAAGCTGGTGCAACGCTTCGCGGCTGCGCGCGTAGGGATAGGCAAAGATGGGCGAAGACAGGCGCCGAAGGCACGATATTCAGGCGGCAACAGGGTTCGCCGCATAGCGCGCCTGCGCATCGCCTTCAGGTCGCGTCAGGACTTGCTGATCCGCCGGGCAATGTTCGGCAAAGCTTCGCTGAGCGAGTTCACCAGCGGAATATCCAGCGCCATCCAGCCAGATCGTCGGTGCGTCGCTGTCCGCCGGGTTGCCGTGATCGTGCCACGTCCACGATGGCGTCAAAATGAAATCACCGATGTGCATCGTCGCGCGTTCGCCTTCGACTGCCGTAAAGCCGCCGCTCGATTCCAGCACAAAGCGCAAGGCTGACGCCTGATGCCGATGGCTGCGCGCGACTTCGCCAAACGGCGAGTTGCAACCCCGCGTAGAGGGTTTCGGTAATGCGCGAGGAGCCACGCAGACCGGGATTTTCCAGCACCAGCACGCGGCGTTCGGCTTGTTCGGCGCTGATGCGTTGTCCGGCTTCAATCAACAGCGGGCGCAGTTCACGATACGACCAATGCGCGGGCTGCGTGCGCGACACCGGCTCTGGCGTCACGAGTTGCGCGAGCGATTCCCCAGCGGCGCGGCGTTCTTCTGATCGAGCCGCGCATAAAGTCGCGCATCGCGGTCGAAGCGTCCGGCGCGGCATAAAATGGTGTTGTCATCAAATCCTTTCTGACTTTTGCAGCCGTTGTAGAAGGCGTGTTGCATCATTGCTTTGCTGGCTCACGGACGTTGAGAATGATGCGGCGATAGAATCAGCGACGGCGTGCCGTTGTCTGTTACGGCGAAATCAAATGCGCTACGCCAGCCGGACTGATGCGATTCATCGGACGCCGACCAGGACGACAAGCGGTTGTCGCAGTAACGGTCGCTTTTGCCGTATTGCCTGCGCGTGCGACCAACGCCCGCTAAACTCGTCGCGCGGCCTGTAAATCCGGCCTCTTCCGTAATGAAACCGGTTAATACCTCTTTATTGCCGTCCGGGTCTTTCGTCACGGTCGCGTCGAGCGTAGTGGCTTGCCAACTTCGGCTATCGTAATCGGTGCCGTGCCGTCTTTGCGTTCACGATGAAGCCACAGGATTTTGCCGTTGCCAGCTTCTTTGTACCGGCGATCGTCCAATCCATCCGCGCGCGGCGAATTTCGTGCTGACGCGGTGCGCCAGCGCCAGATCGTCGCCTGATCGGAGTTGTAAAGATTTCCGTCCACGCCTGTCACCGTGTCGCGCAGTCGCGCGACATATCGCCGCCCTGCGCGTCCACGTCCGGGCGCGCGTTGCGCTAAACAGGCTTGTCGCCATCAGCGCCGCCCCAGCCGCTGGCTTCGGACTGCGATAGCTGTTCAGTCCATTGTTCGTGAGAAAGAGAAACGACGGCGTGTCGCCTTCCATAATGAACGCGAAATGCGGATAGAGTTTGCCGAGCGGCCCTTTGGCGCGGATGTTGGTTCCCGTATTCATTCGTCACTGATGCTGCCGTCCATACCTGCCCGTTCTGGTAATAGACATCGCCACTGATGCCTGTCCTGATATTTCGACCGTATTCGCCGCTGTCAGGGCTGCTCGGTTTGCCAACGTAACTACAGGTTCAGGAATTCGCGCCAGATCCGGCGGCGTCATCCTGATCGGAGATCGTATAGACGCGCAGTTTAGCGATGAGTTTATCTACTTCGGCAGGCGAGCGCGTAGCCTTAACGTGTTGCAGCGCCTGCGCCAGCGTGTTTGCGCCGCCCCAGAGCGAAATCCACAGCGGGCGCGGATCGTTTTTGTCTGCCGCACGAATGATCGCTTCCGCGCCTGCCGTCCTCTTGTCTGGCCCAACGGCGGCCATTCCGTACGCTGTCTGCCCAGACATCACCAGCGCATCCAGCGCCGCCGCTTCCGGCCAGCCCGGCGCGTGTTTGAGCAGGTTCGCGCGCACTTCGCCGTAGGCTGCGACGATCTTTTTCATCGTTTCAGGCTGCACTTTGTTTTTCTGCCACGTCGAAGTCGTGGCGACCAACGCTTCAAAATCTATTTCATTCGAGTAAAGCAACAAGCGCACGAACGACATTTGATCGTCCGGTTCGTTGCCCATATCAGTGAGGATGACTACACGCGGCTTGCCCGTAAAATCATCCACATAATTGGGCGACAACGGTTGCGCCATAGTGTTCGGCCCCAGCAAAAGGCCCGCTGCAAACAAGAAACCCAGAATTTGCGTCAAATAAAGTTTCATAAATGTACCGAATAGCACGACAAACAGGATATTTGCCGTATCTTTCCCCAACTTCACTTTGCCCGTTTGGTGCCTTTGACAGCGCGGGCAACACGAGGAGCAGGAAATTTGCCTGGGGTTTTGGCGGCTAGTTCGCCAATGCGATTTTGTAACGAGGACTGTGCGTGCCAGTCCGCCGCCTGCTTCAAGAGGTCTTGTGCGTCTTCCAAATGTTCAGCCATACGGCGGCGCGCTTCTTCGGCATTTTTCCGCTTGATAGCGGCGTAAATGCGTTTGTGAAATTGCAGCGTGTGTTCCGGCGTGACGACTTGCGAGGTTAGGCTAATGAATTTTTCCAGTGATTGATGGACGACGGTGAACATCAGACTGCAAACCCGATTGCCCGCCACGCGAAAAATGGTTTGGTGGAATAGCACATCGTAGGCAATGAAGTGTGTATGATCATCGCGATAGGCTTCCATATCGGCCAGTGCCTGTTGCAACTCTGTCAGGTCTTCCGCCGTCGCGCGTAATGCTGCGCGCGCGGCCAACTCTGGCTCGACAATTAAGCGAGCTTCCATCAATTCGTGAAAGGAAATGCCATCCAGCAACACCAAAAATTCGAGGGGTTCGGCCAGAATCGTGGGCGCGGCAGTGTTCAAATACGTGCCGTCGCCAACGCGCTGTGAAATCACGCCCATAATTTCCAGCACCTTCAGCGCCTGCCGTAAAGACGAGCGACTGACCCCGAACATCTCGGCCAATTCCCTTTCAGCGGGCAAGCGGTGTCCAGGGGCCAGCGTTCCCTCAGAAATCAACCGCTTGAAAACGGTGATGAGTGCCGCTGTTACATCCTCTTTGCCCGGCGCTACAGCGTGTCGTTTGAGCGGGGGAATTTTAGCTTTCATAGGTATGACCAATCATACGGGACGAAGGCCAAATCGCCAACCACTTTGCGGTGGCCAGCAAATTCTTCAGAGGCATAAGAATCGGTACTACCAATTGCAACTCCTGCGTTGACAAGAGCAGCGGAAAATTACCGCTCCTGCCGCGCCACTCTCTTGCGATCTCGACAAATTGGTTGTACCATTCGCGGCGCTCTTATCACTACAAACTTACGCTAACTGAAACGCCACTCATTGGCGCATCAAGCAGCACCAACAAAGGTCGTACCATTATTTACGATGCAGTACGATTCAGCACCAGTTTGGGAGGAAGCCATGAATTACTCAATCCTGCGGCTAATGCTCGCCCTCGCGCTGTTCACCACCTTATCCTGGGCACAAGTCCAGACCGGACGAATCGTCGGCACCGTGACCGATGCGCAAAAGGCAACGCTACCGAACGCCACCGTCACCGTGACCGAAACGTCAACGAACCAGGCCGTCACGGTGACCACCAATGAGCACGGCGATTTTGTGGTGACACCGCTGAATCCGGGAATGTATCGCGTGTCCGTAGCAGGCACCGGCTTTCGCACCGCGGTCGTGAATTCCGTCGAAGTCCAGGTCGGACAGTCGGCACGCGTGGATGTGGAGTTACAGGTTGGCGAGACGAGCGCGACCGTTGAGGTAACGGCGGCGGCTCCGTTGCTCGACACCGAATCCGGCACGCTGGGGCACGTCGTTACGAATACGCAAATCGTGAATCTGCCGTTGAATGGCCGCAGCTTTTACGAACTCGCGCGCCTCACGCCCGGCGCAGCGCTGTTGCCCGGCGGCGGCAATCTGTTGCGCATTCGTGCCAACTTCAGTTCCGGCACCGCGATCAGCGGCGTGCGCGGGCGGCAAACAACCTTTCTGCTTGATGGCGTAGACATCACCGACCACCATCAGGGCGGCACGTTGATTCACACTTCGATTGATGCGTTGCAGGAATTCAAAGTGCAGCAGAGCGCCTATTCCGCCGAGTTCAGTCACGCGGGCGGTTTATTGAATGTCTCGACGAAAGCGGGATCGAATGAATGGCACGGCAATTTGTTTGAATTCGTGCGCAATGAAAAATTCGATGCGCGCAACTTCTTTGCGAAAGACCGCGAAGTGCTGAAGCGCAATCAATTCGGCGGCACGCTTGGCGGCCCGGTGCAAATACCAGGGCTGTATCGTGGGCAAAACAAAACCTTCTTCTTCGTGGCGTACGAAGCGATGCGCGAACGGCAGGGACTGGTTTTCAACAGTGTCGTGCCGACAGCGGCGATGAAGCGCGGCGATTTCAGTGCGCTGACTTCGCGCAAGATTGTTGATCCGACCACAAACGTGCAGTTCACGAACAACGTCATCCCCACCGGAAAGCTCTCGCCCCAGGCGCTATATTTCGCCAAGTTTGTGCCTGATCCGAACACCGCGTCCGGTACGTTTTCTTACTCGCCCTCGCGGCAATTGGACACCGATCAGGTCACAGTGCGTTTGGATCAAAACTTTACTGATAAGCATCGTTTGTTTGTGCGCTGGAGCTTTCACGACAACCGGATGAACGACCCGAATGCATTTCCGGCGCTTGGTTACGCGCCGCTGAAAACGCGCGGGCAAAATATCGTCGGCAGTTTGTCGAGCACGCTCACGCAAAATCTCGTGCATGAATTCCGCTTCAGCTACCTGCCCGCGACCGTTAACCTGCAAGCGTTTCAGCAGGACAAAAACTTCAACAAAGAGGCCGGCATCAAGGGCTTTGAAGAAACCGCGCGCCCCGGTGTTGTCGGTGGTTTCCCTGATTTCAGTTGGAGCGGGTACGCCGCAATGAACGGCTCAGCATTCGATCAACGCCCGAAGACGCAGGACTTGAAAGTGTATGAAGCGACCGACAACCTGACGTGGATTCAGGGCCGCAACATTTACAAGTTTGGCGGCAAGTTCCGTCGCTGGGTGCCGCTCTTTACGGACAGCAAGCAGTTCCAGGGCCAGTGGAATTTCAATGGTTCAATCAGCGGCGAAGCGTTTGCCGATTTTATGCTCGGCTATCCGCGTCAGGTCACGCGCGCGTTCCCGGCGGACACGTTCGGCGGCGAAGGCAATTACTATCATTTCTATGCCCAGGACGACATCAAGGTGAACAATCGGCTCACGCTGAATATCGGCCTGCGCTATGAATATTCGCCGTGGCTGAAGGGCTATCGCGGTCAGCTCGGCGCGTTCGATCCGACGAAGGCGAAGCCGGTTATCATTTCGGGCAATGGCGATCAGATTGATTTGAGCGCGCAGTTCGCGGGCAACTCGTCTTATGCGCTTTTCAAGGATTTGATTCAAACTAGCAGTCAGGCAGGACTGCCGGATTCGATTACGTCGCCGGACAAGAATCAATGGGCACCGCGTTTCGGCTTTGCGTGGCGACCGTTTGGCGAACGCACGGTGTTGCGCGGCGGTTATGGCATTTTCTATGAAACGGAAAATACTGACGGGCGCGTCAACAACAACATGATTCCGTTCAAGCTGGATGAGACGGCCTTCAACGATCAAACACCAGCAGTGCGCACGATGGCCGATTTCTTCCTCGGACGTTCGCTGACGACGACCGCCGCGCCGAGTTTGGGGCCAACGTACACGAAGCTGCGGATGGGCTACGACCAGCATTGGAATTTCGGCGTGCAGCACGAGCTTTGGAAAAACGCTGTGATCGAAGTGGACTACGTCGCCAACAAAGGCGCGTTTCTGAACGGCACGAATGCGGCGAATAATCCGCCCGCCGGGGCAGGCGCGATTCAGGCGCGTCGTCCGTATCCGCGTTTTGGCACGATCAACTACTTCTCGCAGGACGTGGCGACCAACTACCATTCGTTGCAGGCGAAGTTCGAGAAGCGCATGGCCAATGGATTGTGGTATCTGATCTCGTATTCGTTCTCGAAAAGTCTGCAACGTGTCAACGCGCCCGCGACCGGCGGCAATACGGCGTGGGAAAAATCGCTCTCGGATTTCGACATTCCGCAGAATCTGGCGTTGAGCTGGGGCTATGAACTGCCTATCGGACACGGCAAGAAATTGCTGGCGAATGCGAATGCGTTGGCAGATGCGGTACTCGGCGGTTGGCAGGTGCAAGGCATCGTTGTGTTGCGCAGCGGGCGTCCGTTTACGCCGACAATTTCTGCGGATCGCGCGAACATCGGCATCGGCGGCCAGCGTCCGAATCGCTTAGCGACGGGCAAACTCGATAATCCGACGGTCGAGAAATGGTTTGATGTTTCGGCGTTTGTTTTGCCGGCGCAATTTACATACGGCAATTCGGGAGCGAACATCTTGCGCGAAGATCGGTTTAAGACGTTCGATTTCTCGATCTTCAAACAGTTCCGCATTACGGAAGGCAGCAAGTTGCAATTTCGCGCGGAAGCCTTCAACGTGACGAATACGGCAAGCTTTGCGATTCCCGCAACAGCGATTGACACGACGACGGCAGGACGTGTGACCAGCACCGCCAGTCAGCCGCGCCAGATTCAATTTGCGCTGAAATATAATTTTTAGGGAGAGAAAATTATTTTCACCGCAGAGACGCAGAGGCTGCGCCGAGGCTCACAGAGAAATCCTCTGCGTATCTCTGCGCCACCTTTGCGTCTCTGCGGTGAAAAGTTTCCTCCCGAATTTTGAAGAGACTGTCCATGAAACAAATCACCTTTTGTC
The DNA here is from genome assembly GCA_046331525.1 of Blastocatellia bacterium. GTDB lineage: Bacteria > Acidobacteriota > Blastocatellia > RBC074 > RBC074 > JAFDVL01. Next base: position 87,368 of record JAXLQQ010000014.1, read on the forward strand.
TTGCACTCCTCCTCGCGCTGCTCCCGCTGAATCTCCAGGCACAGGAACCTGTCACCATTCGCGTAGATGGCAATGCCAAAATCGGCCCACTCAAACCGATCTGGGCGTATGTTGGCTATGACGAGCCGAATTACACATACATGAAATACGGC
>JAXLQQ010000015.1:0-87103 GCA_046331525.1 Blastocatellia bacterium
AGCAACGCCAATTGCACGCGCGCGCCTGCCACTGGTACGAAGCCCACGGCGCAATGCCCGATGCCATTCGCCACGCATTGGCGGCGCGCGATTACGACACGGCAGTGCGATTGATTCGTTGCAGTGCAGAAAATGCCTGCCGCGATGGCGCATACAACACCTTGCTCGGTTGGGTGAATGCACTGCCGGAAACGGTCGTGCGCGCGCACAGTGATTTGCTGGTGCATAAAGGCTGGATTCTGTACCTGCGCGGCGAAATCCTCACGGGCGAAGCCTATGCCGCGCTCGCCGTCGAGCATCAACGCCCGGATGATTTGCCGCTGCATCGCGGTATGCTGCTCGCCTTTCGCACGTTCCTTGCACTCAGTCAGGATAACGCCGCACAGGCTGTGCGCTTTGCGCAGGAGGCCTTGACCTTGCTGGGCGCGACCGAGTCGTTTTATCACACGACCGTATTGAGCCATTTGGGGCAGGCGCAACGCTTGCTCGGCGACCGGCAGACCGCCATTTGCACGCTCCGGCAAGCCATTGCGCTCGGCCAGCGTTTGCGCCATTACCTGCCGACGCTCGAAGCGACAGGCATCCTGTCGCTCCTGCTGAATCAGGAAGGGAAATTACGTGAAGCGATTCAGGCCTGCGAACACGCGGCCAGCCAGGCATTGAATGCACGCGGGCAACCGTTGTTGATTGCGGGACTCGTGTATGTGCCGCTCGGCGTGTTGTATTACGAAAGCAACGAGCTGGCGCGGGCGTATCATTACCTGACGACGGGCATCGCGCTGTGCCAGCAAATGGGCACCGTCTATTATGCGCTGGTCGGGCAGCGGGCGTTGGCGCGGTTGTATTTTGCGCAGGGCGAAACAGAATCTATGTGGGAAACCCTGGCCGCCGCGCGCGAGCTGGCGGTGAATTCCGGCAATCAACGACGTATCCGTAAGCTGAATGTCGTGACGGCGGAGTTGCAGTTGTGTCAGGGGCATCTCGCGGCAGTGACGCGCACGCTGGAAGCGTTGTCGGCAGCGGCGGCGCGACGCTCAGAGCCGGAAACCCTAATCTTTGTGCGCTGGTTGCTTGCACAGGGAGATGCTGCCGCCGCTACAAAACTTTTGCAGGAAAGCGAACACGCCGCGCAGTCACAGGGGCGACTCAATAGCCTGTTGCATATTTACCTGTTGCAGGTGCTGCTTGCACACACGCGCCAGCAAACTGAAACTGCGCTCACATGGTTGGCACAGGCGCTTGCCCTGGCCGCGCCCGAAGGTTATCGGCGGGCGTTTCTGGACGAGGGCGAAGTGATTGCGGCCTTGTTACCGCGCCTGCGCTCAATCGCTCCGACCTTCGTTACTGGTTTGCTGGAAGCGTTTGCCGCCGCACCCATGAAAGCCTCTGCCGCACCCACGCCGACGCTATCTGCCGCTAGCAAGGCGTTGATCGAACCGCTCAGTAAAACGCAGCTTTCCATTTTGCGGCTGGTTGCTGCGGGTCTCTCGAACCGCGAAATCGCCGCGCGGTTGACCATCACGGAAGGCACGACAAAATGGCATCTGAATCAAATCTTTGGCAAGCTGAATGTCGCCAGCCGCACCCAGGCCGTCGCCCAGGCGCGGCATTTGCAATTGCTGTGATTGAGAGGGCGACGCAGCGAAGGCGCGAATGAACAAAGCCGCATGCATATTCCGCTGCTTCTTCAGCCTAGTCTCGCCAGGAGGTTGCCGCTTCTCCGTTGCTGGCTCGCTTTCCCTTCCATAAAATTCTGATTTCCTAACTTTCGTTAGGTGCGCGGCCCTACTGTTCCTGCTAGGCTGCGCTTACCCATCAATACGATATTCTAACAACCTGGATAACGAAGTACCGACAGTAATACTCCATTGCGGCTAGGGGTGAATTGGGCGTAGCGCGTGGCTACAGCAAGCAGCGCGAATGAGTCACCTCATTCGGATTCAACCATCAACTGGAACGAGCAAGGAATCTGGTTCGCTTGCTCGTTTGGGAGGAGCACACCATGAAGAAGTCCTTTCGCAGCCGTTCGATGTTTTCTGTACGCCGCTTATCGCGCGGCTTACTGTTGTTGCTGATGCTCAGTAGTGGGGCGGCGCTGGTTGCTGCTCAAAATGCCACTGGCTCAATCACAGGGCAGGTGCTAGACCCCAACAGTGCTGTCTTGCCGAATGCTACGCTCACTGCGACGAACAAGGCGACAGGCGCGGTACGCAAGGTGACGGCGACGGCGGAAGGGCTATATGTAATCGAAAACCTGGTGCCCGGCGAGTATGAATTGAAAGCCGAAGCCCAGGGCTTTCGCACGGCGGCGCAAAATGTGTTGGTCGAGGTGGGCAGCACGACGACCGGCAATTTTGCAATGACGGTGGGCGGGACGAATGAGCTGGTCAATGTGACGGGCGACTCGACCCCGATTGTAAACACCAGTGACACGGTGATTGGCGGCATCATCAACCGTGACAAGGTCGAAAACCTGCCGCTTAATGGCCGCAGTTTCCTGTCTGTCGCGTTGCTGGAACCTGGCGTAGGCGTGGGCTATGTCGCGCAATCGGGCGCGGGTAATGTGAACAACTTCTTTCAGGTATCGGTCGGCAGTGCGCCACAGCAGATGACCGTAATTTCGGTGGATGGTTCGCGCATTAATGATCGTGTGACGGGCGGCACGTCGCAGAACTTTTCGGCGGAAACCGTGCAGGAGTTTCAAATCAGCACGCTGGCCTTTGACCTTTCCAGCGGGACGGTTTCGGCGGGCGCGATCAATGTTGTTTCGCGCACAGGCACGAATAACTTTCACGGTGGCGGGTTGTACTTTTTCCGCGACCACAATATGTCGGCGTTTCCGGGCTTCAAACGACCGACGGAATTGCGCTCGAACGGCTTGCCGCAGAATGTGTTGTGTTTGAATCCGAATTCGGCATCTTGCGCACGCGCGATTGATCCGTTCTTTGTGCGGCGGCAATTCGGCGGCACAATTGGCGGCCCGATTAAGAAGGACAAGTTGTTTTTCTTTGGCAATTACGAACGCACGACGCAGGTCGGCGCAAATGCGATCACGTTTGACGACCCGATTCTCGCGGGCTTCAATCACATTGCACAGCAACCGTTCACGCAGCATCTGGGGAATTTGCGGTTCGATTACACGGTCAGCCAAAAGCACACGGCGTTTTTGCGCGCCAGTATGGACAACAACAACAGCGTATCGGGCGGCAATACGTTGGAATCGAATTGGATTGCGTCGGACAACTTCGCGTGGCAAACGCAGTTTGGCCTGACAAGTGTGCTGACGCCTTCGGTAGTGAATGACTTTCGTTTTTCCTTCTCGTATTTGCGCAATTACCTGGCACCGCCATCACAATCCCAGTGCGACAGCATCGCGGGCAATCCGGCATTTTGTTTCGGGCTGAACGGCGTGCGTCCAACGATATTGGGCGTGATCTTTGGCAACAGCATCAACGTGCCGCAGGATCGCCATCCGCATACATACCAATACACGGACAACATCAACTGGTCGAAGGGCGAGCACCGCGTACGCTTCGGTGGTAACTGGGAACATATTTTCGATCACGGCACGTGGAACCAGAATTACAAAGGCTCATTCACCACTTTCACGCCCGCGCAGGTGCTGGCCTCGAATCCGACGCTCTATGCCACGTTGCCCGCGAGTCTGAAGCCGGGCGGTTCGGGCGCGACGATTGCCGACCTGTTGACGTTGCCGGTGAGCGGTACACTGTCCATCGGGATCGGCAGTCCCGATCAACCAGCGCGGCCTTACAATTACGACAAGGTGCTGACTAACAACAACTATCGCCTTTACATTCAGGATGCGTGGCAAATGCGCAAAGGCTTTACGCTGAATTACGGTCTGGCGTGGTCATTTGAAGACAACATTCTCTACCACGACATCACGCTGCCGCAGTACTTTGCGCCTCTTATGCCGCAGAGCAGTCTGGGCCGCACGATAGATCAACGCTATAAAAACTTTGACCCCGCACTCGGCTTTGCGTGGGCGCTCGGCAAGGAGCAGAAGACCGTCGTTCGTTCGAGCCTTTCGCTGCATCACACCTCGCCGAATGTGGACTTTTACAAACTCGATCAGCGTATCCTGTTCGGCCCGGCGGGCAATGGTTTGCTGGCTGTGACGGGCGGGGGGCTTGCGAATCCGAAGGCCGGGCAAGCGGGGCAACCAGCCTTGTTGAATTTCAGCACGCCAGTCGCATTTACCGCAGCAGATATGATTGCCAATCTGGATCGCTTCACGACGCAACTCGTCGCCAGCAACGTACGAAAGGCACCGACCTAAACTTACGCGGCGTGGAATATCGCCAAGTCGGTGCAGGGGGCATATCGCTGGACGCCGTATATGACAACGATTCGTCGCGCTTTCCCTACACGATTCACTTGAACGCGGGTGTACAGCGGCAAATCGCGCGTAACCTGTCAGTAACGGCGGATTTTGTGATGCGACGCGGCGTTGGCTTCGGCGCATTTGAACTGTTCTTCCCTGATCTCAATCGCTGGAATCGGTTCAGCAATTACACACTGAGTCCCACGACGGGCGCTGTCACCGGCACCACGCGCAATCCGGTTATTCCGGCTTGCACGGGAACGCAAGGAGTTGACCCAAATGCGCAATGCTCGCTCGGCCCGATTCAATACGGAATGCCGGGGATTCTTTCGCGCTACACGGCATTGCAGGTCAAAGTGGACAAGCGGTTTTCGCAGGGCTTCCAACTGACTGGCGCGTATTCGCTCTCGCGTTACGCCACGTTGGTCAGCATTTCCAATAACAACAACCTGCACGATGGGTTTGGTTCGGTTGCGGCTAATCCCAAACACCGGATGACCTTCAGTGGCATTTGGGACTTGCCGAAGTTGTCGAAAGGCGCGGGGCTGGTGCGCGGCGTCGTGAACGGCTGGCAACTTTCGACGATTATGCAAATGCAAACCGGGCCGCATCCTTCGATCACGCTGGGCACGCTGGACGTGGAGGGCGATGGAACGTTTGTGTACCGTTTGCCGGGGACGCTCACCGGCTCTTTTGGCGAGAACCTGAGCGTGAGCGATGTCAGGAAGCTGGTGGATGCCTATAACGCCTCCATTCCTGCGCCGAAAGACACGCCTGCCGCGCTGATTCCGAAAGGCGCGCAGCGCGATGCCGTCGGTACGGTGCTGCCCTACGTCGTGATGCCAGACTCGTTCGCCAGTGGCGACAGCTTTCTAACGCACGACCTGCGATTGACGCGGGATTTCAAGTTAACGGAAAAGCTGAAATTGCGGCTGATTGCAGAAGGCTTCAATGTTTTCAACGTCGCCAACCTGACTGGCTTTAGCGGCGCGTTGAACGGCTATGTGCGTCCGACCGGGACGGTGAACACGACGACCGGCGCGGTGACGATTACGGCTGCCGGACGAAATCCCGATTTCACATTTGGCCAGCCAACAGGTCGCGTAAATGCGGTATTTGGTTCTGGCGGCCCGCGCGCCTTCCAATTGGCTGCACGTATCAATTTTTAGGGATTGGGGATGAGAGATTGGGGATTAGGGATTAGCGGAGCGAGGTATTGAGGCGGCTTGCACCCTTGCCGATCTCAAATTTCCAAGCTTCTAACGTCCGCCGACGTTACCGGCGCATTGTAAGGCGTCTTGCGATCTCAGATTTCCAATCTCAAATCTCAAATCTTTACCAATACTTGGAGAGAATTTTATGACTCACCCCACTTTATTTTTTCTTCCGTTCCTGAGCCGCTGTCTGTCGTCCATTCGCAGAACGGAAAGCGAGCTAAACATCACCAGAAACCTCCACACACTGCTGACCACCCTGAGTTGTATGGTTGTTTTGCTCGCAGTCGCGCGGGCGCAGGAGCCGTTGCGCTTTGCTGGCACGATCTGCACGACTGCGCTGTATCTGCATTGCCCCGACAATGAATGTACGGGGCCGACTGTCATCAATCAGGGTAATGTTGTCGAAATGAAAACTCGTCGCACGTACTTTCTGGATTACCCGTGCGATTTGAAAAAGGGTGAGAAAGTCACCTTTATTCTGAGCCTGCACGGCGCAGGCAGCTACGGCAATTGGCAGCGGCATTACTTTCCACTGTTGGATTACGTGAACAAACACCGCCTCGTCGTTGCCACTCCGAATTCGCCGACGCGCGTATGGTCGGCGGCGGACGATGAATACCTGCAAAACATTGTCACCTTCGTCATCGAACAAGTCGGCAAAGAGAACATCAAAGCATTCTGGCTGGTTGGCCATTCACAAGGGGGAATGACCTCGAATCGCATTATCCGCAACGACTTTTTTAAAGATAAAGTGGATGGCTTCTTGAGTTTGTCCGGCGGACGATTGGGCGGGAATCCGGGACGCGGTGCAACGTTTGCTCCAGCGAATCCGCCCGGTGCAACGGCTCCGGCGGCTACTTCAGCAATGGCCTCGGCAATGGCGGTATTGCGCGAATTGCCCGCAAACGAGTTCTCACACATTTACACGACCGGGCAGCGCGAAGTGGATGACAAAGGGGTGCCGGAAACCTCGGAAGTAGCCAAACGTTTTTCCTGTGGCCCGCGCCGCGCACCTGTCGAAATCGTCGACACCAAAGCCGGATACGTGTATGACACCTCGCGCCTGAATCAACTACGTCCGGGCTGGGGACTGTTGCCCGCGCCGGGCAAAGCGCAAGCCTACCTCTATCCCGATTGCAAAGACGGTCGCGTCGTGGCCGATGTCGTCCGCCTCGACAAAGGGCATACCGAAGGGCTGGAACCGAATGTGACCGAAGAACTCATCAGACTGATGATGTCGGCCAGAGGCGGCAAACTGCAAACGGCGAAATAACGAAAGTGTCTGGTTGCCGTTGACCTCCTTGCCGAAGTGCGGCACATTCTACGCTAACAGCACGACTTGCGCAGACTGCACACGCTTTCAGGTCGCGCCCAATTGGTAACGCATCCGAACTGACAAAAGTAAAACGTATGTTGCAACGAACCGTTTTGACGTGTCTCTTGCTCTTGTTCGCCAGCCTCGCTGCTGATGCGCAAGCGCCCGCGAAAAATGATTACAGCAAAGACGAAACGTGGTTGTGCAAACCGGGTCGCAAAGACGCCTGTGCGCAGGATTTAACTACCACGATTGTCAGTGCCGACGGCAAACTGAAAGAGGAAAAGTTTCAGGCTAGCCCAAACGCGCCGATTGATTGTTTTTATGTCTACCCAACTGTTTCCCTGGACGCGACAGGTAACAGTGATATGACCGCCGGGCCGGAAGAACAGCGTGTAATCGCGGCGCAGTTCGCCCGCTTCGGTTCCGTCTGTCGTCCGTATGCGCCGCTCTATCGCCAAGTCACGTTGACCGCGTTGCGGGCTAGGATGTCAGGCAAGCCGATGGCAGCGGATGGCGCGCTCGCCTATAACGATGTACTCGATGCGTGGAAGTATTATCTGGAACACGACAACAAAGGGCGCGGCGTCGTACTCATCGGTCACTCGCAAGGCTCTGGCGAATGTATTGATTCGAACTCATTAAAAACGAAATTGATGGCAAGCCGATTCAGGAGCGCATCGTGTCCGCGATGTTAATAGATGAACATTGCAGTGCCCAGCGCAAAGATGTGGGCGGCGCATTTCAGCAAATGCCACTGTGTCGTTCGGCGCAGCAAACCGGAGTGTGATTTCGTATGTGACCTTCCGCGAAAACTCACCACCGCCTGCGAATTCGCTCTTTGGTCGCGTGCCGGGCGAAGGAATGCAAGCTGCTTGCACGAATCCTGCCGCTTTAGCCGGAGGCAGCGGCGAATTGCAGGCATATCTTTCTACACGCGGCAATATGATTAGTCCGAACGGCGAAACCAAACCCTGGACAACGCCTGCGCAGACAATCAATACCCTTTCGTGAGCGCACCCGGCTCGTTAACTGCAACCTGTGTTGCTAATGAAAAGGGGGCGTATCTGGCGCTGAAAGTAAATGCGAATCCTGGAAGACCCGCGTACGGATGAAATTGGTGGCGATGTTATCACAAAATGGACAAGTCCAAACCAACTGGGCTTGCACTTGATTGATGTGCAGTCCGCAATGGGCAATTTGGTAGACATTGCCGGACAACAAGGCAAGGCATTTTTGGCGAAACAGAAAAAGAAGTAAGTGCTCTTTCCCTTTCATCAGACGAGATTATTTACCCTTTCCCTTTCCCATTTTTGTGCAGAGAAATGGTGAGGGGGAATGGTGAATGTGTGAGGCAGCGATGAATCATCAGGCAAAACAGGACGGGCGAATGACCCCGCGAAAATATGGGATAGCATGATGTGCTTGCTGTGCCTGGTCGTAGGCTGGCGGGCGAGTGCACAACAAAATCAAGCAGCGTTTATTGAACAAGGCAGCAAGTTGTTCGCTCCAACCTGCGCCAGCGGTTATTGCCACGGGCCGAATGGCAAGGATGGCAGCGCGCCTGCGTTGCAGGGCCGTAGCTTTACAACCGAATATTTAACGCGCGTGATTTCTGATGGTGTTTCCGGCACGCCGATGCCAGCGTTTAAGAATCAGCTTTGGCGGCACCGCAAATTCAGCAGCTTGTTGCCTACGTGATGTCGTTGCCCAAAGGCAATGCGCCTGCTGCCGCCGCACCAGCAGCCGTAGCGCGACGGGGCGGCGCAGACGATCAGGCGACGACGAGTTTGCCGATGCCATGATGAAAGAAGTCACGGGCGAACGCCTCGCCGCTGCTGCGAAAGAGCCGCAGAACTGGATGTCGTATTTCGGCAGCTACGACGGGCAACGCTACAGTACGCTGGAGCAAATCAATCGCACAAACGTTAAACAAATCGCGCCCGTGTGGGCTTTCCAAACGGGCAAGATCGAAGGCGGATTGAATGCTGCACCGCTTGTGGTGGACGGCGTGATGTATCTGGTTGCCCGTACAATCGCGTCTTTGCGCTCGATGCCGTAACAGGCAGGCAGTTCTGGCATTACTTTTATAAAGTGCCGACAGGCGCGATCCCCTACGGCGTTTCGGTGCGCGGGATTGCGGTGGGCTACGGCCTCGTGTTTATGGGTACGCTCGACAATCATCTGGTCGCGCTGGATGCGAAAACGGGCAGGGAAGTCTGGAATATCGAGATTGAGAATTATCAGCAATGTGGTTGCAACGTAACTGCTGCCCTGATTGTCGTGAAAGACAAAGTGATCGTTGGCGTCACGGGCGGCGACAGCGCGCATCGCGGCTATTTATCAGCCTACAACACGCGGACGGGCAAGTTGGAGTGGCGCTTTTACACGATTCCCGGCGCGGGCGAACCGGGCGTCGAAACGTGGAAAGGCGAGTCGTGGAAGTATGGTGGCGGCGCGACGTGGATGACCGGCACGTATGATCCCGAATTGAATTTGGTCTACTGGGGCGTTGGCAATCCGGCTTCGGATTTTTACAGCGCAGATCGTACCGGCACGAATCTTTACACGGGTTGTGTCGTTGCGCTTGATGCCGACACCGGGAAGCTGAAATGGCATTATCAGGAAGTGCCGCACGATCAATACGACTTTGACGCGGCGTATGAACCGACATTGCTGGATGTTGTGCAGAACGGGCAGAAACAAAAGCTGCTCGTGCATACGAACAAAGGCGGCTACGTGTGGGTGCTGGATCGCGTGACGGGCAAATACGTCAACGCCTGGCCACACGTCGAAAGCGTCAACTGGGTCAAAGGCTTCGACAAAGACGGCACGCAAAGCGGGCGGCTGGAAATCGCGCCGGGCAAAAGCACGCTCGTCTGTCCGCATTGGGGCGGCGGTCGCAGTTGGAATCATCAGGCTTACAGCCCGCGTACCGGACTGCTCTACAATCACGGCATCGAATGGTGCGGCCTGATTACGCCGATGCGACAGGAGCCGCGCGAAGGTCGTTCATATGTCGGCGGGATGATCGTGCCGAAACCGCCGCTGCAAGGCGAAGCGCGTGGGCATATTGATGCGTTTGACCCCGTAAGTGGCGCAAAAAAATGGTCGGTGAATTTGAAATATCCGTTAACGTCTTCGCTGCTTGCCACGGCGGGCGATGTCGTGTTTACTGCTGACATCGAAGGCAATTTCCTCGCGTATGACGCCAGGACGGGCGCGCAGTTATATTCGTTCAATACCGGTTCCGGCACGCGCGGCTCCCCGATCACGTATGCGGTGAATGGGCGGCAATACATTGCGGTGCCGTCGGGGCTGGGTTCGATTTTTACCGCCGGACTCGGCGCGCTGTGGCCGGAAGCGCGGAATTTTCAGAGCGGGGCGACGTTGTTTGTGTTCGCGTTGCCAGAGTCGGCGACAGTGCGTCGTGCGGCGAAGCGATAATTGTAGCGACAGGTGGCTGGCCTGTCGGGGGCGTAGATTTATTTTATGCTGCAAAAATAATGAGTGTTACTTCACCGCAGAGGTTCACGGAGTTTTCTCTTTGTAACCTCTGTGGTGAAAAATGTCTGTTAACGCCAACCCTACTTACTCAGAGGAGCCAACCCTATGTGGATTCGTAAAGGAGACCGTGATCGCAAAAAAGGCGTAGACTCGCCGATGCCTACGCAGGTTGTCTCGAATGAAGAATTCGAGCCGCGCCCGCAAACCCAAAAACAAAAACACGTCGAACATCTGATCGGCGAATTGTCTGAAGTTCGAGCTAAAAAACTGGGCATGGAACGCCGCGATTTTATGCGCTCCTCGATGGGCCTGGCGACCTGCTTTCTCGCGTCGAATCTGGCGTATGGCAAGAATTACTGGGAAGTGGACGAAGCCGAAACGTGGGAACCGGCGGCGTATGATGAGAAATGGCCGAAGTCGGAGTATTTCATCATTGACGTGCAGGCGCATTTCACGAACGGTTTTGCGTTAGGGTTCCGCGATAACGAGTTCATGAAAAACATGGGCTTCAACTTGAAGAACGATAAGGAATCGTACAGCTTCAACACGTTCGTCAAAGAAATGTTGCTCGATAGCGAAACGTCTATCGTCGTGATTTCTGGCGTGCCTACGCTTGAAATCAACAAAGACAAAGACGGTAATGTGCTGGAAGGCAGCGCGCGCAGTCGTGGCATCCTGCCCAGTTGGTTGATGGCCGATGCTGCGAAGAAAATCAACGCGATGGCGGGCGGCACGCAACGCGCGCTTAATCAGGGCAACCTCGCGCCGAATCATTGCTGGGACAAAGTTGCCAACAAAGTGGACAAGGCCGCAACGATTGAGCAGATGGAGCGCGAAATCAAGCAATACAAGATCAGTTCGTGGAAATGGTATTGCCACACCGATCCAGCACGCACGGGCAACGGCTTCCAGGTCGATGACGAAAACGCGATGTGGTTTATGGAAGAGTCGCGCAAACGCGGCATCAAGCTCATCAGCGTTCACAAGGGCTATAGCTATCAATCGCGCACACTAGGTCATCTGGCGAATCCGAAAGATATGGAAAAGGCCGCGCTGAACAATCCTGATTTCAATTTTGTCGTGTATCATTCCGCCATCAAACACGGCAAGAATGAGGTCGGTATGACGGGCGGCGATGCGTGGCTCGACAAGGATCACAACAACTACGACCCGACGACCGGCGATTTCGAGTGGCACAAAATCCTGATGGACATCAAGAAGCGCAATCCGAAGATCAATAACCTGTACTGCGAAATCGGCAGCTTCTTCAATACGCTCGCCATCGTGCATCCAGAACTTTGCATGCACGGAATGGGTAAAAACATTAAGTATTACGGGGCCGATCACGTCATCTGGGGAACGGATTGTTTGTGGTGGGGATCGCCGCAATGGGGCATTGATGCCTTCAAACGATTCCAGATTTCGGACGAGATGTGTGCGAAGTTTGGCTACAAGAAGATTACCAAAGAAGACAAGATGAAAATTTTTGGCCTGAACGCGGCGAAACTGTACAACGTTGACGTGAAAGCTAAACGCCAGGCCATCACCAATGATGCTTGGAGAAATTGAAAGCCGAATACCTGATCGCGGCGGCCAACGCAGCAATGCGGCATTCGGCTGGGTGTGCGCGCAACGGATTAATAAAAAAGAATGTGTCACCACAAAGAACACGAAGAAAGATTAAAGAGCCTTTTTGATTCCTTCGTGTTCTTTGTGGTCTTCGTGGTTCGGTGAAATATGAAAACGAAAATTACGCTAAGCATAATCAGTGTCGGATTGCTGGTTGGTTTCGTGGCGCCTCACGGTTCAGCTCCGCAATCTTCGCAGAACCCGCTGCCGCTGCTCAACGCACATTTCCACCACTTGCATCTGAACGCAACTGACCCGAAAGCGGCGATTGATTTTTACACGACCAAATTCGACGCCGAGAAAGCGAAATTTGCGGGCGTCGTGGATGGCGTGTGGGCGCAGAAATCGTGGATTCTGTTTACGAAGGTCAACGAAGCGCCGAAGTGGGATTGGACTTCGAGCGTGTGGCATTTCGGCTGGGGCGCGGAGGATATGAAAGCGACTTACGCCAAACAGGTTGAATCGGGAACGAAATTCCAAACGCCCATCACAGACATCAGTGACATCGGCGGCAACAAGGGCGCGACGGGATTGTTTTATTACGCCTACGTCGAAGGGCCGGACAAATCGCTGATCGAACTGAACACCGCGCGGCATCATCAGTTCGGGCATCTGCATTTGTTCAGCGCCGATCCAGTGTCGGCGGGCGAATGGTACATGAAATATTTCGGTGCGAAAGGCCGTGACCCGAAAACCGTGTCGCGCGAACCGCGTATGTACCGCGACGTGCAAATCGGGCCGAGCATGTCGTTGATGATGGACAACGTGAACATCATCATCTACCCGGTCGAATACAGCAAAAAAGCCTACGCCGAACAATGGAAAAGCCGCACCGAGATCGAATCCACGAAAGGCCACGTCGTAGACCACATCGGCTTCAGCGTAGACAATCTGGCCGACGCCATCGAACAACTGCGCAAGGCTGGCGTGAAGGTGACAGATGAGCCGCGCTCGTTCTTAAACGGTAAAATCAAATTCGCCTTCGTCGAAGGCCCGGACAAAATGCGGATTGAAGTGGTGGAAGGGCATCCGACGAAGGAATAGCACCGTGCTTGGCCTGGGAGCGATGGGCGGAAGGGAAGTTATGATTTTTTCTTTCTCTCTTTTCCTCGTTCTCTTGTTCTGTCTTTCTTCTCGACGAGCATGCCGCCGCAGATGATTTTAGTGATTTCGGCGGCTACGGTTTCCGCCGTGAGTGAGCCAGAGGCGCGATACCAGCGGGCGACCCAGAGGATGGTGCCGAGAATGCTGAATGCGGTGACGGTCGGATTTACGTCTTTGAGTTTGCCTTCGGCTTGCAGGTCTTTGAGGGTATCGCGGATCAGCTCAACGTAGCCGCGTTTGCGTTGATTGACGGTTTGCAGTTGTTTGGGAGAGAGCCCGGAAACTTCTTCGACCACAATCGTTACGGGATTGTAGCCTTCTGACGTGCTGCCGCTGATGATGAGGCCGACGTGACTGGTGATGATGAACCGCAACCGCGCTTCGGCATCCGTCAGGGCGCGCGCGGGTTCAACTACGGTGACGTCGAGCCGATCCAGGCCAAAGCTGATGATTTCAAACAGCAACTCTTGTTTCGTGCCTTTGATGAAGTGATAGACGCCCGCTTTCGTGATGCCGACACGCTCGGCAATGTCGCTCATCGAAGTCGCTTCGTAGCCCTTTTCACAAAACAACCACGCGGCGGCGCGATAAATTTGGCGCAGGCGTTCGACATCATTGGCTTCCGAAGATTTGCGTTGTGGGCGGGCGGATTTTTTCTGCGAGGCTTTGCGCGTGCGCGGCACAAAATCATCGTGAATAAATCGCTCGACCACGGCGGCGGGCTGGTTTTTTTTCGTGATTAGTTTTTTCATCCCCATCGTTACTGTTCTAACGCGGCAAGCTAACATCGGCATATCCCCTTGTCAAGCAAGGGGATTGCGCCGCTTGACAGCGAGCGCGGAATCGTTTACTTACCGCTGGGTTAGTTTCCTGCACGATTACCATATTCAATTCTGATCGCTAAGGAGATCTCAATTATGCAACGACGAATTTACTGCGGCCTCGTGCTGCTCTCGCTTACCCTCTTCGCCTGCGCCGTGTTTGCGCAGGAGGACAAACTATCCGGGCGTTGGGAGGGGAAAACTTCCTCGCCGCAAGGCGAACGCGATACGGTCGCGTCCTTCAAAAAAGAAGGCAACGGCTATGCTGGTACGATCACCGGCATGCGCGGCGATCAACCGCTGAAAGACATCAAAGTGGACGGCAACAAAGTTACGGCCAAGGCCGAAGTCCAAACGCCACAAGCGACGCTGACGATCAACTACACCTTCACACTCGAAGGCGATGGATTAAAAGGCAAAGGCGCGCTGGATTTTAATGGCACTCCGTTTGAATTTGATGTGACGCTGAAACGTGCAGGTGGCAGCGTGGCCAGCAGCTCGGCAGCAGCTCCTGCGCCCCCTGCCAACGGCGCGGCCAGAAGCGCGAGCGCAGGCGCGGGCGCAGCGGCGGGCGGCCAACGTCGTCAGGGTGTCGCGCAGCCACAGCAGAAGCAATCTCTTGATTACTTTGTCGGCGCATGGAATTTTAAATTCAATGGCCGCGACAGTGCGCTCGGCTTCGGCGTGCGCGAAGGCACCGTAACCTTTACGAAAAATGCCGACGGCAAATCGGTCACAGGCAACGTCGCAGGCACGAATGAAAAAGGCGCGTACAAAGAAACCATCACCATCAGCTTTGACGAAGCGACCAAAGCGCTTGTAACTACAGAAAAACTCGCGAATGGCGCGACCGTCAATCTGAAAGGCGATTGGTCAAGTCCGATTGCGATTCGCTCCACGACCGACGCCGTGAAAATCAAAGGCCAAACGATCAAACTGCGCCGCACGCTGAGCATTATTGCAGCGCATTCGTTCTCGATTCTGGATGAATTGTCCGAAGACGACGGGCCATTTGTGCGGCTCGGCAATGCCTTATTCGCGCGTGTCGAAGGGAAATAGAGTTTTTAACCGCAAGGGTGCAAAGAGGCAAAGGGACAAAGAGTTTATAAAGTCCGGTATGCGCCTCGTTTTCTGCGCTTTGCGCCTTTTGCGGTAACTTCCTGCTTGCCTTGAGGTGGTTGTTTTTCTTGCTGACCGAACGGTAAGTAGAATAGAATGCCGCTTCGTTCGGTTGCTTGAGAAATGACGAAATACCCCACCTGTTAATGCTTGCGAAGCCAGCACGCTTATGAAACGTGCCGGTTTATTGATCTGCTGTTCGTTGCCGCTGTTGCTGTTGGCGACAGGCGCGCAAAAGGCAGCGGAGAAGAAGGCGACTTTTACCAAAGATGTCGCGCCGATTCTCTTAAAAACTGTGTCGAATGCCATCGCCCCGGCGAAATGGCTCCGATGTCGTTGGTGCTGTTATCAGAAGCGCGTCCGTGGGCGCGTTCCATCCGCGAACAAGTCGTCAACGCGCCATGCCGCCGTGGTCGGCGCTTGATCCGAAGTACGGCCATTGGGCAAACGATGATCCGCGCCTGACGCAAGCCGAAATTGACACTCACCGTTGCCTGGGTCGAGTCCGGCGCGCCCAAAGGCGACGACAAAGACCTGCCGCCGACGCCCAAATTCACCGAAGGCTGGACGATTGGCCAACCCGGATGTCGTGATCGAAATGCAGGAGGAATACACCGTGCCTGCCGATGGCACCGTGCCATCTGTATTTCTCAATGCCGACGAATTTCACCGGAAGACAAAGTCGGTCAAGGCCATTGAGATTCGCCCCGCAATCGCTCGGTCGTGCATCACGTGATTGCTTACACCCAGGATGGCGCGGTGAAAGATTCTTCGCCCGGCACTGAAGGTGAAACACGCGCGGGGCGTGTGCAATTGACCGGTATCACGCCGAACAAACCGGGCGGTGTATTTACGGATGGTTCCGCGAAGCTGATTCGCAAAGGCAGCAACATCGTCTTCCAAATGCAATTACACCACCAATGGCAAAGAGATCGCGTAAAAGACCGCACGAAAAATTACAGCTTGGTCTTTTCCAAAGAACCAGCACGTAAATCGCTCGAAACCGGCAATGCGATCAACACTTCGTTTTCGATCCGCAGGCGGACACCACGAAGTGAAGGCGTCGCGTACGTTCAACGAAGACGTCTTAATCACGTCGTTTTCGCCACACATGCACGTGCGCGGCAAAGCCTTCCGTTACACGGCAGTTTATCCTGACGGGCGTGAAGAGATTTTGCTGAATGTGCCGGAATATTAATTTCAACCTCGCGCGCACAGCTATGTTCCGAAGGACGCTATTCGCTTGCCCAAAGGCACACGGCTGGATTGTGTGGCGCTTTTCGACAATTCTACCAAGAACAAATTCAATCCCGATCCGCCAGCCGTTGCCCGCTGGGGCGATCAGACGTGGGAAGAAATGATGATTGGCTGGTACACCCACGTTCGCGCCACACCGCCGAGCGAGGCGAAGGCCAAAGCAACCTCAGATGAGTAGTTAGTTTTTAAGCCACAGATTTACGCCGTTTCTTTTCTCCGCTGGAACTTCGTGAGTCTGTGGCGTATCTCCCTCCCAGCCCCCTTCCTTTTTCCTGCTCTCTCCCCTCGGAACGCGATTTGCTCTCTTCCTCAAGCGGAGGGATGAAATGCTGAACACCCGCTGACGCTGCATGGCGTCGCCGTTTGGTGCCTGATTATAGTGGCGGAATCATTGCACGGCACGGCGCGCGAACTCTGGTTGCGCCCGCTGGTCGGCGATTTTCGCGCGCGACAGATCGCATTTTTCAGCGGGATGGCGCTGATTCTGGCGCTCGCGTTGATATTCGTGCGCTGGATGCGGGCGGGAAATTTTCGGCAGTGGCTGGTGGTAGGAATTTTCTGGATGCTGTTGACCGCAACCTTTGAGTTTGGGCTGGGCCTGTGGGTGATGGGGTATTCGTGGGCGCGGATGTGGGAGGATTACAACTTGGCGCGTGGTGGTTTGATGGGGCTGGGCCTATTGTTTTTGCTGCTGGCCCCAAGTCTCGCGGCCTGCTGGTGGGCGGTTTGATGCCAGCGTTATTAAAGAAGAGGAGAGGACCTGGCGGAAACCGATAAAGCTCCCGCTTGCTGCGTCTTTCGCGGCGGAATGTGACATCTGGGGAACAGCGATATACCTCGCGCGGGCGCGGGCGAAGCGGTGATTCGCGTAACCTTGACGACGATTTGCGGCACCGATTTGCATATCGTGCGCGGTGAATATCCCGTCAAATCCGGGCTGGTCATCGTGCGGTCGGTTTCCGTAGGCGTGATCGAAGAACTCGGCGCGGGCGTGACCGGCTATCAGGTCGGCGACCGCGTCCTGGTGGGCGCAATTACGCCGTGCGGCCAGTGCCACGCCTGTTTGTCGCAGCATCAGGCGCAGTGCGGGCACGGCAGCGGATACGAAGCGATTGGCGGCTGGCGGTTTGGCAACACGATCAACGGTGCACAGTCGCAATACTTGCTCGTGCCGTACGCGCAGGCAAACCTGGCGAAGATTCCCGATGAACTGGGCGATGAGCAGGTCGTCTTGCTTGCCGACATCGCTCGACCGGTCCCAGCGTGGCGCGGAAGCGGGCGGCATTCGCATCGGCGACGCCGTTGTCGTGCTGGCACAGGGGCCGATTGGCTTGTGCGCCACCGCTGGCGCGAAACTCATGGGCGCGGCGCTCGTGATTGGCGTGGACGGCGATGACACGCGGCTGGCGATGGCAAAGCGAATGGGCGCGGACGTGACGTTGGATTATCGCGCCGTAGATGTAGTCGCTGAGGTGAAACGCTTAACTGGCTGCGGCGCGGATGTGGCGATTGAAGCGCTCGGCACGCAGGAAACCTTCGAGCAATGCTTGCGTGCGCTCCGTCCCGGCGGCACGCTATCGAGCCTTGGTGTGTATTCAGGCAAGTTGCAAATTCCGTACGATGCCTTTGCCGCTGGCCTCGGCGATCATCGCATTGTGACGACGCTCTGCCCGGGCGGCAAAGAACGGATGCGCCGATTGATGGAAACTGTGCGACGGGGGCGCGTAGACCTGACGCCGCTACTGACTCATCACTTTACGCTGGAGCAAATTAACGAGGCATATGATTTGTTCGGCGGGCGGCGCGACGGCGTATTGAAAATAGCGATTCGGCCTTGAGCCGATATAAAGACAAATCCTTTTACCGCAAAGACGCAAAGAAAATGCCGACAGAGCTTTGAATCTTTGCCTCGTTGTTCCTTTGCGGTAAAAACGCTTGCCCCTACTTTACCACCCAATTTGCAGGCCAAAGCGAAACGTGCGGCCATCATTCAGCGTATTCGTAATCGCGCCGAAATTGGCGTTGGCCAATTCAAATCCCGGTTCGGCAAATTGCGGGGTGTTGAAGAGGTTGATAGATTCGGCGCGAAATGTCAGGCGCATATCGTGCTTGAACGCCCAAGTGCGAAAGACCGAGGCGTTGACATTGCGGATCGGGCCTTTGCGAAACACATTGCGACCCAGGTTGCCGCGCGCGTCCGTGGGATTGATGAAGGCGAAGGCGGCGCGCGGCAGCAGTTGTTTGGACGTGTCAGGGTTGTCAATTGTGCGGCCCAGAATCGTCGGATCAAGTAGGTTCGGGCGGTCGCCGCCATTGCCGTCTACGTTACCGAAGCCAGGGCCGTCAGAACCGGTGGCGAGATTGAACGGGATGCCGGTTTTGACCAGCACAATCGTCGAAAGATTCCATCCGTTAAGGCCACTGCCGAGCCACGAAAGTTCTTTCGGTGCGCGCACGGCATAATTGACGCGCCACAAAAAGGCGTGCGTTTGATCGAAGAGGCTTAAGCCTTTCATATCGCGGTGATTCTCAAATTCCCATTGGCTGCGTGACGTGCGCGAATCATTTTCGTGTGCGGTGTTCAGATAATTTGCGCCGAGGTCAATCGCCTTGCTGAACCAGTACGCCGCATCCATCGTCAATCCGTGCCAGTTCGTCGTGACCAGCGACACGCGCCCCGCGTCGAAATAGCCGTTTGATCCGTTCACAACAATGCGAATGTCTGCGTATTGCTGATTCGCGCGGCGGTCATTGATGGTCGCGGTGGTTTGCGGAATGCCGGGGCGTGGCTGGGCGCGGTTCGTATACCACATCACGAAGAGCTTGTGCGACCGGCTACCGACATAACCGAATTGCAGCTTGACGTATTTCGATAAGGACTTGGTCAATTCTGGTTCCCAGCTCAGGCTGTACTGATACGAATAGGGCAGCGCCAGATCAGGCGTGAGCGTGTAAACCGTCGGGCGCGGCGGCCCCGTTTGCGGCGTGCTGAGCGGGTTGACGAGATTCGGCGCGGTCACGACGATTTTGTTATTGAGCGGCGGGCTGAAGCGAATTTGCTGAAACGTCGGCGTAAAGATTTCGCCGTAATGCACGCCACCTGCCGCACGCACGACACCAAACCCGGACGGCAACCGATACGCAAATCCGAATGACGGCGCGACGTTGTTCAGATCGCTGTCGAACGGAACCGTATTTAAGTTGTTTACTTCGACCGGGCGCGTCTGCGGCTGATAGCGCACGCCGTATTGCACGGTCAGGCGCGGATTGACCTGCCAACTGTCGCTCGCAAACAATTGAAAATCCCAATTGCGAAAGCCGCGATGAATGTGGCCGACCGAGCCGATGTATTGCGTTGGCAGTCCGAGCCGCAAATTCGTAATCGCATCGCGCCCAAAGTCGTTGCTGAAGGAAAAGAACCCGCGATGCACATCTGTTTCGCTGCCGTTCAGTTGCCGTCGCAGAATGCTTCCGCCATAACTGAAATTATGTGCGCCGCGCAGTTGCGTCACCTGTGCGCCATAGCGGATTTGATTTTGCGCGCGATCAATCGGGATGCTGCCATCCGGCCCCAGCGACGTTAAGCCTGCAATCGAAATGTAAGGCCCCACCGCGTTCTTTTCCGGCTGCAACAGCGAAGTCACGCGCTCATAGCTTGCCGTTAGGCGCACGAGCGTCGCTGCATTCCACTGCCGCAACCACGCCAGCCGCGCTGTGTGCGATTTCGTGTCGGTGTTGGGATTTTGCCCGGCCACAAACTGGAACGCCTGTACCTGTTGATTCAGAAATTGATACTGCAACAACAAACTGTCGCGGCTCGTCAGCGTCTGATCTACACGAAAATTGGCTTGGTGATTCGTAATGGATTGTGGCGAGTTGGTGTTCAGCGCGCGGGCGTTGATTTCGGTGCGATTCGGGAGTTCAGCCGGATAGGCCGCGAGAAAGCGTGCGATGATGGCGCGCGCTACCGGATCAGTCGTGAGCGGCGTGCGCTCGTCCGGCCTCGGCACCAGGACGTTGCCGTTGACGCTGCCACGAATTTTCGTTTGTCCTGCGTCCACAAACAGCTTGGCGTTTTTCCAGAGTCCCGACGCGAAATTGAAACCGTAATCGTTTTCGCGCGCCGGTTTGACCGGGCCAACTTGAAAGAATGTACGTGCACTGAAGACGCTATTCAAATGTTTGAATCGCAGTTCGCCGTGCCAGCCAGCTTTAAGTTTGACCGGAATGACGAGCGCCGCTTTCGGGGCGCTGCCGAATTCTGCGCCGAAATAGTTTTGTTCGACCTTGAATTCATTCGTGATTGTCGCCGTCGTGCCGAGGCGCAGATTCGCTTCTTTCAGCGAGTTGTTATCTATCAAATTGAACTGCACATTTTCATTGCGCCGACTCTCGCCCGTCGCGGTTTCAGTCTTGCCGAGCAAGTTGAGATCAGTGATCTTGCCCGCCGCCTCCGTCGGCTTGGCTTCCGTATCTGTTTTGCCGTCCGTCTTTGGCGGCGACGTTTGTGCAGTGGCGATTACCGCTGCGCAGAGAAGTGCGGAGATGATGCGAAACAGGTTCATGCGAAACAAGGATGGTTGTTAGGAATCAGAAAAACAGGCGGGAAGTTTACTGGATCAAGGGAGGGAAAGGAATAGCAAATGGGTGGGCCAGCTTCTTGCTGGCCCACCCATTTGTACATCCGCTTTCTTTCGTTATTTCCCCTCGCCGACTTCGGGGCGGAAGCGGCCTTGTTCGTCGTAGAGGCGCTTATATTGCCGTGCGTTGCGATACACGCCTTGCACGTAGGCGCGGGTTTCGCTGAGCGGGATCGCGTCCACCCATTCCTCAATGTCACCAGCGGGCAGTTCCGTCAGCCAGCGCGCGACGCGGGACGGGCCGCCGTTGTAGGCGGCGGCGACGTATTCAAATCGTCCAAATTGGCGCACTTGCTCAGCGACATACGCAGTGCCGAGTTGGATATTGAGGATCGGATTGAAAAGATCGGCGGAACTGATCGCGCCACCACCGAGGCTGTAGCGCTTGGCAACGGAACGCCCCGTTGAGGGCAGCAACTGCATCAGGCCAATCGCGTTGGCGCGGCTGACGGCGGTTGGATTGAAAATCGTTTCCTGCCGAATCAGACCGGCAACCAGGTACGGATCAACGTTGTTGCGCTTGGCTTCTTCTTTAATCGTATTCCACCAGCCGAGCGGGTAAAACACGTCCCACGCGGCGCGCGGCATTTCACTTACGAGCGCCTGTCCGTAATCGGGATAGGCGCGTTTCAGCACGTTGACGGCTGAGAAGTTCTCATTGCGGGCGCGGTAAATCTGGGCAATTTGTAGATTTACGCGTGGGGAATTGGGTGCGCGATTGCGTGCGGCTTCCAATTCGCTCAGCGCGGCAGGTGTGAGGTTGATAAGCGCGAGCGATTGCGCTTTTTCCAGTCGTTCCTCATCCGCCGGATTCATCGTTTCGACAACTGGTCGGTTGTTTTGTAACTTCTCCACGGCTCGGCTCAAGACCGGATCGGCTTCCGGGGCCATTTCCTTAACCCCAGCGCGCATGAGTTCGGCGATGTGACGTTCGGAGTTGTAGCCATACCAGCCTGCGCCATAACGCGGCAGCAAGGCTTTGTACATCGTCAAGGCGCGCGCCTTTTCGCCCGCGCGTTCAGCATCTCGCGCGCCCCAGAAAGCAGCTTTTCCGCGATTGTCCGTGACATCGCCATATTCTGCGACGTGTTCGATCAGGAGTTTAGCCGACGCGGCAAAATCTTTCGCTTCGTGCGCGCGCCACGCCCGCCAGAAATGCGCTTCATCGCCGTTGTCGGCGCGCGGCGCTTCGCGGAAAAGCTGTTCGTAATAGGTCTGCGCCGTCGCCGGTTGCGTGGTTTCGTAGCCCTTGCCGATTTGATACAGCAAATTGCCCAGTTGTGGGCTGGTAGGCGCGATGCGGCGCAAATCCGATAAGGCTTGCAGGAACTGCGTTTCCTGCTTGAGCGCGCGGTAACACAAGCCGCGATAGTACACCGCTTCGGCCTGATCTTCAGTGGAGCGCGAGCGGACATTGATGAGTAAATTCAAAGCGGCCTGATACGATTTGGCTTTGTAACTGCTGATGCCGCCGCGCAGGTATGCTTCGGGCGCTGCCGCCTGCGGAAAGAGACGGACGAGTTGTTCATAAGCCTGCCCGGCAATTACCCACAGCCCGGCTTGATAAAGTTTGTCGGCGCGCGCGCGCATCTGTTGTGCTGTTGCACCCGTGACAGCAGGCGCGGCACCGAGCGCGACCAGTTTGTTGGCGACATCGCTGGCTTCGGGCGCTTGCGGGGCTTCCAGATAAATCTTGCGCCACGCGGCGGCAGCTTCGTCTGTGCGTCCCAGTTTTTCGAGCGCGTCAGCCTTGAACTTAAGTGCCGTGCCGTCATTCGCGGCGGCGAGGCGTTCGACGTAGGTCAGCACAGTTTGATAAGCGCTACGGCCCATCGCGGAACCGGCGGCTTGTAAGGTGGCGGTGCGGGCGAGCGCCGAGGTGGGGAACTGTTCGGCCGTGCGAGCATACATCCGTTCGGCTTCTTCGTTGCGGTTTAATCCCTGCAACGATTGCGCGCGATAGTATAGCGCGTAGTCGCCGAGGTTAGATTGCCGCGCGATGGCGGCTTCATCCAAGGCGAGTAACGCGCCGTTGTAATCCTTCGCCTGCAAACGCAGATACCCGCGCAGCAGTTTGGCGAGCGCTGCTTCTTCCGAGCGCGGCGCGCTAGTTTCCAGCCGCAGCAATTCCGCTTCAGAAGCGGCAGCGGCAGTGGTTTTCAGCCGCGCGCGCAAGTCCTGAGCAAAACAAAAGCCAGCCACCAACAGCAACGCCATCGCAATCCTGAGTGAGGTTCGGCAAAGTGCGACAAGATACATTTTTTGGGCTCCTATCTAAAACTGGAACGTAAGCCGGATGGCTCACGACTTTTTTTGAACTTCGGGCAACGGACGCAACATCTGGGTCTTCGGAAACCGCGAGAGGGGAGTGCAGTATAACAGGAAACTATTGGGTGCGGTGGTTTTTCACCGGAAAAAGTGACGAGCCGCGAGTTTTTTCGACTCCGGCTCGCGCCTTAAGCTTTCTAATTCGAGATTGCGATGACGCTAGTTGATCGGCACCGTCGGGCCAGGGCAGCCGCGACCGAGTTTGGCCGGGTCGCCTTCGCCCAGGGTGTGCAACAATCTCGTCGTAGAAATAATCAAACTTGGCGGCGACCGATGCAGACACGCGCTTTTCGTACATCTGGCGGCTGCGGTCAACATCTTCTTTCAATCGTTCGTAGAGGTCGTGGGCGCGGCGGCCTTCGATTACTTTCTGCTCGTTGTATAGCTTAATTTCCGACACCAGTAGGCGGGCGAAGCGGCGCGCGTCATTGTGAGCGCGGACTTCGTCGTCGCCTTGCGCGGCAGGTGGCGGTGTGGCAGAGGCGGTCGCGGGGATTGCCTCTTTGACTTCTGCACCAATCGGCGTGACGACTGCGGCAGGCGCTTCTTCTGCGGCAGGCGGCGGAAAACCAAATGTCGGCGCGGGCGCAGGGGCCGATGGCGGAGCAGGCGCGGGTTGGGGCGCGGGCTGGGCTGCCACTGCGGGTTGCGCTGCCGGTTGATTGCGGCGCACGGGCAGCAGCTCAATCGCCATGCTGGTGACCTGCATCAGCGATTCCAGCGCGTCCAACTGAATGGCACCACCTTCTGCTCCCGAATCTGCGTACAAGATCGCTGCCGCTTTGCCACGAATCACGAGTGGTACGGCAACAGCGTGAGCAACCGGAAAATCGTAACTGCCGAGCGCGCCTGTGGCAGCATTATGCACCGCAACCGTATGCAACGCCGTTGCTGCATCGTGCAGTACGGAATTGGCGGACAAGGGCAATTGCAGCGAGCGTACCGTATCATCAGTTAAGCCGTTGCTGAAACCCGTCGCCTTCCAGCCAATCGCATTGCCGCCTTTGATGACAAAAAAGACGACGCGCGGCGTGTAATGTGCCGCGTGTTGTACGAGTGTAGCCAATACATCAGCCTGTTGCCGCTGGGCATCAATGTCTTCGAGCGCGGCGCGGAGGGGGTGCGCAAGAGCTGCGGTCGCTGCCTCGTGTGGCGCGGCGGCTACACTGACACTGGACATGGCGCTGGCCTGATGGGCAGTGTCAAGTTGCGCTTGCAAATCCTGCAACTTCGGCTCGTATTCCTGGCGCAGTTGGGCAGCAGTTTCTTCGCGGGCTTGCTGCACGGCTTCGGTGAGCCGGGATTGGAAGCCGTTCTCGACTTCCTCAATCGCAGCATAACGGGCTTGATTCAGGCATTCCTGCAAGCCAGCGGTTTCTTCGGCGGTGACGGCCAGGCTCTGGTTTTGCAGGCGTTCGCGAATGCCGTTGAGCGCGGTTTGAATCGTTTGTAATTCTTCAGCGAAATTGCCCAAACGCTGCGCGATTAAATCGCCCGCGCGTTGCTGAAGTTGTTCCTGCCAATTCTGATTTTCTGACACTGTAAACCCTCCACTAAGCAGCCGAGTGGCGTCTTAGGTGACGTTGATGAAAACTTTGGATGAGGTTGCGGGAGTGTACACAACTTAATCGTTTATTTTTGTGAGCCGGATGGGGCACGCTCTTGTCATAGACCAGCTATGACGATTGATGTGCTGACTGCCGACCCGCTCGCCAATCACATTCCTGGGATTCGGAGAAATAACAAGTGGCCGCCTGCGCTGCCCGCCCCGGTGGGGCGACTGCACGGCAAGGGCTTGTATTATTATCACTTACCCTTTGCTTGTCAATCATCGTTTGTGTCTCGCACGCTTCAACCTTTAGGTGAAGACTGAGACAGTAGGAAATTGGCAGCATTGGGGTTTAAATTCGTCCCCCTTTTTCGTGTCGGCGCGCCGCGACCAGGTACACGCGCAGCTTGCGTGCTGTGCTTCAGCAAAGGATTGTGTGAAAGAACGGCAGCACGCGGGAGTCGTGTGTACCCAGTGAGGAATTTGACAATCGCCAGCGATCACGATAAAAACGGCGACTCGTACCCATCATTCCAACTCCGTTTGGCAAACGGCTGCATTACTACCTTCGGCGCATTTTGGCACGTGATAGTTTCTTGACGGTTCGTGCAATTGCGGGTGAAACTTTTGGTCTATTTTTTCTGGTATGGCACAACAAAACACCTTTGATATTACGTCTGAAATCGAAACGGCAGAAGTCGTCAACGCAATCAATCAGGCGCTGAAAGAAGTGCAAACCCGTTTTGATTTCAAAGGCAGCAAAAGCGAAATTGAAATTGAAAAGAAAGAGGCGATCATTCTCACCTCCGATGACGAATATCGGCTCAACAGTTTGAATGACATCCTGCAAGCCAAACTAGTCAAACGCGGCGTGCCGCTGAAAGGCTTGACCTACGGCAAAATCGAACAAGCGCTCGGCGGCACGGTGCGCCAGCGTGTGTCATTACAGCAGGGAATTCCGCAGGGAAAAAGCGAAGGAAATCGTCAAGTTTATCAAAGACACAAAAATCAAAGTGCAGGCTTCAATTCAAGGTGATCTCGTGCGCGTGGCAGGCAAAGACCGGGATGCATTGCAAGCGGTTATTGCGGCGTTGCGCGGGCAGGATTTCGGGATTGATATGCAATTTACCAACTACCGGTCGAATTAATGAGCACCCCACATGCCTAAAACTAATCTTCTGTCCCTCCCGATGCTGCCGCGGAATGCGGTTTTCCACCGCTCAGATTTTCCATCTGATCCGCCGTGATTTGCTGCTGGTCGAGGAAGAACTCGAACGGCAATCACGCACGAATCTGCAAATCCTTTCGCACCTGAATCGGTATCTGCTCAGTTCCGGCGGCAAACGCCTGCGCCCCGCGTTGTTGTTGCTCGCGGCCAAAGTCTTCGGCGAGGCGTTGGATCATTCAGATCATCAGTATGGGCGCGGTGATGGAAATGCTGCACACGGCGACGCTCGTGATGACGACATTATTGACGGCGCGGAAATTCGGCGCGGCAAGAAAACCGTGGCGCAGCAATGGGGCAACGATATTGCTGTGCTGCTCGGCGATTGGTTGTATATGACTGCGTTTGAAACCTCGCTGCAACAGCGCAATCTGGAAGTCCTCGACGTGCTGACCGAAGCCACGCGCAAGATGACGGAAGGCGAGTTGTTGCAACTTCCGCTCGTCGGCGATTTGCGCATTACGGAAGAACAGCATTTCGACATCGTACAGCGCAAAACCGGTTTTCTCTTCAGCGCCAGTTGTCGGCTGGGCGGCGTGCAGCGCGGCGCGAGTGCCATTGAAAAAGCCGCGCTGGAAGATTACGGCATGAACCTCGGCATCGCGTTTCAGTTGACGGATGATTTGTTGGACTTCACGTCCGACGCGCAAAAGCTCGGCAAACCCGTGCTCAGCGATTTGCGCGAAGGCAAAGTAACCCTGCCGCTGATTCGTTTATTGGATCGTCATCCGAAATACGAAGCCTTAGTCAGCAAAGCGATGAACGCCTCGGAAACGACCGAGGAAAATGAAGCCGCGGCGAATAAAGTCTTGGCTATTTTGCGCGAATATGGTCAACTGGAAATCGCCCGCGACGAAGCCTTAAGTTACGCCGCGCGCGCGCAGGAAGCACTGGAATCATTGCCGGATAATCAATACCGGCAGGCACTCCACGACATCGCGCAATTCGTCGTGGAAAGAGATAAATAAATTTGAGATTGAGATTGGAAATTTGAGAGGAAATATCAGCATTAACTTCTTCCTCTCAAATTTCCAATTCCAATCTCAAATCCCCAACGATGACTGAGAATATTGCCATCGAAGCGATGCACCGGGCGCTGAAAGAGGCGCGCGATGCCAAGAAGCGGAGCGAAGCCCGTTTGTTAGATTTGGAAACTGAAGCGGCGATGCTGCGCTCGCAAATTGCTTCGTTGGATTTGGTGATTGACCAGACCAGTTCCGCATTACGCATCGCCTTGTTTCCGCCGAATACGCACCTATCGCGCCGCCGGTCGCCGCGCCGCCGCCACCACAAAAATACATGCAACAAGCGCCGCCGCCCAAGTTTGGTGCGCCGCGCCGTCCCACTGCGCCGCCGCCGCAACCAGTTGCGTATTATCCAGAGGAATCGCATCAAGCCGATTTGGAACTCGAAGACCTGGAAGCCATCGAAACGGGCGTGGCTGCGCAAAAGCTCGATAAAGGCTCCGGTAACGTGCGCTTCAATGACTTCCGCATTCCGCAGGCTGCCACGATTGTCTTGCGCGAAGCGGGACACGCGCTACACGTCAGCGAAATTTATCAGCGTATGGCCGAAGGCGGTTTCGAGTTTCGCGGCCAGCACCAGTTGATTACGCTCGCCGTTTCGCTGAGCCGCGCCAAACGTTTTCGCAAAGTCGCGCCCGGTACGTTTGAACTTGATCCACGCTATGCGGCTGGACAAGTTGCATAACTCTCCCGCATAATCCCGCCCTGTCACCTGATCCTTTTTATATCGGTATTCGGCCTGCAAGCTCGTTGGTTGCCCCTGCCCGGCAGACGCCGAATGATTCTTTCCGGATGAGTCACGAAATCGAAGTTAAAGTAAAATTGGGCATCGCCGCGTTCGCGCCTGCGGGCATTGCACTCGCGCTGCACACCGCGCGCCACTTTGAAGACAACTGGTTGCTCGACACCGCACAACATCAACTCGGCAAGCAAGCTTCCGTCCTGCGCATTCGCATTGTTGAAGGCAAAGGTTTGTTGACATACAAAGGCAAAGCCGATGACGCGCCTGCTTCGCAGTTCAAACTGCGCGTCGAACTCGAAACCGAACTTGGCGATCCACACGAGGCACTGGCGATCTTCGAGCAACTCGGCTATCACCGATTTTTTCGCTATCAAAAATACCGCTCTGTCTACGAAGCCAAGTTGCCCAGCGGCCAGCAATTGGAAGTAATGGCCGACGAAACGCCCATCGGCGATTTTCTGGAACTGGAAGGTGCAGAAGATGCCATCGCCGAAGCAGTCCGATTACTCGCCGTTACACCCGACGATTACATTTTGGATAGTTATCTAGGGTTGCAATTCAAGCATTGCCACGCGCAGGGCAGGGCGCTGGAGGATATGGTGTTTTGATTTTTGTCAGTCGTCCGTTGTAAAGAAACCCACTGACCACTGACCACTGACCACTGACCAAGTATGAAAGCAATGATTCTGGCCGCCGGATTCGGTACGCGACTCTGGCCGCTGACCATCGAGCGAACCAAACCAGCGATCCCATTTTTGAATCGCCCGCTCATCGCCTACACGATTGATTACCTCAAGCAATTCGGCATCACCGACATCATCATTAACCTGCATCACGAACCAGAATCCGTGCGCGAACAAATTGGCGATGGCGCGGAATATGGCGTGAAAATTTATTACTCGCTCGAAGAACCGGAAATTCTTGGCACCTCCGGCGCGCTGGATAAAGTGCGCGATCTGCTCACTGACGAAACCTTCCTCGTCATCAACGGCAAAATCATCACAAATCTTGACCTCCACGCTGCACTTGAAACCCATCGAAAGAAAGAAGCGATTGCCACACTGGTGCTGAAACACAATGCAAGCCGCGAAAAATTCAGCGAGATCAAAGTAGATGCCAACGGCTTCTATCAAGGCTTCGGCGGCTTTCCGCCAGCCACTGACCACCGACCAGCGGTTACCGCCACCCCCTTGATGTTTGTGGGTATCCACATTCTCGAACCGAAAATTTTCGAGTATATTCCGCGCGCGGTCTTTTCAGATTCAATTCGAGATGTTTATCCGGCAGCAATGGCAGCAGGCGAAAAAATTGCTACGCATACGGGCGAGGGCGATTGGTATGAACTGAGCACGCTGGCGCGGTATTTGGAAATTAGTTTGGAATTTATGCAGCGCGAAGGTTTGTCGTACACGGCTGACACTGGTTGCGAGATTGACGCTACAGCGCAGGTGACGGATTCGATTTTATGGCGCAACGTACAAGTCGAAGCTGGCGCGCGTGTACATCAATGCGTGCTGGCGGATGGCGTGCGGATTCCTGCCGATGCCCAGTTTGCGCGCAAAGTGATTGTGCGTGCTGATCTGGTACGCAACGAGGAAATACCAGAGAAAGCCACACGCGGCGAACCTATCGGCGAAAATTACGTCGTCACAATCAATTAAGATTTATGAGTACAGCAGGTATGACTACGATGGATTTAAGCGAAAAGCGCGTGCGCAATTACGCGGCGAAATATTTGGCCATTGAACCGGAAACCGTTCAGCTCGAAGCCTTGACACCTGACGCTTCGACCCGCAAATACTATCGCATCGCGGCAAGTGACAAGCCCGCGCAAACTTTCATCGTCAGTCTTTATCCCGCGCCGTTCAATCCGCAAAGCAGCGCCTATTTAGACGTGACGCGCCTGTTCACTGCTGCCCATTTGCCTGTACCGCAAGTTCTGGATGTTGCGGGCACAGAAGGCATCATTTTGCAGGAAGACCTTGGTGACGAAAGCTTGGCAAAGTGGATGAGTACGGCGGATGAAGCACACGCCGATGCGATGCTGAAAAAATCGCTCACGCTCATCGCCCGCATCCAAGCAGCTTCTGACTTAGCTTATTCAATGGGTTCCGTCGCCAGCACGCTGTCTTTTGATGAAGACAAATTAGGCTGGGAATTAAATTACTTCTTCGATCATTTCTTCGGCAGCTATCGTCACGATAATTTAAGCGAAGCCGCCGCCGCCGCCATCAAAGCCGATTTGCGAGCCGTGGCCGCCGAACTCGCTGCCCGTCCACGTGTGCTGACGCATCGAGATTATCACGCGATGAATTTGATGGTGGATCATCAGGGTCACCTGCGTATCATTGACCATCAGGATGCACGGATGGGACCGGTGACCTATGACCTCGTGCCAATTCTGGTCGAGCGACGCCTCGAACCCGCTGATGAATCCTGGGTCGAAGCGCAGCAGGATTATTTCTTACAGGCGCGTGAGCAACTTGGTTTGCCCGAGTTGGATGTGGCGGATTTTCGCTACGAATTTCATTTGATGACTGTGCAGCGACAACTCAAAGCCGTTGGCACATTTTCGTATCAAACGGGCGTAATGGGGCGCGGCGAGTATTATGAGAAATACATCAAATCATCTGTGGCGACGGTGCTGCGCGCGATGAACAAGCCGGGGATGAAAGAATACCCGGCGTTGCGGAAGAGACTGGAGCGGTTATAATTCGAGTTCAAGCAGTGAGAAAAACTATGGCCCAAACATACCTTTCCGACATTGCAAATCATCTGGGTGAATCCATCACGATCAAAGGCTGGCTCTACAACAAACGCTCCAGCGGCAAGTTGGCGTTTCTGGAAGTACGCGACGGCACGGGGCTGATTCAAGGCGTCGCTTCCAAAAAAGATGTGAGCGAACAGGCGTGGGAGAACTGTGAAAAAGTCACGCAGGAATCGTCCATCATCGTCACAGGCGTGCCGCGCGAGCATCCGAAGAAACCGGGCGTGTACGAACTGGATGTGAACAATCTGGAAGTCGTACAACTCGCGCACGATTACCCGATTACGCCGAAGGAGCACGGCGTCGAGTTTCTGATGGATCATCGGCATTTGTGGCTGCGGTCGCGGCGGCAACACGCGATTCTGCGCGTGCGGCATACGATCATCAAAGCGGTGCGTGACTTCTTCGACAACAACGGCTTCACGCTCTGCGATACGCCGATTTTTACGCCAGCGGCTTGCGAAGGGACGACGACGTTGTTTGAGGTGGATTACTTCGACGATGAAAAAGCTTATTTGACGCAGTCGGGACAGCTTTACAACGAAGCGACGGCGGCGGCGTTCGGCAAGACGTACTGCTTTGGCCCGACCTTCCGCGCCGAGAAATCGAAGACGCGGCGGCACCTGACCGAGTTCTGGATGGTCGAGCCGGAAGTCGCGTATGCGAAGCTGGATGATGTGATGACGCTCGCGGAAAACTTCATCAGCTACATCGTCGCGCGCGTGCTGGAAACGCGCAAAGACGAGTTGGCGATTCTCGAACGCGATGTGGCTAAACTTGAAAATATTATCCCGCCGTTCCCGCGTTTGCAGTACGACGAGGCGGCGAAAATGCTGGACGAAGCGTTTGCTGCCGGGAAGGTCGAAAACAAATTCCAATACGGCAGCGATTTCGGCGCGCCCGATGAAACCTATCTTTCGTCGCAGTACGACAAGCCCCTGATGGTGCATCGCTACCCGGCAGCGGTGAAGGCGTTTTATATGGAGCCTGATCCTGCTGATCCGAATCTGGCGCTGTGTGTGGATGTCTTAGCGCCCGAAGGCTACGGCGAGATCATCGGTGGCGGCGAACGCGCTTCGTCGCTGGATTTGCTCTTGCAGCGCATTCAGGAACATAATTTGCCCCCGGAAGCGTTCGATTGGTATTTGGATTTACGCAAATATGGCAGCGTTCCCCACGCCGGTTTCGGCATGGGGATTGAGCGTGCCGTGACTTGGATTTGCGGCATCGAACATGTCCGCGAAACGATCCCTTTTGCCAGAATGCTGTATCGGTTGAAGCCATAATTGGCCTTAGGGGGTCGGTCTTTCTTGAGAGCGAAAGCAAAGACCCAAGACCTCTTTACTTGGATCGTTACCTCACTGAAAAAGCGCCTGTGGTTGTCCCGAACGCCCTACAACAACGTCACAGGCAGAACCAGCAACGAATGGAGTTGTAACGATAATGATGACAAAAGAACTTCCGAAAGAAGTAGAAAACACGAGAAAGCCTGCCCCCCATCTATGGATTTCTGATTGGCTAAACGAGTTTGAGGCCAAACGGGCGAAAGAGTTTTATCGTCGCACCGGACTGGATTACAAAGCGACCCTCAAATACATCCTTGAAACGGCTGACCCGCACCCCGGCATGCACGTGCTGGAATTAGCGGCAGGCAGCGGAATGATTGCGCGACATTTAATTGGACTGGATCGGACGTGAAGGCAAAATTGTCGGTGTGGATAGCACCAAAGAATTGATTGAGCAAGCGCGACTTGATGCGCAGTCCGCCAAAGTCAGCACGCGCATTGATTGGCGTGTCGCGCCACTGAATCACTTGCCCTTTCCTAAAACAGAGATGGATTTGGTGATTTGCGGCTTTGGTTTTAATCAACTCGACGCGAAAGACTTATTCAACGAAAGCTACCGGATTCTGAAAGACGAAGGCGTATTGCCAGCCGCGAAGTGACTTCGACGGTTGAGCCGGGGCTGGCGCAGAAGATGCGCCAACAATACCGCCGCTTGCTCAAGCGCGATGGTGACGAGACGAAAAATGCATTTGTATTCCTCTGAAGAATTGTCGGAGATGGGCGCACCGCTGGTTTTCGGTGCAGGTCATTATTCGCGGACTGAAAAGTGAAACAGTGAAGCGCGCGATTTTTCGCTAATCAAAGTTGTGAAGCGAAGTGGTGGTGTGCGGGCTACAAGCCCGTACCCTACAAAGAATTATGCAGGCCAGACAAGTAATCCATTATCGGGGTGTTGATGGATTTAGGCGCAGATCGGCGCGGCGTGGATATGGGGCCGTCAGCAGTGCGCGTCGCCGCTAAATCAACGGCTGTCGGCGCTTGGCTATTCCTTGTCGTGGATGGCGGCAACATTAACGTGCGCAATCCAGAGATGCTGCGCGAAGTACATGGTAATGCCAAATACTTGCCTGAAATCACCGAAGCTTCCGTCAGGTTTTGGCCGAAAAAGGTGAATACGGTGCTGCAACACGATGGCATTCCCATTGTTCTGGGTGGCGATCATTCGATTGCGATTGGCAGTAGTTTCGCTGCGTTTTACCGCAGGCAGGAAAAACGCGTCGGAATGCTCTGGTTTGATGCATGGCGATATGAATACGCCTGATTCTTCGCCGTCGGGCAATATTCATGGCATGCCCCTTCGCCGCGATATTGGGGCAGGGGCCGTGCGAGTTAACCCACATCAGCGGCTTTGCGCCGAAAGTCTGCCCGGAAGATTGTGTCCTGCTCGGCGCGCGCGATGTTGATCCCACCGAAGCGGAAATCCTGCGCAATTCGGGCGTGCGTATTTTCACGATGCGCGAAATTGACGAACGCGGCATGAGCGCCTGTATGGACGAAGCGATTACGATTGCTTCCCGCAACACCATTGGCTTTCACGTCACGATGGATATGGATTTCGTTGATCCCGATTACGCGCCCGGCGTCGGCACGCCCGTTCCCGGCGGCCCCACATACCGCGAAAGCCATCTGGCGATGGAAAAAGTAGCAGATTCCGGCAAAATGCTGTCGTTTGAATTAACCGAAGTAAATCCTGTGCTGGACACTGCCAATCGCACGGCGGAATTGGGCGTGCAACTGATCTTGTCGGCTTTCGGCAAAAAAATTATGTGATCTTCAATTTGGTGTTTCATTTCCCCTGCCCTCAAAATTCAAATCTCAAATGACCAAGCTACGAGTAGGAGTAATTTTCGGCGGACGCTCAGGCGAGCACGAAGTTTCGTTGCGCTCGGCTGAATCCGTGATTCACGCACTCGACAAAACGAAATATGACGTAGTGCCGATTGCCATTACCAAACAGGGCCAATGGCTCGCGTCGAGTGAGGTCACGAATTTATTGCCAAGTTCCGTCATCAACACGGCAGATCAAAGCGTCGCTTTGCTGAGCGATCCGACGAAGCGTGGTCTGGAGCGAATTTCCGCAGACGGTGAGCAGGTGCGCGAATGGTTGGATGTTATTGTTCCGATCCTGCATGGCACGTATGGTGAAGACGGCACAATTCAGGGGCTGTTTGAGATGGCTGATATTCCCTATGTTGGTTGTGGCGTGCTGGCCTCAGCGTGTGGGATGGATAAGGTGATTATGAAACGGCTCTTTCACGAAGCCGGACTGCCCATTGTCGAGTACACGCATTTTTTGCGCACCCAATGGGAAAAAGACCCGGCAAAAATCGAAGCCGAAGTAATCGCCCAGCTTGGATTCCCGTGTTTTGTGAAGCCCGCGAATTTAGGTTCGTCGGTTGGCATTTCCAAAGCTGATGATGCCACTGAGCTGCACACGGCGATTGCCCTTGCTGCCAAATTTGACCGCAAAATTATTGTCGAACGTGGTGTCAATGCCCGCGAAATCGAGGTCAGTGTACTCGGCAATGATGAACCGGTTGCCAGTCTGCCCGGCGAAATCGCCACGACGGAACACGCCGAATTTTACGATTACAAAGCCAAATATGTTGATCCGAACGGCGCAAAACTTATGATTCCCGCGCCACTCACAGACGAGCAAATCACCGCAATTCAAACCCTCGCCATTCGCGCTTTTCAGGCCATTGACGGCTCCGGTTTGGCGCGTGCGGACTTCTTCCTCGAACGCGGCACGAACCAACTGTACGTCAACGAACTCAACACCCTGCCCGGCTTCACTTCGATCAGTATGTATCCCAAGATGTGGGAAGCGAGCGTAGCTCTTGCCTTTTACTCGCGACTGCTGGATCGGTTGATTGATTTGGCGTTTGAACGACACCGCGAGAAAGCCCGCAATCAAACGAGCTTACGAGTAAAAGGGAGCTCCGCGAAGAACAAAACACACGGAAAGGCCGTGAAACAGCTCGGCCTTCTTTCCGTGTGTTTTATGGTTTTTTCGCGGGTTTCGCCGCTACCAATCCTGGCTTCAAGTTTTCCGCGCCTCCGCTCGCTTATACAAGTGAAAGCCCGAAGGCGGCGGCAACCGCACTCGTCAGGCAGCGATGTTTCTTCGGCCTTTCCCAGTACTGCATGAAAGCAGACAACAGAAGTTTTACAACACACTCAAAAACAAATTTGGGAGAGGGAATACTATGGCACAAAAAGCGAACATCATTTTTGAAAACCGTGAACTCACAATTGCCCAATTTCAGCGGGTAGACGGCGAAGCGTGGCCGTTTACGATTCGTTTGACGCTACGTTACGACACGGACAAATCCCGCCTCAGCGCGCGGCAATCACACGAATTGCAATGGATGGCGGCGGTTTGCCAACAAGGCGACCGGATCGTTGAAACCTACGGCATCGCAGATCGCAAGGGCAAACCGGATTACAATTTAGGGCTTTCCAAACGGCGGTTGGTGACGGTGCTGGATGCCCTGCGCGGCTTTGGCGTCCCGCACAACAAATTCACATCCGGTTTGACACGTGCGCTGGGCGAAAATTTTCCAGAATCCTTTGGGAAAGAAGATGAAAGACGCGATGCACAGGATCGTGCAGTCGTAATTTTTGCGTGGGTCAATGTGCAGGATTTTATCGGTATCGGCAGTCTCGTGCCGGTGTGTAAGTTTGGACGCGGCGGCGGCGGCATTTCAGTTCTGTAAAGAGCCAGGTGCGGCAGCCTGTTCATAAGCAAGGCTGCCATTCACAATCGTTGCGGCAACGGAATAATCCACGTTCAGAATCGCTAAATCAGCATCTTTGCCCACTTCCAGCGCGCCTTTGCGCTCTTCCACACCGCAGCGTCGCGCGGGCATTGTTGCTGCCATATAAGCAGCGTCCAGCAGGTTCATTCCGGTAAACGCGACAGCGTTTTTTACCGCTTCGTTCATTGTTAACACGGAACCCGCAATCGTCACGCCATCCATCAATGTGCAAAGTGCGCCGTTGACCTGCACCTGAAATTTGCCGAGTTGATAAATGCCATCACCGCAGCCCTGTGCTGTCGTGGCATCAGTTATCAAGGCTATGCCGTCGCGGCCTTTGTTGCGTGTGGCGAGGCGGGCCATTTGCGGGTTCACATGCACACCGTCCAGAATGAGTTCAGCGCAAATGCCGGGTTCATTCAAGCAGCAGGCGGCCAAACCGGGTTTGCGGTGATGCACGCCGGACATCGCATTGAATAAATGCGTAGCATACGTCGCGCCCGCATCAATTGCGGCCAAAGCGGTGTCGTAATCGCATTCAGAGTGACCGAGTGAGGCGATAATTTGGTTGGCTGTCAATTGGCGAATCATTTCCAGGCTGCCGGGCAATTCGGGCGCGAGCGTCATCACTTTGATTTGCCCGGCGGCGGCCTCCAGCAATTCGGCCAGTTCGTCAAAATTCGGATCGCGGATGCCTTCGTCCGGTTGCGCGCCTTTGAATTTGGGATTGATGTACGGGCCTTCGAGGTGCAGGCCGAGAATTTCCGCCATTGGTTCTGCCGTCGCCTGCGCCGCGCGCGTGGCCGTGATGGCAACCAAAATCTCTTCGTGCCGCGCTGCGATAGTCGTTGGGAGCCACGCTGTTGTGCCGTAGCGCAGCATATTCTTCCCGGCGCGCCGAATGCCGTCCGCGCCGCTCACCATTACGTCGTCGCCTCCGCTGCCGTGAACGTGTGTATCAATAAAACCGGGCAGCACGAAGCGCCCCGTTGCGTCTACGATACGTGAGTTCGGTTCGGGCGCGATAGCTGTGCCAACGTAGGTGAGTTTTCCGTCTTCAGACAGAACAGTGCCGCCTGCGATAAGTTCCTGTGGCGTTACAACGGTGCCACCAATGATAGCGATTCGAGAGGTCATACTTGCTCCTGCGATTTTTTTTCCTGCGCATCATGCCAGAAGGGAAAGACCGTGACAAAAAAATAACAGGTTTAACAGAAATCACTTTTCCCCGATGGGAATCCATGCGATGATGCGTCGTCACACATTGGCACCACTGATTTTCTTCTGTGCTCAATTGCTACTTGAGATACCGCCATTACTAGCGTCTGTTTCTCTATACCCTCACCTATAATTTTCGCCGGTTTGTCGCCCTATACCCCGTAGCCGGTGAAGTCGCAGAGGCCGTTGCCAGGAATCCCCGTTTCCCGCTGTTGGCAATCGGCACTGGTCAATTTTTAAATTTGGGCAAGTTAGAAACGTATCAGAAGAATTGTGCTGTATCTGGTTTTACTGACTACGAATAAGTACTTGACTAACAAATTTACTACCGAGGTATAGGTATGAAATGTCATCATTGCTCACGCGAAGTTAAGCTGTGGCAGACGTTTTGTCCCGCGTGCGGGAACCGTCTGCAAGGCAAATCCTTTTCCACCATCGCCGAAGCGCCCATCGTGATGGAGCCGCAATCCCGGCGACAACTCCTGCGCAAAACGCTGCAATTTACCCTGCTGGCCTTAGCCGTAATCGTGCTGGCCAGCGTCATCCGACTAGGGCCGCCGCGCGCGCATCCGGTAACGAAAGAAGTGGCAAAAGCTGTTGCACCTACGTCCCAGCCCGCCGCCACGCCGGAGCCGGTCGCCAGTCCACCGTCTGCCGAAGCCGCGCCGGTTGCCGCGCCTGCTCCGCCGCCGGAAGTGCAATTGCCGCCGATCAATTTTTTGACGGATGTGTTGGAGTTGCGCTCAGCCGCCAAAACCACTTCCGCGAAACTCGTTCCGGTCGTTGCCAAAACGAAAAAGAAGCAACCGGAAATCCTGGTCAGCATTGACGATGTGCTGCCGCGCCGAGTTAGCAAACCCGTACCCGTCCCTAAAGCTCTGATGTCGGAAGTACCGCCACCCGCGCCGCTTCCGCGTGAGGCGGATGCCAATTTAGACGTGGATACCGCTTATACCCTGCTACAGCCGAACGTCGGACTGGTTTCGATTAAAAGTTATGTGCCTGCGCGGGTGTACATTGACGGCGTGTATTCGGGCGTGACGCCGCGCAGCGTGAAGTTACTGGCTGGCCAACACAGCATTAGTCTAATGGCGGGCGGGTATCAGGAATATACCCGCACCGTACAAGTCAGCGGGCGACAACAAATTGGTATCCTGGCATCACTGAGCAAAAAATAATTCCAGGGGTTCAGGAACCGGAATTCAGTTGCCTGCACCCTTATCCAGCAAACTCGCTACAGAATTTCCCGCGCATCGCCAAAGCGGCGTGTCACTCGTTGCCGATCCAGATATTCCAGCAACGGAATCGCGTACTTGCGCGAGATGCCGGTCAAATCCTTAAAAATCCCTACATCTAGGTGCGTGCCGTGTTCGGCTTTGTATTTTTGCAACGTCGCACGCAAATCCTCTAACGTCTGCTTGTGAAAAACTAATTCGCCCACGCGCACCAATTCGCCGCTGTTAATAAGCATTTGCGCGAAGCGTTGCGCCCGGGCGGCGTCAATGCCGAAGTTCGGTGCGGCCTGTTGCAAGGCTTCTTCGAGCGAGATGGGTTGCAGTGCGGCCTGCAAATAAATCGCGGCCAAGTGATCTTTCGCGGCTTGCTCGTCGGCGGACAGCGCGACGCGATGCGTGGCTAAGCGCAGCAAATCTTTTTCGGCGGCGACTTCGTTGCGTTCGGCAAGTTGGGCGATAACGGCGCGAAAGATTTCGGGGGGGAGTTTGGCGAAGATGCGTTCGCGTAATTCTTCGCGCGCGAGGCCGGATTCGAGAGGCGCTTTTTTGTGAAAGGCTTTGAGCATTTCGCGCACCTGTTTGGCTAAGGCTTCAAACGGCGCGCGCGCGATGAGCAGTGGCGGATTTGCTGAAGCGAGAATAAGGCGGCGTGTGCGGGTGAATTGCTCGATAGCTTTTTTGATTGTTGCATCGGTCGCGCCACTGCGCGCGGCCAACGTGGACTGCGCCATTCCCTGCTCGCTTGCCATTTCCACCAGCAAGGCCAATCGCTCCATTTCATCAGCCTCGGCCAGCGCCACCAGTTGCGCAATAACTTTCGATGCTTCGCGCAAACGATGTTTGAGCGGCAGCGCATCAACGATCACACCACCGCCAATCGTGATCGTCGGCGAGTAGCTACGTACGATGAAACGATCCTGCGGCAAGGCGAGAATCGGCGTTTCCAAGCGAAGCTGCGCGAATGCTTTGCCACCGGGCACGAGTTCGGTTTGACCGAGCAAAATCACGCGGGCCAGCACTTCTGCTGTGCCGTGATGCAACCGCACGCGCGAGCGCGAACGCAACGGTTTGGCGGCGCTTTTCAGCAACTGCAACTGCACATCCAACAAATGCGTCGCTACGAATCGTCCGGCAGGAGCGAGCGCCTGCCCGCGCGCGACTTCCGCCACTTCCAAACCCTGCAAGTTGACCGCCGTGCGCTCGCCCGCGTGCGCTTCATTCGTCGTTTTGCCGTGTACCTGCAATCCACGCACGCGCATTCTGCGGGCTTCTGACGGCAGCAATTCCAATTCATCGCCGGTCTTGATGCTGCCTGCGATCAACGTGCCGGTGACGACAGTGCCAAAGCCTTTAATCGTAAACACGCGATCAATCGGCAGTCGCGCAATGGCATTGGCATCGCGCAACGCGACTTTGGCGGCGAGTTGGGCAAGCGTTTTTTTCAGCGTTTCGATGCCTGCGCCCGTTTTGGAACTGACACGGATGATGGGCGCATTTGCCAAAAAAGAATCAGCAACGTAGTCGCTAACTTCGGCTTCGACCAGTTCCATAAACTCTTCGTCCACCATATCTATTTTCGTGATGACGACGAGGCCAGCTTTAACTTCGAGCAAGCGACAGATATCGAAGTGTTCGCGCGTTTGCGGCATCACGCTTTCGTCCGCTGCCACGACGAGCATCACCAAATCAATGCCGTGCGCCCCGGCGAGCATGTTTTTGACGAAGCGTTCGTGACCGGGTACGTCTACAAAACCGAAATGTGTATCACTGATGGTCAGGTCAGCGAAGCCGATGTCAATCGTGATGCCGCGTTCTTTTTCTTCTTTCAACCGATCCGCATCCACGCCTGTCAGTGCGCGCACCAGCGAAGTTTTGCCGTGATCTATGTGTCCGGCAGTGCCGACAATAATTCGTTTCATAAGCGTAGCGAAATTTTGCGCGGCTAGAGTAATGCAGGCGGGCGGTTTTGTCGAAAGGCGAGTGGGAAAGGAGGGGACGAGAGAGGGAGAGACGAAGGGCAGGAGAGAAAGAGCGACAAGTTTACTCCTTGTCGCTCATTCTCTCCTGCCCTCCGTCTCTCCCTCTCTCCTTCTTTTGCTACGGCGTATTCTTCTGCCGTCGTTCGCGCTCTTCTTCCAT
Source organism: Blastocatellia bacterium (assembly GCA_046331525.1). Classification (GTDB taxonomy): domain Bacteria; phylum Acidobacteriota; class Blastocatellia; order RBC074; family RBC074; genus JAFDVL01. The sequence goes on from JAXLQQ010000015.1 coordinate 40,290, forward strand.
CAGTTGCCGCAATTTGGTGAATTGCTCGGTGGTTAGAATCTGGCGCAGTTCGATGACGAATTTGGATTGAGCTTTAAGCAAATCGTCGCGGACTTCGGAGAGTTGGGCAACGCGCTTTTCGATTTCTTTTTGATCCATCGTCGGATCGAAGAGCGCTTCGTCATAGGCCTTGGTGTGCGCGCGTTCGATGGCCATCAGCGTTTGCAGGCGGCGAATATGAATGGCGCGCATCTCGCGGATCTTGCCTTTTTGTTCCGGCGTCAAATCAATTTGCGGCAGAAAGCGATCCAGCACCATCACCTGCAAGCGCGGATTCACCAGTGGTGGCTGAGGGCGATTGGGCGGCGGCGCAGCGGTTTCGGCTGGTTCTCCGGCGGGCGGCAGGGCTTTGCGTTTATTCAATCCCTGCGCATTCGCTGTTGCGAGCAGCAGGGCAACGACGCCACACAGCAGCAAAACATTACTGATTCTTTTCACTTTGCACTCCTTCCTTGTTCTCGTCGCCCGTTTCCGCCGCCGTCAGCAACCATTCGCTCAGGGATTGGCGAGAGTTGGCATCCAGTTTGGCCAGTTGCTGCGCCAGTTGTTTTTGATGATCTTTGCGCAATTGCAGCGTGGCCAGTTGCAATTGCAATTGATGATCGGTTTTGAGTTTGGCTTCGAGGCTGGCGAATTGGTGTTGCGCTTGGGATTGCGCCTGCGCGACAGCAGCTTGAATCATCTTTTCCGCTTCCTCGCGCGACAAGGAATTGGCGGGTACAGGTGCAACAGTGTTCGTCGCAGGGTGGTTGGCCACTTGCGTGACTTCTTTCACGCCGAAGCTCACGTCTACGCCGCCGTTGCCAAAGCTAATGTGCGTACCGGTCAGCGCAAAAAGCAGCAACGCCGCTGCCGCCGCGGTGGCGAGGCCAGAGGTGAGTTTGAGCCAGCCGGGAACGAGACGAAAAAAGTCACGCAACGCATCCATCGCGTTGCGCGGCGTGACGATTTCGATGGGCGGCACAAACGGCATTTCCCAGGCGCGCAGTTCCTGCCGCACGCCCGTGAATGCCTGCAATTCCTCGCGGCAGGAAGCGCACGCGGCCTGATGTCGCTCAAAGTCGGCTCGTTCGGCAGCGTTCGCTTCGTGGTACAAGTACGCCACGAGCAATTCCTTCTTCCCGCAATTGTTGTCCAGTTGGCTTTTCATACTTCTTCCTCTCAAATCTCTCTCAGATCGCATCGTGCAAGGTGTTCAATCGCATCCGCATCTGTTGCAGGCCGGTGTAGAGCCGCGATTTGACGGTGCTGACGGGAATGCCGAGCACGTCGGCAATTTCGGCAAAGGTCATTTCTTCGTATTCTTTCATCACAATGACCTGACGCATTTCCGGCGGCAGTGCTTGCAGCGCGCGGCGTACGAGTTGCGAACGCTCGGCGCGGTGCAGACGGTCGGGCAATGGCTCGGTTTTCGTGTCGGCAACTTCCATTCGCCGCCCGTTTTCATCTTCTTCGTCCAGAGAATAACTGACGCCGTTGGTGCTGCGCAGGCGCGTGTGGCAGGCGTTGAGCGCGATGCGGTACATCCACGAAGAGAATTTAGCGTCGCCGCGAAACTTGTTCAGATTGCGAAACGCCGCCAGAAAGGCTTCCTGACAGGCATCGCGCGCGTCTTCGTCGCGTCCGAGCATGCGCAACGTTAGGCTGTAAATCGGGCGTTCCCAACGGCGCACCAGCAGGCTGAACGCTTCGGTTTCGCCCGCCAACGTGCGCGCGATCAAATGGTCATCGCTGGCGTCGGCGTCCAGTTGCGTTGGCTTCAAGCTTCCCGTTAATAAACTCACGCGCTACCTCTCATAAAACCCGGATTCGTAGTTTGTCGGTACAGTGTGAACGGGTCAAGCGCAGCGCTCACTCATTTCCGACACTGGCCTTAGACGTGCAGGTGTGAGAGAAAGTTGGAAAAACTTTGTCATTGGTTATGAGTCATTAGTCATTGGTCATTAGTCTGATTTTTACAAATGACCAATGACTAATGACAAAGAACAAAAAGTTATTGTTCCCCTTCCAGCGATTTGTTAGGATTCCCGCCGCCCTGCTACTTCCCACGCCTCCACCTTCCAACAACCCGCCGCATATTATGGCCGTCACCAAATTTTTCTCTGGGCGCATTAAAGTTTTGCATTTGATTTTGTTCGTGTTGGTTCTTTTCAGCCTCGCGCCGATTGCGTTTGTCGGCTGGCAACTGATCTCGATCAATACGGACACTTTGCAGAGCAAAGAAAAGAACTATCAGGTGCAAGCGGTGCGCAGCAAGGCGCGGCAGATTGAATTGTACGTGCAGGGCTATATTGCGCAGGTCAATTCGTATGCGCGTGCGTTTGAAATCACGGGCAATTTGCTGCAAGCCACGAGTCCAGCGGGGCAGCAGAATCTGGCGCGCACATTGGAGGACGATTCCAACCTGCTCGCGCTGGCGGTTGCACCGAGTCAGAATTTGAGCAATTACAGCGTTGTGACGAACTCCAACAAAATCGTGCCCGAAGAAGTACGCGAGGCGTTGAATGAAGCTTCCGCGACGACAGCGAAAGGGCGGTCATATCTGGGCGCGCCGCGCATTTTGCAGACCTACCGCGAACCGGCGTTGATCGTGGCACAACCGGTGAAAAATAAAGAAGCGATTGAAGGCATTGTGCTGGCCGTCGTCAGTCTGCAAAAAGTCTTTTCGCTCGTCGCGCAAAAAGGCAATCTCGACGAATGGAAATTGTTGCACGGCGAAAACACGATCTTTTTTGTCGTGGACGGCGAAGGCAATGTCGTCGCACACCCGGACGAACAATTGGCGTTCAAGAAACAAGACGCGCGTTACCTGAAAGCCGTGCGCGATTGGCTAGACAGCACTCAATACGTCGCCGCGACTTCGACGTTTCCGCTGTCGCGCAATAGCGAAAAATTAAATCTGCTTGGCAGCTATGCGACCGCGCAATTGAACGGCGAACAGCGGCTCGGCGTGATTGGTTTGGTGAATGAAGAAGCGGCGTATTTATCGGCCAAAACGATGCGCTGGCGCACGATCATGATTTCGTTTGTCGCGGCGTTATTTGCGATCATCGCAGGTTTCTTCTTTGCACGAGGCTTCAGCAAGCCGATTGAAAAGCTGACCGAAAACGCCCGCGCGATTGCCAAAGGCGAATACACGCGGCGCATCGAACTCGAAACCAGCAATCGAGAAATCAGCGAACTTGCTGTAGACTTCAACCTGATGGCGGGCGAAGTGCAAAAGCATATTCAGGAAATTAAATCCTCGTCCGAAAAGAACCGCCGCCTCTTCCTCGGGTCCGTCAAATCGCTCGCCGCCGCCATTGACGGCAAAGACCCGTACACGCGCGGCCATTCCGAGCGCGTGATGATCTATTCGCAAACGATGGCCGAACTGATGGACATGTTGCCCGGAGGAAGTCGAAAAGATACGCATTTCCGCCTCCCGTTCCACGACGTAGCAAACGGCATCGAAGACCGCATCCTGCGCAAACCTGGCCGCTGGATGAACGAAATTCGAGACGGCAAAACCGACCGCGACGGCAATGATTAGTGAGAAAACCCGGAAATGGCCGCCGAATATGGTCTCGGGGATATCTATGCACCACGAAACGATGGACGGCACAGGCTATCCGCTTGACTGAAAGGCGACGAAATCCCGGATGATGGCGCGCATTGTTAGCGTCGCGGATTGCTTCGACGCGATGACGACGAATCGCCCGTATCAACGCGCGATGACATTTGAAGCGGCGGTAGATCGCATCAACACGTTCATCGGCTCGCGCTACGACGGCGATGTTGTACGCGCGCTGGAAAAAGCCATCCGCAGCAAACGCATCAAACTCGTTCCCGGCGTGAATAACGTGCCCGACCCGCCCGCCGAACCGAAACCAGAACTGAAACCGCAGGAAGACCTGATCGTGCGCGCGGCTAGGGCAGGAAAATTAACGCGATTTGGCAATCTGGAGTACTGCAAACATCTTGTTTGCAGCAGCATTAGGGTACAATCATTACTACTGCTGCAAACATCTTGTTTGCAGTACTGTTTCCCCGGCAAGCGATCTTTGCGCCCCCTTGCACAGAACCGGAAGCCACAGTACATTCCCTCCGCCATTGTCATTTGCAACAACTGAAAGAGGGAATCATGGCCAAACCAACAGCACCCGCGCTAGACGCGCATCCGCTCGTCAACCTTCCACCTGCGCCGCGCCCGCGACGTGATAACAGTCACCCCGCGCCGCGTCTAAATACGCACAAACGCCGCGCCCAATGGTTTCGCGCACGCACGGCGTGGCCGCTGCGTGAAGCGCCGACGCACGCGATGATTTACGCGCGCGGCCACGCGGAAAAAACGCTCGCGCCCGCGCCCGGTGAAGCGCAATGGGAACTAGCCGGGCCGACGAATGTCGGCGGGCGCATGACCTGTGCCGTCACGCATCCGTCGCATCCCGAACGCATCTGGGCCGGCGCTGCGGCGGGCGGCGTGTGGTATAGCCCCGATGCTGGGCAAGTCTGGCAGCCGTTGTGGCACAAAGAAGATGTGCTGAACATCGGCGCGCTGGCGATTGATCGCACCAATCCGCAAGTGTTGTATGCCGGAACGGGCGAAGCGAATTTGTCGTCCGATTCCTATCCCGGTGTCGGCTTGTATCGCACGCTGGACAGCGGGCAGACCTGGCATTTGCTGGCCTCGTCGTTGCGCACGGGCTTGCCCTCGCGCATCGGTGTCATTGCGATTGATCCATTCAATCCGCAGCATCTGCGCGTCGGCGGCATTGGCTTGGTCGAAGTCAGCAGTTTGCCAAACGATGTGGGCGGGATGTACACGTCGCGCGATGGCGGCGTAACGTGGCAGCGCGAAACGTTCATCACGAGCCGGAATTACTGGTGCCATTCGATTGTCTTTGATCCGAAAACGCCGGGCATCCTTTACGCTACGTCTGCACAGGGCGCACGCAGCGGCATCTATCGCTCGGACGATGGCGGCGCGACGTGGCGGCAGTTAACTAAGGCTTGCCGCCGCCGGAACGCTTTCATCGCACGACGCTGGCGCGTCCGGCGCATCCGAAAACGATTTAGCGCACGCCGCCAACGCGAGCAGCGAAGCGGCGGACACCGTGCTGGGCGTCTTTTCGCAGCACGAATCGCGGCGACAAATGGACGGACATCACGGGCGGCAAGTTGCCCGCAGAAGAACAGATGACCTACGGCAACAGATTGTCGTGCATCCGACGAAGCCCGATCACGTCTTGTGCGGCGGCGTGGATTTGCATCTGACGACGAACGGCGGCAAAAGCTGGCAGCGCGACCCGCTGGGACGCCAAAATCGGCAAGCCGGATTACGCACACGCCGATCATCATTGCCTGCTGATGTCGTCGGCGCTGTTCGGTCGCGTGTACGATTTGAACGATGCGGTTTGGACATCAGCGACGATGGCGGCAAAAACTGGACGAATTGCAGCAAGGGGCTGGCCGTGACGATGTACTACGATTTGACGTAGCGCAACTGACAGCCGCGTCTTTGGTGGCGGCGCGCAGGACAACGGCACGCATAGATGGAAACCGGCGGCGTGGACGATCACTACGAGATTTTGGACGGCGACGGCGGCTGGATGGTGATTGACCCGAATGAGGCCGGGCATCTGTTCGCGTCGTACTACAACTTCGGCATCTTTCGTTATCGCAACGGCAAGCCAACGTTGTCTCGCCGCCTGCGCCGAAAGTGGAGCAGAATTCAATTTGGATGTGCTTCATTGCGATGGGATGCGAACGACCCGCGCACGCTGTTCACCGGCACTCGCGCGTGTGGCGGACGCGCGACGACGGCGACCTGGAAGCCGGTTTCCAGCATCCTCGACGGCAGCGCCATCAGCGCCGTAGAAATTGCGCCGAAGGATTCCGCGCGCATTTACATCGGCACTGAAAACGGCAACATCTTTCGCAGCACGGATCGCGGCAAAACGTGGAGCGCGAATCTGTCCAGCACCGATTTGCCCGGCCACACCATCACGCGCCTGACCACGCAACCCGACAATGCCGAAGTCGTGTACGCCACGCTTGCCAACACCGGCCATTCGCACGCGTTTTCCGCTCCCGCGACGGCGGTTTGCACTGGGAAGACGTAGACAACGGCCAACTTCCCCGATGTCGCGCATCATGCCCTCGTCATCCTGCCCGACGCGCCGGAGACGTTGTACGTGTGCAGATAAAAGTCGGCATTCGCTTCCTTCGACGCCGCGCAGACGTGGCGCAATGTGACGCGCAATTTGCCGAATGTGATGGTTGTGGATTTGGTGTGGCACCGCACGACGCGCACGTTATACGCGGCCACGTATGGACGAAGTATCTGGCGGCTGAAACTGTAGCTCAAGTTGTAAATCTGTGTACGGTAGACTGTCCAGTCTGCCGCCAGTATGCAAGCCCCCAAAACTTCGGCAGACTGGACAGTCTACCGTACAGGCGATTGCAAACCGATCTAAGTGCGTGCAGCGGCTAGCCTTTGCCCGACCGTTTTTGAAACCATTCCTGACGGCGACGCAAATGATCTTTGCCTTCGCCCCGTTTTTTTCCAGCGGTGGCAGCGAAATCCTGTCGCCTCGTCTGGCAGCGGTTCCTGCCGGCGCAGGTTCGATTGGTTTGGGCGTTTTCTTTTTTGGCATCTTTTGTTGTCCTTACTTTCCGAGGAGCGCCCGTTTGGCGTCCGCCAGTTCTTCATCCCGCCGATGGTAGCCGCATTCCTGAATCAACCGCTCCGCCTCCGCCAAATCCTCTTCCGCCGATTGCCACGGATACGCCGCTTCCTTACGCATTCCAAACAGCCTTGCCCGGTACAGATGAATGTCCGCCTGAAAGAGTTTCATCGCACCGCGCGCGGCGATCTCCCAGGCTTCGTCCAGATCGGCTTGCGCGGCCGTCGGGGCCGGTGTACGCGCCGGTCAACGCACGCAGCCACGCGCGGGTGAGCAGGCCGAGCGGAAGAAAGGTTGCGGTTTGCGGAGACCGGACACCGCTTGTTCGAGTGCGGCTTGCGGAAGGCGGAGTGCGGAATCTTCAAGTGCAGCGTGTGCGAGGATCGCTTCGCCAGCGGCGCGTCCGCCGTCAGGTGGTCGAGGGCGATGTCGAGGAGCCAGTTTTGTGTGGTCACCCACTTGAGCGTCTGCGCCGCACGTTCGGAGACGACGCGACAGTTATTCAGCAATCCGCCCTCCGCCCTCCGCCCTCCGCCATTCCCCACGCCGCCCGCTCCGCCCGCGCGAGCAGCAGGTCGCAATACTGGAAGCCTTGCAAGGAATATATAGTAGCGGGTAGTCGGGCCGATTGTCGGCCTGCATCTGTTCGGCCTTCGCGGAAGCGCGTTTCGCCTCGGCGCGGCGATCCGCCTGATGCAGGGCGTCGGCGTGGGTCGTGCGCATGTTTATCTGCCGAAACGCATCACCGCTGCGGGCGGCATACTCCACCGACTGTGCGGCGTCCTGCACGGCCCCGGCCAGGTCGCCCCGCGTCAGTTCCAACTCGCTCAGGTTGCTTACGCGGATGGCAGCACTCTTCCAGTTTTCCTGCTTAACGCTCATTTCCAGCGACGCCCGCATCGGTTCGAGGGATTCGGTCGAAGTCGGCCCAGGGCGCGCAGGTTGAAGGCGGCGTCGTTCAGCAGCGAAGCTTGGTAGTCTTCCGTGAGCGCGGGCGAGACGCGGCTCCAGGGCGTCTCGAAAAAGCAGCGACCCGCGCCCAGGTTGGAACCGAACGCGCTGAGTTTCTTCGTACTGTAAAAGCCGTCGTTGCCTGTGCCGCGCAGGATGCGGTCGAGGTACACCTTGTCACACGCTTCCTGCTGCAAGGCCGCCAGACAGCCGTGCGCGACGGCTTGGTACAGCGGTTCCAGGTCTGCGAGCGGGCTGGCCGCCTTCCTTCGTCGTCTCACAGAGATGTTCGTAAAGCCGCTGATGCGCCGCGCGCCAGGCTTCGGGTTGCTGTTCGCGGAGTTGGTTGGCAAAATACTCGCAGGTGTGGATGCGCATCAAGCGAAATCAGCTACCTGCTGCTGGCTACGATCCACGGTGATCAGTTTGGCCTTTTCCAATCGCGTGAGTGTGAGGTTGCGTTGCGCTTCGGTCAGTCCCAACGGTTCGGTCAAACCGGCGATGGGTTATTCGCCTTGCCACAGCGCATGCAGGCAATCCGCCGTCGCGGGGCGATCAAATAAGCCCATCAGCCGCAGCACGGCGAGCGCACGTTGCCCCCGTTGAATTTCGTCCGCCGTCTGTCCGCCGCTTGCAAACCATTGCACATACGCATCCATTACGTGCGCGGCGTGGTTCGGATGGGCGCTTTCGGCATCGGCATCGGCCAGCTTCACACGGTCGCGTTGGCGGATGTCGCCGCCGTGCGCGTCGTGCAGGTATCCGCCCAGCAGCGTCAAGGTCAGCGCGTGGCCTTGCACGTCTTCGACGAGTTTTTCAAACTCATTCACCTTTTCGCTTTTCTCGTCGCCGTCCTTGCGTTGAATGGTTCGCCACTCGCTGCCTTTCACTCCCAGCGATTGCAGCAACTGCACGCCCGCCGCGCGCGACAATCGCTTCAAGTCGTACTCCGGCGCGGTTGTCTGCCGGAATCCCTGCAAGTCCGGCAACGAATACCGCGTCGTGACGATGCACAAGCCAGGATTGCGCGCGGCCAGACGGTTGAGTAGCGAGGCCAAGCCCTGATCCTTGAGTTGTCCTGCCATCGGCGAGGCGGGCGCGTATTGCAGCGGCTCTACGCCATCAAGCAGCAACAGGCAACGCTGCCGGGCAATGACACGCGCCAGCCGCTCGCCTTTCTCATACGCCCCGGCGTTGGACGCGGCGAAGGCTTGATCTTCGGCATTGCCCAGAAAATCCAGCGCCGACTTGAGAAACAAGTCAGACGAATCAGCAGTCTTTTCGTCCGTGCCTTGATGGTAAAACGACCACGCAAACGCCGCGTCACAATCCGGCCAACCTTGCGCCGCCAGCCCCGCCGCCCATTTCGACACGAGCGAAGTTTTGCCCTCGCCGCCGAGCGCAACGAACGTGAGAATGTGCGGGCGCAGCGTGGTTTGGTTTCGGACGCCAGCCCAGGCATCGTTGAGCAATTGCGTTTCGGCTGCGCGTCCGATGAGTTCGTGGGGCGCGTATTTGATGATGCGCGAGATGTCAGCAAGCGTTGCGCTTTTCGTTGCGACGGGCGAATTGATTGGTGCGCGGCGTGTGGGAAGTGTGGGGATTACGCCGAGTTTGTTTTTCTCTACACTCGCTTGTTTGGTAAGAATGCGAAGCAAATGCTCATAGCCCGGATCTTCAAGCGTGAACTCGTTTGCGCGGCAATGTGTCCAGCCGCGCAGGAAACGCGGGATGCTCGATTCCAGTTCCGCCCCAAACAGAAGCGGGATGAGGCGACTATTGTCCTTGTCGTCGTAGATGTCATCGTCAAGCAAACTGCCTTCCCAATAAACGCCTTTGCCTTTTTCTGGCGGCACCTTTCCGTCAATGCGTCGTTTGTATTCAGCGGTACAGACGCACACGACAAACTCTGAATTTTCGCGGCTGGTTTGCTCGTTGCACCAACGCGGCCAATCTACGATTTCTTCGTTGTGAAACTGATCAATCTCGACCTCAATGCCATGGCTTTGTAGCGCCCAGGCCAGATCAAGCACCCGCTCAGAATGCTCTGGCGAATCGTGGCTGTAGCTGATAAAAACCCTGATTTCCTGCACGGCTTTCCCCTTCCAGTTTTCGCTGAAGCTTTTGATTTTGGACTCTTGCTTTGGCAGACAATCACTTTTAGCACAAGTCACGACACTTGCCTACAAAACAAACGCGAAGCGCCTGGGAGCGCACGCGGCTCGCGTGCTGAGGCGTGGAGGCGAATCCGCTTTGAGAAAAGGGATCAGCACATGCCTCAGCACGCGAGCCGCGTGCGCTCCCAGGCGCTTCGCGTGCTATGGGGTTTTGTGAAAACTACTTTCCTTCTTCTACCAGAAACTGAAGTTTCGATCCGTCTGCGCCGCCGATAAACACACGTTGCGTCGCCTTAACATAATCCGCTGCGGTCGCTTTCGTGATGTCCATAAACTTTTGCGGATTGCGATCTGTCAGCGGGAACAACGAGCTTTGCACCTGCACCATAATGCGATGCCCGGCGCGGAAGGTGTGGGCGATGTCGGGCAGTTTGAAGCGAATGAAATCCGCCTTGTTCGGCTCAAACGGCACGGGCTTTTCGAGGCTTTGGCGATACTTGCCGCGAAACGGTTCGCCGCGAATCAATTGCTGATAACCGCCCATTGGCGAAATCGTCGGCAGCGTTGGCCCGCCCGGTGCGGCAGGTGGCGGCGGATTGTTGAGGTCGGGGAAATCGTTCGGGTAAACATCAATTAGCTTCACATCAAAGTCAGAATCGGTGCCGCTGGTAGATACTTTCAATTCAATGCTGACGGGGCCGTAAATCGTGACATCGTGGTCAAGCGGCGCGGTGCGATAGACCAGCACATCCGGGCGCGTCGAGGCGAAGCGTTGGTCTTCGACCATATACGTGTTCGGCACGGCAGTCACCAGTCCGCTGACGTAGGGCACGGGGCGATTCGGATCAGAGAGGTATTCATCAAAGGTTTGCGTTGCGGCGGCTTGCCACGCCAGCTTGCCCTGCGCGGAGAGGTAGAGCGTTTTCGCCTGGGCTTGTGCAGCAGGCCAGGCATCGAATTTGTGCCATTGATTCAGTCCGGTTTCAAACAACCACGCCTGCGGGAATTTGCCGTCGCCTTTGCCTTTCAGGTGGTACATGAAAAAGGGGAATTCGATTTTTTCCTGGTAATACTTGCTGGTCTTCGCGCCGAAGTTGACGCTGCCTAACTTGTCGCCGTCGCCGCGTGCAAAGCCGCCGTGATTCCACGGCCCCATCACGAGCATAAAACTCGCGGGCGGTGAATTCTTCTTCATAAAATCGAACATCCTGAGCGGCCCCTGCGGATCTTCCTGATCGTACCAGCCGCCGACGATCATCACGGCGGGCTTGATGCCTTTCAGGTATTTCCAGATCGAACGCGATTGCCAGAATTCATCGTAGGTCGTGTGTTCGATGTGCTGCCGCCAGAAGGGGGATTGATTCTTGAAATACTTTTCATTCGCTTCCCACAGCGAGCCGAGGTTCAAATAAAAATCATAGCCATCGGGCGTGCCGAAATTAAAGGGTAATGCGGCGGGCGGCGGCTCCGGCGCGCCTTCGCGTTGATGAAAGCCTTGATAGAACCGAAAGCGATGCGCGAGCATAAACGCGCCGTTGTGGTACGAATCGTCATTCAGGTAATAATCCGTCACGGGCGCTTGCGGCGAGACGGCAACCAGCGCCGGATGCGCGTCAATCATTCCCGCCGCCGCAAAAAACGCGGGTTGCGAAATGCCCCACATTCCGACTTTGCCCGTGTTGCCGGGAACGTTTTTGATCAGCCATTCGACGGTGTCGTAACAGTCGGTGCTTTCGTCTGTGTCCTTGCCGCTCTTGGTTGGTTTGTGCGGGCGCACGATAGTGAAATCGCCTTCGCTCATAAACCGTCCGCGCACGTCCTGATAGGCGAAGATGAATTTTTCGCGCGCGAACAAGGTGGAAGGGCCAACGCTGTTGCGATATTTGTCTATGCCATACGGCGCGACGTTATACGGCGTGCGTTGCAGCAGAATCGGGTAACTGCGGCCATCGCTTGCCACATCTTTCGGCACGTACACGGACGTGAACAACTTGACGCCATCGCGCATCGGTATGCGGTATTCGTATTTCGTGTAGTTTTCGCGCACGAACGCCGCTTCAGCCGCTTGGTCTGTTGTTTGTGGGGCAGCATTTTGTGCGCCGCCGCGTTGTGCAATGACCAAAGGGGCAAGCGTAAGAAAAAGCAGGAGTGAGAGGCAGACTCGTTTCATCATATTCTCTTTTCTATGGGTTGGATTTTGTGGGCGAATCGCCCGCGTGCCAGCGATGGATTCGTCCTAACGACTTCGCAAGCTTCAGCTTGTTTGCCGCACAACTCTAACACTCGTTGCCACCGTTGTCGCTTCGATTGTGAGGTTTTTCCAGTTCAGGCAATCAGTTCGTGAATTACTTTGCCTGCAACATCTGTCAGCCGAAAATCGCGTCCGCTGTATGAATAGGTTAGCCGCGTGTGGTCAATGCCGAGCAGGTGCAAAATTGTCGCGTGCATATCGTGGACGTGTACCGGTTTGTCTACGGCCTTGAAACCGAAATCGTCCGTCGCGCCGTAAATCATTCCACCTTTCACGCCGCCGCCCGCCATCCACATCGTGAAGGCGAACGGGTTATGATCGCGTCCGTTTTGAATGCCATTGCCGCCGGTTTCGACGACGGGCGTGCGCCCGAATTCGGAGCCGCACACGACCAGCGTATCGTCAAACAGGCCGCGCGATTTCAGGTCTTTGATGACGGCGGCAAAGGGTTGATCGGAGTCTTTGGCGTTCTTGCGATGCTGCTGAATGTCTATGTGCGCGTCCCACGGATCGCCTTTGGCGTAATAAACCTGCACCATTCGCACGCCGCGTTCGACCATTCGCACGGCCAGCAGGCATCCGCGCGCCGTGCTGCCGGGGCCGTAAAGCTTCAACGTCGCGGGCGTTTCCTTGCGCAAATCAAACACCTCCGGCGCTTCGGTTTGCATGCGATAGGCGGTTTCCATCGTTTGAATCGTGGCTTCCAGTTGCGGATCGTTCGCCTTTTCGCGCGCCATTTGCATTCGATTCAGCTTGGTCAGCAAATCGAGTTCGCGTCGTTGTTCGCCACGCGCGAATTTTTGATTGTTGATGTAGCCGATCAGTTTATGCGGATCGAAGTCCGGTTCGACTAAGAGTTCCGCTGTTTGCTTCGCGCCCGGCTTGTCGGCAATAAACGTGCCCTGATGGATCGCAGGCAAAAACGCATTGTTCCAGAGCGGCGGCCCCACCGTCGTCGGCACATCAGGACACAGCACGACAAAGCCCGGCAGGTTTTGATTGTCCGTGCCCAACCCATACGTTAGCCACGCGCCGAGTGAAGGCCGCCCCGCTTGTGAAAAGCCCGTATTCATCATCAGCATTGACGGCTCGTGATTCGGAATATCGGTATGCACCGACCGCACCCAGCAAATGCTGTCCGCCTGTTCGCCTACATTCGGGAAGAGTTCGCTGACCTCCATCCCACATTGCCCGTATTTCTTGAACGTGAAGGGCGAGCGCAGCAACGCACCCGTCTTGCGCTCGGTCGCAATCGTGCCGCCGGGCAGCGGTTGCCCATGATATTTTTCCAGCATTGGTTTTGGATCAAAGCTGTCCACCTGCGACAGCCCACCGTTCATAAACAAAAAAATGACGTGCTTGGCACGCGCGGCGTGATGCAATCCACCCTTCGGCCATTTGTTCCCCTGTGCAGCGGGCGTTGCCTGCGCGCGGGCAAGCGATTCGCCCACCATCCCGGCAAACGCCATCATTCCGAAACCGCCGCCCATGCGGCAAAGAGCCTCACGGCGGGTAATGGGTTGAGGTGCATTGTGTTTCATGTTGTGTCCCTGTTCCTTGTCTGTTCCGCGAAGCGCCTGGGAGCGCACGCGGCTCGCGTGCTGAGGCTTGCTAAGCGATCTCTCTGCCCGGAGCGAATTTCCTGCCCACGTCAAACGCGAGCCGCGTGTGCGCTCCCAGGCGCTTCGCGTTTTCTGCAATGGGTTCAATTCAGTTAATGAATATAAATTCCGTCGAACTCAGCAATACTTTGATGTATCGCCCCCACGTCGTCACGGGCAAAATCGGTTTCTTGTCATCCGGCTTCGCGCCCGGTGCCGGTGGCATCATGCCTGCCATCATTCCGTTTGGATCCATCGGCATTGCGGGCATCAGCGGCGCGATGACGGAAGGCTCTTTGGGCTTGTCAGTCATCTCTTTTTTCTCGGCGTCTTTCTTTTTCTCTTCGTCAGCTTTTTCTTTGGCTTGTTTCTTTTCTTCGTCAGCCTTTTTGCGGTCTTCGTATTCCTTCAACGGTTCGCTGCGCACATATTCCAGTCCGAGTTTTACTTCTTCCGGTGTGGCGGCGCGACCGAAAATCAGGCGGTAGGCCTTTTGAATGCGGGCTTCGCGGCTCGGCTCGCCGTCGAGTTTTTGCGCAAGCAGTTCGGCCTGTTGCTGGACAAAATCGCTGTTCATAAAAAACAGCCGTTGCAGCGGCACATTCGTCGTGAAGCGTTGTTCAGCGGAAATGTTCGGACTCGGAAAATCGAAGAGTTGCAGATAGTCATCCAGCTTGTAACGACTCACCTTGCCGTAAAGCGTTCGCCGCGTAGACTGAGGCGTCAGCGTTTCCGCCGGGCCGCCCATTTTCTTTTCCAGCGCGCCCGACGTGGCAAGCAGTGCATCTCGAATCTGCTCCGCATCCATTCGTCGCCGGTTTGCGCGCCAATACAGACGATTGCCTGCGTCTTTGTCGTTACTCGCCTGCACAAAATCATTGCTGAGTTGATAGACGGCGCTCAGCATAATTTCGCGGTGCAGCTTTTTGATGGACAAGCCGTTTTTCTGAAAATAATCGGCGAGGTGTTCGAGCAGTTCAGGATGCAGCGGGCGTTCGCCGTTAAAGCCGAAATTGCTGGGCGTATCCACAATGCCGGTGCCGAAATGCCATTTCCAAACGCGGTTCACGATCACGCGCATTGCCAGCGGTTGCCGCAGAATTTCGTCGGCCAGTTCCATTCGCCCGCTGCCTTTGCTGAAGCACGTTCGACTGTCGTTGGACAGCACGGTCAGAAAACCGCGCGGCACGACTTCGCCCAGATTCGTTGGGCTGCCGCGTAGGCTGACAGGCAAATCTACGGGCTTTTCCTGCTCGGCAACGCCGTGAACGTAGGGGTACTGCGCGGGCATTGTTTTGGTGAAATTCTGGATGTCTTCGCGCAGCGCAGTTAAGTAGGCGCGACGCTCGGCGCTCAATTGCCGCTCCAGGCCCCAGCCCGTGAACATTAGCAAACCGGGACGGAAGCGGTTGGCTGCGCCCGGCAAATCCGGCTCGTCTAGATCGCGCTGAAACACGTCTACGAGCAGGTTGGTGCGTTCGATGGGCATAGACTTTGTCTCGACGCCGCAGCCGGGACAGAAATCGTCGTTTGTGATGAATTGATTGGGTTTGAAAAGCGGCTCTTTTTTCTTGGTGGTCGGATTGGCTTTGGCGAGGATGATTTCGTTTTCTTCGTTCAAGGCTTTGCGTTCGGCCAGCAGGTCGAGCAGCAGCGTTTGGAAATCATCGGCTAACTTTTTCGCTTCTGCCGCCGTGCCGCCTTTTTGTATCATCGCCTGCCAGTCTTTCAGAAACGGGTAATGACGCGGAGGCCGTTCCAGAAAGCGCATCCAGCGTTGCATCAATTCGTAATCCAGTTTGTTGCGTTCGATGGCGTCAACCAGTTCGGTTTTCGGCTCGCCCTTCACACTCCACACGGCTTGCATGTACTTCGACGCTTGCAGCACCAGACTTTCCGCGAGTTGTTTGCTTTCGGTCTGCATAAACTCGCCCATCATCCGTTGCTTGTCCTTCAGTTTCTTTTCCAGCTTCGTGAATTCGTCCACGACCGACTGCGGCACCTGCGGATATTCCTTGTACGTCGTGCTGGCAAAGACACCGGCCATCGCGTAATAGTCTTTCGTCGGAATCGGATCGTATTTGTGATCGTGGCAACGCGCGCAGCCAACCGTTAAGCCGAGAAAGCCGCGACTGACGACATCAATGCGGTCGTGGCGTTCGTCGGCGCGCGTGACTTCCACTGCGCCGTTGTCATAGAACCACGGCCCTTGCCCCAAAAAGCCGAGCGCGGGCAACGTGCGCACGCGATTCTTTTCGTCCATCAAATCGCCCGCGAGTTGCGCGCGCACAAACTGATCGTAGGGCAAGTCGTCGTTGAAGGCTTTGACCACCCAATCACGATACAAATAGGCGTGCGGATACGGCGCAAAGCCGCGTCCCATCGGATCAAGACTGCGATAATCATCCTCACCGTAGCGCGCGACATCCAGCCAGAAACGGCCCCAGCGTTCGCCGTATTGGGGCGAGGCAAGCAAGCGGTCTATGACTTTGGCAAAGGCGTCGGGCGCTTTGTCTTTTTCAAAGGCTTCGATTTCTTCAGCCGTCGGCGGCAAGCCCGTCAAATCCAGCGTGGCACGGCGGATCAAGGTACGGCGGTCAGCAGCGGCGACAGGCGCAAGGGATTCTTTTTCAAGACGCGCGAGAATGAAGCGGTCAATGTCTGTTTTCGCCCAGCGTGTGTCTTTGGTGGCAGGCGCAGCCGTTGGATGCAGTGGCTGAAACGACCAGAACGCGCGGCGCGCCGCATCAATTTTCATTTCGCCTTTGGCGACCGGCGCAGGTGTTGTCGCGTTCGGCCAAACCGCGCCCGCGCGAACCCATTCGGCAACAGCGTCAATTTGCGCTTGCGGCAGTTTGCCGCCCTTCGGCATTTTCAGCGGGCCGGTTTGCCGCATTGCAATGACGAGCAAACTTTTGTCCGGCTCGCCCGGCACAATTGCCGCGCCGGATTTGCCGCCGCGCAACATCGCTTCGCGCGAATCCAGCCGCAGGCCGCCCATTTGCGAATCGGTGTGACAGGAAAAACATTCGGTCGCGAGAATTGGACGGACTTTCGTCTCGAAAAAATCTTCTTTGCTTTGGGGCAGCACTGTCCAGGCAATTAAGCCCAGCAGCACGAGGCTAAGCAGGTAACGCTGAAATTTCATAGACGCTCCGATGGATAAAACGAGCAATGACTACAGTACGTCAAAACCGCAGCGAGCGGATTGTAGAGCAGGCGCAGGAAGGTCGCAATGTGATAAGCGCTGGCTCCGCACTCACGCGACAGCGCCTGGGAGCGCACGCGGCCCGCGTGCTGAGGCGTGGAAAGCGAATCTGCTCCGAGACAAGTGGCCGCTGATCAAACCTCAGCACGCGGGCCGCGTGCGCTCCCAGGCGCTGTCGCGGTCGGTCGGCCATTTCTCTGGTGCGGGGATTTTGTTAAGATGCGCGGCATGCAAACACTCCTTCTGCTTCTCTCGTTGCTGCTGTCGTGGCAGGCGCAAACGCCGCCATCGCAATCGGCTAAACCCCGACCTACACCCACGCCGAAACCGGGTGTGAAGGCACCGGACGTGCGTATTCCGATTACGGCGCTGAAACCCGAAGCCGTGTTTGACGTGCCCGGTGCGCCGGATTGGATCGCGATTGATGAATCAGTCTGGGTGTCGAACTTTCCGAAAAATACCGTCGCGCGTCTTGATCCCAAAACCAACAAAGTGCTGGCGATGGTCCCGGTCGGCAGCAAGCCTTGTTCCGGCCTTGCCGTTGGTTTTGGCAGTTTGTGGGTGCCGCTCTGCGGCGATCAGGCGCTGGCGCGGGTGGATTTGAAGGAAGGCAAAGTGACGGCAACGATTCCTCTCGGCATTGCGAGTTCGGAAGGCGGCATCGCGGCAGGTGCGGGCAGTATTTGGGTGATGACGGACAAGAAGGGAACGCTGGTGCGCCTTGATCCCGCAACAAACAAAGTAGTCGCGGAAATTCAAGTGCCGCCCGGCTCATTCACCGTCGCGTTTGGCGAAGGCGCGATTTGGGTGACCGGCACCGAAACAAATGTGCTGACGCGCATCAATCCCGAAACCAATTTGGTCGTCGAAGCGATTCCCACCGGCAAAGCACCGCGCTTCTTCACGATTGGCGGTGGCTTTGTCTGGACGCTGAATCAGACGGAAGGCAATGTGTCGAAAGTGGATGTGAAAACCAATAAAGTCGTCGAAACGATTGAAGTCGGCGTGCCCGGCGGCGGGGGCGAAATCGCGTTTGGCGAAGGCTCGGTCTGGGTGACGGCGTTTGAATTTCCGATTTCACGGATTGATCCGGCGACAAATAAAGTCGTACAGCAATTTGCGGGCGATGGCGGCGATGCGATTCGCGTCGGTCACGGTTCGGTATGGATCTCGAATTTGCGCGCGGGGAATCTCTGGCGTCTTGATCCGCGCCGGATTGCGGCAACAGTTGCGCCATAGTTATCGTGAGCAGTAAGGTTTTTGATTGCTGGACGAATGGAGAGAGAAACGTAAGGGCGAAATGAGTAGCAGGCAGAAGCAGAAAGGTTAGGAGTTTTTTGCTTCTGCCTGCTTTTGTTCCAATTGGGAGGAACAAGCGGAAAGGGTTATTGTTGTTGCGGATTCACCTGACTGGTGGCGCTCGCTGTATTGCTCAAAAGGCCTTTGCTCACAAGGATCGCCACTTCTACACGACGATTTTCTTTCCGGCCTTCGCGCGTGGTGTTATCCGCTGCCGGGTGTGTTTCACCATAGCCTGCCGGTGTAACCAGGCGGCGCTGGGAAATGTCATGGTTTTCGATCAAATAGCTCATAACAGCTTCGGCACGGCGTTGGCTCAGGCGACGATTTGCTTCTTCACTGCCATCAGCAGAGGCAAAACCTGCCACCTGAATCATGTGGCCTTTTTCCGTTTTGGCTTGGGTTGCAATCTCATCAAGGGCGGCTTTGGCTTCCGGCGTGAGTTTTGCGCTACCCACCTTGAACGTCAGCGTGATCGTCTTGGCAACGTCATAATCGTCCAGCGAAGCAATGCGATTATTCAGCGTCTCGGCGGTTTGCGTGATTCGTTCATTGGCAGAGTTGGCCGCCGCCATTGCCTTATCCGCAGCTTCCTGCGCGGCTCTGGCACCACCTTGAGCCGTGTTAGCAACGGCAACCAATTCCTCAATTTGCCCGGAAAGTCGTTGGGCATTTTGTTCAGACTGCGTAATGCGATCTTCTGTCGAGGTTACCCGCCCTTCCACGGGAGCGACGAGGGAAACTATCGAAGCTGCCGTCCGTAATTCGGCTTCGCTAAATTGAATTTTGCTGGCCACTAAGCCGCCTGCATCATTGCCGCGTCCCTCGACTTCGACCGCTAAGCCGCGTGACAGGTCGGTAGCGTTATATTTTTTCGCACCGCGAAAAGGATTGCTCTTGCGTTCTCTGATCTTTGTCGCATCGTTTACTACGACCGTATATTCTTTGCCGTCATACGCACGGACAGTGAGATTGTTTCCATCCCGTTGTAAAACCAGCCCGTTGATTTCCTGCTTCTGCCCATTGCTTACCTGGCCTTTCGCGGCGGTAGCAGTGGCTGGCGTTTCTTTAGTCTGCTGGCCGGATTGCGGGTCAGCCGTTGACCGCGTACGGCTTGTTTCTGGTTGTTGTGCAACGCTCGGCAGTGTCAATGCGAATGCCGCCATTGCAGCAAATAAAAATTGGAATGCGCTTTTGTGTTTCATTGATTACCTCCAAATTTCTCCGTGCTAAATGTGATCTTTACTTATAAAAGACCAGCAAGTTAGTAACCCGATCTGCACTTACGATTGCTAAGCAGGAGCAAAGGGCGTGCCTAAAATGAAGCTCGCAACTCAGACTTCTGAAGTGATGTGCGCTATCGTCAATGAATGCAGTACATAGCACCGTAAAGATTTTTATTAATTAGTGTTTTCTGGATTAAGATTGTCTAGGAAACTTACTTTGAGGCTGAGGCTATACACTTTAGTTGGTAAGAATGGGAGGGGCGTTATGTAATTCTTACACGCCGTTTCCCCCTAACTATCCAGGAATTACGTGATATGAACGATCTACGAGAGGCAAGTAGCAATCAAGGCGCTCTCAATGTACGCGAAGCTATGTCAGCACAAAATCCGTTTAATCTGTGAAGGGAAGCCCTACATAGTTTTCGGCTAAACTGGTGGCGGCGACACGGGATGTTGTGACGTATTCGAGTTCCGCGAGCTGCATTTTTTGCTGAAACGGTGTGGCGTCGGGAAACTGATGCAGCAGGGAAGTCAGCCACCACGAAAAATGTTCCGCACGCCAGATGCGTTGCAGGCACGAGGTGGAGTACTGATGCAGTCGTTCTGATGCTCCCGTGCGATAAAACGATCCGAGCGCGCGTGCCAGCTGGCGAACGTCCGCCGCCGCCAGATTTAATCCTTTTGCACCCGTCGGCGGCACGATGTGCGCGGCATCGCCTGCGAGAAAGAGCCTGCCGTATTGCATCGTTTCATTCACAAAGCTGCGCATCGGCGTAATGCCTTTTTGCAAAATCGAGCCTTCTTTCAGCGTCAAATCGCTCGCGTCCAACCGCAATTGCAACTCATGCCAGATGCGGTCATCCGGCTAGTTATCAATGCTGTCGTCCGGCGCGCATTGCAGGTATAGGCGCGTGATGTCGGGCGTGCGCATGCTGAAGAGCGCAAAGCCGCGTTCGTGATGACAGTAAATCAATTCCTCGGACGGCGGCTTCGATTCCGCCAGAATGCCGAGCCAGCCGAACGGGTACACTCGCTCAAAAAATTGCAGTTTCTCCGCTGGAATCGCCGGACGACTAATACCGTGAAACCCGTCGCAGCCCGCAATAAAATCACAGGTGATTTGGCATTCCTCGCTCTGCCTGCGAAAGCGGATTTTCGGCGTAGTCGTGTCAAAATCGTAGACGCTCGTATTTTCCACGTCAAAATACAACGGTGCGTCCGCGTCCAGCCGCGCACAAATCAAATCCTTCACAACTTCGGTTTGCCCATAGACTGTGATCGCGCGTCCGCCGGTCAGTTCGTGCAGGTTGATGCGATGGCGACGGCCTTTGACACTCAACTCAATACCGTGATGAATCAGCCCTTCGCGTTGCATCCGCGCGCCGACACCTGCTTCGTTCAGAATGTCTACCGTACCCTGTTCCAGCACGCCCGCGCGAATGCGGCTTTCGACGTAGTCGCGGCTGCGATTTTCGATGACGATGGAACGAATACCTTGTTGCTGAAGCAGGTGCGCCAGCAGTAAGCCCGCTGGCCCCGCTCCAATAATGCCGACTTGTGTTTGTAGTTTCATAGCAGTGGTTGGTGTCGGTGCTCAGTGGCGGTAGTGAATATGGCTGTTGACCACCGGCCACCGACCACCGATCACTAGCTATCCCCACACTTCCTGCGCGATTTCGACTGACAGCCGAAGTTTTGCTTCCTGATCTGCTTCAGTCAGCAGATTACCTTCAAGCGTCGAAGCGAAGCCACATTGCGGACTGAGCGCGAGGCGTTCGAGGGGGACATAGTTACTTGCTTCGGTGAGACGTTGTTTGAGTTCGTCTTTGCTCTCCAGCGCGGCTTTCTTCGAGCTAATCAGGCCGAGTACGACGGTGCGGTCGTCGGGCATTTCGGCTAATGGCTCAAAACCGCCAGAACGCGCGTCGTCGAATTCCAGCAGGAAGCGATTGAATTTCGTCTGGCTGAAAACTTTCGTAATCGGGCCGTAATCGCCCTCCGCGTAAAACTTGCTCTGATTGTTGCCGCGACACAGATGCAGCCCGAACGTGATGCCGGGATGCTCGCCCACAATCGCGTTGTCCATTTCAATCGCAAGATCAAGCAGGCGATCAGGATCGTTGCCGCGTTGGCGATAACCGGCGCGAATCGTGGGATCAAGAAGCGCCGTATACTGCGGCGAATCAATCTGAATGTAGGTGCAGCCGAGGCGAATCAATTCGGCGATTTCACCGCGCAGGAGGTCTACGAGATCGGCAAGGTAAGCGTCTACTGTGGCGTAGGCCGCTTTGGATTTCTCGGCGTCGTAATAGGCTGCGGCCTGTTGCGCGCTGATGAGCGTGACTTTTGCCGGGGCTTTAGCTTTGGCGCGCAGATAGGCGAATTCTTCAGCGCACATATGCCGTTTGCGTTGCAGCTTGGAAACGATGACGGGACGCGGCTGCACAACCTCTTCGCCCGCTTCGTTGCGAAAGGGAATCGCCCAGCCGCCAAATTTATCATAGCCTTCGCTCGCGTCTACCAGATGGCCGTAAAAGGCATAGCGGCGAAACTCGCCATCGGTAATGACCGACAGCCCGGCGCGCTCCTGCAAGGCGATAGCTTCGTCTACAGCGCGGTCTTCGATTTGTTTGAAGGCTTGATCAGTTAAGTTGCCCGCTTCGTATTCGGCGCGAGCTTCTTTCAAATACGCGGGACGCAGCAAGCTGCCCACGACATCGGTGCGATAATTAGACATGAAAAATTTCTCCTATTTCACTTCGTAAACATCCAGCAAGACTTCTTCCTTCGTGCGCACGCCGGAACAAACAGCCAGCAGGCGATTGAGCCAGGCATATTTGGGATGGCCGGTTTCAAAGGTCGGCGCAGCGCGAAAGTAATATTTCGTCGGATCAACCTCTTCGCCGCGCGCGATGGCCGCCAACACTTCGGGCGGGCCGTGCCGCACACCGATATTGCGCACGTAAATCAACGCGCCGTCGTCCGTGCGCAACGTGTACCGCGCTTCGAGCAAGGCTGTGCCATCTGCTGCGACGATTTGCCAATCTGCGCCGCCGGGAAAGATTTCGCCGCGCATTCGTTGCCCTTCAAACCGCCCGCCCGTAATCGGGATGACGCGCCGTTCGCCCGTCAACACGGGGCCAATCAGTTGCGGCGCGGCGATTTTGACGGCGAGGTGACAGAGCAATTCCAGTTTGGGAGTGGGTGGTTTGAGTTCCATAAATCAGAATTGTGCTCCCTTCGCCGTTGTCAGGCCATAGCCGAACCGATACAGCGGTTGCGCCGAATCGTGTGGCGTGTCGGGCGACTGCGCTTTGACGGCTTCCATTGACGAAGGCAATTCAAACGGCAAGCGTCCCTGCGCTGCCGCCTTGCCTGTCAGCACTGCAAACAACGCCGCATCGCTCACGCCAAAGTTGCCGATTAGCGCCACCACCTTGTCTTTCACATTCGTCAAAATCGCGGGACGATCCAGATAAATCGTCACAACCGTCGGCACTTTTGCGCTTGCGGCTTTGATGGCTTCGTATTCGGCGTTGCCATCGTGAAAGCTCAAATCGCCCTCGTGCTGGCGTGCGCCGAAGAAGTAATTGGGATGCAACGTTTCAAACGGCGCAACGGCGCGGATGAGCGCGAGGTCGGCATCTTCCGGTTTGTCTACGACGGTGAAGCCGTTGTCGCGCGCGACTTGCGGGTCAATTTTGTAGAGGTACAGCCTTTTGATTTTGCTGCTGAGCGGCAGCGTCTTGTTTTTGTTTTCCAGCAGCACGAGCGCGCGACTCTGCGCCGCTGCCGCCTCTTTCGCAAACGCCACGCTGCCCGCAATCGTCGCGGCTTTGTCCACGTCCACGTAAGGATTCTCAAACAAGCCCTGCTGAAATTTTTGCAGCAGAATGCGATAGACGGATTCTTCCAGCCGCGCTTCCGTCAGCTTGCCTGCCTTCACTGCTGCAACCAATATCTGCGAATCTTCGGTGCCGCCGAATTGATCCAGGCCTGCGTTGACGCCTTTGATAAAGCGTTCGGCGCGCGGGAGCGTTTCGACGCCCCAGGGCATTCCAATGTAAGCGGGCGAGGGCGGTTGCCCCGGCGGCAAGCCCTCTGCACAAGGGGCGGTGCAATCGCTGGTGATTCCCCAATCGCTGACGATCACGCCGTTGAATTTGTAGCGCCCGCGCAGTTCTTCGGTCAGCATTTGTTTGCTGAAGCCTGCGCCGACCTCTTCCAGCTTTTTGCCATTCAACGTGACATTGCGCGGAATCGGATACGTTGGCATCACGCCTGCAACGTTCGCGGCAAACGCGCCGATGAAGGGAATGATGTGATAAGCCAGATTGTTTTTCGGAAAGACATTGTACTTGCCATACGCCGAATGCCCATCGAAGCCCTCCGGCTGTGCGCCATAGCCGACCCAATGCTTGACGATGGTAATCACGCTGTCTTTGTTGACGCCGTTCGCGCCGTTCTGAAAGCCGGTGATGTACGCCTGCACCATTCGTTTCGCCAACTGCGCATCTTCGCCAAACGTGCCGGTGCCACGACTCCAGCGCGGTTCGGTGGCCAAATCCGCCTGCGGCGACAACGCCATATGAATGCCGACCGCGCGGTATTCCTGCCGCGCGATGTCGCCGAAGCGTTGCGTCAGTTTGGCATCATCAACCGCCGCCAGCCCCAGTGTTTCTGGCCATTGCGAAAAGCCATTGCCGCCTGCCGTCGCGCCGAGGACGTATTGAAAGTGATGGCGCGGATCGGTGCTGATCGTCAGCGGAATGCCCAGGCGCGAGGCTTCGGCCAGTTCCTGCAACTTGTTGTTTTGCTCGGCTAAGACCTGCGGTGCCGCTTGCAGCCGGGTGATAAAGCTGTTGACCTTCGCTTCAGTAATCGCTTTGCGGTTGGCTTCCAGATCATAGCTCTCGCCCGCGCCAATCGCGCCCAGTTGCCCGCCGGTACGCAACGTGCCGTGCATCATCATTCCAGCTTTTTCTTCCAGCGTCATTTGCCTGACCAAATCTTTGGCGCGCGCGGCAGGCGTTTGTCGCCAGTCTTCGTACACATCCAGCTTGCCGTTTTTGTTGAGGTCTTTAAATTGCAAACCATCCACAACCAGCGTTTTGGTACTGCGAGTTGTGATGGCTGGTTGTTTAGTCGTGATCGGCTTTTGCGCCAGCGCATTGATCGTGGGCAGTAAGATCAAAATACAAGATAGAAAGATTTTCATAGCAGTGGTCGCCTCATTACTGACAGGTGAAATTTTCGGCTTTGGTCGTATCACCGCTCCCTTTGTATTTTGCGACTTGTGGATACGGGCAATGTGGGCGCGTCAAAATGGTAGTGCCCTGTTGCAGGCGCGCACCGTTAATGACATTTGGTGCCGTCCCTTTTTCTACCCATTCGACAAGTGGCGAAAACCAATCGGCTTCATCGCAACCAATTCCGCCGCGACAGTGGAACATTCCGGGAATCATATACAGTTTGTAAAACTGCGCGGTCGGTTTTGCGCCCATCTTTTTTAGAACGGATTCGTAGTACTCGACCGACATGCTGGGATTAACCAGCGCATCGGCCCAGCCATGATAGTGAATGATTTTGCCGCCCCGTTTTTTGAGCTTGGATAAATCAGGATTGGTGGCGTCAATCATTTGCGAATATGCCTTCATCTTTGGTGGATCGGTGTCGAAGTTGAATTGTTTCCAACTCCAATCTTTGCCGCGTTGTGGCTCAAAGGCCAGAAAGCGTGCCATTGTCTCGCCATACGCTAATCCGCCACCGCCGTCGCCACCAATACTACCCATCCAGCCGCTGCGAGCTTGTCCGCCAGGGCCGGGCACTGCGACTTCAGCACCGAGCGGCTGGCCGGGATAAAGCTGCACGCCCTTGCTTGTGCGCGGGCCTTCGTAGACTTTCTTCAACCCCTGCATTTGCGCGGTAGTAAAACAATCTTTGCCCGCTGTTTCATTGGCGCATTTCGGTAAATCTTTCAAAGGGTCAAAATTGCATTTACGCGGGTCGGCAATTAATCCGTCCTGCACGCCGTCCGTGCCATCACACTTTTTATAAACCGCTTCCGCCAGCAAAGGGAGATTGTCATTGGAAATGGCTCCGGGGCCGGTGGACACGGCATGCGCATTCCACATGCCACGAATGCCTTCGTAGGAGACTTTCAGCACAGGCGCGCCGATTACGTACCCATCAAAATCTTCAGGATAACGTTGTGCTTCCATCAGTCCTTGTCGCCCGCCTGTAGAGCAGCCGACCCAGTACGAATATTTCGGCTGTTCGCTGTAAAACGCTTTGATAAGTTGCTTCGCCAGGATGGCTGTGTTGTGAACGGCAAGATAGGCGTAATCCAGTTTCTTGCGATCTGCATTTGGATTATCGGCGCGGCGTTCCGCAAACGTGCCGAGCGGTTCTTTCTGCGCATCATGCCCGGTGTCGGTCGTGGCCGTCGCATAGCCTTTTTGCAAGCCCGGATTCATCTGCGGCAGGCTCAATTGTCCGGCATAGCCGCCGCCGCCAACCATATAAAACCGGTGATTCCAGTTCGTCGGTAACTTCACGGCAAATTTCGCTTCGGGCAAAATTACGCCACGCACGTCGCAATGTTCCGGCACATTGGACGTTGCCGCAACGATGGTTGCCGAAGCAATCTTTACCTCCGGCCCGAATGATTCGCTAGCCAGTGCTGTACATTTTGCCCCCTGCGCACAGACGAGCGAAGACATCAGGCAAACGGTGCCGAAGGCAGCAACGATAAAAGGTAGGCGCGTTTTCATAGCAATTTTTCCTTACTGTTTTTTCAAGAGTCCCTGCACGCCCAGCCATTCGCCGAAGCGGTCAATCCATTGATCAGTGGGCAGGTTTTGTTTGCGCATCCCGAAGCCGTGTCCGCCTTTGGCGTACAGATGCAATTCCGCCGCTTTCTTCGCGGCAATCCATTGGCTGTAAAGTTTCACGCTGTCGGGCGCAAGTCCCAATTGATCGTCGGTAGCTGCAACGAGGAACATCGGCGGCGCGTCTTTCGGCACGTCGCCGGGTTTGACTGCGCCCAGATACGCATAAATCGGCGCGACGAAATCAGGCCGGGTGTCGGCGGAGTATTGAAACGCTACCGAAGCTGTCACCGTGCCGCCTGCCGAAAAGCCCATAAAGCCGATGCGATTCGGCGCAATGCCAAATTCCTTCGCGTTTTTGCGCACATAGCTCAACGCGGCGAAGGCATCCGCGACGGCGAGCGGCACGACATCCGTGCCATTGGCATCCACTTCAATGCGACCTTTACCCATTTTCGCCATCACTTCTTTCGTCCCGTCCTCGCCGGTTTGCACCAAACGATAGCGCAGCACAAACGCCGCTACGCCCTTCGCGTTGAGCCATTTCGCTACGTCCACACCTTCGCTGTTGATCGAGAGCGCGTGGAAGCCGCCGCCCGGCGCGATGATGACCGCCGTGCCGTTCGCCGTCGCCGGATCGGGCAGGAAAGCCGTCAACGTCGGATTGACGACATTCGTGACAACCTGTGTTTGCCACGTTTGCGAGAAGAATTCTTTTTCTTTCTGCTGCCAGTTTTCCGAACCGGGCGCAGCGCCGGGATAGAGGCGAATTACTTTCTGCGCGTGGGTGATTATGGGCATAAGCAGCAGGCAGCTAAAACAGAACATTGTCCGAAATTTCATAGTCGTCCTTTCCTCCTTACCTGATTAACTGAGGCCGAATAACCGCAGCGCATTTTCTTTCAGCACCAGCGGTCGCACTTCATCCTTGATGGCGATTTTCTCAAAATCCGCCAGCCAGCGATCCGGCGCAATCAGCGGATAATCGGAACCGAACAGCACTTTATGCTTCAGCAACGTGTTCGCGTATTGCACGAGCGTTGGCGAAAAATACTTCGGCGACCAGCCGGACAGGTCAATGTAAACCTGCGGTTTGTGCAGGCAAATCGAAATCGCTTCGTCCTGCCAGGGGAAGGACGGATGCGCCATAATGATCGGCATATCGGGAAAGTCTACCGCTACGTCGTCAATATCCATCGGGTTGCCGTACTTCAAACGCACGCCGCCGCCGCCCGGCATTCCGGTGCCAATGCCGCTGTGGCCGGTGTGAAAAATCACGGGCAGTTTGGCGGCATTGATGACTTCGTAAAACGGATATACTTTGGGATCGTTCGGATGGAATTGTTGCAGCGGCGGATGCAGTTTGAAGCCGCGAATGCCTCCCGCCGCAATCAGACGCTCAGCTTCTTTTACCGCTTCCTGCCCGCGCGTCGGATCAACGCTGGCGAAGGCGAACATAATGTCAGCGTTTTCGGCGGCAAAGGCGGCGATTTCGTCGTTGGGAATCGGCGGACGACCGGTGATTTTTTCGTCTACGGTAAAGACGACGCAGCCGATTTTTCGTTCGCGGTAATACGCCGCGAGTTCGTGCCGATTGCGTCCGACGCCGGATTTGCCGAAGTACTTTTGCGCGGCAGCATTGGCTTCGTTGTCTTCGATTTCAGTTTCCAAATGGACGTGGACATCAATTGCCAGTAAGTCGTTAAAGTTCATGTCAGGTTCCTACTTTGGTGTTATCTAAAAAGTTCATTCACGCGCCCACCTGTTGCACGCGAAGCGCCTGGGAGCGCACGCGGCTCGCGTGCTGAGGCTTGCTGGCGGTAACTTTGCTCGGGCGGTTTCCTCTTCACTTCAGCACGCGACGCGTGCGCTCCGACGCTTCGCGTACCACAAACGGGTACGAGTTGCTTTACTGTCCCCTTCTCATCGTGGGCGCGTTTGATAATGAAGGCTTGAATCGCTTTGATTTCCTCATCTTTCAAAATGCCGCCGAAACTCGGCATGCCCTGCGTAGCGATGCCGTTTTGCACGATGCTTAAAAAGGCGTCGTGTTTTGTTTGATTCAGATGCCGCAAGTCGGCAATGACGCCGCCGCTAACCGCCGCACCGCCGTGACACAGCCCGCAGTTTTTGGCATAGAGCAAGCGACCAGCATTGACTACATCGGCGGCGGCTGTCAGGGGCGGCGGCGCGGGAATTGGCGCGGCGGCGGGCAGCGGCGGCAACGATTCTTTCCCGCCGATTTTGAACGTCAGCACCCGCGCAACGGAGCGCTGTTTCGCTGCTGCTGCAATTTCACCGCCGACTACGCCCAACACGCCGCCCCAACCGGCCATCACCGTCACGTACTGTTCGCCATTTACCGCGTAAGAAATCGGCGGCGCGATCACGCCCGTCTGCGCCGAGGTTTCCCACACCTGCTGTCCTTTATCCGCCGAATACGCCACAATCCGCCCGTCCGCCGTGCCGATAAAGACCAGATTGCCCGCCGTCGAAAGCACGCCGCCATTCAGCGGATGTTTGTAATTAATCTTCCACGCCGCTTTTTGCGTGACCGGATTCCACGCCAGCAAATAGCCGACGCTGCCCGCAACCATCTGTTTCACATCCGCAGGCGCTTCGGGGTCAGGGAGTCCCACAATGCCGATGTTGAAGCCGCGTTTGGCAGGCTTGTAATTGGGATCGTTCAGGAAGGGAAACGCAAGGTCTTGCGCCGGAACGTAGACCAACCCCGTTTGCGGCGAATACGACATCGGATGCCAGTTGTGGCCGCCGAAGGGCGTCGGCATAATCAGCTTCAACTCTTTGGAATAATCCGCGACTTTCGGGTCTTCTTCGACGCGCCCGGTTTTCGGGTCTACGCCTTTGGCCCACGTCACGTTGACGTATTTTTCCGCCGAAATGAATTGCCCGGTTTGCCGATCCAGTACATAAAAGAAGCCGTTTTTCGGCGCTTGCATAATGACTTTACGGCTTTGGCCGTTGAGGTTCAGGTCAGCCAGAATCAAATGCTGTGTCGCGGTGAAATCGTATTTGTCGCCCGGCGTCGTTTGGTAATGCCAGACGTATTCGCCCGTGTCAGCTTTGACCGCGACGATGGACGAGAGAAATAAATTATCGCCGCCGCCGGGACTGCGAACGTATGAACTCCAGGGCGAGCCGTTGCCGACGCCAAGGTAAAGCAGATTCAATTCCGGGTCATAGGCCATCGAATCCCATACTGTGCCACCGCCGCCGTATTCCCAATATTTATCACCCGTCCACGTCTTCGCCGCCATTTCCAGCGCCTTCGCCTCGTAGGGCTTTTTCGGATCGCCCGGCACGGTGAAAAAGCGCCACGCCTGTTTGCCCGTCTTCGCGTCGTAAGCGGTCACGTACCCGCGCACGCCGAATTCTGCGCCTGCGTTGCCGATGACGATATTCTTGCCCGCGATGCGCGGCGCGCCCGTGATGGTGTAAGGCCGCGTCCGATCCGTGAGCGTATCCACGCGCCACACGCGCTTGCCAGTCGCCGCTTCCAGTGCGTCCAGATAACCATCCAGCGTAGCGACGTAGACGTTGCCGTCCAGCACCGCCGCGCCGCGATTGACGACATCACAGCAAACGTGCGCCGCGATAGTGCGGTCTACCTGCGGGTCATATTTCCACAGCAGTTTGCCGTCGCGTGCATCCAGGGCATAAACCATACTCCACGCGCCCGTTGTGTACATCACGCCGTCCACGACGATGGGCGTAGCTTCCAGGCCGCGATCTACGTCAAGCTTATACTGCCACGCCAGTCCCAGTTGCCCGACGTTCTGCTCGTTGATTTGTTTGAGCGGAGAAAAGCGTTGCTCATTGAACGTGCGCCCGTGCGCCAGCCAGTTACCCTTGTCGGCTTTCTCTTCGGCCAGAATGCGCTCGACGGTTACGTTGCCCGCTTTGGCATGCTCACCGCCAACGGTTTGATTGCAGCCCGCGTGCAGCAGCACCAGCAACGCCAGCAGTCCCCAGGTTACAACCACAAAGTTTTGTTTGTGCATAACGTCCTTTCTCCGTTCTTACGCCTTTCCCTGATTCCTGATTCCTGATCCCTGACTCCTGCTGACAAACAACCTCTTCTCTAAGTCTGTGGTTGTTTGTCAGCAGGAGTCAGGGATCAGTTATCGCTAGCTGCCTCGCTGTCTTGTCCCAGGCGGCAAACGTGCTGCCGGTTTTCGGCCAGTTGTTGCAGCAGCGGTGCGGGTTCCACCACGCGCCGTGTTGTTGATGGAATTCGCAGACGCGGTCGTAGACCTGTTTGACGCCGACCGTATCGGCATACCACATCGGCCCACCGCGCCACGCGGGAACCGTAGCCGTTCAGGTAGACAATATCAATATCGCCCGCGCGCAAAGCGTAGCCTTCCGCCAGAATTTTTGCGCCTTCGTTGATGAGTGCGTAGAGGCAACGTTCGACGATTTCCTCGGCGCTGATTTCGCGGCGCTCGATGCCTGCTCCTGCCGCCGTGCTGGCAATCAATGCGGCGACTTCTTCATCCGGCAGCGCGCGGCGGTTTTTCGTCGTATTTGTACCAGCCCGCGCCCGTCTTTTGCCCGTAACGACCGAGCGCGTACAGCTTATCTGCCACGAGCGGCTGACGGCGTCCGGCGGGTTCGTTACGCGCGTTTTCCTGCCGCACTTTCACTCCGACATCAATCGCGGCCATATCGTCTACGGCCAACAAGCCATTGCCATTCCGAAATGGTAGTTAAGGCTTTGTCTACGGCTTCGACAGGTGCGCCTTCTTCGACAGGAATAGGCTTCGCGCATATACTGAAAGAACATCCGATTGCCGACAAAGCCGTGACAATTGCCGACCAGGACACCGACTTTTTTCATCAGTTTGCCGAGCGCAAACGCGGTTGTGATCGCTTCGTCAGAAGTCGCCGCGCCGCGCACGATTTCAGCATCCGCATCACGTTTGCCGGGCTGAAAAAGTGCGAGCCGATCACGGACGAAGGCCGCGCAGTGGTCGCCGCAATGGCATCAATGTTGAGCGAAGACGTATTGCTTGCCAGCAGCGCGCCGGGCTTTGCGCGTTTGTCTAGCTCAGTGAAGATTTCTTCTTTCAGCGCCATATTTTCAAACACGGCTTCGATAATCACATCGGCATTTTCAAACCCGTCATAGCTGAGCGTCGGCGTAATCAATGACAATCGCTGTTGCATCGCCTCTTCCGTCAGCCGTCCTTTCTTTACGGTGTTGCCGTAATTTTTCGTGATCGTAGCGATGCCGCGATCCAACGCTTCCTGCGACGTTTCTTTCAGCAGCACCGGCACGCCCGCGTTGGCAAAATTCATCGCAATGCCGCCGCCCATCGTGCCTGCGCCGATGATGGCGGCTTGTTGGATGGCAAGCGGCTGGCGTCGGGCGATAGGCCGGGAATCTTGGCGACTTCGCGTTCGGCGAAGAAAACGTGCATCAACGCTTTGGCCTGATCGGAGAAAAGGCATTGGCGGAAGAGTTCGCGCTCGCGCTGACAGCCTTCGGCAAAGGGCAGTTTCGTCGCGGCTTCGACCGCATCAATGGCGGCGAAGGGCGCGAGCAAACCGCGCGCCGTCTTTTTCGCTTTCTCGCGCGCGGCAGTAATAGCGGCGGTGTTCGCGGCTTCGTCGCCGAGTTTGTCGTTGCGTTCGCGTGTTTTCGGATGTGCTGCGCCGGAAGCAATCTTTTCGCGCAAAAACGTTGCTGCGCCGAGGAGCAAATCGCCCGTGATGAGCTGATCTACGATGCCTGCCGCGAGTGCGTCGGCGGCTTTGACGGGTGCGCCGGAAACGCACATCTCGATGGCTTTTTCTACGCCTGCGAGTCGGGGCAGGCGTTGCGTGCCAGCCGCACCGGGAATGATGCCGAGTTTAACTTCCGGCTGTCCGACCTGCGCGGCTTTGTCGGCGACGCGGTAATGACAGGCCATCGCAATTTCCAATCCGCCGCCGAACGCGGAGCCGTGCAGCGCAGCGACGACAGGTTTGGACGAATCTTCGAGCGTGGCGTCAGCAGGGGCAGCAGACTCGCTTTCTTCTTTTTCGCCAGCAATGACTTTGCCAAATTCGCTTGATGTCCGCCCCGGCGATGAAGGTGCGTCCGCCGCCGATCAGCACAATGCCGGTGATGGCTTCGTCCGCATTCGCACGCGCCACGCCTGCCGCGATGCCTTCGGGCACGCCGGGGCTGAGCGCGTTGACGGGCGGATTGATCGTGATAACGGCCAACTCGCCGTCGTGTGTGTAGGTGACTAATTCATTCATCGTTCGATTCTCCTCAGCAAAGGTACGACAGGCGGCTCGCCTGTCTGAGTGACAAGTGGCTTGTCCGACTTAAAAGCAATGACAGGCGAGCCGCCTGTCGTACCGGGATTAGGCGTGCATTTGCGCGTAATGTTTGCGGTACGGACGCCGTGTGATGTAGAACAAAACCGCCGAGATCAGCGAAGCCAGCCCGACCGTTAACGCCAACGACCAGCCGACCAGCTGCGGATTCTTGAAAACGTAATCGTTGAAGAAGCCCGGCAAGAACGGCCCCAGAATCAGGCAATCAGATTCAGCGCGAAGACTTGTAGCGCGCCGATTTGTCCACGCACCTGATTCGGCAGGATCAATTGCAACGACGCATACGAGCTGCCAATCGGCATCGCCAGAAAGAAGAAGGCGGGAACCAGCAGCGCCAGTTGCAGGTTTAAGCCCGGCACGAGCAGCGCCGAACTAAAGAAGATTCCCGCACACGCCGTAGCCAGCACGCCCACTTGTAACGGCGCATCGGCGCGGTAATACCCTGCCAGCGATCACACGCGCGCCGCCGGGATGCGCCCAGCAGACCTGTGACGAGCGAAATCGCGCCAGCGTCAAGCCTGCCTGTTTTGGTTGCCAACCATAGGTGCGCACAAAATACGTCGGCAACCACGCCTGCTGCGCGTAATTGCACAGCGCCTGAAAGGCGAAGGCCAGGCAAATCCCGCGACGGATTGCCAGCGCAATTTCAACTGCTCAAACACTTCGCCCAAACTCAACGGACGCGCTTTGCCCGCCAGCAAATTTTGCGCACCGGCTCTTTAATCGTGAACGCCAGCAAGGCTGCTAACAATCCCGGCAAACCGACAATCAGAAACGTGAGTCGCCACGATCCGACCGCGCCAATCACCAATCCGCCGACAATCAACGCCGACCCGGAACCGAAAAATACGCCCATCGAAAAAATGCTGAGCGCCGTGCCGAGCCGTTCTTTTTCGGAAAAGTAATCCGACAGCAGCGAGAAGGCTGACGGCGACAAAGTCGCTTCGCCAACGCCGACGCCCATACGCGCGAGAAACAGCGTCCAAAAGCCGCGCGCCGCCGCACACGCGCCTGTCATCAACGTCCAGCAAAAGATGCCCGCCGCTACCAGATTGCGCCGATTCCCTCTATCCACCATTCGCCCCATCGGCATCCCCAGCAGCGTATAAAAAATCCCAAACGCCAAGCCTTGCAACAGTCCGATTTTCGTATCGCTCAACCCCAGTTCCAATTTGATCGGCGTCACCAGCAAACCGAGAATTTGCCGGTCAATAAAGGACAACGTATTGCACAGCATCAACACGATGGCGACATACCAGGCATAATTGAGCGACGGCGCGGGCGCGTTTCAGTCGTGACAGTTTCAGAAATCGTTTCATTCATCATAGCGACATCGCATCTCAAATCTCAAATCTCAAATCTCAAATCTACTTGCCAGGGCAGTCCGGGAACATAATCTGCGCCGTCTGAAACAGATTGCGCCGCCAGTTCGTCCATTCGTGGCCGCCATCGCTCAGCACCCAGAAATTACGGATGCCGTATTTGTTCAGGATCGCCATCACTTTTTGTCCATTCTTCAGCGCGATGTCGGTTTCGCCCTGCGACATGTAAAACGGCACGCGGAATTGATCGTTGAAGGTCGGCGCTTTGAACGTGTCGGCAAAATTGTCCTCGAACTGCTTCAGCGTCTCTTCGGTCACGTGTCCAGAACTGTAGACATACAATTCGCTGAACGTTTCCAGATGCGGCAAGCCCGTGTGCATCACGACAAACCCGCCCATCGAAAGCCCGGCCAGCGCGCGATTCTCACGACTCGCTTTCGTGCGATAGGTTTTGTCTACGAGCGGGATGATGTCTTTCAGATATTCCTGCGTGCAGCATCGTCTTTACCGGTGCCGACGGCGTGTAGCTGGCGATGCCTTTTGTGCTGGGCATCACGATAATCATTGATTTCGCTTTGCCCGCTGCGATCAGGTTGTCGAGAATCGCCGCCGCGTGACCGCCGCTTTTCGGATCGGTCGCCGACCATTTGGAATCGTCATCGCCGCCGCCGTGATTCAGATACAGGACGGGATACCGCGCGCTCGCGTTCTTGTCGTAATCGGGCGGCAAATAGACGTGTAGCCGCTTGTCCTGTCCGGCGTAGTTTTTGTAATTCACCTGTTCGACTTTGCCGTGCGGCACGTTGGTTGGCGCAAAGAACGATGTATCGCTGTACGTCGGCAACGCGGGCAGAATCGGCAACGGGCACACGCCTTTTTTCGGCATTTCCGGGCGCGGACGATTTGGCGGCGAACCGTGGCGGATTCTGCGGCGGCGTTTGCGCGTGGCTGATTGCACACAGGCAACTCAACGCAATCAGCCGGAATTTTCTCATAAGCATGGAGTGCAGCGAACTCGCCGCTTTTATCAGGAAGGTAACCGCGAAGCAACGCAAAAGCGCTTGGTACACGCCATTGTCATAATTAATTTCCTTTTCCTCTTCGCAACGATAAAATTCGCGGCGTCATTCACATCGCCGCTGCCCTTGTAACGGGCGACTTTCGGATAGGCGCACAGCGGTCGCGTCCGCGCGGGATTCGTGCCTTTGCCGATGATTTGAGCGGGTGCTTGACCTTGTTCGACCCACGCCTCCAACGCGCTCAAATAATCTGCCTGATGACAGCCGGGGCCGCCTGCGCAATGCAGCATCCCCGGCACTAAAAACAGGCGGGCGAAACTTTCCGTCTTCTGTCGCCCGCCCATTACACGCTGCATCTGTTCGTAATACTGAATCGTCGCCCCGGCGGGAAACGCATTGTCCGCCCAGCCGTGATAGAAAATGATTTTGCCGCCGCGCTGCTGAAAAGCTTTCAGGTTTGGGTTTTCAGCATTGACCAGCTTCGCCGCCGCCGCCGTGTCGCCGATGTTTTTGTCGAAGTCGAATTGATGCAGTTTGTAATTCGGATTGTCGTAAATCCAGTAGCGCAAAAATCCTTCGCCGTAAGCGTAAGAAGGATTCGGCCCCAGCGGTTTGATCGCTGCGTTGCCTTCGCCGAGCCACGCATTCCAGCCGCTTTCGACTCCGGGATGAAAGCCGGGATACAGTTGGCCTTTGCGATTGCGCACGCCGCTGTAGATTTTTTCGAGCGCGGCGATTTGCGGAGCCGTAAAACAATCCGCCGCGTCCGCGCCCGCACCCGCACAACGCGGCAAATCTTTTGCGGGATCAAACGCGCAACGACGCGGATCGTCAATCAGTCCGTCCGTCAGGCCATCCAGCGCATCACATTTCGCCAGCACTTTCGCTTCCAGCAATTTCAGTTTGGCGTTGGAGACAATAGGCTGCGACAGGTTATTCGGATCAGGAAACATCGCCCGCGCGTTCCAGATAAACGCGAAATGAAAGCCGGTCAGGTTATACGCCGGAGCGCCGACGATGATACCGTCAAAGTCGGCGGGAAAGCGTTGCGCCTCAATCATCGCTTGGCGTCCACCGCCGGAACAGCCCGTAAAATACGCCTTCTGCGGCGCTTCGCCATAAAATCGCTGGCTGATTTCTTTGGCCGTGATCGTGGTCAAGTGAAACGCGCGCTCAGCAAAATCGCGTTCGCCTTTGGGATTATTCAGCGCCCAACTCGTATCGCCGCCGTTGCCTTTGTGTCCCGTGTCCGTCGTCGCCGTCGCGTAGTTTCGCCGCCAGCCTAGCGAAGTATCCGTGATCGTACCCGCATTGCCGCCGATGCCGACGACGAGGAGTTTATGATTCCAGTTCGCGGGCAGATTCACTTCAAAGCCGATGTTCTGTTCGATTGTGCCGGAGATTTTGCAGCGGGTTGGATTGGCGATTTCTTCGGCGGCAGTGATGATGGTTTGGTTGCCGAGTTGCGTTTTTGTCAAATCCTGACAGGTCAGCCGTGCTTGTGACTGTGCGGCCAACAGCAGGAATGGCAGCAAGCAAAAACTCGCGCGCCAGCGTGGTTGTTTTGAGGGGGAAAACGTTTTCATAATTCGTGCAAGATTAAGGGATGATTTTGATCGTCACGCGCCGCTTGTCCGCATCCGTCACGCCATCGCACTGTTCCGGTTCTGTTTTCCAAGTCACGCTGACCGAGGACGACGCCAAGCCCAAACCGGTCAAAATCTCGCCGATTTTCTTCGCGCGTTTGGCGGCGATGGCTTCGGCTTCGGCAAACTTGCTGCCATTCGATAACCACGTCGTCGCGCGATAGCCTTGCACTTCCACTTTCATCGCCTTCACAGCTTTCGCCACGCGCGCTGCTTCGCCTGCAATTTTCGTGGTGTGCAACGTCAAATAGTCGCTGTCGAAATCAAACGGCACCGTGAAATCGCGCTGTGTCGTATCGGTTCCGGCCTGGCGCATGGCATCAGTAAAACGACGAGCGGACGCGGCAGGTGCGTCCATTCCTTCTTCCGCAGGCAAGATGGTATTACAGCCGCGATTGAGTTCTGTAATGACGGAAATGCGCACGGGTTTAAGTGGAATGCCGCCGCAGATGCGCGGTTCATTCGTGACTGTTCCCTCGACCAACACTTCGTGATTCAACTGCGGCGGATAAAACTCTGACGCGCTGCTGCCCTGCAAGC
The DNA here is from genome assembly GCA_046331525.1 of Blastocatellia bacterium. Taxonomy (GTDB): domain Bacteria; phylum Acidobacteriota; class Blastocatellia; order RBC074; family RBC074; genus JAFDVL01. Next base: position 77,358 of record JAXLQQ010000015.1, read on the forward strand.
CGAGGAAGTACAATTCGCCTTCGTATTCCGCGAGCCAGCACGGCAAGGTTTTCGTATCGCGCACAATCGGGCAGACGACAAAGTTGCGCCGATTCGCGGGCGGTTTGTCTGCTTCACGCAACGGCACGTCGTTGGCAAAGAACAACGGGCAAACTACCAAAACACAAATCAAAAACTTACTCATAGATTTTCCTCAAACTCTGATGCTTGCCCCCGCTTTTGGCTTACAACACGCTCAGAAAGTTCACCAAATCCTGTCGCTCTTGTTCGGTCAGTTTCATGTCAAACCGGCGATCATAAAAATCCACGAGTTCGCGCAACGTCTGCGCCGAACCGGTGGAAAAGTACGGTGCGCGCGCGGCCAGTCCGCGAAACTGCCCCATCACAATTGAACCAATGTCTGCGCATTTGCCGGTAATCAGCGCGCGCCCCGGATCGTTCGTATAAATCACACGCCCTAAGTACGGATGCGGAAGCGCGTCTTTGCTGCATGTGCATTTGAAAACGGGCAATTCGGCTTTGTCGCTGAACACGGGCGGTTCTGTCCACGTTGGATAGTTTGTTGTGCCGACGTCCACCCAACCTGGTGCCAGGTCTTGGCCCGTCATCTGTGTGTTGTGACAGGTCGAACACGTGCGCTTGATCGGGTTGCCGAGGCCAATAGAGTTAATGTGCGCAGCATCCCGAATCCAGAATTGCCGGAACATAAACACATCGTTGCCGCGCGCAACCGACGCGCGAAATTCCCGTTGTTCCGGCGTCAAGTTTTTCGGCATGGTGTCTGGCTTCTTCCACGCATCGAACAAGCGAAAGACCGGATCACGGTTGTTGTTTGCTAATACATGCAACTTGCCTTCGGCCATCGCGCGCGGCCCCAAGCCGATTGGCCCGCCGGGTTCGACCAGGCTGCTGCCCCATTTGTCGAAGCCTTGCGCCATATAAACCTGATTTTCAAAGGCGATAATTTTGTCCATTTCCTCGCGCGGCAACTGTGCCTGACGGCCTTCCTGATGATCGCGATACGCGCCGAAGGCTTGTTGTTTCAGATTTAAATGCCGTGCATCGGACATTAAATTCATGCTCGCCGGCTTGCCCGTTTCCGGGTCAATCGCCATCAGCCCGCCGGTTTTGATGTTGAAGATGTCGTCAGGAGACAGGACGTATTTCAAATTCGCAGCGGGACGTGGGCGGCGAAAGACAGACACCGTGGGATTCACGCCTTTTAAGCCATAAGTATCATCCAAATTTACGCCCGTTGGATCACGCACAACTTCAATCGTGAATTCGGGAGGTACAACCTTCTCTTGATGATCGCGCGGCGGCCATTGCAAGCCGACGCGAAACAGCCCGCGATTGAGCAGCAGCGAATGCGAGCTTTCGAGCGCCTGCGGCAATTTGGGATTGTTCGACCCATCTACAGCAGCAAAAATCGGGTCTTCGCCTTTCGTCACGCGCCAGCGTTCGCGGATCGCTTCGACAGAAACGCTCATCGCATTCGACGGTTGATGACAGGTCACGCACGCGCGCGTATTGATGCCCAGCGATTCAAAAAACGGATGGCCCTTCATCTCAATTGGCCCCGCCGTATTCAGTACTCCGAGTTTGCCGTGCGCGTTATCAAAATACATCTCAGTCGGCAACACGCCATCGGCATTCGCTTCAATCCAGCGTAGCGAATGCGGCGTACCTTGATAACTGGCCTGGCTGCTGTTCACCCACAAGGCGAGCGCCCACACACCAACTAGAACGAGGAAGGCACATCGAATTGCATTACGCTGAAATCGTACTCGTTTCATAATTCACTCATTCCCGGAATAAAACACGGGCCAACTTATTGCTCGCTGCCTCAACTTAAGCGCACGGCGTACCGCCTTACTGAATGACGCCTTGGTCTATCACGGCAAAATGGTTGGAGAACTGCGATGCCTTGTTTAAGAAGTATATCTTTCCGCATCATCGGCGTGGGCGGACTGAAAAAGAGATGACGACCTGCCTTCTTCTTAGTCTGCAAGAATCGCGTTCTCACACTTGGCGTTGTAAGTTGGTGCGCGCAGCAGCGTGAGTGGTTGTGTTTTAGTGCAAGCCGTCACTGCAAGTAGAACCAGAAAGCGCAGTAACATCACCTTGCCCTGCCTTCTTTGTTCCTTTGCGATAAATCATTGCTGCTTGTTCTTTCTCGCTACTACCACTTTTACCTTCGCCGCGTGCATCCCCAATCTGGGCAGCGCATCATCACAACTTTGCCGCCTAGTTCAATTGCCTTCGTGCGCCGAAACAATTCTTTTGCAGCGCAAGTGTGCGTCGGAATCTCATAAATAAATTCTCCAGGATGCGGGTTCGTTAGTGTACTACTTAGTCGAAGATGGCGTGCAATATAATACGAAATAGGTCAGTGCGCAATGCGAAGTATAGTTCATTTTGCGGACACCATTCTCAATTCTCCATTCGGCCTTTTCCATTCTTTTCCAGTAATGAAATGGAGGCGAGAGCATTGAGAATGGGCGCGTTCCTGTGGGTGCCCGCTCAGCCTTCAATGGGTTTGTTTGGCGTTCAACTCTGCGCGGCTGAAGCCTGCGATTTGTTTGTACTGGTTGGCAATCTCTTCCAATTCGGTTTGCGTAATCACGTCGTATAAATTCGTGAAGCCGTTGGGTGCACGATCTTCAACGATCTGCATAACTTGTTCCGGCCCTTGCTGCCGGTTGGACAGCACGATGCGGGCCGTGGCCGGCAGGCGTTTCTGCTCATAACGTTGCAACGCTGTTACCACATTCGTTTCTGAGGTTAACGCTTCGACCAGCACGGGCGCGTCCAGAATGCCTTGCGAAGCGCCGTTGGAGCCGATGGGATACATCGGATGTGCTGCATCACCGAGCAGCGTGATGCGCTCAAAGCTCCAGCGTTCGACTGGATCACGGTCAATCATCGGGAACTCGTAAATTGCTTCGGCATTGGCAATCAGCGCGGGAATATCCAGCCAGTCAAAATGCCAATCGGCAAAGGCGGGTAGGACGGTGCTGGCGTCCACTTGCCGGTTCCAATCGCGCGGCGTTCCGGCGTAGGCATCGCCGACGTACACATCCGCGACCCAATTGATGAGCGAGCGCCCGCGCGCGGCGGTCTGCGGGCAAATCGGATACGCCACAAATTTACGGTTGGCATATCCAGCCATAAACATCGAACGTCCGGTCAGGTACGGCTCGTCTTCAGTAACGCCGCGCCACAGCAGTTTGCCGGAAAATTTCGGTGCTTGTTCGTTGGGATAAAAATGCTGCCGCACGCGCGAATGAATGCCGTCCGCGCCGATCAACACATCGCCCGCTTCGACCGCCACGATTTCGCCTGTTGTGCGATTGGTGAAAGTCGCTTCGACTTGGTCGCCGAGTTCGCGAAACGATTCCAGCTGATGACCCGTTTGCACCGCCGCTGCGCCCAGCCGTTCGCGCACGGCATCCAGCAAAAGCATCTGCAATCGCCCGCGATGAATCGAGTATTGCGGCCAGTGATAGCCCGCCGCCAACCCGCGCCGCTCACGCCAGATCAGTTGCCCGAATTTGTTGTAATAAATCAATTCCGCCGTCGCAATTGCCGTTTCCGCCAGCTTCGCATCCAGCCCCAACATCGTCAGCACGCGCACCGAATGCGGCAACAGATTGATGCCGACGCCGAGCGGGCGAATTTCCGGGACGGATTCAAATACCTGCGCTTCGATGCCCGCCTGCTCACAACACAGCGCCGTCACTAACCCCCCAATGCCGCCGCCTGCGATAAGAACTTTCATGTTTTTCCAATGAAAAGCACTGCAAACATCTTGTTTGCAGTACCTCGTAAAGTAAGCTTACTGAAAAGCAGGGCAAACTCCTGGTTGCCGTACTTCTGCAAACAAGATGTTTGCAGTACTGTTGCTTCAACGCGCCGGAAGGGCGAAGGCAATGTAGCGGCTGCCGCGCGGCTCATCGCGGCGCGCTTTTCCGCCCGTCGCATGCACGACAACGAATTGCCTTCCATTGACTTCGTACGTCGCGGGCGTTGCGTTGCCAGCAACGGGCAGCGTCGTTTCCCACAACAATTTTCCGGTGGTTTTATCGAAGGCGCGAAACTTGCGATCAAAATTCGTCGCGGCGATAAATACAAGACCGCCTGCCGTCACGACCGGCCCACCATAATTTTCCGAGCCGGTGTCTTTCAGTCCTTTGGCCACGAGTTCGGGGTATTCGCCGAAGGGAATCTTCCAGGCATATTCGCCCGTATTCAGATTGATGGCGTTCAGGGTGCCCCAGGGCGGCGCGATTGCCGGATAGCCTTCGGCATCAAGGAATTTTTTGTAGCCAGTGAAACGATATTTCGGCTGATTCGTGGCAGCAGCATTGCTGACCAGTTCCTTGTTTTCACCGCTCAGCAAATACTGCGCGAGTGCGGCAACTTCGGGCGCGGGCAAATTCGGAAACGCGGGCATCCGGCCTGCGCCATTGCGAATGATCGTCGTGATGGCGTTGGCGTTGTGTTTTGCGCCAATGCCGTCCAGCGACGGATTGCCCTTCAAATCGTCGCCGTGACAGACGGCGCAATTGCGAAGGTACAACTGCCGCCCGGAATTCTGCGTTTGATTTTCCGCCAGACTTGCCCGCCACGCCATTTCATTTGCGTTGAGGTAAAGCCAGCCGGTTTCGGGATCAAACGCCGAGCCGCCCCATTCTGCGCCGCCATCAAAGCCGGGGAATATAATCGTTTCCTGCCCAACACGAAACGGCAGGAATTGCCCGCCGTTATTGAACTGGCGAAATTCATTGCGCGCCCACTGCTGAGCCTCCGGCGTGCGATTCGTCAGTGTTTCGGCGGTGAGCGACTGGCGCGCATACGGTGCCGGTTTGGTCGGCAATGTTTGCGTTGCGGCGACAACTTCGCCCGGCACATCGCTCGCGGAGTAGGTCTTTTCTTCAAGCGGAAACAGCGGCTGACCGGTTACTCGATCAAACAAAAACACCCAGCCTTGTTTGGAAGTTTGCGCGACGGCATCAACGTTTTTGCCGTTGTGTTTGACAGTTACGAGCGTTGGCGGAGAAGGGAAGTCACGATCCCAGATGTCGTGTTTGACGGCCTGAAAGTGCCACAACCGTTTACCCGTCGCGGCGTCCAGCGCCAGCAAAGTGTTGGCGTACAGATTATCGCCCACGCGGTTTGCGCCGTAAAAATCATCTGCCGCCGAACCCGTCGGCGCATAGACAATCCCGCGCACTTCATCCAGCGCCATCCCCGCCCAATTGTTGGCTGAGCCAGTGTATTGATGCGCATCGCGCGGCCACGTCTCGTATCCCGCTTCGCCCGGGCGCGGAATCGTGTGAAATGCCCATCGTTGCTGCCCCGTGCGCACGTCATAGGCGCGCACATCGCCGGGTGCGGCGGGCAACGTTTCGGGGAAGCGTCCGCCGACGATGAATAAATCCTTGTACACGATGGCCGGTGTCGTCAGCACAATCGAAACGCCTTTGGCATCTCGTCCCAACCCTTCGCGCAAATCAATGCGCCCATCTGTGCCAAAGCTCGGAATCGGCTTCCCCGTTTTTGCATTGAGCGCGTAGACGAATTGCTGAATGCCGACAAGGATGCGTTGTTCCGCGCCGCTGGCCCAATACGCCACGCCGCGATTTGCCCCGCGTGCCGCGAGGCCGGAATCAAAGCGCCACAACTCTTTGCCCGTCGCGGCATCGAGCGCGAAGACTTTGTGTGTGGGCGTTACGCCGAACAACACGCCATTGGCAATCACGGGCTGACTCTGCGGATCACCCGCACCATCGGCAGCATCGTATTGCCACGCAATGGCCAGCCTTTGCACGTTGGTACGATTGATTTGCTTCAGGCGCGAGTACCGCTGTCCCGCCGCCCCACCGCCGTACAAAAACGTGTTGGTTGGCTGCGGTGCCTTCTTCTGCGCGCTCGCCGGAAAAGACGTGAAAAGTAACTGCGCGAGCAGCCCCGACGTTGCCCCGAGGCAAAGCAGGAATTTCAAATGTTTCAGCTTCATCACGAATTGCTGCCTGGAAAAAAAGGATATTTGGATCGTTGTTTGAATCGGCAATATACTGCAAGCTCTGGCAGTGTCGCAAGTGCAAGATAGTGCAGCAGGAAACTCGCTTGATTGCCGAATCCTGTTCCCTGACTCCTGCTCACAAAATGACAGGCGATGGTTATTTTGCCAGCAGGAATCAGGAATCAGGAATCGGGGATCAGGCTGCTGAACACGCGATTTATGTGGTGAGGGAAATGGTTGCCGATGCCGTAAGCAGCGTGTAAAGCTGGGCGACAGCATCTGCGCGTCGCTCCAGCACTGCGCGTTGATTTATATAGCCTTTGTCCGTGATTTCCCCTGCGTCAATCTGCGGCGGTTCCACCAGCAACAACGCGCGCGTGGCATACGTCGAACTGCCGCTACCTTCGGCACGTAATGCTTGCAATCCATTGCGCACAACGTCGCGCACGCACGCAGCTGCCAGCACGACAGCCAGCGGCGCATCGGCTGCCACGTCAGGACAGAGACTGCGGCAGGCGGCGAGGTTAGGAAAAATCAGGAAGCCGATTTCGTCGCGGTCGTGTCCAGTAATCACAATGTCTTGTGCGATGGGCGCGAGGGCGGAAATCGCCCGGACGCGCAACGCGCCGACCTGCACCCAGGTGCCGCTGGTTAATTTGAAATCTTCTGCGACGCGCCCGGCGAATTCGATGCCTTGCGACGGATCATCTTCTGCGACGAGCCGCGCGGCATCGCCTAGCCGATAAAACCCTTCGTCATCAAAAGCCGCCGCCGTTAAATCATCTCGCTTCCAATAGCCCGGCGTGACGTTGTCGCCCTGCACGCGCAATTCGTATTTGTCGCTGCCGTCAACAGGCACTAGCTTCAGCGCGACGCCCGGCACCGGCAGGCCAATCGCCGCCGCGCGCGTCGTGGAAAATGCACCAGCGTCACGCCGGGCGCAGTTTCCGTCGCGCCGTAGCCGGAGGTTAAGTACACGCGCTGCCTCCGCGTTGTTTCCGCCGCACGCATCAAACCTTCCGCGACGTGCGCAGGCATTGCGGCTCCCGAAAATTGCATCACTTGAAGGCGGGAAAAAAAATTGTCGCGCAACGCGGCGTCTGCTTCCAGATATGGCAACAGGGCGGCGAAGCCACGCGGCACGTTGTAATACAGCGTCGGCGCGATTTCGCGGAGGTTGCGGACGGTCTTCTCGATCAATTCCGGCGTCGGTTTGCCGTCGTCAATGTACAGCGAGCCGCCATTGACTAGCGCCACACCGAAATTATTGTTGCCGCCTGCCGTGTGATTCCAGGGCAGCCAGTCCACGAGCACAGGCGGTTCTTCCTGCAAAAACGGCCACGCCTGCCGCAGTGCCTGCTGGCTGGCGCACAGCATCCGCTGCGTGTTGATAACGGCTTTCGGCTCGCCCGTCGAGCCGGATGTGAGCAGAAATTTCGCAATTGTGTCCGGCGTCAGGGCGGCAAACGCACGGGCGACAGCGGTTTCGTTTCGTTGTTCGAGCAGGCTGGCAAAATTGGTTGCCGGGCGCGGTGCATCGGCTTCATTGCGCACGGCAACCAATTCAAAATCATAGTCGCTGAGCGCCGCGAGCGCCGATGCATACCGTTGTGCGTCGTCCACCAGCACCAGGCCAGGTGTGAGCAGCGCAAACACGGCGCGCAGTTTTTGATAATCGCGCGACAGCAACGAATACGCCGTCGAAACTGGCACGACCGGCACACCGATGTGCATCGCGGCCAACGCGAGCAACGCATGCGCCAGCGAATTTTCTGACAGGATCACGACGGGACGTGCGGTCGAAAGCGGACGCGCCAGCAACGCAGTCGCCAGTGCCTCCACATGTTGCCACGTCTGGGCATACGTCAGTTGTTGCCACTGTGCGTCCTGCCGCTGGGCCAGGAACACTTGCACCGGTCGCTGCTCGGCCCAATGCAACAACGCTTCGCCCAGGCAACGGGCGTAAGGCTGGAGCGGTGTCGGCGACCGCCACACCTGCACCCCTGCTGTGCGCGACTCGACCGTCACATGGGCGGGCAGGAAATTTACGGGAACGAAATTACAATCCACATTCTCAGACATTGGTTGTCTCATTAGCCAGATTTGGGTCGGTGCACTGCAAACATATTGTTTGCAGCAATGTGTGGTGCCCCCTCTGCGCTACTGCAAACAATATGTTTGCAGTACACCGACCTAAAACCGACACTGACCACTGACCTAAACTTTCCTGCTGTCAGCCGGAAAAATTTAGCGTCAGTGGTCAGTTGCCAGTGGTCAGTGCTCGGTTTCCCGCTACTACTTTAGAAAATCAGCTTCAGCCCAATCTGCACGTTGCGCGGCAGATTGTTTTGTCCGGTGACCTTGCCAAAGTTGGCGCTGGTTGGATCCAGGTTCGGATTGCCGAAAACGGGCGTGTTGAAGGCGTTCAGGAATTCGCCGCGCAATTGGAACTTCAGCCCTTCGGTAACGGTGAAGTTTTTGTTGAGCGACAAATCCCACAGGTTCAGCCCCTGCCCGCGCAGTCCATTCCAGCGTGACGGAATCACGCGCACGTTGTTGCCCAAACGAATGCGCGTGTCGGCGCGTTGCTTGACGGGATCGTCTACGCCATTGGTTTGGACGGCGGCGTCGTGGAAGTAAAAGCCGCTGATGTCAAAGACGGTGCCATCAATGTTGCTGCCTTTGAGCGCGGTTTTGACTTTGGTAATGTCGCCGTTGTAGTAGACGTTCCCCATCGTTTGCGGAATCCAGCCGCTCTGCAAATTCCAGATGCCCGAAAATTGCCAGCCGCCGATGAGGGTATCCATCGCGCGGTTCATGCCTGCACCGAAATGCCGTCCGCGACCGAAGGGCAATTCCCAGATGCCGCTGACGACTAACCGATGCGGTACGTCGGCGTCCGACAGACGCCGCTCATATTGCGTGTCTACTTCGTTCAGGAACGAATCGCGCACCTGGAACTTCGACCACGTATAGCTGGTCAGCAACGTGTAGCCGCCGCTGAAGCGTTTTTCTACCTTCAACTGCGCGCCGTGGTAATTGCTGGAACCGTCGTTGCGAATCGTGGTGATCGTGCTGAATTCCGGGAAGGGCCGCAGCAATTGGGCGCGTGAGGTCGTCGTGCCATTCAAGTTCGCCGTCGGCATAATGCCACGGAACGGATTGGTTACGTTGGCCGACAGCAGGTTGATGACTGCATCATCCCGTTGCCGCGAGGTCGTGAGATATTGACGTGGCACGGCGTTCAAAATGTTCGTGCCGACGACGAGTTCATAGCCGCGATTGCCGACATACGAAACATCCACCATCCACTGGCCGGGCAATTCGCGCTGAATGCCGAATTCCCAGCGTTGGGCTTGCGAATTGTTCACATCCGGCGGCAGGAACGTGGGAATGCTTTGTCCGAGCAAGGTGGAATATCCGGCGCTCGCACCGGGCGGCGTGATGACGCCGGTCGGGAACGGGTTTGCTAAGTTGGCCTGGAAGGTCAGTCCGGCATCGGCGGACGGTACAATGCTAGTCGCCAGGGAATAGCCCGGTTGCTGAATACCAGCCGTGATGAACGGCACGGTGAAAACGCCCCAGCCGCCGCGCAGCACGGTTTTGTCGTTCAGTTTGAAGGCCGCGCCGATACGCGGTTGGAAGTTGTTTTTATCCGCAGTCCAAAACGCACGATTGTTGCTATCCAGGAACGTCAGGCCGCCTTTGACATTGAACG
>JAXLQQ010000016.1:0-83313 GCA_046331525.1 Blastocatellia bacterium
AGGTACAGGTTTCCTGCCCCTTAATTTCGCCAGTAGGCGGGCCAGCCCAGCAATTTTTAATCGCGTTTTTCCACACGATTATCACCTGTGAACTTTTGGGAGAAATAGTGTGAACTTTTGGGAGAAATAGTGTGAACTTTTGGGAGAAATAGTGTGAACTTTTGGGAGAAATAGTGTGAACTTTTGGGAGAAATAAACGGGGTTAAGTAGTGCAATAAAATGACTTGCGAAGATCCACTATAATACACTTTAATACACTACTAGACTTTAATACACTCACCACATAATGTGCGCGCGTGGTCATCTTTGAGGAGACACTATGAAGAAAAAGTCATCTCCGTCACGACAACTGAGTTTGTTGCCCCTGGAAGAAACGCCCGCCGAAAATGCTGACGGACTCTTTACCCAAACCGTCCGAGAGATCATCCGCGTCGAAAGCGTTTTGTCGAAATTGCCTATGCATTGCCTTTCCAAACGTGAGGCCGACCCGATTCACATCCAACGCAATCTGCCGACGGGTAAAGTGGATTTGTTGTGGGATGTCTCGCCTTCGATGAAATATGGAATGCCGGGCATTATGGCTTACCAGATTGACACACTCATCATTAACAAACGGCTGGACGAAGCCGGGCATCCGATTCCCACGCTGTTGCGGCTGGGCACGATGCGTTCCATTTGTCAGGAACTGGGGCTGAGTCCGTCCGGCACGCTGAATGAGCAAATCCGGCTAGCGCTTTATCAATGCGCGGGCGCGATGATTACGGCCAAGTTGACGTACACGACTAAGAAGGGGCAGGCAAAACGATTAGAAGCAGGCTTTCGCCGGTACGATGTCATTTTCACGGGCGAACAGTTGCCAGATGGGCGCGATGCGGATGCCGTTTACATCGTGCCGGGGCAGGTTTATGCCAGCTTGCTCAACGAAGTGCCGGTGCGGCCTCTCGATTTCAGTTACCTCAAAGCCATTCCTTCGCCCTCAGCGCAACGCTGGTACGAAGTGGCCAGCTTCAAGGTCTATGCCGCACTGCGCAATGGCCAGGAGCAGTGCTGGCTGGATTACTCGGAATATTGTTTGGCTTCCGGGCAACGGCGCTACACGGAAGCGGTGCCGATGCAAAAGCAGATGTACAAAATTCATCGTCCGCATATCCAGAGCGGGTATATTCTCGATGTGCGCTACGAAACTTCGCTTGATCAGGATGAAAACCGCGATTGGCGGATTTGGTACACCATCGGCCCGCGCGCCGTGGCGGAGTATCAAGAATTCAATCGCATCCGCCGCGAGCCGGAAAGCCTGCCTGACAGCCAGACGCTGCCTTCCGGGGCCAGTCAAGGCGATTTGCTCGTCAAACATTTTCTGCATTTACGGTTTGGTTCCGTGCGCCGTGATGTTTCTCGCAAAGAACTACAGTGGGCCGACGAACTCCTTGCACAGCATAGCTATGAAACGGCGCAGGAATTGATCGCCGCGGCGCTGGCACGCGCGACGCTGGACAATTATGCACCCCATTGGATGACCGGTCTGACGCGCTATTTGGACGAAGTCGCCCAGGAACGCCGTAGCAACGCCACCGCGAAAAGTCCCAAGACACCCGGCAATGCCCACGTCGGACAACATCAGCCGCCAGCAGCAGAAGAGAGCGAACAACAAATTCTCACACACGCTTTTGAGAACGCTTACCAGCAGTACCGGGACGCCGCGCTGGAAGCGCACCTGCAAGCGTCATATTCGCCGCAGGAAATTGCCCAGAAAACCGAAGAAAAATATCGTTACTGGCGGCAGAAATACCCACACATGGATGAAGAAGACGTGACCAAAACCGCGCGCCGCAGCGTCACGAAAGAATTGGGAGCCGACGCCGTGTTGCAGAGTTTTGCTGAATTCCAGACCCACAATGCGCGACGAAAAGATGAATTTGTCGCGGCGTATCGCCGCTTGCTTGGCCTCTGAGCCAGGGGTGTCGGCGCGGAATATCCCTTACCCTTTTTCATCTGTCGTCAGGTCGCAGGAACCCCGCGCCACAAACACTCGTCCTGAAGCGCGAAACGGTTTTTCCTGGCCTGCACTGATTAGAGTTTTTGCGTACCTTCCTGGCTATCAAGGTATCCCAACCGGCAACCTTTGAAGCGCAACGTCAAGCCATGTTTGAGCGCGACTTCGCCCGTATAAAGTAACCAATGCGTTTTCGGGCCGCTGTCGGTCGTGTAGGCAATCGAAGCACCTTCGGACGCACAAGCCAGTTTGACTTTGATCGTATCGCCCGCTGCCGTTTGGCTGAGCGTGGGCATAGCGACTTGCTGCCAGACGCCGCCCGGTCGCATCCGCTCACGCAGTTCGAGTTCGGGCACAAAGCCTAAATCCTTTGTCTCCGTTTGCCATTTCTCCAACGCCGCCCGCATCTGCTTGAGCGTGGTCTGATGATTTGGATCACTGGCAAGATTATGAATTTCGTGCGGATCGGCTTTGACATCGTACAACTCCTCCGGCGGCTTTTGCGGTTGCAAAAAGAGCAGTTGCGCCGGACTCAGCGCTTTGCCGTAATCGGCAGCGAGCGCGTTCATATGGTCTTTGTACAAGCGCCGCATTTCTTTCATCGTCGGGATTTGTTCGAGGTAATCCAGGTATTGAAAGTAAGGCCGGTCAGGGTGAAAGTTTTTGATGTAATGAAACTGCTTGCCCATCACCGAACGAATCATATCCGGCGTCTCGTCCATGCGATCCCGGTGCGCAAAGGCGAACTGACGCGGCGCTTTTTTCTGTGGGCCAAGGATGGCTTGCGCTTGCATATTGGACGGAATCGGCACGCCTGCCAACGACAACGCCGTGGGGCCGAGGTCAAACAGACAAACTAAATCGTCGTTCGTCGTACCGGGCTGAAGGTGGCCAGGCCAACGGACGATCAGCGGTACGCGCAACCCAGAGTCGTACACAAACCGCTTCGAGCGCGGTAGGCAACGCCCGTGATCGCCCCAGAAAAAGACAATCGTGTTGTCCGCCAGCCCGTCTGCTTCCAACTGTTTCAAATAATCCGCCACGATGTAATCCATCGCCGTGATGTTGTCGGCATAACGCGCCCAATCTTTGCGCACGACGGGCGTGTCGGGATAGTAGGGTGGCAAGACCGCTTTGGCCGGGTCGTGAATTTGTTCCGGCTTCAGTCGCGCGATGTTGCGTTGATAGCCCTCGTCAGACACGAAAATCTGGCTTTCGTGCGTGACCAGAATGTTGAAGACGGCAAAGAACGGCTGCGCTTTATCCGGGCGGTTGCGCCAGTGGGCGGTATTGCTTGATTCATCCCATACGGTGTCTGGCGGGCGATGCGCGGGCGGCGCTTCAAAGTTGTAATCGGTCTTGGAATTGTTCGTGCAGTAATACCCGGCAGCGCGCAGCGATTCGGTGAACGCTTTCACTCCGGCAGGCGGCACGGCTTTCGAGCGCATATGCATGGAGCCAATCGTCGTCGGATACATCCCGGTGATAATCGCCGAACGTGAAGGCGCACAGACCGGTGCGGTAGCAAACGCATTTGTATAACGCACCCCCTGAGACGCCAGCTTGTCGAGCGTTGGCGTGACGGCATACTCGTCGCCATAACACCGTAAATCCGGGCTGATGTCTTCCGTCGAAATCCAGAGGATGTTCGGGCGTGTCGTTTGCGCCGCGAGAGGTACGGCTAGCATAAGCAACAGCAAGAAACTACGACAAACAACTGACAACTGACAACTGACAACTGACAACTGACTCATCACTACTTTCCTCCTCTCGGCGGCTGCATGCTGTCCACATCATCCTGCGGCAAATTATCCTGATACTGATCGTCGTCTTTTAGCTCTTTCTTTAGCCGATACATTTCTTTCTTCAGGCTCTCCACCGTTTTGCTGAAGGCCGGATTACTGTACTCGTTGTGCATTTCCAACGGGTCTTTTTGCAGGTCATAGAGTTCCCACTGATTCAATTTAAAGTAGTAAATCAACTTGTGGCGCATTGTACGTACACCATAATGTGCTGCCACATTGTGATCGCCCGGATGGTAATAGCGGTAATACATCGAGGTGCGCCAATCCTTAGGAGTTTTGCCTTGCAACAATGGCAGGATGCTGCGGCCCTGCATATCACCGGGCACGTTCGCACCCGCAGCGTTCAGGAACGTTGGTGCGAAGTCGGCATTGATAATCATGCTTTTGCTGACGCTGCCTGCTTTGATTTGCTTTGGCCAGCGAATGAGAAACGGCATACGCAACGATTCTTCATACATAAACCGCTTATCGAACATGTTGTGCTCGCCGAGGAAAAAGCCCTGATCCGACGTGTACACGACAATCGTGTTTTCGGCTAAACCGGACTTGTCGAGGAATTCCAAAAAGCGTCCGATGTTGTCGTCCACGGATTGCACACAGGCCAGGTAATCCTGCATATAGCGTTTGAATTTCCACCGCTTCAATGCTGCGCCCGTCAAGCCTTCCGGTGGTTTCTGCTTCACATCCGTTTCGCGCAAGTCCGTATCAATGTGATTTGTCGCCTGCCGCGAAGCATCCGACTTACCTTTGTAATCGTCATCAAACGTGGGCGGAATGGGCGGCTCATAGTTCTCATACTGCTTGCGATGCTTCTCGTCCGGTTGCCAATTGCGATGCGGCGCTTTGTGGTGATACATCAGGAAAAACGGCTTGTCCTGCGGGCGATTCTTGACGAAGTCCATCGCTAAGTCCGTCAGAATATCCGTTGTGTAACCGGTATATTTTTTGCGCGTGCCCAGCTCAATCATTTGCGGATCAAAGTACGCGCCCTGTCCAGGCAAGATGTTCCAATAATCGAAGCCTGCGGGCTTGCCAGTCTCCGGCGTATACGGGTTCTGACCGCCGAGATGCCATTTGCCAATCATCCCCGTATGGTATCCGGCCTGTTGCAAATACTTCGAGAGCAGCGGTTGCGTAGTGTCCAGATGATTGAAGACCGGCACGCCGTTCAGATGCGAATACTTGCCCGTCAGAATCACGGCTCGGCTTGGCGTACAGATCGAATTCGTGACGAAGCAGTTCTCGAACTTCATGCCTTCTTTCGCCAGCCGATCAATGTTCGGTGTTTTTATAAGTTTGCTGCCATAGGCGCTGATGGCTTGGGCGGCATGATCGTCCGACATAATGAAGACGATGTTCGGTCGGCTCCTGTTCGTTTGCGTGTTCGCGGAAGAAGGTTGCTCGTGCTGCAAACTGACAGTCAACAAAAGAAGCGCGGCAATGCCACGCAAGAGCCAGCGATGTGGATAAATGCGAGTTGTTCTCATTTTTGTGCTTTCTCTGTCGGCAGCCTGCGTAATAGCCGCTTCAGTTCTTCAATGGTTTTGGTGTAGGCCGCATCCTGCGCCAGATTGTGATATTCGTGCGGGTCTTTGTCATGGTCATACAGCTCCACGCCCTTGCGCCCTTCGTCCCATTCCGTGTAGCGCCATCGTTCGGTGCGCACGCTGCGACCCATAAATTTCGGTAGTTGTTGTGCGGCTTGTATCGCCGCTGCATTGGGCGGCGTGCCTTCGCCAAACTGCACGCCACCACGATCAACCTGGGTGTAGGCGGGCTTGTTCCATTGCGCTTTTGGGTTATCCAGCAACGCACGCAAGCTACGCCCATCAAGATCAGCGGGCGGCGTCAAGCCACAAAGTTCTGCGAGCGTTGGATAGAGATCAAGCAACTCTACTGTGCGTTTCGTGGCTTGGCCTTTGGCTTTCGCCTTCGGTGCGGCAATCAGCAGCGGCACGCGCGCGGATTCTTCCCACAGGTTTTGTTTCATCCACTGCCCGTGTTCAGTAAGCATGTAGCCGTGATCGCTCCAGAACACGACGACGGTGTTGTCGGCGAGCTTCAACCGTTCAAGCGCATCGAGCAATCGCCCGACCTGCGCGTCCATAAACGTGATTGAAGCATAATATGCCTGAATCGCCTCGCGGCGCTCCGCTTCGTTCAAACCCCAATAGGCTGGCTTTACCCAAAGCGCGGCGTCAGGCACGTTTTTCAAATGCTCGGCTGGCTCTTTGGGCAATGTGATTTTGTCGAGCGGATAGAGATCAAAATATTTCTTGGGGGCGATGAACGGGCAGTGCGGACGATAAAAGCCAGCGGCGATGAAAAACGGTTTGTCCTTGTTTTCCTCCATTAGCTTGATCGCTTCGGTCGCAACCATCCCATCGGTCTGTTCTTCGTCCGTGCCTTCGGCCTTGAGCAGCCCTAATGCGCTGCCGAGCGGGCGTTTCGGCGTCAGGTTCTTCACCAAACCTTCATCTGTTTTGTCGCGCCCTTTGGGATTGACGAATTTTTCCCACGACGGCGGGTCATCCAGCCCGCTGGTGCCAATTTGCCCCGGCACGCCGTAGTGATAAATCTTGCCGACGCGCGCCGCGAAGTAGCCGTTGTTGCGAAACATCTGCGGCAAAGTGATGACGTTGGGCAGCTTCTGGCGGAAATGTGTTTGCAGGTCATATACGCCCGTCACATCAGGTCGTCGCCCAGTCATCAAACTGCTGCGGCTGGGACTGCACAACGGGTATTGCGTGTAGGCCTGTTCAAAGCGCATCCCGCGTTTGGCGAGCCGATCCAGATTCGGCGATTTGACGAGCGGATGACCGTACCCGCCAAGGTCGTTATTCAAATCATCCGACGCAATAAACAGGACGTTCATTTTTCGCGCGGGGTTAGTCTGCGCCAAGTTGGTTGGCGCGAACCTTATCAAGGCACAAATAAATAGCAAAGCAACGAGTAAGGGTTTCAGCATAATTGTGAACTCAATGAAGGCGTGATTAAAACACCAACCGCAATCCCAACTGAATCTGACGATTCGGCGTCGCCGTGCTGGTAATGGTTCCCGCTTGTGGCGAACCAATTACCGCATTGGGCCTGCCGAAATGTGCGGTGTTCGTGGCGTTATAAAACTCACCGCGAAATTCGAGCCGCGTGCGTTCGGTGAACACGAAGTTGCGTCCTATCAGCAAATCCAAATTCACGTTGCCAGGTGCAAGGATCACATTGCGCGCCGAATTGCCGTAAGTAAACGCGGCAGGCAGGGCAAACGCCGCCGTGTCAAACCAACGATCGATCGTCCGCGCGCCACGATCCAGATTGCCGTCCGCCAACCGATTCGGGCGTACGGGATTCGTCGTGTTTGCCGGATTGCCCGATACAGTCAGGCTGACGGGCTGGCCGGTTTGCGCAACGAAGATGCCGCCGAGTTGGAAGCCTCCGACAATGGCTTTGACAACTTTGGAATCGCCCGCCCATTTCGCAAAGGGCAAATCGTAAATCACACTTGTCACCGAACGATGTCGCAGGTCGTAGGTCGAATGGGCTTTCTCAGCGTTCGTGTTGAATTGATTTTGCGGAATGGTCGCGCTGGTTCCGTCTTCCACGTCCTGCGTGTTGTCGAGCGCGTGGCTCCAGGTGTAGGACGACAATAGCGAAAAGCCATTGCGGAAACGGCGTTCGACTTTGGTTTGCAAGGAGTGATAGGACGAATGTCCATAGCCCGTGAACAAATTGACCGCGCCAAAGGTCGGGAACGGACGGCGCGGATTGACTGCGCCTGCGCCGGGCACGGGCGCGTTCATATCAATCTGTCCGTTGATGTGCGTGGTCGAGTTGCCGACGTACGAAATCGTGCCGACAAAGCCGCCGATGATTTCGCGCTCAATGCTCAGATTGCCTTGATAGACCGTCGGAAAAGGATAGTTGCGCAATTGCGCACCCGCTGCTGGATTGACGACGCGCGACAAACTCAGCGCATCTGCCGGAAAACCGTTTTGCAAAATCAGCGCAGATGTCGCCGCCGTCGTTGCTGATGGATAGGTAATGTTCAGGAAAAACGGCGGAGTGGCTGCGGTGGTTTGGCCCACGGCGTAATAGCCGAAGCCGCCGTAAAAGAGTCCGCCGCTGCCGCGCACGACGGTCTTGTTGGCGACCTGCCACGCGAAGCCCACGCGCGGGGCGAAGTTGTTTTTGTCGAGATCGCTGAACGTTTCTGAAAGATGATCGCCGTCTTTGGCGACAACGACCGTGCCGTACGTCGAGCTGCCGGGATTGAGATCAAAGCTGCCGTGGCGGTTGTCGCGTTCGCGGAAGCGCGTCGTCAGTTCATAACGCACCCCTAGATTGAGCGTGAGCTTCGGTGAAAATTTCCAGTTGTCGTTGAAATAGACGCCATAGTTCTTGCCGATCATGTGGACGATTTGCAGCGTCGTCAGTTGTGCAGTGCTGGTTTGCCCCAGTAATAAATCGGCGATGGCGCTGCCCGTGCCCGTGCCCGGCACGCGCGAAGTGAATTGCCCATTGAAGGTGAGCGTGCCGCGCGCCGCATTCGACGTGCCCGCATAGCCCAGCAGTTTCCAATATTCGCCGCCGAATTTCATGCCGTGTGCGCCTCTGGTTAGCGAAAAGCCATCGCTGATTTGAAACATCTTCGCCTGCTTGGGATTGGGTGCGAACGTGCGGTCGCCGAGGCCAGTGAAGTTCGTCACGTTGATCGTCGGCAGACCCACCAGACCGGGAAAATCCGGCACACCTTTAATGCCAAAATCGGCGTACAACGATTTGGTCGCCAGCGCCAACTGGTCAGAATCGTTTTGCGTGTAATTGATACGCAACTCATTTACCGCCGTTGACGATAGTACGCGCGTGTAGCCGCCCGCGACCGACCACGCTTTCGGAAGCTGATTCAACGGCGCAGTCGCAAACGCTCCGCCGTTGCCAGGTGCGGCGAAAATCGGCGATTTCACGCGGCTGCGATCCGAGCGGCTGTAACGCGTAAACAGCTTGTTGCTACCATTGAAGCTGTGATCGCCGCGCGCGTCATATTGATCAGCGTTGTCGGTTTGCCGTTGGATGTAAGCGTAATTATTCACTGCGCCGGGCAGGTTGGGATCGGGATAGAGCGCGGCGAGTTTCAATCCGACAGGATCAATGCGCGGGGCAGGAATCGTGTTGTTGGCGAATTGCACGCGCGCGCCACTCACGACATTCGTCGGGTCGTAAATGTTCGTTGTGCCAAAGATGCCGCGCCGCATATCAGGCAGCGGCACGGTGACAACGCCCGTGTCAGAAGTGCGAATGCGTGTGCCCTGATAGCTGAAGAAGAAAAACGTGTGGTCTTTCCAAATCGGCCCGCCAATCGTGCCGCCATACTGGTTGTAACGCAGCGGTGGTTTGCGCAGGCCATTGCGATTGGCGAAAAAGTTTTTCGCATCAAGCGCATCGTTGCGCA
The DNA here is from genome assembly GCA_046331525.1 of Blastocatellia bacterium. Taxonomy (GTDB): domain Bacteria; phylum Acidobacteriota; class Blastocatellia; order RBC074; family RBC074; genus JAFDVL01. The sequence continues at coordinate 9,245 of JAXLQQ010000016.1, forward strand.
GAAATTCAAACGCCGAACCGCGCAACTGATTTGTGCCGGATTTGATGGCGACACTGATGACGCCGCCCGCCGCCCGACCATATTCGGCGCTGTAATTGGCCGTCTCGACTTTGAATTCCTGGATCGCGTCGACCGAAGGGCGTAAGGCTTGTGTCGTGTTGGTGTCTACGCCAAAGATATAATTGTTGTTGTCCGCGCCATCCACTTGAAATGAATTCTGAAACAGCCGGTTGCCGTTGAGGCTGAACCCGTCTTCGGTGCGCGTGCCGGGGTTCGGCGTAGCGCCTGGCGCAAGCACGGCAAGCTGCGAATAGTTGCGGCCATTGAGCGGCAGCGTCACGACGGTTTTGTTGTCTACCACTTGCCCGACCGATGAGGTTTCGGTGTTCATAATTGGCGCATCGCTCGTGATCGTGACCGTGTCACTGACTGCACCAGTCTCCAGCGTGAAATCGAGTCGTGCAACCTGCTCGACGTTCAGCACCACATTCGGGCGCACCACTGGCTTGAAGCCATCTTTTCTTACCTCAACTTTGTAATTGCCGGGCGGCAATTGTGGCACGGTGAAATAGCCTTCGCCATTCGTGACGGAGGCGCGCGTGAGCCCCGTCTGCTGATTGGTGATGGTGACTTGCGCGCCGGGCACAACGGCACTGGACGAATCGCTGACGCGACCGGTAACGGACGCCGTTTGTGCGAAAGCGGTGGTGACGCCTGCACAGGCGAGTAACGCAAGAAACAAAAAGCAATTTATTAGTTGGTGTTTCATAGGGGCTCCTGTGTGATTAAGTAAAACCCTCATTTGACGATAAAACGAGGTTTGTGCTGGTTCATTTCCTGATCCCAGGCCGTCAGCTTGGCACGCAATTCTTTGGCTTTGGCCGGATTGTCATAAAACACATTGCGGCGCTCGGTCGGATCGCGTTCCAAATCAAACAGCAATTGATCTACGCTCGTGGGTTGGGTGACGAGTTTCCATTTGCCCACGCGAATCGCCTGTTGCTTGAGCCCGGCCCGATCAATGCGCCAGCAAACCATCCGTTCCTGTTCCGGCTGTTTGCCTTGTAATACCGGCAAGAGATTGATGCCATCAAGTTTCCGCTCAGGCTGCACGCCCGCCGCAGCGAGAAAGGTGGTCGTCCAATCCATTGTAACGGCGACTTGTTGGGAGACTTTGCCTTTGGGGATTGCGGCAGGCCAACGCGCCAGCCCCGGCACGTGAATACCACCTTCCCACAAAGTGCCTTTCGTATTGAAGTACGGCCCCATATCCGACAACTGTTCGCCGCCGTTGTCGCTGTTGAAAACCACGAGTGTATCTTTGGCGAGACCTAGCTGATCGAGCGTGTTGAGCACTTGCCCAACAGCTTTGTCTACGCTGTGCATCATCTCGATGTAATCGGTGCGAACGCCTTCCATCCACGTGGCACGGTTGCGCACGCTGTCAGGCCGATTGGGTGGCTGAAACGGCCAATGCACGGCGTTGAAGGCAAGGTACAAAAAGAATGGTTTGTCTTTCTGACGCTTGATGAAATCTACCGAACGTTGCCCAAGCTGTTCGGTGAGATAGCCCGTCGTTTGCGTTGGTTTATCGCCTTCGTACAACACGTTCTCACCCAAAATGTTCTGGTGCGAATACATATCGGCGTTGCCGCCCGTGATACCGAAATATTCGTCAAAGCCGTGCCTCAGCGGCAGGAATTCCGGTTTGGAACCGAGATGCCATTTACCCATGATCGCCGTCGCGTAGCCGTTATTTTTCAGCATCCGCGCGATAGAGGTTTCCTCAATCGGTAACCCAGGGTCTTTTTCTGTTGCATTGATCGCCCATTCCAGACCAACGCGCTGTTGATAGCGTCCGGTGATGAAGGCGGCGCGTGTCGGCGTACAGACGGGGCCGTTGGAATAAGCCTGCATCAGCTTGACGCCTTCTTTGCCGATGCGATCAATGTTCGGCGTGCGAATGTCCTTCGAGCCAAAACTGCTCAAATCGCCATAGCCCATATCATCCACGAGAATGAAGATGAAATTAGGCTTGCGGGCTGATTGGGCCAGCACAGTGCTGGCGAGTAACAAAATTGCGCAGAGAGTTTTCAACATTATCTTGTGCTCGCGGTGATACGTTTATCCAGATGGTTTTCGACGGGTGGAATAGCTTTCTTATGTGCTTCCGCCAAGCGGCGCATTTCTGCGATGATTTCAGGATGTTGCGCTGCAATGTTCCATTTTTCCGATGGGTCTTCGTCAAGGTTATACAACTCCGGCGTCGGGTGCGTTACCGCTGGTTCGCCGCCGTATTCGGATTGCGTAATGAAGTGCGCTTTGTAGGCCCCGTTGCGCAGCGCCATCAGTTTGGAGCCGCGCCAATACGGCATCATCTGACGCGGGCTGCGGCCTTTGCCGAGCAGCGCGGCACTGATGTCATAGCCATCCAACACGCGATCTGACGGCGCTTGCACGCCCGCCATTGCACAGAACGTTTGCAACAAATCCAGCGTCGAGCCAATATCGGTCACAACACTCGGCTTAATTGTACCGGGTTGCCAGAAAATCGTCGGTTCGCGCATACCGCCTTCGTACGTGCCCCCTTTCAAGCCACGCAATAATCCAGCCGAGCCGCCTTGTTCATCAAACAACCCCCACGGGCCGTTGTCGCTCGTGAACACGACCAGCGTATTGCGGTCGAGTTTCAATTGCCGTAGCGTTTCCAGCACCCGTCCGACGTTCGCATCCAATTCTTCAATCACATCGCCGTAGAGGCCGCGAACGCTTTTGTTTTCGAAGTTCTTCGAGCGAAACAGCGGCATATGCGGCATCGAATGAGCGAGGTAGAGGAAAAACGGTTTGCTCTTGTTCGCGTTGATAAACTTGATGGCTTCGTCGGTGTAGCGTTGGGTGATGGTCGTCTGGTCTGCCGGACGTTCGAGGATTTTTTCATTCCGCATCAGCGGCACGTTCCAATATTCAATCTTCGGATTTTTCATGAACTTGAAGTACTGGTCGCGCGGCGTGACGGGGAAGGTTCCGTCCATATCGTTCGAGTACGGAATGCCAAAATACGAATCAAAGCCCTGGCTGATCGGCAGGAATTCGCGCTGCCACCCAAGATGCCATTTGCCAATCGCGGCGGTGGCGTAGCCTTTCGTTTTCAGTAACTCGGCCATCGTGATTTCGCTTTGCGGCAAACCATCGGCAGAATCAGGAAACAGCACCCGTCGCGTGTCGGAATACATTCCCGTGCGAATCGGCAAGCGTCCGGTGAGCAACGCGGAGCGGCTCGGCGTGCAAACTGAATCGGCTACATAAAAACTTGTCCAGCGTTGGCCTTCCGCCGCCATTCGGTCAATGTTGGGCGTGCGAATCGTGGGGTTGCCAAACGCGCCGACATCGCCATAACCCAGGTCATCGCACAAGATCACGACAAAATTGGGGGTTCGTTTACCGGCTTGGGCAAAGGCGAATGAAGTCAGGAAAAGCAAAGTAATTAGGGCACTGGTAATTTGTTTCATACGGAAGAAAGTCTCAACGAAAACTTTTCACCGCAGAGGAGCAGAGGATTTGCAGAGGTTCACAGAGGCTTCTCTGCGTACCTGTGCATCAACTCTGTACCTTTACGGTGAAAAAGGATTCCAACCATAACTTAGATCTTTTTCAAATGTGTTTACGGCATGTAGTCCCGCCTTCAGGCGGAAAGTGCTTGATTTCAATGCATTCCGGCTGAAGCTGGTACTACATGCTTTCCGTAAACCGAAGTGAAAACCGCTCTTAGTAAATCAACTTCAGCGCGAATTGCACGACGCGCGGTTGATTTTGCTGTGCGGTAACCTGTCCAAATTGCGCGCTCCCAAAAGTCGTATTCGGCGGCGCAAAACGTGCGATGTTGGTCAGGTTGAAAAACTCGCTGCGGAATTGCAGTGAGATGCGTTCACTCAACTTGGTATTTTTCACGACCGAAAAATCTATGTTGTTGAGCACATCGCTGCGAATGTTGCCGAGCGAGCGTGGTGCCGTGCCAAACGTAAACGCCGAAGCAGCGGCAAACGCGGAGGTATTGAACCAGCGGGCAATTGTGCGTTCGCCATCCGCCAGCACAGGATCGCCTACGAGGTTCGGACGCTGCCCGCCGCCTTGCGAGAAGGTCGTATTGGTCGCGCTGGAAAATAACAACGGGCCGCCGCTTTGATAGCTGTAAATCGCCGAGGCTTCCCAGCCATTGACGATCAGTCCGCCCACGCCTTTCGGGTTAAACTTGCGCCCTTCGCCAAAAGGCAAGGCATACAAGCCGTTTACGACGAAGCGATGCGGCGCATCCAGGGCTGACAGTGCACGATCCGCGCGCAGGTTGTTGTAATTTTGGAAACCGCCTGCACTCAACACTTCGCCCGCAAAGGTTCCCGTTGCCAGGTCAATCAGTTTCGAGAACGTGTAAGAGACATTGAGCGAAAGCCCATTGCTGAAACGGCGCTGCAACGAAGCGATCAACGCGTGGTAATTCGATGAAGCCCACGGCTGATTCACGGCCACGACGGATTGGAAGTGCGGATAAGGCCGCAGCAATTGCGCTCGCGTGACCGTTGCCGCTGCCAGCGGCCCTGCCGTAATTTGTCCAACGAAAGGATTGGCCACCGAAGCTTGCAAGGCCGTTCCCAGTGCCAACGCGGAGTCGGGCAATTGGTTGAGTTCGAGGTCTTGTTGCAGCTTCAAGCCGCGATTGCCCGCATAACCGACTTCAGCCAACCACCCGCCGGGCAATTCGTGTTGAATGTTGAGATTCCACTGCGTCGAATAAGACGTCCGCTGGTTACGGTCTACCAGCCGGATGTTTTGCCCCAGTAAGGTCGCCGCGCCGAGCTTGCTGCCAGTCGGTTGTAACAACCCCGTTGGATAAGGATTGCTCAGACGATTGAGCGGCGTGACAGTGTTGTTGTTGAGGCTCGTCACCATCGCTGTCGTCGCTTCAAAACCCGCTACGCCGATAGCTTGTGAAGCGCCACCCACGCCGGTCATCGCGGCGTAAAAGAGTCCACCGCCGCCACGCACTACGGTCTTGGGCAGCACGTTCCAGGCGAAGCCCAGACGCGGCGAAAAGTTGTTGCGATCCGGGTTCCAATGTTCGCGCGAATTGCCGTTAAGGCCGACAAAGCTGAGCGCGCCTTTGAGATTCAAGCCCGCCGCCGTCAGCGGGGGTGTTGCATTGAAATCGAAGTTCGTCAGTTGATCGTAACGCTCTGTGCGCGGCGACTCATATTCATACCGCACGCCGAGATTGAGCGTGAAGTTGTTGGTAACTTTCCAATCGTCCTGCACAAAGCCGCCGTAGTATTTCACCTGCGTTGCCAGCGAAGCTGCTATCGTCGTCCCACCGCTCGCAGGCGTGCCAAGCACAAAACTGGCGAAGGCAGAACCCGTGTTCGCCGTCGTGGGATTCGGGCCTTGTGTGAACCCAGGGGTGAACGTGAAGTTCGTCGCTGTGTCAGCAAACTGCCAGAAATTCGGGCGCAGCAAGCGAAATTCGCCGCCGAATTTCAGCGTGTGGCGATTCGCCGTTTTCGTCAGAAAACCACTTAAACTGCCGGTGTTGTCGCCGAACTTAATCAGATCATTGCCGCCGATCAAACTCGTCGTGCCGGAGTTGGGAATGCTGAAACTGCCGCCAAACCCATTCATCACAATCGTCGGAAATGAGATGGGGAATACCGCCGCTTTGAATGATGCCGGAAAGCCCAGGCTGGTGATGTCAAACCCGCTACTGAAAGGCTGGCGATTGTTTTCGAGCCGCGTAAAGCTGAACAGCACGTTGCCAACCAGTGACGGAGAAAATGTTCCCGTGTAATCAAGGCCGAAATTGCGCCGCAGGAAAAGCTGTTGGCCGAACGTCGGCGACGCGATGTTGTCGTAATAGTTCGGGCGTGTGAACGGCGTGTCGTCATAATTGAAACGCCCGCTCATCCGATGCTTTTCATTCAAATTGTGATCGAGCCGCACTGAAAACGTATCTTTGCGAATCAGGTTCGCTTTTGAGACGACATAATTGCCCGCCGCCGTCGTGGCATTGCCCGCCGTGTTCGGCAGCGGAATGTAATCGAGCATCTTCACGAAAACCGGATCAAAGCGATTGCGCGGAATCACATTGCCGGGGAAGGGGTCACGCAGGAATTGTCCGGCGGCGTTCGGATTCGCCCGCGTCGTGAACGGATCGTAAATGGGCAGCACCGTGCCAGCGGCATTGCGCGTTTGCGAAAAATCTCCGGCGCGTTGCAGCAGCGTCGGCACCGTTCCGATGTACGTGCCGCCTTGCGAGAAACGCACGCCTTCGTAGCTGAAGAAAAAGAAGCTGCGATTCTTGCCCGCGTATTTCAGCGGCCCGAACACCTTCTCAGGAAAATCAATCGGCCCACCCAGTGTCACGCCAAACTGATTGAAGCGGAAAGGCGGGCGAGTGGTTCCGGCGCGATTGCCGAAAAACGTATTTGCGTTCAGCTTGTCGTTGCGCAAGTAATCATACAATGTGCCGTGAAAATCATTCGTCCCAGAGCGCGTGACGATGTTGAAAATCCCGCCGCCCGCGCGGCCATATTGCGCACTGAAATTATTCGTTTCGACTTTGAATTCCTGCACGGCATCGGGATTGACGAAGGCGACGGGCTGATTGCCGACTGCTGCCGTGTTGGGCGCGCCGTCGAGCAGATATTCGTTTTGATTGCCGCGCGCGCCGTTAATGGAAACATACGACTGACTGATGATGTCCACTGGCAAATCGTTCGCACCCGCTGACGGACGCGCGCCCGGCACGAGTCCGGCGAGCGAATACGGATTGCGACCGAGCAAGGGCAGGTTTTGGATGCGCTGTTGATCTACGACCTTGCCGAGCGAAGAGGTTTCAGTTTCGAGCGAGGCTGTTGTTGTGCCCGTGACATTCACGGTTTCCGTGACTGCGCCGGTTTCCAACGTGTAATCCAGTCGCGCGACCTGATTGACCTGCAACGTCACGCTGGGCTGCACCAGGGGCTTGAAGCCGTCTTTCTTCACCGCGATGCGGTATTCGCCGGGATTCAAAAGCGGCAAGGTGAAATAACCTTCGTCATTCGAGACGACATCTCGGTTGATGCCCGTTCCAGTATGCGTGGCGGTAATGTTGGCACCGGCAATCACGGCACCCGATTGATCGGTGATGCGTCCCGTGACTTGCGCGGTTTGACTAAAAGCTGTCGTGCCGCCGCAGATTGCCAAAAGGATGAGCAGCAGAACGCGAAGGGGCGGTTGGTATTTCATAGGGATTCCTCCTGTCTCGGAGTGCAGACGCACCCGAAAACATAATGTAGTTTAGCTTTCTTCAAGAGTTCTCAAGACGGTTTCCAGCCGCGCTAATGCGGTGAGCAATGAGCGCGCCGTTGCGGGTAAAGGTTCCGCACTTTTCCCCGCAATCAGCCGATCCGACAGCCGATTGACCTGTTCGACCGTCTGGAAAACCAACTGTATTTTGGCAGCGCGATTTGGGATGCTGCTGGGAGCCATATTTTCTGCCTCTATCCCCAGCGCCGCGCAGACAGGACGCAAACGGGCTTGCAGGCTTTGTGCGCGTTGTCGCAGTCGCGCTATATGATTTTTCAGGATTTCGTCCAACTGCTGCCGCGAAGCAGGCGCGAGCTCAACACCATCGCTGGCTAGCGCCGCGCAACGATCCTGCCAGCGCCGCAACGCCCAAGCCTCGGCGGTGGCGGCGGAAGCATCGGTTTCGATGGCGCTGTAAAACTGTGTGATCTTGTGATTCACGGCTGCGCGTTCGGTTTCGTCCATTCCCTTGCGGCCACCAAAATATTCGGACAGTTTTTGCTGCAAAGGGTTCACGTTGGCAACCGTCTCGCTGCTCTTCACACTCACGTCAATCACCGTGACAACCGCTTCATTGTTTGTTGTCGGAGGAGCCGTTGCCTGCTGGATGGCTTCGTCAATGGTTTGAAGTTGCGGCTGCACAAGTGTGATGGCGTTGAGCGCCTGGAGCAACTCGGCCTTGCGCGCCGCTGTTTGCACCAATCCACGCACGACGATGTGCCTGCCATTTTCGCGCAGGACTTCGATCTGTTCGCCCAAATCAGCCCGCGCTTGATGTAATGCGTAAAGCGCCGTTACTTCCGCCTGCTGTAGTGCGGTGACGCTGGGCAAGGGGGCAAGGGGGGAAGGCAAGGGCGACGGTACGGCAGTGGGGGCGGGCGCGACCGTCGGCGTCACCCTCGGCGTCACGAGCGCCGCCGCAGGTCTTGGCAATACGAGGTTGGCAAAAACCGTCAGCGCATCCAGTGGCATGACTTCATACGCGGCCTCGCTCAATTCGTAAAAATCAATGTCGGCATCACCTTGCACCTGCAATTGCAAGGCGATGACGTGCCAATCCTGGCGACGCACGAGCAACGACGCCTGCCGAATCGCGTGCAGCGAATACGGCGCGGGCGGCTGCACGATCAGCAGCAGGTTCGCGCCGCTCGTGTTGACCATCTCGACGCCGTTGCGAACCTGTGCGCGCCATTCGTCAAACGCAACGGCAGAAAGCGGGCGCTCCACATCCAGATGATTTACGGTCAGGATTTGCGCAATATCGGTGAGCAAGGGCGGAGGGGAATTGTCATTGGCGTCTACAAAACGGATGCCTTGCTGATCGGCCACGCGCTGTCGAAATTGATTGACGTGCGCCGCGCGCCAGCTTTCCCACATGACGGCATCAGTTGCCCGCGCGGTTTTGCGGCGGACTTGCAGCTTATGATACAGCACCGGTTCCGCGACTTTTTGCAAACTCGCGTTTTCCGCCTGCATCGTGCGCTGCAACAATTCCCGCGCGCTGACGGGCGTACTGCGCACCAGCCAGAAACTCAGCGCCGCTAGTCCGACGACCAACATCACAGCCATTGCCCAGCGCGATTGCCGCCCGCGCAGTGGCTGGAAGCTGCTGCTCGTTCGTGGCCACCAGTTGCGCCAACGAGTGCGCCACGAGGGCGCGCCGTTCGCTACTGCCACATGTCGCAAACGCGTGCCAAACTCACGCCAACCGTTCGGTGGCTGCGAACAATCCGCCAGCATGGCTTCGTCAAACTGGATGAAGGCCGTAATCGTTGCCCCAATTTCGGCGGCATGTGCGCGACATTTCCAGCAGGCTTCCAGATGCGCTTTGATCGCCTGGCTCTCGTTGTCAGGGAGCTCGCCATCCTGCCACAGCAGCAACTGTTCGCGCGGCGGGTGCAGCGCGGCGTCGCCATTCTTTCCTTTCCAATGGATTCCAGCAAAGTCAGTCATTGAGTTCTCTCGTCAATTTATTGATTACGCGGTATAGCGTCTCGGCCACCGTCGTGGTGCTCAAACTCAAAATCTCAGCCATCTCGCGGTACCGAAACCCCTTGCTGCGCAAATGCAAACATTCGCGCTCGGCTTGGGTGAGCCGCGCCAGGGCGCGATAGAGTCGCTGGAGTTTTTCGCGCTGCAACATCCGTTGCTCCGGCCCCAACCCTGCATCGTGGAGCGTCCGCCCCAGCTCCTCCCATTCGCTGTCTGTTACCGGCGTCAAAAACTTCTGACTTTTGATTTGATTGAGCGCCAGATTATGCGCCACGCGAAAGACCCAGGCGCGCACCTGCGTGATGGATTCCCCACGATGCAGAGCGTTATAGAGGCGCAGAAAAGCTTCTTGGGTGAACTCTTCGGCCAGGGCGGGATGACCAAAGACCGACACCAAATAGCGGTAGACCTGTTCGCGCCATTGCTCAAAGTAGCCCGTGACTTTTTGCTCAAGGCTTAAATTTTCCAACCCCGGTTGTCGTAAGACTTCGCCCCACCGAGTTTCTTCTGCGGGAGGGCGTGCGTAGTTATTCCTGAAAGAATTGAGAGGCATAGGGTCGCAACCTGATCTCTCAGCCTACGTCACCCTGCCTAACAGGACACCGCAGGCGCAATCCGGTTACAAATTACTGCTTGTGTTCATCCAGCAACAGAAAGCAGAACTGCTTTCATAGAGTAAGACAATTGAACGAAGGGTTTTTCGGCGGTAACGCTTATTTTTTTACAGTCTATTTTCCCGCTTGCCCGCTGGGCAATTTAAGAGGCTTTCTACCAGCGCACCTTGCTAAAAGCAAGGTGCGAGCCAGCAATAATTCTTTCCTGCGCCCGCTGCTTTATAAGGCGTAGTGCAAAAGAGCTAGAAACACAAAAGGCTTGGCTGCCCTCACAACAGCCAAGCCCTTTATGTTTTTCAGAATTCTTAAGAGCAACGCCCCGCACCTCACACGCAGGACAATTGCTCATCTCACTTCTCTACGTCACTTGCCTCACAGCTGAACTCACGTTACGGGGTAGAAAAGGTTCCCGAAAGATTGGCATTTTTTTCTTGCGGGCGCTTTTTCACCACTGGGCTTAGCGGAAATCAAAGAGTGTTTCCTGTTTTTCCAGGCGCGCCATTTCGCGGTTATAAAGGGTGCGATCTAGATTAACCGGTTCGACGATAGGTTTCGGCAGACAGGAAAGGCAGAGCCAAACGCTGTGGACTTGATACAACGACATCGTCTGCCGCGAGAAGAGGTCTTGTTGCCCGTGCCGATGACGGCAACGTTCCTCCTCCTGCCGTGAACAATTCACGCAGCCCGCGCACTCACATTGTTGCCCCCAGACAGGTGCCATATTTTTGTTCGATGAAAGCGAATCGCTCCGCATTATGGAAAATCCTCTGCCGTCTGACAATGATGGTGGGGAAACCTGCTTCAGATTTGCCGCGCACTGTAACTCCCACCTCCTTCATAAACTGCCTGCGCGGTTTGCGCGGAGCGCTGAATTCCTTGCGCGCGGTGACGTTCGTAGGGTATATGGAAAATGGCATTCCCAAAGAAATATGAAACAACTTACTTCTTCCCTACGGCTCTTGCGCGCAACCATTATTGTTTTTTCCATCCTTGGTTTTCTTAGTTGTGAATCCTCCCATACGCCCAATATTAGTAACGGAACCAAAGTCTTTGAGGCGAACTGTGTGACTTGTCATAACTTCCAACAAGATGGGATCGGCCCCCAACTGGGTGGTTTAAAAGGGGTGGTAGAGCCGGAGTATCTGATCAAGTTTATCAAAAGTCCCAAGGCCATGGTGGAGGCCAAAGATGCACGCGCGACCGCGACAAGGCAAAAATTTGGCACGATGATGCCGGACTTTCACCAACTTAAGACCAGCGACTTGCAGGACGTCGTCGCATACATCCTGGCGCAACCGGCCCCAGCTGATGCTGCCAACAAAGTAGCTTCGCAAAACCCCATTCCTGAACCGATTGCTCAGGCCGGGATGACGCTGAACTTACAAAAGGTACTCCAGTTTCCTTTTACGAACGACAAACAACCGCGCACGCGAGTGAATAAAATGGGGTTTCATCCCATAACGAAAGAAACACTGGTGGCTGACCTCCAAGGGAAGATTTATATTCTGAACGCGACGAATCAGCCGGAAGTCTATTTTGATGCGACGCAGCATTTCAAAAACTTCGTCAACAATCCGGGGCTGGCTACGGGGTTAGGCAGCTTTGCCTTTCATCCTGACTTTGCCAAAAACAAGCTGGTGTACACGACACACACGGAACCGGCGAACACAGCCCCGGCGGATTTTGCTTACGCGGAAAATATTCCGGTGAAGTTGCAATGGGTGGTCGTGGAATGGACGGTCAACGATCCCAGCGCCAGAGTCTTAACCGGAACCCCGCGCGAGTTGCTGCGGGTAAATGTCGTCAATGTGATTCACGGCTTGCAGGAAATCGCTTTCAACCCCCTGGCCAGGCCGGGAGACGAAGATTACGGTTTGCTGTACTTCGGCTTGGGCGATGGCGGCGCGGTAGAGAAGGGCTATCCTGAACTGGCGCGCGATAAAAATAAGATTTGGGGCAAAGTGCTGCGCATAGACCCGCGCGGCAACAACAGTCAAAACGGTAAATATGGCATTCCTAAATCGAATCCTTACGTGAACAAAGACGGACTCGATGAAGTGTATGCCTCCGGTTTTCGCAATCCGAATCGAATTACCTGGACGAAAGCAGGCCAGGTGATCATCTCGAATATCGGGCAACGACAGGTGGAATCGCTGTACTTACTTCAAGCCGGCAAAGATTATGGCTGGCCGGATCGCGAGGGCACGTTTGCCATACCTCAAGTAGCGAACGTGAACGCCGTCGCGCCCTTGCCCGCCGACGATGCAAAGTTTGGCTACTCCTATCCCATTGCGCAATTCGACCACGACGAAGGCAGCGCCATTATGGGCGGCTTTGAATACACCGGAAGCGCCGTGCCGCAGTTGCAAGGAAAATACATCTTTGGCGAAATCGTCCGGGGCCGCGTTTTCTTTCTCGATTTGAAAGAGGTAAAGGAAGGTTCACGCGCAAAAATTCAGGAATTCCCCCTTGCTCTGGCAGGACAACCCACGACGCTGAAAGAGCAGTGCAAAGCGGAGAAAGTTGATTTACGCATTGGACGGGACGCGGCGGGGGAAATGTATCTCATGACCAAATCTGATGGCGTGCTGTACAAAATTGTGAAGTGAGGCCAACGTTGAGACAGGATTTCGAGTTAAATAATTGCCAAGGTGACAACCTTTGCGGCGAATTTCGCCTCTCAACCTGCCCCCGATGGAGGAGAATTATGAAAACTCGATTTTTTGTTTCGCTGGTTTTGCTGGCTGCTGTGCTGTTGCTGTCAGGTTGCCCCCGGCAAACGACCATCAACCATCTCAATGGCGATCCGGCGCGGTATCGCGGCAAGGAAGTGTTGATTGTCGGAACCGTAACGAATAGTTTCGGCGCGGCGGGATTCGGCGCTTACGAACTGAGCGATGAGTCCGGCAAAATCTGGGTACTCACCCGACGCGGTACGCCAAGCAACGGGGCGCGCGTGGGCGCGGTGGGTCGTTATGTGCAGGGCATCAATTGGAGCGGGCGTAATTACGGCAGCGCCATCGAAGAAACCGACCGGAAGGTGCGCTAAGGTTTGACTAGTTCTTGAGGGAATACCGAGCAGGACGGCAATATTTACGCGGCGCGGAATTACGGCGGAGACGCAAACAGGATGTTTGCGCTACGTTTTGCCAAGGATGTACAACAAGCATCCTGTTTGTTGCCCCGCTTGTTGCCCCGCAGCCGTCTTTCCACCTTGAGTCGTCACTTCATCTATTCTCAACTCCACGAGCAGTCTGCCAGAATTCCGCTTCCCTTGACATTCTACCTAAAGAAGTCTGATACTTTAGTAGATGTTCCACTAGGGAAGTATATGCGCAAACAAACAGACAAGCCGATTGATATGCTGCAAGGCACGCTTGACCTGCTGATCCTGCGAACCTTGCTCTTTGGCCCGATTCACGGCCACGCCATCGCCAAATCTATTGAGAGAACCTCGCAAGACGTGCTGCGGGTGGATCACGGCTCGCTCTATCCGGCGCTGCAACGCCTGGAGCGCCGCGGGCTGATCACTGCCGAATGGGGCACGTCGGAAAATAACCGCCGCGCCAGATACTACCGTCTGACGACCGCCGGGCGGAACCATTTGACGACCGAAACCAGCAAGTGGGAACGCCTGACCGAGGCGATTTCCCGCATTTTAAACCCGGATCGAGAGGTGGCCTGAAGATGCGCTGGTGGAGCGAGCTAAAATACGTAGTCAAGAAATTAAACCGCCGCCGCGCTGAGCGAGAATTGCAGGAAGAGATGGTTGCCCATCTGGAGATTGAGGCTCAGGAGAAGATGGCTGACGGGCTCTCGCCAGAAGAAGCGCGGTACGCAGCGCAGCGCGCACTGGGCAGCGTTGCTTTGGCATCAGAGAACAGTCGCGCCTGGTGGGGATTCACAAGATTGGAAGAATTATGGCAGGACATCCGCTATGGCGCGCGAATGTTGCTGAAAAAGCCCGGCTTTACCTTCATTGCTGTGCTGACGCTGGGGTTGGGGATTGGCGCGAACACAGCGATTTTCAGTTTGGTGAACACTGTCCTGTTGCGCCCCTTGCCGATTGCGCAGCCTGAACAGGTCATAACGCTCAACTTCGGCACGCCCGGACGCGGAGTATTTCCGTTACTTGGTTACCCAGAATACACGGATTACCGCGACCGGAATCAGGTGCTGGCCGGTTTGGCAGCGATGAGCATTGTGCCAGTGGGGCTGAGTAATAACGGAATCAATGAGCGGATCTGGGGGCTTTATGTGACGGGGAATTATTTCAGGCTGCTGGGCGTGGGGGCGGCGCTGGGTCGTGTGATCGCGCCGGAAGACGACCTGACGCTCGGCGCGCATCCCGTCGTGATGCTAAGTTACCAATGCTGGCAGAAGCGGTTTGGCGCTGACCCGCAAATCATCGGCCAAAGCGTACACATCAGTGGGCGCAGCTATACGGTTATTGGCGTCACCCCACAAGGATTCAGTGGCACAGAACTGGCCTCTACGCCGGAACTTTGGTTCCCGATGATGATGAAGCCGGGACTTGAATTGGGACGCGGCCCGATCAAAGGGCGCACGTCTCCTGTGTCCACCATTGGGCGATTGAAAGAAGGGGTGAGCTGGGCACAGGCCGAAAGCGACCTCAATCTGATTGCAGCGCAATTGCGGCGCGAGTACCCGCAGGCGGACAAGGAACAAATCGTCGTGCTGACACAGCCGGGGCTGTTCGGCGCGGCGATGCGCGGCACCGTCTTGCGTTTTACCGCAATAGCGATGGGCGTCGTCGTGCTGGTATTGCTGCTGGCGTGTACGAATCTGGTGAACATGCTGCTGGCACGTGCGTCCGAACGGCACCGGGAAATCGCCATTCGGCTGGCCATCGGTGCTGGACGTGCGCGGGTGCTGCGGCAGTTATTGACCGAAAGCGTACTGCTGGCGCTCCTGGGCAGCGCGCTCGGACTGGCGCTTGCGTACGGCGCTGTCACTTTTGCGCGGTTCAGGATGCCGGTAGTTTTTGGGTTTACACCAATCGAGTTACAAATGGATTGGCGCGTGATGGTCTTCACGCTCGCGTTGTCACTCGTGACGGGCCTGCTTTTTGGTTTGCTTCCGGGGCTACAGGCCACCCGACCCGATCTAATCCCGGCGCTGAAGAACGAAGCTACGCTCGGCGGCTATCGTCGCTCGCACTTGCAGAACGTGCTGGTGGTTGCGCAGATGTCGCTCTCGCTCGTGCTGCTGCTCAGCGCGGGGCTGGTGTTGCGGGGGTTACAGCACGCACAACAAATTGATCCGGGCTTCAATCCAGAACAAGCTGTCGAAATCTCCTTCGATCCGGGGCTGTTGCAGTATGATTCTGAGCGCGGACGCGAGTTGCAGCGACAGGTGATTGAGCGGGTGCGTAGCCTGCCCGGCCTCCAGGCCGCCGCACTGACCACCCACGCGCCCCTTACTTCCGGTGAAAGCGGAGGCAGAGGCGTTTTCATTCAGGGCGAGGAGCCGAAGACTGCGACCCAAGCGCCGATTGTGTTGACGACCGCCATCAGCACCGATTATTTCCGCACGATGGAAACGCGCCTGTTGCAGGGCCGCGACTTTACGGTACAAGACAACGCGCAAAGCCCTCCGGTCGCCATTGTCAACGAGGCCTTTGCGCGCCGCTTCTTCCCCGGCGAAAACTCCCTTGGCAAACGGTTCAACTTTACGACGGGGCAATGGATCGAAATCGTCGGCATCGCCCAAGACGGTAAATACGCCAGCCTAGCGGAAAAATCCCAGCCGTTTGTCTATCTTCCGCTGGCACAGAATTACGAGAGAGCCGTCACACTCGTCGCCCGCGGCACAGGCGACGTAAACCCTCTGCTGGCCGCCATTCGCAATGAGATCAATGGGCTGGACAAAAATCTGCCGCTCTACGATGCTCGAACGATGGCCGCACATATGCAACTGCCGCTTGCACCTGCGCGCGTCGCTGCGACCGCGCTGGGCGGGTTCGGTGTGTTGGCACTGCTGCTGGCCGCCGTCGGCGTCTTCGGCGTGATGTCCAACGCGGTGACACAGCGGACACGAGAAATCGGTATTCGCATCGCGCTGGGTGCTGACAAACAGGAAATCATCAAGCTGATCGTCGGGCAAGGTGCGCTGCTGGTGAGTATCGGCGTCGGGATCGGGTTAGGGGGCGCTGCATTGGGGACACGTCTACTCGCCAAGTTTCTCTTCGGCCTAAGCGCGCTTGATCCCTGGACGTTCGTCGGCGTAACGGCGCTGCTGACAGCAACTGCATTCCTGGCTTGTTACCTGCCAGCGCGACGCGCGACTAAAGTAGACCCTATGATTGTCTTGCGACAGGAGTGAGCAATCACTTTTTTGACGACTTGACCAGCGCGCCGATGGCATACATCAGCTTAATCAACCAGAGAACAAAACTGTCCTAACGCCTCATACTTTTCGTATTGCCGTATTGCCGTATTGCCGCTACGCTGGACGTATTGCAACAGGATGGCACGAATCTGCCGCGCCGCGTGTTGGTCTTGCTGGATGAAGAAGCAATGTACAAAAGCCTTAGCCAGCATCACGACCAGCGTGAACGCAATCTCTTTTTTCCAGCCCTTGACCGCGTAACTGACGAAACAGAACGACAGACCTTGCTTGCCCGCTGCCTGGCCGCGCATGCGCTCACAACTGACCGCCGTGCCGACAAGTGACGTCAGCCTTTCCTCGTGACGGAAGTCGCCAGTTGCGCATCCCAGCGCAAGCCGCGCCGCGCTGCCATTTCCTGCGCAATTTCCGCGAGTTCTTCGCGCTTCAGTATCTGTCCTGCCAGCGGAAAGATTTCCGCATCCTCAATGGCAATGTGTCGCTGATAAAGCGCGCTGAGTTGTTCCAGTTTCTCGGCCAGTGATTGCACATCCGTGGGCGTCAAAGTTTCCTCGTCCAGCCAGCGACTCCCTAACACTTCAACCGTATGATGTCTGGCCTCTGCCACGGCGTGATCTGCGTGCAAATCCGCCAGCCGGCAGAGCATTGCCTGTGCCTTCGGCGACTTGTGCAAGCGCGGAAACAGCGACTCCTCTTCATCAAGCGTGTGCTTCGGCGCGCCTTCACGAAAATAGCGCAAGGCTGTCGTGAAGGCCGTGCGATATTCTGGCTGGAGCGGCTGCCCCTGTATCTCTTTCGTTACCGTCAGCAGCAGCGCCAGAAATCGCTCAATCCGGCGATGACAGTCGCTCAGCATTCCCAATGGATTCGTATAATCATTCTCTAATTTCCGGCCAATCGTAATCGCCACGGTCGTCTATTCCTCCTCTTGCAAAATCATAGGAGCGAACATAGATGCATTTTCCCGCGTTGACGATGACTTATGTCACTGCGCGGTTACCACACCACGCAACGTTGCGCTTTGACCATTGCATCCCCCGCTTTGCAACCGAAGGCGGCGGCAAATTCCGGCATGTTCATTACGGTGCCGTTGCAACGGAAGCGTCCCGGCGGATGCGGATCGGTTTGAATTTGCAACCGTAAGGCTTCCGGTCGTTGATTCACCGCCCACACGCGGCCAAAGCCCAGGAAGAAACGTTGCTCGGCGGTGAAGCCATCAATGACAGGCGGCGTCGGTTTGCCCGCCAGCGATTTCTTCCACGCACGATACGACATCCGCAAGCCGATCAAATCGCCAATCGCTTCGCCCAGCGTCAGCTTGCCATTCACATTCAAGCCTTCCAGCGCCTGGAAGCTGGAAAATTGCTGTTCGATACACGAGGCGCGCTCTTCGTACTGTTTGCCGTCTTCTGGCGTCCACCAATCCCGCAAATTGCCTTTGCCGTCGTAGCGGCGTCCGTTGTTGTCAAAGCCGTGGCCGATTTCGTGGCCGATGACCGCCCCGATTGCGCCGTAGTTAAAGGCGTCTTCGGCGTTGTAGTCGAAGAACGGCGGTTGCAGGATGCCAGCGGGGAAAAAGATTGCGTTGGCCGTCGGCAAATATCCGGCGTTGAGCGTGGGCGGTGAAAACGGCCATTGCGCAGGATCAACGGGCTTGCCGACCTTGTTCCAATTGTCACGGACAAAAAACGCTGCCGTCCGTTGGAGGTTTTCTCGATAAGCGTCACGATTGATTTTGATTTGGCTGTAATCCTGCCATTTTTCGGGATGACCGATGCGCGGCGTGAATTGATTGAGCTTTTCAATCGCCTGCTGCCGCGTAGCTTCGTTCATCCATTCGACTTTGCCTAAATCTTCGCGCAGCACCGCCAGCAGGTTGTCAATCATCTCTTTCATTTTGGTTTTCGCGGTTGGCGGGAAATATTTCTTGATGTATTCCTGCCCCAACGCTTCGCCCAGGTTTCCGTCCACGACGCTGACGCATTGTCGCCAACGCGGCAGCTGTTCTTTCACGCCTTGCAAGTAGGTCGAATAAAAGCGGAAGTTCTCGTCGGCAAAACGCGCGGGCAACGTGCCTGCTGCGCCAGTCAACACGCGCCACCGGAAATACGTTTGCCAGTCCGCGACGGGCGTTTCGACCAGCTGCTTGTCGAGGGCCTGTAAATATTCAGGTTGCCGCACAATGACCTCTTTGATTTCAGGATGGCCGAGGTCTTTGAAATACCGTTCCCACGAAAAGTTTTTCGTCATCGCCTGCAATTCCGCGAGCGATTTTTTGTTGTAGGTTTTCAGCGGATTGCGCGCCGTAACCCGATCCATCGAAGCCGTCGCCAATTTGGTTTCAATGGCGAGTACCGTATTTGCCTGCGCCTCTGCGCTGGCATCGCCGAGCAACGCAAACATCTTCGTGATGTGTTTGAGAAATTCGGCGCGCGTTTCCTCCGACTTGGCATCGTCTTTCAAATAGTAATCTCGATCTGGCAACGACAGGCCGCCCTGCCCGACCGTGGCAATATTCATCGCGCTGTTCTTTTGATCCGGCGCGACGCCTGCACCGAACAAACCGCCCATTCCCTGCCGCTGGAACTGGGACATCGTTGTTTGCAGGCTCGGCACGTCTTTGATTTTTTTGATGGCTGCCAGGTACGGCTCAATCGGTTTCGTGCCCAACGCTTCGATGGCTTGTGTATTCATGCAACTGGCATAAAGATCACCGATCTTTTTTTCATTGGAACCAGCAGGCGCGTTTTTATTGGCCGCCGCCGCTTCGAGCATTTGATGTAAGGCTTCACGATTGTCTTCGTTCAGCTTGTGCGGCACGCCCCACGCACTGAACGCCGCAGGGATCGGATTCTTCTTCATCCAGCCACCATTCACATAGCCAAAAAAGTCCTGACACGGCGCGCAGCTTTCATCCAAATTGCTGCGGTCAAAGCCGGTTTGCGGGGGCTGCCCCAGCGTGACGAAGGCAAGCGCAAGAGAGAGCGCGAAAGAGAGAAATTGTTTGCATTTCATAAAGACTTCCTGGTTGATTCCTTTATTTGAGCAGTGTACGCAGCAGGCTTTCCGCCTGCAGGTGCAAATCTGCGGGCGCGCCGTAAAAGACTCGCACCGGGCGACCCTGCCGATCAAAAACGAACATCGTCGGCACACTGGTGATGCCACCAAACTTTGCGGCTAGCGTCTCGGTGCCCAGCACGACGCGCAAGGGTTGGGCGAGAGCGGTGATTTGTTGTCGCACTTCCGCTTCTTCCGATTCGACGGCCACTGTAACGACTTCGACCTGTGCGCCATAACGTTGTTTGAGCGCACCGAGCCAACCCAGCGTCGAACGGCACGGCCCGCACCAGGTCGCCCAGAATTCGACAATCGTGACGCGGCCTGCAAAATCTGCCGCCTCCAACTTTTGCCCGCTCAAATCGGTTGCGTCAAACGGCGGCAAGGCAACGAGTTCGCTGCCCGTTTCCGGCAACGCGGGTTGCGCCGTGCGCGCGCGGCCACGTAGTGTCAGGTCAATCTGCCGCTTTAAGTCTGCCTTGAACCGCGCGTGGCTGGCAGCGGCTTGCCACGGGTGATATTTGCCTTTTTCCATCCCCCAGCCGCCAAAATCTTCGGGCCGCGCCAGCAGGGCATCGTCAACGAAGATGACCGGATAGCGTTTGATGCCGTAACGCGCGGCCAGCCGCGAATTGCCGTAGTCTTCGTTGACGAATCGCACGCGGCCCGCATAACCGGCGACGACATCTTTTGCCAGCAAACTTGCTGGGTCGGACAGATTTCAGGTGTACGGCCAACGCACCAGAGTGACGGTGACGGGTTTGGCGGCGCGGCGCGTGCGCGGCGTGGTTTTGGCCTGCGGCAGCGCCGTGAAACTCAACGCCGCAAGCAAAGCGACGCAACTGAAAACACGCATTGGTTTCATAGCTGGCTCCTGGTTAAAGCGTGGAAGTAACGCGGCAGAACGTGCTGCAAAATGGCTTGCGCTTGTTTCAGACTCTCTGCTGCGGGTTCCGCTTCCAACAGCGCTGCCGCCATTTGCCAATATAGCCAGCCCAGACTTTGATCGCCGCCGGCCTGGGTTAATTGCGCGCGGGCGGCGTCGCTTTGCGCGCGCAACTCGGCAGCGCTGACTGGTGCGGCGTTCGTGAGCAGAATGGCGGCGAGCGAGCGCCGCGCTTCGAGCGTTTGCAGCCAGACGCCGCTCAGGCGTTGTTCGCGCCGCAAATCCTGCGCCATCTTGAGCTGCGAATTGACTCGGATAAAAGTGCTGTGTTGGGCAGGCGTGTCAAATTGCCGGTAGGCGTCGAGCGCGGCCTGTTCCATCGCGGCCAACTCCGGGGCGGGCGAAGGCAGCGGCGAGGCGGCGGGGACAGCAAAGTTGAGGCCGCGACAGAAGGCCGCGAAATCCAGGTGCGCCTGCGCGAAGGCAAGGTAAAACAACCCGCTCCCGGTGTCTGTTTCATGCCCGTAAAGCAGGCTCGCCTGATAGTTCGGCTGCACCTGCGTCAAGGATCGTTCAAGGAGTGCTCGCACGGCCAGCGGCAAACGGCGCGCGGTTGTCACTGTGCGTTGCCGCGCGGCCAGCACTGCACCGACGCGCCGCCACTCCTGCTGGAAGGCTGCCGCACCGCCTTTGACAATGGCGGCCTGCGACTGGACGTGTTCGTAGGCGGTGAGTTGCGGTGCCGCCGCTTGCAAAAGGTGCAAGCTCAAAAAGAGTTGCTCGGCTTGTGCGGCGCGTTCGCTACGGCTGAGCAACGTGTCGTAGCTTTGCTTTGACTCGCCGGGCAGTTCGAGCGCGGACAACACTTTTTTGAGGCGGCTGATTTCCGTCCGTATGACCTCCGTCACAGCGGGCGGGCGCGCGACCTTTTGCGCCCACGCCGTCGCACCAGGCATCAGCACCAGTACAAGCAGCCCCTGAAGGATGAATCTCATTGACCTTTCCTTTCGTTATGCCCGTGCTTGCCGAATGCGCATTAGCGCGGTGGGCGGCTACTTCTCGCCGCTCCTGCTTCCGGGAAGCGAACTGCAATAGCCTCCAGCATCTTTTGCGCTTCGGCTTGTACAGCCAACGCCCGCGCACCATCACGCCCGCGCGTTTTTCGGTGTTGGCAATGTTGTCGAGCGGGTTTGCGGTAAGCAATACCAAGTCGGCGCGTTTGCCGCGTTCAACCGTGCCGACCGTGTCGAGGCGACCTGCAGGAACTCTGCCGGATTGCGCGTGGCGGCGGCGAGTACGGCATAGTTCGACAACCCTGTTTCCGCCAGCGCCTGCAATTCACGATGCAGCGCAAAACCGTAGACCAGAAACAATTCGGGCGCATCCGAACCCGCCATAATCCTGCCGCCCGCGTCGTGAATGCTTTTGACCAGTTGATTGCGGATGCGCTGATATTTCGCGCGGCGCTCCTCCGTCGGAGGATTTGTCCAGAAGCGCGTATGTGCCGCGAACAAGCGCGCGTGCAGAATTTTTCGGATAGAAGCGAAAGTCGGGGCGGGCGCGAATCTCATCATCGCTTTGCGGCACCACGAAATTCCATTTGAAAAACGAAAGCGTCGGGCAAGTGTACGTGCCGGTTTTCGCCGTTGCCTGGGCCAGCACGGCAATCTTGCTTTCATCTACGTAATCCAGATTTTCCCAGTTCGGTTTGCGCCAGACACCCATATCCGACACGCCGACTTTGGACGGGGCATCGTCGCGCAGCAGCGCTTCCATATACGAGTCGAGATGCTCGATGTGCCGGTTACGTTCGACTTTCGTGAGCGCGTAAAGCGTAAAGCCGACCTGCAAGTCTACGTGGCCGACCACGCGGATGTCTTGTTCTTTGGCGGTTTCGATCACGGCATCGTACACAGGCCGCGAAATTGCCGTCGTCAGCTTGATGAAGTCATAGCCCAAACCTTTGCATTCACGCACCGCCGCCCGCGCTTCGTCCGGTGTGGTTACGACGCGGCCATTGAAAATGCCATTGCCTTTGCGCTCCGTAAATTCAGGGCTGGCGATAAACAGCGTAGGGCCGAACATTTCGCCATTGGCAATTTTCGCGCGATAGGTCAACTGCTCCGGCGTGCCGATCATCAATCGAATCGTCGTCACACCATTCGCTAACATGATGGCGAACTCGTCGCCCGCAAGACGGTCAGGAAATTCATCGTCCGAAAACAAATGCGCGTGCATATCCATCAGGCCGGGAAGCAGGAACGTCCGCGTCCATCAATGCGCAAAGCGTTTTTCGGTACTTTGATTTTCGCCGCCTCCCCGATGTCCGCGATTTTCCCGTCACGCACGAGGACGGTTTGGTTTTTGCAATACGCGCTCTCGATCCATCGGAATGACGTTGACGTTGACGAAGGCTGTGACAGCGGGCGCGGTTGTGTTTTGGCAAAGGAGGATTGGAGCGAAAAGGGCGGTTGCCCACAAGATTAAAAGCCATCGTTGTAATTTCATGCGGGTTCCTCTCCGGCTATTTGCCCGCCCAGGCAATGCCGTCCGGGCCTTTTCCTGTTTCGACAGATTTCCCAGCTTTCCAGATGGTGGCGAAACCCGTGCGCGATTTTTTCCAGCTATTCAAAATTGATCTCTCCCCGGAAGCCGACGGCTGCTGCGCAAAGAAGTATGCGCAGGGGCCGAAGGCGTTGGAGAAGATAACGTAAGACTGATTGCGTCGAAAATCTTGATGGGCGGCTGAGGATCGCGTCAAAATTTTATTAAGAAACTATCAAGGCTTCTTCAAGTCCCTGATAAACCGGCAGTTCAGGCGGAACAAAAATGCTGAACAAGGGCACGGCATTTACAAATCGCTGGCTCGCAAACCAGCCAGCCCCTCTGTCAACCACGCACAACGAAAGATCAGGCCGGATGCACCGGGCAGCGCTGCTTTTGCGCCATCAACAATCTGTTCCCAAGGAATTGCGATTGACAACTTCGCCAAATGGCGGTGATACTGTACGCAAATGGGGAGGTATGAAATATGCTCGAAACGGCGCAGATTATTCAGGTCTTAGGTTCCGTAAACAAAAAGGGAAGCCAGCAACCAGCGAATAACCTGGAATGGGCACTCGCGCTACGAGCGGGGTTGAGTTATGCAGCCGTTACGAGCCTGGCCCGGCATACGGGCTTTGCGCCGCAGCGGATTTTTGCCGCTGTCAATTTGTCCGCGCGCACGATGGAACGTCGCAAGAAACAAAAGAAACTTTCCACCGACGAATCGCAAAAGATTGCCCGCTTTGCACGCGTCGTTGCGCTGGGCGATGCCGTGTTTGAAGACCCGCAAGTCACCAGCCGCTGGTTGGAGCGCGAGAATTCGGCGCTGGGAGGATTGGTGCCACTGGATTTATTGGACACGGAAGAAGGCGCGCGCGAAGTCGAAAGCGTGCTCCGACGATTGGAATACGGGATTTACAGCTAATGCAGGTCTGGCGCATTTCCAAAGCCAAATATGCGGCAACAGCCTACAGCGGCGAAGGCGCGCGGTTAGAAGCCGGGCGTTGGCATCAGGCGGGGCACCGCGTCGTGTACGCCTCGGCTTCGGCGGCGCTCGCCGCATTGGAAATCCTCGTTCATACCGCCAGCGATTTGCTGCCGCGCACCAGCTATGTCGCTATTCCCGCTGACATCCCGGAAGACTTACCCCGTCAGCAATTGACCGTGGCAGATTTGCCGCCAGATTGGCAGGCAACGCCAGCCCCACCGACCCTGCGCGCGCTTGGGATGCAGTGGTTGCAAGCGGGAGAGACGGCGCTGTTAGCGGTGCCCTCTGTGATCGTCCCGTTTGAATGGAACTATCTCTTGAATCCCCTCCATCCTGATTTCTCCAGCATTCGCCTTGGCAGCCCACAAGCTTATCGGTTTGATCCGCGCCTCAAATGATACCTGGCTTATCGCACAACAGATTCTTGCCGCGACTTGAAGAAGTAGTGAGACGTTATTGCTGGTCTGGCGGCGCATCGGGGGCCCTTGCTATGGCGACGCAACGCCATCTAGCGAGGAGTATCTAATTCGATCCAGGTCATACCTTGCTTGAGGGGAATCACAAACGCCTCACGCTCCTGCTTGAATGATGCGCGCAACCGATAATTGCTCACACCTGCAAGCTTCGCCGGTTGTTCGATCCGCAATCTGGCTTGTGGCGTTTCGGTTGTGGCGCTCGCCAATCCCACCCGCACTGCACCCGTTTTCGCATTGACTTCTACCGCGTCAAACCGTCCCGCATCCAGCGTGAGCCACAGCCCGCGCGGCGCAATGTACACGCGCATCCGAAGCGAATCCAGCGGCGTCACGCTCACCCAATTGCCTTTGCGTTTGACGTTGCCGCCGTAGGCTTGCCAGCCGAATTCGGGGTGATTCACAACATAAGTTGCCGTATTGAGTGCGTGCCCGAAAAAGTTCGGGCCGTAATCGCCGCTGTAACCATCCCATTTCAGCGTGGACGGGAACGAGTGAAACGCGACGGAAGCGAAACC
Source organism: Blastocatellia bacterium (assembly GCA_046331525.1). Classification (GTDB taxonomy): domain Bacteria; phylum Acidobacteriota; class Blastocatellia; order RBC074; family RBC074; genus JAFDVL01. The sequence continues at coordinate 34,018 of JAXLQQ010000016.1, forward strand.
CGCTTGGTCAATATTCGTCAGCGCCCCCATCGTCCCAGCGTAGCCGATGCGTAATAGGTAATCGTCTTCGGGATGCTTGCGGAAATGTGACAACACAGGAATGGCATTCAGGCCGGAACCATAGTGATGAATCTGCCGTTCAATGCGGCGCAGCTTGCCGCCATACAAGAAATCCCAGTACCGCCGCGCGTTCCCGTTATAACCCCAATGCGGCACCGTCGGCATATAACCGAGGATCGAATTCAGCGACACCAGCACCTTGTCGTCGTAGCCGAAGTAATCGCACCACGCATACACTTCTTCCTGCCCGGTCGAATCCCACGCCATCTCGCTGCCAAATGGGTAGGCTTCTTTCTTCCAGCGGTCAGAGCGCTCGCGCATCAGGTTTTCGATGTCTTTGGCTTTTTCCGTCCAGCCTTCGCGTTGCAGGTCTTGGAGTACAGCGAGGAAAATATCGCCTTCCATCAAGCCGAGTTCGACATAGCCAACGCGGCGGCGATTGCGTGCGTCAGCGTTGCGGCTGAAGGTGAATTTCGTCGTTTGATACGCCTGATCCAGATACCAATCCCACGGATGATTCTTGACCAAGCCTAAGTGATTACGCGCGACGCGGTACATTGACCAGTAGGCCGCGACGACGTGCGGGTAGTTATACCCGCGTCCGATGGATTCGGCATCGGCTTTCTTCCAACTTGTCCACGTCGTCCAGTTTTGCGCCGGGTCATACTGAAAGCCGGGCACGTCGGCAGGCGAGTAAAACAACATGCTTTTGCGCACGCCGTACTTGTTCGGGCCGTCTTTGTACTGTAAGCCGCCCCACAGCACGCCATCAATGAACTGTTCGTATTTGGCGACCTCTTCGCGTTTGGGCTGCCCGAACTGCTTCATCGCAGCGGCAAGCCACGAGCCGGAACCGCCTTCATCGCCAAGCCCGGCAATCCAGACGCGACTATCCTGCGACACGATCTTGTCCGCCTCGCGGTCATAACTCATCACAGAAGGGCTGCGGCGAAACGGATCATTCGCGTCTACAAACCATTGCTTCGTAAACAGGAAATTGCCCAGATCAGCGACTGCCTGCACTGCTGGTTTGATGACGTAGTAGTTAATGGATTGCTGATTGCCGTCGGCGTATTTCACGAGCAGTCGCGCGCGTCCCCACGTGTTGCCGCGCAGCGTGTACGCGCGCCAGTCTTGTTTCGTCGGCTTGTCTTCCCGAATCGTGATGGCGTTGGCGGGTTCTGCGGTGACCTGCGCGACTTTGCTGTGGGCATTCAGGAACAGTTTGCCTTCGAGGTCCTGCGGCAGCACGTAACCGGGAATGCCGACCGCGACGGGGCGATGATTGGCGGCCAGCGTTTTTTCAATATTGCGAATCTCGTCGCTCACGAGAAATCGCACGCCATACGTGCGGCTGGCGTTGGGGGCAAGCGTCGCACTGGTCGGCGGATTCCATTGCTCGACGCCTTTCCATTCGGTTTCGGCGTAGGCTTGTGAATGTGCCATCCAGGCGAACGTGCCTTCAAACGTTTGCGCCGGGCGTGTCGGTTCGTTGAGCAATTGATACGCCTCAAACGGCGTTTTGTTTTCGGGTACGACAATAAGCGCGGGGCCTTTGCCGCTCAAACGTGTGACTTGCAAATAGCCCGCGTCCTGTCCGATGTAGGGATCAGCAAACGAACAGATTTCGTGCGACTGTTGCAGGTTGCGTCCGGTGATGTGGTTATTGAACGCCATCGGAATGCCGAGCGCGCCGAGTTGCAAGGGTTCTGAAGTTTTGTTTTTAAGTTCGTAGCGCAACGCAAGGCGGCCATTGTCTACGACCCAACTGCGCGTGATTTGTACGGGGCAATCTTCGGGCAAAGTCGGCGCTAAATCTGCCGCCGCGAGCGTTTGGCCTGAAACGGACAACGCCGTGACGGGCTTGCGAGTTTTGGTGGTTGAGTATTCTTTCCATTCGCCCTCATTGCCCTTGCGCACGCGAATTGTCACATCGCCCAAGTGATAATGCCCATCGCTCGCCCGTCGTTCTAAGCGGTCGGCAGGCGTGAAGTCGAAGCCGTTGCCGCCTTTGGGCTGTAATGCCGCGATGGTTTGCGAAGCTTTGACGAGCTTCAGTGTGAAATCGGGCGTGTCAAATTCCAAATAGCCTTGTTCCAAACCGAGCGTCGGTGTCGGTGTTGGTGCTGGGCGACCCGGTTGTGCTTGTTGATTTTGCGCGTGATGAATAAACGGAAAGATCGTCAGGGCCAGGAAAATCAAGACTGTACTTATTCCGACCAGTCGCGTCTTTGGCTCCGTAAGAGCTACCTGTTTATAGCGCCTTACTAGCATTTTGGCTAACATATTGCGGATGAATGATGGCATTGCTTGCTTCACAGGGTTGCGCTCCTTACTTCAACTTTAGCCGCAAAATCGTCAGCGAATGCGCGGGGAAGGTGTAATTGAAACCGTTGTTTTCCACGGTCGCTGTGACATTGCGCGTTACGGGGCGAACCTTCTTGTCATCACCGAACGTGTGCGTAGCTTTCAAATCGGGATGATTCAATTCCCAAACACCGACGGCATTCGTCAATTGGCCTTCCTGATTCTCAATGCGCGTCGTCATGTCTTTGTCCTTGCTGCGATTCAGTACGTTGACAAAGAGTGTTTTGTCAGCGGCGTTATAGGTTGTCGAAACGTCCAGGTATTTCAGCGCCGGACGATTGCCGACTTTGTACGTCGGCGCGGAAACAAACACGTCCAACGATTGATTGTTTTTCTGCTTCGTGAATTCGACCAGCGGGAAATAGATCGGTTGCAAAAACAGCCCTTGTTTGTTGGTCGTAATCGGCGCAATGACGTTGACCATTTGCGCGAGATTCGCCATCTTCACGATATCGGCGCGGCGGAAGAAGGAATTGAAAAACATTCCCATCGCCAGCGCGTCTTCAAAGTTATAAACCTCTTCGAGCTTTTGCGCGTTGTAGGCACGATACCAGACGTTCCATTCATCATAAGCAATGTACATGGGGCGTCCGTTGGGCTGACGGCTTTGCGCTTCTTTAATCTGGTTGGCCGTGACGTCAATGTAATTATCAATCGTTTGCGACCACGCCAGGAACTTCTCAAAATCGTTATCGCGGTTGTTGATGTATGTGTGAATGGCAATGTAATCGGCCTGATTGCGCAACGTGTTGATGACCGTGCGATTCCAGCCTATCCAATCCGCCCCATAATTGCTCGAACCGCTGGCAATCAGCTTAATGCTATTGTCGGTGGAGCGCATCGCTTTGCCAGCTTCGAGCGCGAACTTGGCATACTCGTCAGCATTCTTGTGGCCGAGTTGCCACGGGCCGTCAATTTCATTGCCGAGCGCCCAGTATTTCACTTTGTATGGCTGCTCGCGCCCGTTCTTACGGCGTTGCTGCGCCCAATAGGTGTTTTTGGTTTCATTGCAGTATTCGACCCAATGCCGTGCATCATCAATTGTGCCCAAGCCCAGATTGACGCAAATGTAAGGCTCTGCCTTGATTGTTTCGCAGTACTTCAAAAACTCATCCGTACCGAAACGATTACTTTCCAAATCGTCCCACGCCAGGTCTTTGCGCATTGGACGTTGATCTTTTGGCCCAATGCCGTCTTTCCAGTTATAGCCCGATGCGAAGTTGCCACCCGGCCAGCGCAGGATCGAAACGTTCAGTTGCTTGACGGCTTCCAGAACGTCTTTGCGATAGCCGTCTTTGTCCGACAGCGGGCTGCCTTCTTCGTAGATGCCGCCGTAAATCATCCGTCCCAAATGCTCGGCGAAATTGCCGAAGAGCAGGGGGTCTACGTTGCCGATGGTGCGGTCGGTGTCAATTTTGATGCGGGCTTGTGGCGCTTGCGCGTAAATGGGTGAAATATTGCTGCACAGCAGACCAGCCACGATGATGATGTGCAGTAAGCGAGTCGTAAATGTTCGCATGACGATTTCCTTTTTGAGTATGAAGACGATGAATTTTGCAGCCTCCGAGCTTCCTTCGGATGGGGGCATTCTTTTTAGCGAAACAGCCGGGGCGCAAAATCATTCAAATCGCGCCGCCAGGTTTGCCACTCGTGATCGGTGCCGGGCGATTCGTAATAGATGTGTTTGATGCCCCCCTTTTCCAGTGTTTGGTGAAAGTGGTTGACGCCTTGATACATCCGCTCCGGTTCTTTGGTGCCGATGCCGACCCACACCAATTTCACTTTTTTATTGAAGGCTGCGGCGTCACTCATCGCACCGCCAAACGCAGTCTTGAGATCAACCGGCCCGCCTCCCATACCGCCGCCCGCGCCGCTGAATCCGCCGAGGTAAGCAAAGGTATCGAGATGCTTCAGCGTGATCTGGAACGTCTGCATGCCGCCCATCGAAAGCCCCGCCATCGCGCGGTTCTCGCGGGTTGCAAGCGTGCGATAGGTTTTGTCAATGAAGGGAATCAGCGCCTGCGTCAGGTCTTCTTCAAATGCGGCGAACATGTCCTGCATTCCGCGCGCTCTGTCGGGCGAAGTAGGCGGGCCGGTCACGGCAGGTGCAGCCTGACCCGCACGCCGCGCATAGCCGTACGCCATCACGATAATCATCGGCTTGCTTTTTCCTGCGGCGATCAAATTATCCAGAATGAAGTTGGCGCGACCCTGCCGAATCCATCCCGTTTCATCTTCGCCGCCGCCGTGTTGCAGATACAGCACGGGAAAGCGCTGTTTAGGTTGCGCCTCATAACTCGGCGGAAGATAGACCATCGCGTGTCGCCAAGTGCCTGTCACTTTGGAGTTGTACCAAACCTCGCGTACCTGTCCGTGCGGCACATCCTGAATGGAATAATAGGTCGCACCCGGCTCCGGCACTTCCACGGCGCTGGCATATTTGCTGCCGCCAAAAAACGACTGGCTGCCCGTATCGCTCGTGTCCGCGCCGTCTACGACAAAGTTGTAGTAGTGCAAACCGGGAACCATCGGCGGTGTCGTGTACGTCCAGAATCCATCCGCCTGTTTGGTCATTTCCGCTTTCGGATTGCTCCAGAAATTGATTCTGACTTTCGTGGCGTCAGGCGCTTTCACGCGCAACAGCACGCGCCCCTGGCTGTCTACTTTGGGATATTCCGCGCCCCATACGTTCGTCGTTGCGGGCTTAAAATCCCCCGCCTCCTGGGCATAAACAATTTGCGCCAGCAGCGCGCAACACAAACTTGCAAATAGCAATCGTTTCATTTGATTTTTCCTCAGCGCGCAACAGCGCATTACTTACAGCTTTTCTCGAAACAAAGGTGCTTGCTGAAAAACGGCATCACATAATTTTGAAAACGAACGGCGACGGCACTCGTATGCGTGCCTGCGTAAATTTCAAAGCCATTCGCGATGGCGTACTTATCCAGCACGTTATGCAGCTTTTCCGTATCCGCTTTTAAGCCGTCCTTGTCGCCCACATCGAGCGAGATGGCGCGATACTGGCGTAGGTTGCCGATGTATTGCTCGACGAACGCAAGCGGCGCATTTGCAGCCCATCTCGCCAGCACGTCCGGTTGCGGCTGCCCGTCTTTCATCGGCAGATCAAGGTACAGCGGCGGGTTCTTCGGATTGGGCGACCAGGCGGCAGCACTGGCGAGTTGCGCCCGCGCACCGAAGGCTAGTTTCGCGGAATCGGCGGGCGTTTTGACTTCCGCCAAGGCTTTTTCCATCTCCGGGTTCGCGCGTCCGGCCTGGCGTGGCGACAGACAACACGGACTCATGATGTACAAACTGCCAAACACATCGGAATGCTTCATGCCAATGCGCGTCGCGCCGTAGCCGCCCATCGAATGCCCGACCAGACCGCGACTCAACCGCTGCGGCAGCGTGCGATAATGCGCGTCAATGTAAGCGACGACATCGCGCGCGATGTAGTTCTCGAAATCGCCCGTCGTGACGGAACTGGAATACATCGAACCGTTATGCACCGTTTTGGAATCGGGCAGCACGACGATCAACTCTTGCGCGCCTTTGGCAAACGCGCCTTCGATGGTTTGCGGCACGTGGATTTCCTTGCTCCATTGCTCTGCACCGATGGAATAGCCGTGCAAAGCATAGACGACCGGGTAACGGCGAGACTTATTTTTGGTATAACTCGGCGGCAGGAAGACGAGCGCCTCGCGGTCAACGGCATTGCCTTCCAGATTGCCTTCGAGCGTTGTTCCGTGAATTTTGATGCGCTCCACCGTCACAGGCTTCGCTCCCGGCTCAACCGGAGGCACTTCGGTTTGCACTTGTGCCGCCAACGGAAGCGACAGCGCGACCAGCAGCAGCGGGCATAGATATTTTGCGATCATCGTCTGTATCCTTACTTGCAGAATCTATTTTTAGCCGAGCTTGATTTCGAGGGGACGCCCGGCAAAGACAACCTTGCGCACAGTCTTTTCTGACGCCAGCCTGATTTCAAGCTCACGGCGCGGCGGCGTCTTTGAGCCTTGCGCCAAACGCAGTGAAAGCGTGCGCCGCGCATTGTTCCAGTTAAGCTGAATTTTTGTAAAGTCGCCGCGCTGATAATTGAACGTTGCGCCGTCGTCTTCATAAAGCGTGAATGTGCCATCAGCACCGGGATAAACGACAAGCGTCAACGGGCTGTCTACATTTTCGCTCGTGTATTGCTTGACCGGGCCAAGCGGCAGGATTGCGCCCGCACGAACGTAAAGCGGCATTGTGGACAGATCAACGGGTTTGCTGATTTCGCGTCCGCCCGCGTGCTTTTCTTCCGTCCAGAAATCGTACCAGTCACCGCGCGGCAAATAGACGTTGCGTGCCGTTGCGCCTTTCTCAACGACAGGTGCAACAAGCACGTCACGACCCCATAAATATTGATCGCCGCGCAGCACTGCCGTCGCGTCGTCGGCATAATGCAACCACAACGCGCGCATCACGGGCAAGCCGGTTTCGTGCGTCTCGCGCACAGCAGAGTAGAGGTACGGCATCATCTGGTAACGCAATTCAAGATACTTTTTGCAGATCGGTTCGACGGCGGCGTTGTGCAATTCGCTCTCGTCAGGATTGGCCGCGCCGCCCGTGTAATTCGAGATTTCGTTATGTCCTAACTGCCCCGTGTTCCAGCCCCACGGCAAGCGCAGATGCCACGTCCGCCCGTGCGCGCGAAACAGCGGACAGAACGCGCCGAACTGAAACCAGCGCACGTGCAATTCGCCCGTGTATTCCTTCGTCGGCACGAAACCGCCGATGTCTGTGCCCCACCACGGAATGCCTGTCAGCCCGGTGTTCACTAGCAATCGGCACATGCACCTTCAATGTTTCCCACGTCGAATACACATCGCCTGACCAGAGAAATCCGGCAAAGCGTTGCATCCCGGCGTGGCCGTTGCGATGGAGCGCAAAGACGCGCTGGTTCGGGCGTAGCGCCTGCGAGCCTTCGGCATACATCCGAATGCGCGCCAGCCGCGAAGTTGCATTCAATCCGTCGCCCTGATCCGGCCACCAGCCGTCAATGCCCAAATCATAAAGCGGCTTATGCACCGGCCAGTAACACGCAACCTGCCGATCATCCGGCCATTTGCCGTCCGGCGTGCGACCGCTCGGCAAGGGTGCGGCGGTGCAGGCGTCCTTGACTGTGCCGGTGAGTTTGCGGCCTTCAATGACGGTGTGCAGCACGACTTTGAAATTTTGCGCGTGTAATTCGTCAATTTGTTTTTTGGGCTCTGGAAAGTTCTTCGGATGCCACATGAATTCGCCGTTGTGCGTGTTCCAACCCGACGGCGTGAAATCGGTGCCGAGATAAATCAGCGCATCGCACGGCAATTTCTTTTCGCGCATCGTGCGCGCGACCCAGTTGATTTCCTCCGGCCCGGCGAGCGTGCGATGCGATTGCAAATAGCCGAATGACCAGAGCGGCGGCAATTCCGGCTTGCCCGTCAGCCGTGCGTATTCGGCCAGCACTTGCGCCGGTTCGCGCGCGGCCACGATGAAAACGTCTATCGGCAACGCGCCGAGTTCGCTACCCGCTAAGGCTCCGGCCACGCTGCTTTCCGGTCGGTCAGGCACGCGCGGCGTGAGCTTGCCCTCTTTGCCTGTCAAATCAAATGCACCGAGCGGATGATGAATGAACAATGCCCAGCCGCCCGTGCCAATCAGCCATTGAATCGGTACGCGCCCGCCGTGTGTGCGCAGCCGGTAGCCGCCCTGCCCGTTGCGATTCGTGTACGTTTCGCCGCGCCGATCAAATTGCGGCCCGCCTTCGCCAAAGCCAAGAATCGGATGCTCGCCTGTTTGAAAAGACAGCACGCCCGATTTCTCATCCACGCGCAGTTGTTGCACGGTGTGGCCATCGCTTGTGGTCACACTGATTGTGAGCGGATTCGGCGCAAGTTTTACCGTGACGTTGCCGCAACGCACGCTTTGTTCACGGGGAAGGGAAGTGAGCTTTACCGCCGCTTTCGGCCACGTCGCAGGTGCGAGCGAGCCATCGAGCGGGATCGGTTGCGGCTGACCGTTTTCGACGGGCGTGATCGTCAGTCGTATCGTTTGCGCGCTGACGGGCGTCAGAGACAATTCAACTTTACGCCCGGTGATTTGCAGCGGTGCTTCATCCGCTGCCAGATGTGCGGCAGGCAACAGGGCAGCGGCGCTCAATTGTTTCAGTGCGTCTCGGCGAGAAATGGAATTGGTCATGTGTTGGCCTTTGCATGATTAAGCTTGGAAAAAGTACGGCAAACATCCTGTTTGCTGCGGTTGGGTGGCGCGCTTACGACGAGCAGCAAACAGGATGTTTGCTGTACCAGTGTCTTACTCTGTTTTCGGCTGTCGTTTAATGAATTCTTTCAGTTCGCGCCCGGCTTTTGTGATGTGCTGTTCCAGCAATTGGCTGGCGGCTTTGGCCTTGCGCTGGCGGCATAATTCCAGAATGGCCCGATGTTCGTCCTGCGCGTGCCGGTGCGCTTCGTGCGAAAACAGAATGTGCAGGCGAATATAGCGGTCAGCGTTGGTGTTGAGCGTCTGAATCAGCGCCAGCGAACGCGAGCGATGCGAGGCGGCATACAGAATGGAATGGAATTGCCAGTGCAATTCGCCCCACACGTCAATGTCAGTTTCCTCGTGCAGCGCGTGTTCATAGGCTTGCAGCGCTTGTTCCGCCCGTTCGATGTCCTCGGCAGTCAATTGTGGAACCGCACGCCGTAGCGTCACGCTTTCCAATGCGGCGCGCATCTCGAATAGTTCTTCGATCTCTTCGGGCGAAAGCGCCGTCACGATAGCGCCGCGATGATCCTGAATTTGAATCAGCCCCTCGGCTTCGAGTTGACGAAATGCCTCGCGCACCGGAATGCGACTGACGGCGAATTCATCGGCAATGGCGTGTTGCCGCAGCGGCTCGCCCGCGCCAAATTCGCCGCGCAGGATTTTTTCGCGCAACCGCTCGGCGACGGCGGCGGGCAAGGTCTGGCGCGGAATCGCTCGCCGGGTGTGACCGTTGATGGATTTTCTCATTTGTTTTTATCACCTCAGCATTGCTTAGCCCACTGCGTACTTTGCGCGCGGGCGCTTAAATTTACTACAAGCCGTGACGGCGGGAAGTCTGACGGTGAAGAGGGGCGTAAAGGCGGATATTTGCGCCCCTTCACCGTCAGACTTCCGCCGTCACTTTATTCTTGCGAGGCTGGCGCAGCGGCCTGGGCACTCGCTTTCTTCGGCATCGTGTTCCACTTAGGCGGTTCAACGCCCATCAGGTGATGCACAAAGAAATCGTTACGCTTCTTTTCGCCATACGCGCCGCCCGCGCCGTGATTAGCGTTCGGAATCACAAGCAGATCAAATTGCTTGTCGGCTTTAATGAGCGCGTTGACGACCTGCATGGTCGAAGCCGGGTCCACGTTCGTGTCCATTTCGCCTAGGATCAACAGCAGATTGCCTTGCAACTTGCTCGCGTTGTCCACGTTGGATGAGGCGGCGTAATGTTGATCGAGCGGCCAGCCCATCCATTGCTCGTTCCACCAGATTTTATCCATCCGGTTGTCGTGACAGCCACAGGCGGACACACACGCCTTATAAAATTCGGGATGGAACAGCAACGCACCGAGCGAATTTTGCCCGCCCGCCGACGTGCCGTAAATGCCGACGCGCGTGATGTCGTAGTAACGGTATTTCGCCGCCACAGCCTGGTGCCACAAGATGCGATCCGGGAATCCGGCATCGCCCAGATTCTTCCACGCGACATCGTGAAAGGCTTTCGAGCGATTGTTCGTGCCCATCCCGTCAATCTGCACGACGATAAAGCCAAGTTCCGCCAACGATTGCATCGGATTCCACGGCGTATAAACCTTTGGCACGAACGATCCTTGCGGCCCAGCGTAGATGTTTTCGACGACGGGGTATTTCTTGAGCGGATCAAAGTTGGCAGGCCGGTAAATCACGCCCCAAATTTCCGTCTTGCCATCGCGTGCGAGGGACGTGAACACTTCGGGCGGACGCCAGCCAGCTTTCTTGAGTTCGGTCACGTCGCCGCGTTCCAGTTCGGTCAGCACTTTGCCATCAGCGGTGCTACGCAGTTCGCTGGTGGAGGCTTGATCTACGCGCGACCAGGTGTCCACGTAAAATTTCATGTCGGCGGAAAACGCAACCTGATGATTGCCGTCCCCTTCGGTCAACGCCGTCAGGCCGGTGCCGTCGAAGTTGATGCGGTAATAGTGAATGAAATACGGGTCTTTGCCCGCGTACATGCCGCTCGCCTGAAAGATGATTTGGCGTTTCGCTTCGTCCACTTTTTCGACGCCGCGCACGACCCAATTGCCTTTGGTGATTTGATTTTTGACTTTACCTGTCGCGCCGTCCATCAGGTACAGATGATTCCAACCGTCACGTTCTGACATCCAGATAATTTCTTTGCCGTCCGCGAGGTCGTTGCGATATTTCTTGCCCGAATAGCAAAAGAACGTCTGAGGTTCTTCACTGATGGCTGCGCGCGGTTTACCGGTTGCCGCGTCCACTTCAATCACGCGATAGATTTGATGCCCCCGCTGATTGTATTCAAACGTCACGGTGCGACTGTCCTTGCGCCATTCGAGGCGCGTCAGACTGTACGGATTCGGAAACAGTGCGTTGTCCACAACGAATGGCTTTTTGCTCTCGACATTGATGACAACCGGCGTCGGCTGATCGAGCGAATCGCCCGGCTTGGCGTAATCCATCGTGAAATACTTCGGCTGGTTTTGATCGTCGGGCGACGATTGCACATACTGAATTTTGCGCGCATACCCAGGCCGTACGCGGTAGACCGCAATCTGTTTAGAGTCCGGCGACCACGCTAGCGAGGCCAGCGCGTAGTAATTGCCTTCGGAACCATCGAAGCTAAGCGCCGCCCCATCTCGCTTGCCCTTCGCGCGCACAAAGACGTTGAAGTTGTTCACATACGCTTCCCATTTCCCATCCGGCGAAGTCTTAAAATTCTGTTCCTGCCCATTCGCGCCCGCAAAGCCCGCCTCGTTGTAACGCGGCCCCGGAATCCCCCGGCTTAACGGAATCGGCCCTGCGCCGCCGCGTCCGCCGCCCCGCCCGCCGTTGCCATCCATTCGTTTGCAGGTGTAATTCGCCAAATCGCAGCGATAGCGCCCGCCCGCGTCGTTAAATTCCAGCCCGCGTTCGCTATCCACAAAAGTGATGTCTGTGAAGGGGAGCCGCAAGGCCGTAATCTTCTCTGGTCGCGGCGGCAACACGGTCGTCAACGCCTCGGCAAGTTTCGCGTGATCGAAGGCCGGTTTTTTCTCGCGCGTGTCGGCATTGACCAGCACGAATTCGTGACCACCGAGCACGGCTTTGCGATACCAGAAATGGCTGGTGCTGCCGATCCAGTTGGCGCGTTCCGGCACGTTTACGCCTAAATATAGATATTTCTCGCGCAAGCCGTTGGCGCGTTCATAATCGGCCAGCGTGCCCTGCGCATAGCTCGCGTTCGTCAACAAACAGAGCGCGAGAATCAAGCTGTAACTCAGGTTACGTTTCATAGAAGAATCCTCAAAAGAAAAGGTGATGTACTGCAAACATCTTGTTTGCAGCACAGTGTCGTACGCTCTACGCGCTGCTGCAAACAAGATGTTTGCAGTACACCTGACGGCCAAAATCGTTAGCGGTTGCCCTTGCAGCCCGGCAGGCGAAAGGCACCGATGCGCGTGGAATAATTCGCCTCGCCCGCTTTCAGGTAATCGCCGACGTACCAGATCGTGCAATCGTCACTCGGATCAACCGCCGTTTGTGTGTAATCCTCCCACCGCATCACGTTCTGCGCGGCTTTGCCTTCGGCCAGAATCGTTTCGTGCAAGGTTAATTTGCCGAGCGGATCGCTCGCGCGGCGTCCGACGAAGCGTTGCCCGGCAAAGTTGGGCGTGCCGCCGAACGAATAGCCGATGCCGATGTTGCCAAATTTATCCATCGCCGGACTCGCCATCCAGCGATACGAGTTGTCGGGCGCATAGGTGCCTTGCTGATGCAGTTTCACGCTGCGATCTTTGTTTACGTGCAGTTCATACCAGCGCACACCACCCGCGCCCGCTGCGGTGTTAACGGAGTGCACGGCCACGAGCGATTCACGATTGCCGATGCGACGATAGACGAGCCGCGCCATGATCTTATCGCCCTGCGCATCTAGGCGACGCTCAGTGCCCGGTTGCGGCACGCAGTTTGTGAGTTGCCCATCGCACAAATAGTGGTACGGCGCGACCGCGATTTTTTCGGGGCCGGTGAGTTTCGTGTTCGCAGGATTTTGCCAATCAACCTTGAAGCGCCAAACATAAATGCTGTCGTCCTCAAAGACTTTCTTCAACTGCGTCCCCCCGGCAGCCAGCACGATATTTGGCGCGCCTTTGGGCGGAAGTTGTTTGCCATCCAAATCGGCATTGTTCAGGAAATTCACGCCGTCCACGATGACGCATTGTTCGCGGGCGGGTTCGCCTTTCAGCATTTTGTCGCGTTCGACGACGCAAGTATGTTTTTGAATCACGTCATCGCCCGTACTGCTTGGATTGTAATAACCATCAGGCCACACGGCAGGGCGCGGATAATCGGGAAAAAGCGGGCGCAGGAATTCGTAGCGGTAATACGGCCCCATCGGATCAGACGTTGTGCTGATGGCATAGCACATTGAATACGGCCCCTGTTCCTGCGGCGTACGTTGCCCGCCTTGTCCGCGCGGCTGTGGCGGTTGATCCAATTGTTTCTCTGGTACGAACAGCGGCACCGCCGCGCTTGGTTGATTCGGTCGCCCCGGAACGCTCAGTTGCGGGCCATCGCTAGCTTTGGGTACCGGCGGTTGATCGGGACGCGCGGGCGCGCGGCGAAAGATCGGCATCACGATTAACCAACGATCAGCAAGTTGATCGTAGCGCACGACCGTATCGCCGTTGTTCGTTGTTTCGCACATCCCGCCGAAACCTTTGAAAACCGTGCTATTCGGCACCGGGCCATACAAGACTTTGCCCTGCTTATCAAAAATTGCCATCCGCGTGTTGACCGTTTGCATCACGTGGTTCGGGCCGACGGCCAGACTGTTGTCAGAAGGATTGCGCAGCGTCGCCGTGCCTTGCGGGCCGGAAAAGCCTGCGCCGATGCCATCAAAGCTGACGACCAGTTCAGCGGCAGGCTGGGTGCCGGGCGCTGTTTGCTCGACTTTGGCCGCCCCTGCGGGAGTGGTAATAACAGGCGGAGTAAACGGCACAGTATTTTGCTGCGCGCGTGCAGCGGAGCAGGCGAGCAGGCTACAAAATACAACTGTGGGTATGCAGGTTTTCATTGGTTAATTCTTGCGCTTGCGCTGCGTTTCGGCCATTACCTTTTCGAGGTCGGCAATTTCTACAGGAACGAATGCCGACAGATTTTCATAGCCGGTTTCCGTCATCAGAATCACGTCTTCCAACCGAATGCCGAGGCGTTCATCAGGAATCGTCATCGCGGGTTCAATCGTGAAGAGTTGCCCCGGTTCGAGCGTCGGCGTGGGCGTGCGCACGTCGTGTACTTCGAGGCCAATCGTGTGACCGAGGCTGTTTGCACGACTCGTGCGATAGCGTTCGACAAAGTGTGTAGCAGCCTCTTTAATTTTCGCGTCCGTGAACTTGAATTCAGCCAGGATCGCGTCCATTTTCACTACTGCTTGTTTGATGATTTCACTCGGCGCAGTGTGAACTTTGATTGAGGTCATCAGCGCCTGATAGAGTCGAAGGTAAATCGTATAAAACTCGCGTTGCCGCGCCGTAAATTTGCCGTTTGCGGGAAAAACACGCGTCACGTCTGACACGTAGTATTTATAATCCGGCGCGTAATCAAACTGCACCAAGTCACCGTCAGCCAGCCTTGTCGTGTTGAAGTGATAATGCGAATACAGCGTGTTTTTGCCTGTTGCGATCAGCGCGAAATACGCTGCCCCTTGCGCGCCGTACTTCTTGAAGACGTACTCGGCAGGCGCTTGCAATTCGTATTCGTAAAGGCCAGGGCGCGCTTCGCGCATCGCTGCAACAATCGCTTCGCCCGTGATGCGCGTGGCTTCGCGGATGATGGCGATCTCACGCGGGCTTTTGAACGCACGCATCGCGTCGAGTAACGGATCAAGGTCTTTGAGGTTGACCTGCGCGCCTAACGCTTTGAGTTTTTGGATAAATGCCTCTTCGCGTGAAATGCGCCCGTCCCACGGGTCTTCTTTCGTCGCGCGGGCAAGGCCGATGGTATCGCTCGCAGAAGCATTGCCCAGCACCTCAGGGCGAAACGGCGTGTAAATTGTGCGACCTGCACGAACGAATTCGGCGACAGCGGCGGTAAACTCTTCGCGTGGTCGCACGGCTTCAAGTCCTGTTGCTGCGATGGCGGCTTCGCCGGGCGTCATCGCTGCGCCATACATTCGCGCGCGGCGCTCGGCATTGCCGTAAAGATATAGCGTTGAGCGTTTGGTTTGCCCGTCAATCACCAGCAGCGCGCGCGGCTCGTTTACGCCGCAGAGGTAAAAGAACTGATTGCTTTGGCGGAGCGGCTGCTCGCCGGGGCGTTCGGTCGTGCCTTGCAAAATGGCTACGCCGTCGCCGATTTGCTGCATCAATTTGGCGCGTCGCGCGGCGAATTCAGCAGGCGGAAAAATGTCTGTGAAAACAGGTTGGGCGAATAGATCAATGCTGAGAAGCAGTAAGAATGTGAGTGCCAAACAGATTCGCATTGCATCTTCTCGGAAAGATTGTGGGCAGGTTCTTACCCCGCCAGCGTGCGATTAGCTACGTTGGCAGAATAGGAACCTGCCCCACCTTTTCTCAGTGTCATTACCATTCAAGGCTGGCGCGGAACTGCATCGTGCGTGTGCCTGATCCCGTTGTGACCTGTCCAAACGAGGTCGAAGTCGGGCTGGAATTGGCGATGTCAAAGAACGGATGGTTGAGGAAGTTCAAGGCCACCAACCGTAACCCCATCCGTACTTTCTCCGTGATGCGGATGTCCTTGTTCACGCTCATATCAAACGTGTAAAGGCCATTGTTGCGCAGGTACACAAACGCGCCATATTGCCCCGGTGTCGTAGCTGGTGCGAAGAGCGACGAATTCACCGTGCTGGTACTGGTGGTGGCGGTTTGCGTGATGGTCGCGATGCTGGCAATGTCAGCGATGAGCGCAGTGGACGAGAAGCCGCTTTTCACCGTGCTGAGCGCCTTCTGCAATTGATCCGGCGTGAAGCCGCCGCCAAAGACCACGCCTGATTGCGTCAGATTGTTGACGGTGTTGCGTCCGCCGTTCAGTAGCAACGGATGACCGGAAGCAATCGTTTCACGTCCGCCAATCGTCCAGCCGCCAACAGCGCGATCCAGCCACTTATTGTTGCTCAGGAAGCGACGGCCTTTGCCAAACGGCAAATCATACGTCCAGTACGCATTGAAGACGTGCCGACGATCAAACGGCGACGGGCCGTAATTCAACCGCGCGTTGCGGATCGTGTACCACGTATAACCTGCGGCTTGATCGGTTTCGTTCAGCACATCGCCCATCGAATGGCTCCAGACATAATTGCCACCGAGCAGCAGGCCATTGCGATATTGCTGCTTCACGTCAACTTGAAAAGCATTGTAGTTGTTATCGCCGTTCGAGTCCTGATAGGTCAGCGAACTCAGATACGGATTGGCCTGGAAGAGATTGATCGGATACGCACCCGCTACATTGAATCCAGCCGTGACGCAGGAAGCCACTTTGTTACCGACCAGACGACAGAAATTCGTCGGCGTGGTGGCCAGCGTTTGCGCGAGCGTACCGGCTACGCCTTGATTCAGGTTTTGGATAAAGGTTGCGTTGCCAAAGCCGGTCGAAGCGGCGAGGGCGGGTTGGTTGCCAAGCGCACCAAAGGCGGCCTGGAAAATCGGCAACGGCGCTTGCCCTGCCAGTCCGTTGTTGGCGAACGTCTGGCCTTTGCCGCCTGCGATGTTGGCATCAAGGTTTTTCTTCGCCTGAATGAATTCGCTCAGAAAGCCGTTCTCAAAAATGTTCACTTCCTGAATGTTCTGGCGGTGCCACATATGCGTGGCTTTGTTGCCCACGTAGCGCAATTCCAATACGGTACTCTTCGTGAGTTGGCGTTGAATGCCGAGTGTCCAGTTTTGCACGTACGGCGATTTCAAATTTGGGTTGATGTAATTGCCCGCGACTGGTGCAGAAAACGAATTCTGCGCAATCGGAAAGCCGAATGTCGTCGGAGAGACTGGAATGATGGGCGCAGGCGAGCGTAGTTCAAGTGTGCCGGGGGCGAATTGCACGCCATTCGTTGCCGTCCCGGTTTGCGTGAGGCCACGTCCGCCAGAGAGCGAATTGGAAATCGAATTCAGCCCTTCGTTGTAGAACGTAATCGAATACGAACCACGCACGACCGTCTTGCGGTCGCCCACTAACTTGCCGAGCCAGCCTTGATCGCTCGTCGGATTCCACGCGAAGCCGAAATTCGGCGCGGGGTTCATGTAATCGCGTTTGTATGGGTGGATGACCGATTCAAACTGCGGATTCAGATTGCTGCTCAGCACGCCCGGTTGGAACAGCCCCGTGGAAGGGCCGTAGAAGTTCGCGCCGCTCGGTTGTGACAACAAATCGTTGCCGCTGTGAATGTCGCCGTCGAATTGCCAGCGCAAACCGTAATTCAACGTCAGCGATGGGCGAATGCGGAAGCTGTCCTGCGCAAACAGCCCGAAAGTCGTGAAAGCATAGCGCTGCATGCCCTCGCTGAACTGCTTGTATTCGTGCGTCTGCTCATTGACGTTCGTGGCAACAGAGACGCTGGTGATGCGACCTGTCAACAAGGCGTAAAGATTCAGCGCATTGTTGATGTCCGTGGTCGTCGCTCCGTTGAGCGTGACGGAAGTCGTTGTATTGATACTCGGCAACCCCGCACGCAGGATGTTATTGAGCGGATCAGCCGTAACGACACCGAAGTTGTACTGCGGCACGCCCGCCGTGCCCCATGTGTGCGAATAAAACGTCGTATGCAACCACGTACCGCCCATCGTCAGCGTGTGCCGTCCCTTGACCCAGTTCATCGTATCAGTGAACTGATAGCTGGGATTGTTGCGCACGTCCGTGGCTACATTGGGAATCCACGGGTTAACGAGCGGTGTATTGATGATGCGGTTGTTGTAATCAGAAAAGCGTTTTGGATCGGCGTTGATAAAGAAGTATTCGCCCGTTCCTTGCACGCCGAAGCTGGCGTTATTGGTCATATTCGGGCGGATTGTCCAATCTACTGAATTCGTCGCAACGTAAGGCGTCGCCGTGGAGTGGATGTTCGCGCCATTGACGCCAACGAAATCGTAGGGGCTGCCCGGATAAGGTGCAGTGCCTTTGGTGAAATCGCTGCTGCGCAAATTCCACGTACCGTGCCAGCCAATGGTAGGCGTGATTTGAAAATCTATGCGCGCCGTCGGGAACGCTTGCATCGTCGTGAGCCCCTGATCCCATTGCAGGTTTTGCATGAACTCAGTCGAGATGCCGGGAATCGGCACCAGGCTTGTCCCTGCACCCTGCGAGGCGCGAATCTTTTGCAGAATGCCCGACATTGTGGGATCAATCGTGCTTGTGTGTCCCGCTGCCCCGGCGACTTGCAATAAATTCACCGTTCGCTTAACACCGTCCGTTCCCAAATACGTGAAGTTACCTTGTTCCGCTGCTTGAGAAAGCACCGGGGTCAAAAACGTAGACGTGATCGGTTGCGGTTGCGCTTCGTAGTAGGCAAAGAAGAACAGCCGATTTTTCAGGCTCTTCACAAACGGGACGAGCGGGCCGCCGATGGAACCGACCGGGTTATGCTGGCGCGATTTGTTGCGCGGCAGTCCCTGCATATTGCGGAAGAACGAATTGGCATTGAGGGCTTCGTTGATGCCCTGATACAAAATTTTGCCGTGATATTGTTCGGTGCCGCGCTTGGTCGTCATGCGAATCTGCATCGCGCCTTCGCCGCCCGCATCCGCGCCCAGGCCCGTTGTCGAAACGCTTACTTCTTCAATCGCATCAATGCGCGCCGGAGCAAAGGCAAAAAAGCTGGTGCCGCCGCTCTTGAAGCGCTGCGAGTTATTGTTCATGCCATCCAGCGTGATGTTGAGCGAAGCGTTCGGCAAGCCATTGAACGTGCTGTTGCGGTCACTGGTGCTGCGCGAACTGCCCGCGATCAGCACCGCGAAATTCAAACTGTCGCGTCCGGCGTAGGGCAGGTTTTGTACGAGCTTGTTGTTGATGGTCGCGCCGACTTCGGCAGTGGTCGTGTTGAGTTGTTCGGACGCGGCGGCGACCTGCACGGTTTCGGCGGCAGTGCCGATTTGCAGGTCTACGGAAACGTTGGTCGTGCGGCCTGATTCTACCGTGATGACCGCGATCACCGTGTTCTGGAATCCGGTGGCGCTGGCGGTTAGCTTGAAGTTGCCAAACTGCAAGTTGGAAAACAGGAAGCCGCCATCGCTGGAGGTAATCGTTGTTTGTTCAATGCCCGTGGCATTATCAATGAGCTTAATGGTCGCGTTCGGCACAACCGCGCCCGACGGATCACGGACAATGCCGCGTATGCCGGTCGTGGTAATTTGGGCGAACAAGGTGACGGCCAGCAACGCACTGATGACCGCGTGGACGAGGGCTAAAATAACGAGCCTGCTTGTCGTTCGTACTCTCATATTGGGTCTCCGTTCTTGGGTTGCGCAGTTGCGCGAGCGCCTGGTGATTGCAATCGTTAAGGCCGCAGCCTCAGGCGAGGGCCGACGAGAAAAGCCGCTATTCTCTCGTCCCGCGTTCTTCAGGCAGAAGAAAGCCATTTGCAAAGTTCAGTAAAAAAAGGCAGCCTTTATTAAGGCCCGGAAGTCGGCAACCGTCTTGTATGTGTGTAAGCCGGATGGAATACGCTTAGGGAGATTCTTGACGATGGGATAAGGCATATTGTATACAACCTCTCACCGATGGAACGTACCGCAAACAAGCTCTTTGCGACACTCTCCATTGCCTTCTGACTTACGGTAACAATGACAACTACCCTTCCCCGACACGCGCGCGGGAAAACCGAAAGGAAATGCTGCCATGTCTGTTCAGTTGCTTCCTGGCAGGTATTACGGAGAAACGTTGCGCACCCGGAAAGTCGCCAGCTTCGAGTTATCGGAGCGCGTCTATTCGCCGGGCTATCAAACCCCCAAACACACCCATAAACAGGCGCTGTTCTGCTATGTGATGCAGGGCCATTACACGGAAAGCTATGGCGGCAAAACGCGCGAGTGCGAGTCTTCGACGTTGCTGTTTCATCCGCCGGGTGAATTGCACGCCGAATATTTTCACGAGTCAGGCGGACGCTCTTTCATCGTGGAGATTGCACCCGAATGGCTGGCGCGTGTGCGCGAACAAATGCCAGTGGCAGAGCGCTCTGCCGATTTCCACGGCGGCGTATTTGAATTGCTGGCGCGCAAGCTGTACCGCGAATTCACGCACGAGGACTGCGCTTCGGCGCTCATCATCGAGGGCGTAATGCTGGAAATGTTTGGCGAAACAACGCGCTGGTGTACATCGCCAACGGTACCCGGTTCGCCGCGCTGGTTGCAGCAGGCGAAGGACTTGTTACACGGCCATTTTGCCGAAAACCTGACGCTGGCCGAAATTGCGCAACAGGTCGGCGTACATCCCGTACATCTGGCCCAAACCTTCCGTAAAAGCTATCAATGTACAGTTGGCGAATATGTGCGCAAGCTACGCATTGAGTATGCCTGCCACGAATTGACGGCCACGGACAAATCCATTGTGGACATTGCGCTCTCGGCAGGCTTCTGCGATCAGAGTCATTTTACGCGCACTTTCAAACGCACGGTTGGTGCGGCCCCTTCGCAATACCGCGATGCCCTGCGCATATCCTAACGGGTACGTCAGCCCCACTTGATGGCGCGGCGCAAATGCTGTTTATTAGCCACGGATTTCCACACTAATCCAATGCAAGGCGACTTACTGAGATGCAAGACAGTCTGTTGCTGTACTTGCTTTACTGCCCGGTGAGGATTGGAGGGGAAGATTTGAAATTGGAAATTTGAAATTGGAAGGGCTAACGAAGCAGTTACGCCGATATAGTTCTTTCAAATTTCCAATCTCCAATCCTCAGGCGGGCAGAAAGAAGAATGAACATGGCGAATCAATTCAGGCGAATTAAGATTATAGACTCACATACAGGCGGCGAACCGACGCGCGGCGTGGTGAGTGGTGGCCCGGATTTGGGAACTGGTTCAATGGCTGAGCGGTTGGAGCGATTTAAAGCGCAGCACGATCATTTTCGCTCCGCTATCGTCAACGAACCGCGCGGTAACGATGCCATCGTCGGCGCGTTGCTCTGTGAACCGGTTGATCCAACTTGCGCGACAGGCGTCATCTACTTCAACAACGTCGGCTATCTGGGCATGTGCGGGCACGGGACGATTGGGCTGCTGGTAACGCTGGCGTATCTGGGGCGCATCACGCCCGGCACGCATCGCATTGAAACGCCGGTTGGCGTGGTCGTCGCTACGCTCGACGAAAACAACGCGGTCAGCGTGGACAACGTGCCGAGCTACCGGCTCGCGGCCAATGTTGCGGTAGACGTGCCGGGGTATGGTTCCGTTACGGGCGACATTGCGTGGGGCGGCAACTGGTTCTTTCTCGTGCATGGCAACGGACATGCACTGACGCTCGACAATCTCGAAGCGTTGACAACCTTCACCTGGCAGATTCGACAGGCACTTCAGCAACAGGGGATTACGGGCGCGAATGGGCAGGAAATAGACCACATCGAAGTGTTTGCTCCGTCCGCACTGCCAGACGTACAAAGCAAAAATTTTGTTCTCTGTCCGGGCAAAGCCTACGACCGCTCGCCCTGCGGCACTGGTACGAGCGCGAAACTGGCTTGCCTGCACGCCGACGGCAAATTGCAGGCGGGACAAATCTGGCGGCAGGAAAGCATTGTGGGCAGTGTTTTTGAAGGCGTCATTCGCCCCGGCGCGGAAGCCGAGGGCAAAGTGTTGCCCACCATCAAAGGCACCGCCTTCGTCAATGCCGAGGCAGAATTGATTTTGGATGAACGCGACCCGTTCTGTTACGGCATTCGCTAAGAGTTTGCGGTACGGGGAGCGGTAGCGACCTTGATGGGTGTGCTCATCAAGGCACAGGTCGCTACCGCTCGCTGTACCGTACCGCAACGATTTCACGCATGCAATCTTTTGACGTAATCATCATCGGCGGCGGCATTGTGGGTGCGGCGTGTGCCTGGGAAGCGGCGCGTTCGGGCTTGCGTGTCGTCGTCATCGAAAGCCGCGTGATTGGCGGCGGCGCAACGGCTGCCGGAATGGGTCACATCGTCGTGATGGACGATTCCGAAGCGCAATTCGCGCTGACGAATTATTCGCAACAGCTGTGGCGTGCGCTGGCTCCCGAATTACCACGTGAGGTTGAGTACGAAGAATGCGGCACGCTCTGGGTTGCGGCAGATGAAGAGGAAATGGCCGAGGTGCGGCGCAAACAGCGATTTTATGAAGCGCGCGGCGTGCCGGTCGAAGTCCTGGACGAAAAATCCCTGGCCGAAGCCGAACCCAATTTACGCGCCGGACTGGCCGGCGGACTGCGCGTGCCGCAGGATGGCGTCAGCTATCCGCCCTGTGCCGCGCGCTATTTTCTGGCGCAGGCAGAGCGCGCAGGCGCGCAGGTGCAACTGGGAAACAGCGTCGTTGCCTTGCACGCAGATGGCGTAACGCTCAGCGATGGTTCTTTCGTTAGCGCGGGCAAGACGGTCAATGCGACGGGCAGTTGGGCACCGCATCTGACGCCGGGCATTGATGTGCAACCGCGCAAAGGTCATTTGCTCATTACGGATCGCTATCCCGGTTTTGTGCGGCATCAGTTGATTGAACTTGGCTATCTGAAAAGCGCCCACGCCAGCACTGCCGATTCCGTCGCCTTCAACGCACAACCGCGTCAGACGGGACAAATCTTAATCGGCTCTTCGCGGCAGTTTGGGACGAATGACGCAACGGTGGAAGCGGTGCTGCTGAGCCGGATGTTGGCGCGGGCGGCAGAGTATATGCCGGGACTCACGCGACTGTCCGCCCTGCGCGCGTGGACAGGATTTCGGGCGGCGACGGCGGATCACTTGCCGCTGATTGGGCCGTGTCCCGGCCACGACAATCTTTATCTGGCGACGGGGCACGAAGGACTGGGCATTACCACATCGCTCGGCACGGCAAAATTGCTGGTAGATCAATTGCTCCAGCGTCCGCCTATGATTCCCGTCACGCCATATTTGCCGCAGCGCGCCCAACAGGAGGCTGCGCATGCCTGACACCATTGCCCTCACAATCAATGGCCACGCGCTCGACGTGCCAGCGGGCAGCACCGTTGCGGCGGCAGTGGCGTTTACAGGTTCTGTTACATTTCGCCGCTCTGTCCGAGGCGAAGCGCGCGCGCCGCTGTGCGGAATGGGCATTTGCTTTGAATGCCGCGTGACGATCAATGGCGAACCGCACGCCCGCAGTTGCCAGATTGTTTGCCAACCGGGAATGCAGGTGGAAACCGATGACTAAGCAGCGCGAACAATACGATGTCTTAATCATCGGCGGCGGCCCGGCAGGACTCGCCGCCGCCGTCGCCGCACGACAAAGCGGCGCGCAGGTTGCCGTCGTGGATGACAATCCTTACCCCGGCGGTCAAATCTGGCGCGGCGAACACGCGCACGCCAGCCCGCCAGCGGCGGCACATTGGTTCGCGCGCGTGCAAACCGCGCAACCGGAATTTATCAACGGCGCACAAATCTACGATCAACCGGAGGCAGGCGTTTTGCTGGCCGAAACGTTGGCGGGCAAGCGGGAACTGCACTATCAGAAATTGATTTTGGCGACCGGTGCACGCGAACGCTTCCTGCCCTTTCCCGGCTGGACATTGCCGGGCGTAGCAGGCGCGGGCGGTTTGCAGGCGCTCGTCAAATCCGGTTTGCCCATCGCACAGAAAAAAGTAGTTGTTGCAGGCACAGGCCCGCTGCTGTTGGCCGTCGCCGCGTATCTGCGCAAACGCGGCGCGAACGTCCTGCTGATTGCCGAGCAATCGCCGGTCAGCCGGTTGCTGTCCTTTGGGATGGGGCTGTGGCGTTGGCCGGGCAAAATCGTGCAGGCGCTGCAACTCAAAACCGAATTGCGCGGGATTCCGCACCTGACAAATTGCTGGATTGAAGCGGCGCATGGCGCGGGACAATTGCAGCGCGTGACATTACGGCGAGGTGCGCGTTCGTGGGACGTGGCCTGCGATTATCTCGCGTGCGGCTTTCATCTGGTGCCGAATGTCGAACTGGCCGTGCTGTTGGGCTGCGGCTTACGCGATGGCGCGGTGCAGGTGGATGAAATGCAGGCAACGACGGTTTCCGATATTTACTGCGCGGGCGAACCGACGGGCATCGGCGGATTGGAATTGTCGTTGGTCGAAGGGCAAATCGCCGGATTCGCCGCAACCGAACAACCCGAACAGGCGCAGCAGTTATTCGCCGAGCGCGCGACGGCGCAAAAATTTGCTACGCTGCTCAATCGTGCGTTTGCGTTGCGTGAGGAGTTGCGACATTTGCCGTTAGCGGACACGCTGGTGTGCCGCTGCGAAGATGTGACGTTGGCACGCGTGCAGGAATCTTCTTCGTGGCGCGCGGCCAAGCTGCATACGCGCTGCGGGATGGGGCCGTGTCAGGGGCGCATTTGTGGCCCGGCGATTGAATTTCTTTTTGATTGGCAACCTGAATCAGTGCGTCCGCCTGTCTTTCCGGTCAAGGTCGGCAGCTTGATTCGTGAATGATAGCCCTGACTAAACGGCGGGAGGTCGCACTCCACACGCTGCGACCTTCTGGCGGAAATACTTTCTCTTAAATATAAAGAGGCAGGCAGGATGCCTGCGTACTCAAAGGATAAATTTATGACGATGAAATGGCAGGGCGTGATGCCCGCAATTACCACTGGCTTCAAAGAAGATTTGAGCATTGATCACGAATTTGTCGCACGCCACGCCGCGTGGCTTGTGGACAACGGCTGCACGGGCATTGTCGCGCCGGGCAGTTTGGGCGAAGGCAATACGATGACGTTTGAGGAACGTGCTTCGCTTTGGCAAACCCTCGTCCGTGCTGTTGGTGACCGTGTGCCAGTGGTGGCTGCGATCTCTGCGCTCAGCACGGCGGAAGCCGAAGCACAGGCCAAGACCGCCGCGAGCAAAGGTTGTCAGGGGTTGATGGTGCTGCCGCCCTACGTTTACAAAGGCGATTGGCGCGAGATGAAAGCACACGTGGCGGCGTGTTTTCAGGCGACGAACCTTTCCTGCATGCTCTACAACAATCCGGTGGCATACGGCACCGATTTTCTGCCGGAACAGATTCAGGAACTCGCGAACGAATTTGCGAATTTCCAATCCGTCAAAGAATCCAGCACTGATGTCCGCCGCGTGCCTGCGATCAAGGCGCTGGTGGGCGACCGGCTAGATGTTTTCGTCGGTGTAGACGACGCGATAGTCGAAGCCATTCCCGTCGGCGCGGTCGGCTGGGTGGCCGGACTCGTCAATGCGTTGCCGAAAGAATCGGTTGATCTATTCAATTACGCCACGCGCGGCGAAATGGAAAAAGCCCTGCCGCTCTATCACTGGTTCCTGCCCCTGCTGCGACTGGACACCGTGCCGAAATTCGTCCAACTCATCAAATTGGTACAGGAGGCCGTCGGAATGGGTAACGCGCGCGTCCGTCCGCCCCGGCTGGAACTCGTCGGCACAGAACGGGAACAAACCATGTCGCTGATTCAAACCGCGCTGCAATCACGCCCGCAGTAAGAAAGGCAGTACGGGGAACGTGAGCGACCTGAGCGTGACAGTAGAACTTGAAGCGCAGGTCGCTCACGCTCCCCGTACTGTTTTTCGTTTACGCTTTAAGTTTTTCCCCGCCTGCTTCTCTCGCTTTTGGTTACACACACGGCATTTGCAGCCGATGGGTTTGATGAAGGCGTTAAAATATTCTTCGCCGTAATCCAACGTGATTTCTTCGCCGGGCTGGATTTCTTTTTCCGACCAAATCCAGACGTGGCGACCAGTCGTGTAGGCGGCGGAATTCGGCTGGCAGGAGTGGTTGATGTAGCGCGCCAGATTGGCTTCGTCGGCACCGTCCAGATAATAAGTTTTATTGAGGTGCATCAGAAACTGGCTTTCGGATTGTACCGCGGCAGCAACGGCAATGCGTTCTCCGGTGTATTCGATCAGGCGTTGCTCCGGCGGAATCTTTTCCAGGGCGAACAGTCCTAACCCCGTGGCGCAGGGGCAGACAGCAAATTTCTCGTTCATTGTTAGAGCTCACTTCTCCTCTTCCCATCAGCAAATGGGCGGCGGATTATATGGGCGTGGTCGTTCTTGTGCAAGTGGCGGAGCGCACACCTTGACGCTCCTGCCGGGGCTGCGTAGACTGCCGCCGGATACTCGCAATTTTCCCGCTCACGATGCTGTAGCAAGAACGCCTGCTTGAGGATACATGAAAGAGATTCGCCTGATTATTGCTGACGATCATCCCGTCGTGCGACAAGGGTTGCGTCTGGCCTTGACGATTGATCCCAGCCTCGTGGTCGTGGCCGAAGCTGGTGACGGGCAGACGGCACTGGCGCAGATTGTCGAATTACAACCGGATGTCGTCATTTTGGACATCAACATGCCCCATCTGGGCGGCTTCGAGGTGGCGCGCGCGCTGCAACAGACGGCGGCGCCGACGGCCTTAATTTTTTTGACAATTCACTGCGAAGAAGATTTATTCGAGACGGCGCTGGAACTGGGCGTGCGCGGCTATGTGCTAAAAGACAGCGCCATTGCCGAAATTGTGACGGCCATCAAAACGGTGGCGGGCGGCGGCCAATATACCAGTCCGACGCTGGTTGCACATCTGATGAAAAACCGCCGCGCGGCGCGCTCTGCGCCCATTTCCCCCTTGGACGCCCTGACGCCCACGGAACGGCGCATCCTGCGCCTGATTGCCGAGTATCTGACCAGCAAAGACATTGCCGACCAACTCAATATCAGTTACCGCACGGTCGAAACGCACCGCACGAATATTTGCACCAAATTAGACATCCACGGCAGCCACGCGCTAATGAAGTTTGCCCTGGAACGCAAGGACGAGTTGTAGCCGTCTACGCATGTCCACGTAGAGAAAATACGTGTTTGCGCTTATATCTTTTCCCGCGCCGGCATTTCATAATCGCGTTGCCCCATCTACAGAAAGACAGACTGTGATGCCCAAAATTTTGATTGTGGACGATAACGCACGCATGCGTGGCATGTTGAAGGCGATGGTCGCTGATTTGGCGACGGGCGTCATTGAATGTCAGGATGGGAAAGATGCCCTCGCGGCCTACGAGGCAAATCATCCCGATGTGGTATTGATGGATATTTCGATGAAAGAAATGGACGGCTTGGCGGCCACTCAGCAGATTGTGACCGCTGATCCTGCTGCGCGAATCATCATCGTGACCAATTTTGACGATGATGCGATGCGTCAGGCGGCACAGGCCGTGGGCGCGCGTGGCTATATCCTGAAGGAAAACCTGCTCGAAGTACGACAGCATTTGCAAGCACTTGCTACCTAGCTCGTGACACTACGACAGAAAAAGCAAATCTGCATTCCCCTTGCCTACCTCTGGCTTTTGGCTGCCTTGCTCGCCTCCGGCGACGCGCTGGCGTACGCCCAGCCTGTACCTGATCCTTATTTGCAGACCCTTTGGACGACGGAAAACGGCTTGCCGCAGAATTCGGTCAATGCGATTTTGCAGTC
The DNA here is from genome assembly GCA_046331525.1 of Blastocatellia bacterium. Taxonomy (GTDB): domain Bacteria; phylum Acidobacteriota; class Blastocatellia; order RBC074; family RBC074; genus JAFDVL01. The sequence continues at coordinate 61,283 of JAXLQQ010000016.1, forward strand.
GCGCGCGGGTTGGTTATGGCTTGGCACGTATGGCGGATTGATCCGGTTTGATGGGGTCAAATTCACGATTTTCAATTCGGGCAACACGCCGGGACTGCGCAGCAATCGCATCCTGACGCTGTGCGAAGATCATCAAGGGACGTTGTGGATTGGCACGGATAGCGGCGATGTGATGAGTTTTCGTGGCGGCACAGGGCAGACGTGGACGACGGCGGACGGTTTGCCCGGCGGTTATGTCTGGGCGATTCACGAGGATCAGCAGCACACAATTTGGGTGGGCACGCCCAAAGGGCTAGCGCGTTGGCGTGACGGCAAATTTCAGATGGTTTCGCTCGGTCTGCCGGACACGCAGGTCTGGGAAATTCAGGAAGATGCTGCCGGGCATTTGCTCATCAGCACGAGCGCCGGACTGGTGCAATTTGCCGATGAAAAGTTCACGCTGCTCAAACCGCCGGATGGCCTGCCGCAAGGACTTTGGATTCCGCTGGCAGCGCGGCGCGCGGGGGGCGCGTGGCTGGCGACAGCGAAGGGGTTGTCGCATTGGCAGGAAGGTAAATTCACTGTGCACCCCAACCCCTATAGCCGCCCGGATTGGAAAATTCGCAACCTCTTTGAAGCGCGCGACGGGACAGTCTGGGTTAGCTACTTTCAGCCTGCTGGCGTGTTCCGCTATGCCAACGGGCAATTCTCGCCGTATGAATTAAAGGGCGGGCGCGAAGTCGTCAAAACTTTTTACGAAGACCGCGAGGGAAACCTGTGGATTGGGTCGGATGGTGGCGGCTTAACGCGCTTACGTCGCCGCAATCTGACGACACTTTCGCAGGCTAACGGCTTGCCCAGCAACAGCGTGCGCGCCGTGACGGATGACGGCGCGGGCGGATTGTGGATTACGACCGGCGCGGGGCTTGTGCATTGTCAATCCGGCTCTTGCGCGACGTTCAGCAACAAGGACGGGATGCAGAGTTACGAGCAATTCGCGTTGCTGCGAGATCGGCGCGGCGATTTGTGGATCGGCAGCAACTACGGGCTGACGCAGTACAGCAATGGGCAGTTTGTGAATTACCCGCTACGGATGGGCAGCGAACCGCTGACGGTCAATGCGTTGGCCGAAGACCGCGAGGGCAGTATCTGGCTCGGCACGATGGATGGCTTGCGGCGCTTGCACAAGGGCGAATTTACGGCGTGGCACGTCGGCGATGGGTTGGCGCACGAGGTGGTGCGCTTTCTCTTGCCAAGGCCCGATGGCGCGTTGTGGATTGGCACTGTCAGCGGCCTAAGCCTGTGGCGCGACGGCAGGTTTACGAATTACACCGCGCGCGACGGGCTGTCGAATGAATACATCCGCGGCGTTCACGAGGACACGGACGGCACGGTATGGCTGGGCACGTACGGCGGCGGGATCAATCGTTTGCGCGGCGGACAGATTAAGTCCATCACCGCGAAAGACGGGCTGTTTGATGATTTTGTGTCGCGTATTTTGGACGATGGCAAAGGCTATTTCTGGCTGCTCGGCAATCGCGGCATTTTTCGCGTCAGTCGGCAGGAATTGAATGATTTTGCCGACGGACGCAGCCGCGCGGTGTCCTGCGTTTCTTACGGCCTCGCCGATGGCATGCTCAGCAGCGAAGGCAATGGCGCGGCGCAGCCGTCGGGCTGGCGCATGCCGGACGGTAAAATGTGCTTCACGACGATCAAAGGACTCGTGATCGTTGATCCAAAAGAAACCAATCCGCTCCGCCTACGGTACAAATCGAGCAAGTCAAACTGGATCAAGCCAGCTTTTCGCCGCCGGAAATCGTGCGCGTGCAACCGGGGCAGGAGAGTCTGGAAATTGAATATACTGCGCTCAGCTACCGGCGCGCGGAGCAGGTGCGATTCAAATACCAACTGGTCGGACTGGATCAGGACTGGGTCGAAGCGGGCACGCGCCGCACGGCGTATTATTCGCATTTGCCGCCGGGTGAATACACCTTCAAAGTCATTGCCGAAAACGGCGAAGGCGTATGGAATCAGGCAGGCCAAAGTTTGCGCATCATAATGCTGCCGCCGTGTTATCGTACGTGGTGGTTTGTGCTGCTCGCGGCGCTCAGCCTGGCGGCGCTGGTCGTACTGGCGTGGCAATGGCGCGTGCGACAACTGCGCAAAGTGCAGCGCGCACAGCAAGCGTTTTCGCATCAACTGATTGCCTCGCAGGAGGCCGAACGCAAACGCATTGCCGCCGAATTGCACGACGGTTTAGGGCAACGGCTGGTCATCATCAAAAACCTCGCGTTCATTTCCTCGCAAGCGCCGCACTGCACGGACGACGTGCGGCAGCAGATCGAAGAGATTTCGGCGGAAACGTCGGCGGCGATCAGCGAAGTGCGCGAAATTTCCTACAATTTGCGCCCGTATCAACTCGACCGCATCGGGCTGACGAAAGCGATTGAATCCATTATTCGCACCGCGCACACGGCCTCCGACATTACTTTCACCGCCAGCCTTGACCCGATTGACGATGTGTTTCCGAAAGAAGCGGAAATCAATTTTTACCGGCTCGTGCAGGAAAGCATCAACAACATTCTGAAACATTCGCAGGCGACCAAAGCGCGCCTGTTGATTCAACGTCGCCCCCGGCAATTGCAATTGACGATTCACGACAACGGCAAAGGCTTTGTGCCCGGCGCGCCGAAAGCCGATGGACAGCGCGGCGGCTTCGGGCTGCTGGGCATTGCCGAACGCGCGCATTTGCTGGGCGGCAAACCGACGATCCATTCGACGCCCGGACAGGGCACGACGATCAACATCGAAATCAATCTGGAGAAGTTGCATGAACACTGAAATCAACATTGTCATCGCCGACGATCACCCGATTGTGCGCAAAGGGCTGTGTCAGGTCATCACGAGCGATCCGCTGCTGAAAGTTATTGGCGAGGCCGACGACGGCGAAAGCGCGCTGCGCGAAATTCGCCGCCTGCGTCCCGCGATTGCCGTGCTGGATGTCGAAATGCCCAAACGCGACGGCTTCGGCATCGTGCGCGAACTGCAAAACGACGCGCTGCCGATAGAGATTCTGTTTTTGACGCTGCACAACGACGCGGAGCATTTTTACGCGGCGCTGGATTTGGCGGTGAAAGGCTACATTTTGAAGGACAGCGCCGCAGGTGAAATCGTCACCGGCATCAAGACCGTCGCCGCCGGACGCCATTACGTGACCGCCTCGCTCACTGCGCTGCTGCTGGAGCGGCGGCGCGTTGCCGCCGTCGCTGCCAATCCTTCTGTCAACTGGCAGCAATTGACGCCGACCGAGCGCCTGATTCTGCAAATGATCGCGCACTACAAATCCAGCAAAGACATCGCGGAGGAGTTGTTCATTCACTACCGCACCGTCGAAAACCACCGCACCAACATCTGCCAGAAACTCGGCATTCGCGGGCATAACGCGCTGTTGAAATTTGCCCTGCAACACAAAAGCCAGCTTTAACGCGGCGGCAGAAACACCTTCAGCGCAGGGCAAAGCAAGCGCCTCACTGCTCCTGCGTAGTTCTACCTACGAAAATCGTGTGGTAACACTTAGTCATTTCGTGTAGTGGGCTGTATTCATTTTCCCCCCTCGCCCGCCTAGACTGCCAAGCGAGGGCAGGATGCACAAACGGCAACCAACAGCAGCGGGAAACATTAGGCAAGGATTGCTTTGGGCAGTCCTCTGGTTGCTGGCACCGCTCAACCTTCTTGCGCAGGATGCCCCCGCGCCTGCCGCTGCGGCGCGCAAGGTGACGTTTGGGGTTGAATCCGATTTGCTGGCGCGCTACGTCTGGCACGGTCTGGCGTTTAGCGAAGGGCCGGTCAAGCAATCCTACGCCTGGATCGCCGTCGGCAACTTTTCCGCCTATGCCGGGGGCAATCTGGTGCTGAGTAACGAGCCGCAGCAGGGCGAATTTAACGAAGTAGACGTGGGCGTCGCTTACACCCACGAATGGAAACGGCTGCGCGTGGAGCCTTCCTTTGATGCGTACCTGAGCCGTCCGCCCGCCTTCGTCCGCGTGCCAACCACGGGCGAGGCGGCGGTGAAACTGTCGTATCCGGTGGGACGCCTGCGCGCGTTTACCACACACACCTTTGACGTAGTGGCGTATCGCGGCGCGTATTTCGGACAGGCGGGCGGCTCGTATGAAGGCGCGCTGCGCAAAACGCTGACGCTCGGCAGTTCAGTGGCGCTCGGCTGGGCTTCGGTGAAATTCAATGAAGTCTACCTCGGCCCGCGCGAACGCGCCTGGAACGTGCTGGAAGCGCAGGTGTCGCTGACCTACGCGCCGAACAAACATCTGTACCTGCGCCCGCATTTCGATTTTAGCCGGGTGCTGGCCAAACCACTCCGGCAGCAATTAACGGCTCCCACGTTCGGCAACTTCGGCGTGGCCGTGGGCGTCAATTTTTAAGAACCGGAAAGGCTGCTATGCCGAAAATTTTACTGGTCGAAGACAACGAAATGAATCGTGACATGCTCTCGCGGCGGCTCTCGCGGCAGGGCTTTGAGGTTGTGATTGCTGTGGACGGCGCGGCAGGTGTCGCGCAGGCACAAGCCGAACGCCCCGACCTGATTTTGATGGATATGAGCTTGCCCGTGATTGACGGCTGGGAAGCGACGCAGCAGGTGCGCGCGAACGTCAGCACGGCGCACATCCCCGTCATTGCCCTGACCGCACACGCGATGGCGGGCGACCGCGAAAAGGCACTGGCCGCCGGTTGCGACGATTACGACACGAAACCGATTGAGCTGCCGCGCCTGCTCGAAAAGATCAACGCCTTGTTAGCGAAAGGAAACGGCGCGGAATGAGCGGCGCACGGCTGACCCATCTGACGGACGCGCGCCAACGCTTCGCGCATTGGCGGCACGAACTGCGCACGCCCGTCAACGCCATCACGAATTACAGCGAAATGCTGCTGGAAGACGTAGCCGATTGGCCGGACGCCGACAAACTGCGGCGCGACCTGCGCGAAATCGGGCGCGCCGGGCAGGAGTTTCTGGCGCTCGTCAATCAACTCCTGACGCCGAACGAAGCGGAATGGTCGGCGGAAGGCTGGCAACAGTTGGGCGCGCGACTGCGGCACGATCTGATGACGCCGGTCAGCGTGATGCTCGGCTACAGCCAGCTCTTGCTGGAAGAACAGGGGCAGACCGCGCTGCTGCCTGACCTGCAACGCATTCATACCGCTGCCAACCAATGCCGCGCGTTGATTCAGCAGGGCGTCGGCAGCAGGGAAGACAGCGCAGCAACAACACCGCTTCCCGCATTGGCGGAAGCGACGGCACCGCGCGCGTTCTCGCCTGCCGAGTACGGCCCGGTCTTGGTCGTGGACGATCTGGAAATGAATCGGGACTTGCTGGCGCGGCGGCTGCAACGCGAAGGGCTGTGCGTGCAGGTCGCAGGCGGCGGGCGCGAGGCGTTGGCGATGTTGCGTGCAACTTCCTTCGACCTCGTTTTGCTCGACGTGATGATGCCGGAGATGAACGGCTATCAGGTATTACAGCAACTCAAGGCCGATGCCGCGTGGCGCGAGATTCCCGTGATTATGATTTCGGCGCTGGATGAATTGGACAGCGTCGTCCGCTGTCTGGAAGCGGGCGCGGAAGATTACCTGCCCAAACCGTTTGAGCCGGTCATCCTGCGCGCGCGCGTCAACGCTTGTCTGGAAAAGAAACGCCTGCGTAATCAGGAAATCGAATACCTGCAAAACGTCGCCCGCATCAGCGCAGCCGCCGCCGCCGTCGAAGCCGAAAACTATCAACCAGAATCGCTGGCGGCAGTCGCTTTGCGCGCGGATGAATTGGGGCGGCTGGCGCGCGTGTTCCAGCAAATGGCGCGCGAAGTTTACGCGCGGGAACAACGCCTGAAACAACAGGTGCAGCAGCTTCGCATTGAAATTGACGAGGTGAAAAAAGCGCAACAGGTCGCAGAAATTACCGAAACCGATTACTTCCAACAACTACAACAAAAAGCCCAAGCCCTGCGCCGCAAGCCGTAGCCGCAACGAGCGCCGGGCCATCAGAAGAGGAGACAAGAGATGGCCGAATACAACACGATGTACAGTCAGGCACGGTATTACGACATTGTTTTCAACCGCGATGTCAGTCGTGAAGTGAATTTTGTGACTGCTGTTTATGAGCAGCAGCACGGGCAGGCAATGGCGTCGGTGCTGGAACTCGCCTGCGGCCCCGGCTATCACGCGCGGGCGTATGCGCGGCAGGGCGTGCGCGCCGTCGGTCTGGATTTGCGCGAAGAGATGATCGAATTTGCCCGCGCCCACGCTGCGCCCGATGAACAGGGCATCGAATGGTTTGCCGGAGATATGCGCGATTTTCAATTGCAGCAGCCGGTGGATGTGGCGCTTTCACTGTTCGATGCGATTGACTGCTTACTGACAAACGAAGAGCTTGTCGCCCACTTGCGCGCCGTCGCGGCTAACCTGACGCCGGGCGGTTTGTACGTGCTGGAAAACACGCATCCGCGCGATTGCGCGCCGTATCACTACGGCGACTTCCAGTATCACGGCGCGCGCGATGGCTGCGAAGTGACAATCAACTGGGCGACGAATCATCCGACGGTCAATCCGCTAACGCAGGTCATTCGGCCACAAGTCGAAATCAGCGTGCGCGAAAACGGCCAGACGACGACGCTGACGGATCAGGCGAGCGAGCGATTTTTAGCGCCGCAGGAGTTTTACGAATTGGCCGAGCTTTCTGGCGCGTTCACGATTCTCGGCTGGTACGGCGATTTCAATCTGGCGCAACCCTTCGACAACACGCCCGCCGCGCGGCGGATGATTCTGGTGCTCCAAAAGAAAGCGGCACAGCCGGAAAGCCAGTACTTTTCGCCGCGTCTGGAAGTGCGTCCGAACCCGCGCAAAGGTGGGCGCAGCGTCTACGCCCGCGAAGCCGTGCGGCAGGGCGAATTGCTGGCCGTCTGGGGCGGCAGGGTGTATTCGCTGGCGCAACTGCCGCCGCTTGCCGAGCGTGAGCAGCGCCACGCCTTACAGATTGAAGAAGACCTGTACCTGTTGCCGGACGCGGCGGGCGAGCAGGCGGAATTTTTCTGCCACAGTTGCGAACCCAACGCCGGTTTGAGCGGGCAGGTCGCGCTCGTTGCGTTGCGGGACATTGCGGCGGGCGAAGAGGTTTGCTACGACTACGCGATGAGCGACGGCAGCGATTATGACGAGTTTGCCTGCGCTTGCGGCACGGCGCGTTGCCGCGAGCGTGTGACGGGCGAAGACTGGCGACGCGCGGAATTGCAGGCGCGTTATCGCGGCTCCTTTGCGCCATACCTGCAACGCCGCATTGATCGCCTCGCCGCGCCCCAAAGCCGGAGTCAGGGATGGTAAAACTTCTGGGACTTGACGCCAGCGAACGCGCGCCTTTTTTCACGATGGCATTGCTGTTCTTTGCCGATGCCATCGTGGAAGCGTCCAACGAAGTCATCGGCACCAGCGGCTTCATCAGCCATCTCGGCGCGCCGCAAATCCTCTGGGTCTGGGCGGCGGATGCGCTCGTGATTCTTTTTACGGCCAGTGCTTATGCGTTGATTGTCGACCGCGCCAATCGCCGACGCCTCGCCATCGCTTTGCATCTGGCGTTCGGCACCGCGTATGCGCTGATTTATCTGCTGTTCGCGGCGGGCGGTTCGGACAAAGTGGCGTACACGGCGCTGATGCTCATCAACAGCCAGCAAAATAACATTCTCGTGATTCTGACGGGCGCGCTGGCGAGCGATCTGTTTTCCGTCTCCGCCGCCAAGCGCGTCTTCGGGCTGCTGGGCTGCGCGGCGATTCTGGGCGAATTATCGGGCAATGCCTTAGCCGTGCTGCTGGCGCGCTGGCTGGGCGGACAGAGCGCGGGTTTGTTGCTCAGCAATGCGATTTGGTTGTGGGCGAGCGCGGCGGTGCTGGCGGTAGCCGTGCGCCGATTGCCCGACACGACGCGGCAGGCACGCGCTTCTGCAAGCCTGTTGGCACTGTTGCGCGAGGGCGCGGTGTTTATGCGGAAGGTGACGCTCTTTCGGTATCTTTCGTGGAGCGTGTTGCTGCTCGGTGTCGGCTGGGTGGCGTTGCAATATCAGTTTCTCGTTGACCTCGCCCGCGCCTATCCCGAAACCGGCGAACTGCAATTTTCCTACGGCATTTATAAACTCGCCGTGCCGCTGTTGCTCCTGCTGGTGCAGACGGTGGGCTTGCGCTGGCTGATGAAGCACTGGGGGTTCAAATCCATTTTCACGCTGATGCCCGGCGTGTTGTTTGGCGGTTTGCTGGCGATGCTGCTGTGGCCGCAGTTGCTGAGCGTGGTGCTGGCCTGTTACCTCGCGCAAGTGGTTTCACAGGGCATTCACACGCCGTCGGAAAGCGCGTTTCTCGGCCTTGTACCGGATGAATTGCGCGGGCGCATCGGCGCGTTTTTGCACGGGTTTTTGTATCAGGTCGGTTACCTGCTGGGCTACGGCCTCGTCGCGCTGATCTGGTGGGCGACGTATCGGCACTGGCTGACGGTGGAAAGCGGGCGCTGGTTGTATCTGACCGTTGCCTGCGCCGGTTGCGGGCTGGCGCTGGCACTGGCGCTGCGTTTCCGCGTGGAGTACGACAAAAGCATGCTGGATTGGCGCTGGCAACGGCGGCGACGGCAAAGCGCCTTTGAAGGGATTTAGGAGAGAGGAGATAGGATTTAGGATTTAGGATTTAGGGCGCTGGCAAAAAGCCTGGCAATCTCACCTACATCCTAAATCCCAAATCCTAAATCCTACAGTTTATGGCCAAGATTATTTCCATTCATTCCTTTCGTGGCGGCACGGGGAAATCGAATACGACGGCGAATCTGGCGGCGTTGCTGGCGGGGCGGGGCTGGCGCGTGGGCGTGGTGGATACGGACATTCAATCGCCGGGGATTCACGTCTTGTTCGGGTTGCAGGAAGACCAGATGCGGCATTCGCTCAATGAATATTTGTGGGGCAAATGCGAGATCAAACAGGCCGCGCACGATGTCACCCCGCCCGGAATTGCGGGGCGTGTGTATTTGATTCCGGCGAGTCTCAAGGCCGGAGAAATCGCGCGCGTCCTGCGCGAAGGCTATGACGTAAGCCTGCTCAACGACGGCTTTCACCGCTTGCTTCAGGAACTGAAGCTGGATGCGCTACTGATTGACACACATCCCGGTTTGAATGAAGAGACGCTGCTTTCCATCGCCATATCCGACGCGCTGGTTATCTTGCTGCGCCCCGATCAGCAGGATTATCAGGGCACGAGCGTGACGGTGGAAATTGCGCGCAAATTGCAGGTGGCGCGCTTGCTGCTGGTCGTCAACAAAGTCCCGGCAGCTTTTGCCCCGGCAGCCGTCAAGGCGTTGGCCGAGCGCACGTATGCTGCCGAAGTGGCGGCGGTCTTGCCGCACGCGGACGAGATGATGACGCTGGCGAGCGCCGGGATTTTTGCGCTGCACTATCCCGAACATCCACTGGCCATTGCATTGCAGGAAGTTGCCGCGCGACTGGCGGCTTAAGCGACAAGGAGGCGCACGAATGAGCGAGTTATTTTTTACCGAAGAGCAAACCCCGAACGTCCGCTTCAGCCTGCGCGTGCGCGAACGCCTGTTGACGCAGCAGACGCCGTATCAGTTGCTGGAAGTGTTGGCGACCGAAGAATTCGGCAACCTGATGGCGCTGGATGGCAAGGTGATGCTGACCGAGCGCGATGAAATGTACTACCACGAAATGCTGGCGCACCCTGCGTTGCTGTCGCATCCATTGCCACGTCGCGTGCTGGTTATCGGCGGCGGCGATGGCGGTACGGTGCGCGAGGTGTTGCGGCATCCGACTATCGAAGAAGTCTTGTGGTGCGAGATTGATGAAGCGGTGATTGACGCCGCGCGGGAATTCTTCCCGACCGTTTGCGCGGGCGTCTTTGACGATGCGCGCGTCCAATTGCACGTCCTGCCCGGCGAAACCCTGATGGCGAAGCTGGCGCACGAAATGGATGTGATTCTGGTGGATTCCACCGATCCGATTGGCCCGGCGGTGCCGTTGTTTGAAGCGCCGTTTTTTGCCGCGTGCCAGCGGGCGCTGCGCGCGGGCGGCAGCTATGCCACGCAAAGCGGCTCGCCGTTTTATTTTCGCGCGGAAGGACAAGCCGTCGCGCGGCATTTGCGCCGCGTGTTTCGCCACCTGCGCCGTTATTGGGGGATGATGCCGACCTATCCTTCCGGCGTCTGGTCGTATGCGCTGGCGAGCGATGAACCGTTGACGGTAACGCACGAGGAAATCGCCCGCCGCTACGCTGCGCGCGGCTTGCGGCTGTCGTATTACACGCCGGAAATCCACGCGGCCAGTGCCGTTATCCCGCCCCTGTTGCAATAGAAAAAGTTATGTGTTGGACATTCGGTTTTGCCCAGCCCCACCCTGGAGGAAATATGAAAATTCTGATTGTGGATGACAATCCCAACATTCGGCGCGTGCTGAAAAGCATTGTGGGAACGGTGGCCGAAGAGGTTTACGAATGCAACGACGGCAGCGAAGCCGTCATCGCCTACGACCTGCATCATCCCAGTTTTGTGCTGATGGACATTGCGATGAAACAACTGGACGGCATCGCCGCAACGCGGCAAATTCTGCGCGCCGACCCGCAAGCCAAAGTGATTATCGTGACGAATTATGACGAAGCCGATTTGCGCGAGGCCGCGCAGGAAGCCGGCGCAAGCGGTTATGTGCTGAAAGAAAACCTGTTTGAAGTGCGACGGCTGCTGCAACCCGGATAAATGCTTTTACTCTGAAAACGTTTAAGGAACTACCGATGAGCAACGTCTTGGGACATCACTTTTTGATTGAGATGTATGAGTGCGACGCCGCTTTGCTAAACGATGTAGCAATGATTCGGCGGCAGATGCTGAACGTCGCGCGGGCTTGTCAGATGACGATCATTCATCACTATTTTCACTGCTTCACGCCGCACGGTATCTCCGGGTTTATTGTCATTGCCGAATCGCATCTGGCGATTCATACGTGGCCGGAATGCGGCTATGCGGCAGTGGATTTGTTCACCTGTGGCCGGACGGATTTGCTGGAAAATTGCATTCAGCACTTGCGCCAGCAGTTTGGCTGCCAGCGCCTCACGACGGTGCAGGTGCAACGCGGCAATCGCTGGCAAACGGCGCACGCGAGCGCCCAGCTATCGCTGCTTTGAATATGATGGACATTGAACTGCTACAACAAAAACTGACTGCCGAGATGGCCGCGCGGCACCGGGCAGAAGCCTTGCTCATCGAAAAAAGCGCGGAACTCGAACGAGTGCGGCAGGAACGCAATCAGGTCGTTGACCATTTGGACGAACTGGTCAACGAACGCACGGCGGAACTGGCACAGGCGCGCGACCAGGCGCTGGCCGCGACGCACGCCAAGAGCGTGTTTCTGGCGAATATGAGCCACGAACTGCGCACGCCGCTCAACGCCGTCATCGGCTACAGCGAGATGTTGCAGGAGGAAGCCGAAGACGCGGGACAGCAGGAGTTTTTGCCCGACCTGAAAAAGATCGTCGCGGCGGGCAAGCATTTGCTGAGCCTCATCAACAACGTGCTTGACCTCTCCAAAATCGAAGCCGACAAAATCGAATTGTTCGTCGAGGAAGGCGAAATCGCTACGCTGGTGCAAGAGGTTGTGAGCGTCGTGCAGCCGCTCACGCAAAAGAATCACAATCAACTCGTCGTGCGCTGCGACGCCGATCTAGGCCAACTGCGCGCCGATCAAACGCGGCTGCGACAAGCCTTAGTCAACCTGCTCAGCAACGCCTGCAAATTCACCGAAAACGGCGTCATCACGCTGGAAGTCCGACGCGAAGCGACGTTGAGCGACGGCGCGGGCGGTTGGGTCGTCTTTGCCGTGTCGGACACGGGCATTGGCATCGGCGAAGAACAACTGGCCAAACTCTTTCAGCCGTTTGCCCAGGCCGACGCTTCGACAACGCGCAAATATGGCGGCACGGGGCTGGGCTTAACCATCAGCCGCCGCTTTTGTCAGATGATGGGCGGCGACATTCGCGTCAAAAGCGAACGCGGGCAGGGTTCGACGTTCACGATCAAATTGCCTGCCGATATTGCGAATCAAAAACTACATCCGAATGCGACGGGCGTGCTGCAAATTCCGGCGCTGCCCAAAGCGCGGCTGCGGCAGGAACGCACCGTGCTGGTGATTGACGACGATTTGTCCGTCCACGAACTGATGAAACATTTTTTGCAGCGCGAAGGCTTTCAGGTGCATTGCGCCGCCAACGGGCAAGCCGGGCTGCGCATTGCCGAACACCTGCACCCGGATGTCATTACGCTGGATGTCGTGATGCCGGGAATGGACGGCTGGGCGGTGTTGCAGGCGCTCAAAGCGCAGCGGGAGTTGGCCGCGATTCCGGTCGTGATGCTGACGATTATGGAAGATCGCAACCGCGCCCAAGCCCTCGGCGCAGCAGAATTCCTGACCAAACCCATAGACCGCCAACGCCTGCGCACCGTGATGCAGCAATACCTGCTGCAACTTTAACCGCGTGAGCGGAACGCGCAGCGCCTGGGAGCGCACGCGGCTCGCGTGCTGAACAGTGAAGAGGAATTTCGCTCTGAGCAAGGGAATTGTATATAAGCCCTTAGCACGCGCTTCCGCGTGCGCTCCCAGGCGCTGCGCGGGCGGGGCGAAGGGGCTTGCACCGGGGGGAGGTTTCATTCATGCTACGCGGCGCAAGCGGGGCAATTATTCCAACTAAACGATGAGGTACCTTCTGCGAGTTTCGTCTCTCGCCAGACAATGTTGGTGGCTTTTGTTCCTAAGCGTGGGACTCGCGCTACCGCCAACGCCGCGCGCGGTTCCTCCTTCTCCTTCCACGATTCCGCCGAGTCCGTTCAAATTCGCACATCTTTCGAGTGAGCAGGGGCTGTCGCAGAGCACGGTGTTGTGTGTGTTGCAGGACAGGCAGGGGTTTCTGTGGTTTGGGACGCAGGATGGGCTGAACCGGTATGACGGGCACCGCTTCACAATTTACCGGCACGACGAAGCGGACGAGCGGACATTGCTGGACAATTACATTTTGTCGCTCTGCGAGGATCAAGCCGGGCGTTTGTGGGTTGGCACGAACAAGGGCGGGTTGAGCCGCTTTGAGCCGGAAACCGAAACTTTCACGCATTTCCTGCACGATCCGGCCAATGGGCACAGCCTGAGCCTGAACACGATCACGGCGATTGTCGCGGACGCCAACGGCAAACTGTGGGTCGGCACGGATGGCGGCGGGCTGAATTATTTCGATCCTGCCACGCAGCAGGCGAAGCGGTATCAATCCCTTCCCGACAATCCGCGCAGCCTGAGCCATAACATCGTTCGCGCGATGTATCAGGATCGCACGGGCATCCTCTGGCTCGGCACGAAAGAGGGGCTGACGCGCTTTGATCCGGCGACCGAAACGTTCACGCGCTATCAGCACGACGGCGGGCGCGCCGATAGCTTGAGCAACAATCTGGTGATTGCGATTGCCGAAGATGACGCGGGGCGGCTGTGGCTGGGAACGGCGGACGGCGTGAATGTTTTTGAGCGGGCGACGGAGCGGTTTACGCATTTGTTGTCGCAGCCGAACGATGACCATAGCTTGAGCAGTAACTATGTGCTTTCCGTGCACCGCGATCACACGGGCGCGATGTGGGTGGGAACAAGTCAGGGGCTGAACCGCTACGACGCCGCGACGCAGCAATTCACGCGGGCGTTGCCGGACGCGGATGATCCCACGACGCTCAGCAGCGGGCGCGTGTTTGCGCTGTGCGAAGACCGCGACGGCTTGTTATGGGTCGGCACGCAGGGCGGCGGGGTGAATCAACTTGATTTGCGGGCGCAGCGGTTCGCGCATTACTTCCGCGATCCGAAAAATCCGGCCAGCCTGCCTGCCAACAGCGTCACCGCCTTTCTGACGGATCGCGCAGGGCGCACGTGGATTGGCACGGGCGAAGGGCTGCTGCAATTTGATCGCGCGACCGAACGCTTCACGCCGTATCCGCTGCTGACGCCGACTACGCCGCCTGCGCCGCACAATCGCGTGTCGGCGTTGGCGGAGGATCAGGCGGGCAATCTGTGGGTGGCGACGGGAGAAGGATTGTATCGCGTGGACGTGGCGACGGGGCGGCGCAAGCATTTTTTCGCGCAGCCCGACCAGCCGCAGAGTTTGCGTCAGAACAACATTCATACGCTGCTCGTGGATCACGAAGGCGTATTGTGGGCGGGCACGCATGGCGGCGGGTTAGAGCGATTTGACGCGGCGACGGAAACCTTCACGCATTACCGCAAAGAGGCGAACAACGCGGCCAGCCTCGGCAACAATCTGGTGTTTCATTTGCACGAAGATCGCAGCGGCGCACTGTGGGTCGCAACGAATGACGGACTGAGCCGCCTGGATCGCACGCGCGAGCGATTTGAAACCTTCACGCACGACCGCCGCAATCCGCGCAGCCTCAGTCACAGCTTGATCTGGTGCGTGTACGAAGACCGCGCGGGCAATTTGTGGATCGGCACCCCCGGCGGTTTGAATCAATTCCATCCGGCCACGCGCGAATTCACGCATTACAGCGAAAAGGACGGCTTGCCGAATAATAATGTGTTCGGAATGCTCGAAGACGAGCAGGGGCATTTGTGGCTCAGCACGGGCAACGGGTTGTCGGAATTTGATCCGGCGCAGCGGGCGTTTCACAACTACGACGTAGCCGACGGTTTGCAGAGCAGGGAATTTTCGCCGGGCGCGTGTTATCGCAATGCACAGGGCGCGATGTTTTTCGGCGGCGACAAAGGCTTCAATTTGTTTCAGCCCAGCCAACTCGCGCGCAATAACCAACCTTCCGCCGTTACGATTACTGCGTGCCGCCGCTACAACACGGACGATGCCGAAGGCGTGTTTGTCACAGAAGCCGGGATGCCCGCGCGCGCGGCGCTGACGTTGTCGTACAAAAACAACATCATCAGCTTTGAATTTGCCGTGTTGAATTGCCGGCATCCTGAAAAGCACCAGTTTGCTTATCAGCTGGCCGGATACAGCGACAAATGGATTGCGCTGGGCACCCGCAACGATGTCACGTTTACGAATCTCGATCCCGGCACGTACACGCTGCACGTGCGCGGCGCGAATAGCGATGGGGTGTGGAATCAAACGGGCGCGCGGCTGCGGCTCGTGATTCTGCCGCCGGTTTGGAAACGTTGGTGGTTTCTTGGCCTGGAATTGCTGGCGTTCGTGGGGCTGGTCGTTGGTGTCTTTCGCTGGCGCGTGTCGCTGCTGCACCGGCGTCACGCGCAGCAGCAGGCGTTCTCGCGCCAGTTGATCGCGTCGCAGGAAGCCGAACGCAAACGCATTGCTGCCGAATTGCACGACGGCTTGGGGCAACGGCTGGTCATCATCAAAAATCTCGCCCTGTTGACGCTGCAACTGAACGGGCAAGTGACAGCGCACAACGTCCAGGAAATCTCCGAAGAAGCCTCCAACGCCATTAGCGAAGTGCGCGAGATTTCGTACAACCTGCGCCCGTATCAACTGGATCGCATCGGCCTGACGAAAGCGATTCAGGCGATTTTCAAAAATGCCGCCGCCGCTTCGACCATTCAATTTGCTGCGCAGATCGAAAACGTAGACGGCCTGTTTCCCAAAGAGCACGAAATCAATTTCTACCGCATCGTGCAGGAATGCGTGAACAACATCCTGAAACATTCGCAAGCCACGCGCGCCACGGCTCGCCTGCACCGCGCGGAAACGCAGTTGGTGCTGACGGTGCAGGACAATGGCAAAGGCTTTTTGTTCGATCCGACGAAAGCACGCGGCGGCTTTGGACTGGTGGGGATGCAGGAGCGGGCGGAATTGCTCAGCGGCGAATTGATGCTGCGTTCCGCGCCGGGGCAGGGCACGACGCTACGGCTTGTGATCGCGCTCGAAGATCTCCCGCAACCCTGGTAACCGGGTGTTTTTTGCCGTTGCGTTGCCTTGCCCCGCTTCCACTGGCCACGAGAAATAACTGCATCCACCCACTTGACATCAGCGTTTTGGGCAATAGGATTACAACCGATAAACGGGATTTTTCATTATGCGACAACGTGGCAAATTCATTTTTGTGCTGGGACTGGCAGTAGGGCTGGCGTGGGTTGTTTTTATACGACCGCAAAATGTGGATGCGGGCCAGCAACAGGCTGCTGCGCCCAGTTCTCTGCCGGGTTTTCTGGCAGCGCATTGTGCCGCCTGCCACAACAGCACAACGAAAAAAGGCAATCTGGATGTAACGGCGCTCCCGCCGGATTTTGCGGCGGCGATGTTTGCCACCTGGGTCAAGATTCACGACCGCGTACGGGACGGCGAGATGCCGCCCAAAGGTGCGCCGCAACCGGACGCCGCCGCACGCGCGACGTTCCTCAAATCACTTTCGGCCTCGTTGGCTGCCGCCGATGCTGCGCGCATTCGTCGTGATGGCCGCGCGGTGCTCCGGCGGATGAACCGTTACGAATACGAAAACACGTTGCGCGATTTACTCGGCGCGCCCTGGTTGCAGGTCAAAGAACTGCTACCCGAAGACGGCGAACGTTACCGCTTCAACAAATCGGGCGAGGCGCTCGGCGTGTCGCACGTGCAGATCAGTCGCTATTTGGCCGCTGCCGAATATGCCTTGCGTGAAGTGCTGGCACGTTCCGAAAAACAGCCAGAGACGACGACCAAACGCTATTACGCCCGCGAGCAACGTGCTTTTACAGGGCACGTCGAATTTTCGCAATTCAACACCTACACCGAACGCGCGACGTTTCCGCTCGTTGGCAACGAAGCCGATGTTGCCGTGCTGGAGAAAAAAGCACCGATGACCGTCGGTGCCGCCGATCCGGCCAAACGCGAACTGGAAAGTATGGGCGTTGTGGCAAGTTCGTATGAACCGCTCGAAATCCGCTTCAATCAATTCAAAGCGCCAGTGCCGGGCAAATACAAACTGCGCTTGCTGGCGCATTCGTTTTGGGCGGGGCCGCAGCCGGGCGAGAAATGGTTTCATCCCAGCCGCACTGAAGCCTTTCCCGGACGTACGCACGAACCCGTCACGCTGTATGCTGAAATCCCCCCGCGCCAAATGCGCTATCTGGCCAACGTAGACGTGTCGCCTGAACCTTCTGTGCAGGAGGTCGAAGTCTGGTTGCTGAAAGACGAAACCATCCGGCCTGATGCCGTACGCTTCTTCCGCTCGCGTCCGCCGAACTGGCGCAATCCGCTGGCCGAAAAAGACGGGCAGCCCGGCGTTGCCTTTCGCTGGCTTGAAGTCACCGGGCCAATCTTCGATAAAACTGCTGGGGACGAATGGCCGAGCCAAGGTCATCGGTTGCTGTTTGGCACTTTGCCGTTCAAGAAAAGTGCCAAAGGCCAGATCGAAGTGGTTTCGACGAATCCGCACGACGATGCGGCGCGGCTGCTGCGGAACTTCCTTGCCCGCGCGTATCGCCGCCCGCAGCCGTTGGAAGAAGAAACCGCACGCTTCCTCAAGCTCGCAGACGCCGCGCTGAAAAACGGCGACAGCTTTACGGACGCGATGATTACGACCTACGCCGCCGTGCTGTGTTCGCCGGCGTTCACGACGCTGGAAGAAAAACCAGGACGCCTGGACGATTACGCGCTGGCCTCGCGCTTGTCCTATTTCCTCTGGAATTCCGAACCTGACGCCGCGTTGCGCGACCTTGCCCAACAAGGCGCATTGCGCAAACCGGTGGTGCTGCGGGCGCAGGTCGAACGAATGCTTGCTGATCCCAAATCGCAACGCTTCGTGAATGCTTTTCTGGATTACTGGCTTGACCTGCGCAAAGTGAACATCACGTCGCCGGATGAGTTGCTGTACGCGGATTACTATCTGGATGACCATCTGGTCGAATCCGCTACGTTTGAAACGCGCGCATTTTTTACAGAGTTGATTCGTGGCGATTTACCCGCGCGAAATGTGATTACGTCAGATTTTGTGACGATCAATGAACGGCTGGCAACTCTTTATGGCCTGCCCGGCGTGCAAGGCTCACAGATTCGTCGCGTTGCGTTGCCGCCCGATGCCGTGCGTGGCGGCTTACTCACGCAAGCCAGCGTGCTGAAAGTCACTGCGAACGGCACGACCACTTCGCCTGTTGTGCGCGGCGCGTGGATGATGGAACGCATTCTCGGCAAACCTGCCCCGCCGCCGCCTGCTGGCGTGACGGCAGTAGACCCTGACATTCGCGGCGCTACTACGCTCCGCCAACAGCTCGAAAAACACCGCACGAATGCGAGCTGCAACGCCTGCCACGCGAAAATTGACCCGGCGGGTTTCGCGCTGGAAAGCTTCGATGTTTTCGGCGCGTGGCGCGACAAATACCGCGCGCTGGCCGAGGGAGAAAAAGCGCCCGGCGTCGGCAAAAACGGACAAAAGTTCGCCTTTCGCTACATTCAACCCGTAGACGCTTCTGGTTCCCTGCCCGATGGTCGGAAATTTCAAGACGTGCGCGAATTGAAACGCCTGTTGCTCACCGACGAACGCCAAATCGCGCGCAATCTGACCGCGCAGCTTTTAGTCTTTGCGACCGGAACCAATGTGCAATTCAGCGACCGCCCGAAAGTCGAAGCCTTGCTGGATCGCGCAGCAGCGAAAGGCTACGGCATACGGACGCTCATCCAATTGCTGATTGAGAGTGAATTGTTTCGGAATAAGTAACGCAAGATTCTAACAGGAAGACTTATAAGACAAGATGAAGCAAGAAAACATCAGAAAGCCCCTTAAGCCGCATCGCATCCATATTTCGCTCTTCTTCCTTTTGGCACTGGTGTGCAGCAACGTTACCACAGGAAGTGTTCACGCGCAGAAAACAAAAGGTGGAGTCTTTGTTCGAGTGCTACTGCGCGATGGCAAGGTGTTGGAAGGGCGGCAAACTGCTGGCCAATACTCCTTAAGAGGAGGCATCCATATTCCCTACACAGAGGTAGGCGCTACTTCTCACTCACTGGCTACGATGAAACCAGTTTCTATTCACGTGGCGGCAGAGGCCAGCCCAAGTGAAACCGAGCGCATCGCCACCGCTCTCGCCGCCGTGCAAGGCACTGATCGGCAGGCGCGTGACACAGCCGTAGCGGCGTTGACCGACATCGGGTTGCCTGCTATGACGCCCGTACTCAATGCATACAAGGATCGTGACCTGCGCGAGCCGGACGCGCTCTATCGCCTCTTCGGTCGCTTGATACCCGGTTATGCCGACGAGGCGGATCGCTCGCGCGACCTGATCCGGCTGAAGAATGGCGACGCCTTGCGGGGACGGATGGAAGGTGAGTCGCTCACGATCCAACCGGTGGGCGCTGCGGCGATGACGGTTCCCGTCTCTTCCATTCGCTCGCTGGCAGTGCGGCAACCCCTAATCGAAAAAACCTTTGACGTGCATGCGCTACGTCATTGCACCCAGATCGAATTCCTCGACACGGAGCGTCGTGCTTAGCCCGAATTCGCATGTGGAGGTACTCGCCGCTGGCTATGTGCGACTTTCCTTCGCCATTGATGGCTGGGCGTCTGATCCCGATGGATTGAAAGTACGGGGCCGAATTACAAACGAATCTCGTGGATGGCTTTCCTTTCGGCGCACTGGTGGGCAAGGTCGGCGTTGCGGGGCCACGATTTATGGTGGGGAGTCATTTGGACAAAGCAGGATTGGGCGTTGGCCGCCTTTACCTTGCCGTGAATGACAACGGGCATTGGCAAAACAACATCGGCAGCTTTCGCGTGCGACTGCGCGTAAAGGATGGCTATGACCTGGGTGATGCGCAATAGCGCAGGGCAAAGCGGAAAAGATCGGTAGCGAAGCCCAGAAAAACGCTGTCGGGCAATTCTCCTATTCGCAGCTGCATCGTAACTGGCTATAATGTTTTTGCGTATCTGCTTGCGCGATCTCTTATTTACCGGAAACTGTCAGGAGAAAAAGACCAAATGAAGACTGTTCACGTCTCGACTCACAACGCGCTTTCCCGCCGCAGCTTTTTACGCGGCACCGGTGTTGCGCTTTCGTTGCCGCTGCTGGACGCGATGCTGCCAGCGTTTGTGCGCGCGGAAAGTAAAGCCGTGCCACGCCGCTTTCTAGCGATTTGCAACAACCTCGGCGTCGTGCCGTGGAAGTTCTTTCCGGCGGCGGAGTCGAAAGGGGTTGGCTATCAGCTTTCGCCCTACCTCGAAGAACTGAAAGCGCACCGGGAACATTTCACCGTCTTTAGTGGCGTTTCGCACCCGGACGTAGACGCGGGGCATCCGGCAGATAATTGCTGGCTGACGGCGGCACCGCACCCCAGCAGCGGCGGTTTTCGCAATACGATTTCGCTGGATCAATTCGCGGCGGAACACATCGGCAATCAGACGCGCTTCCCGTCGCTTACGCTCGGCGTCAACATTCAAAAGGGGCAGCATAGTTTGTCGTGGACGAGTGGCGGTGTGTTGATTCCTTCCGATGAAAACCCAACCGAGATTTTCAAGCGGATGTTCGTCACTGGCACGCCTGCCGAAGTGCAAGCGCAGGTGCGGCGTCTGGCGCTGGGGCAAAGCGTGATGGATTCGGTGGCCGATCAGACGCGCCGCTTGCAACGCAACGTTGGCGCGCGTGACCGCGAACGGCTGGATCAATATATGACCGGCGTGCGCGACCTGGAAAAACGTTTAGGACAGGCTGCCGAATGGGAACAGAAGCCCAAGCCGGTGGTGACGGCGCAGCCGCCTGCGGATACGGCACAACCGCGTGATTATTTTGAGAAAGTGCGCTTGATGTACGATCTCGCGCGGCTCGCGTTTGAGACGGATTCGACGCGGCTGGTAGCGTTGATGCTCGACAGCGTGAACTCGCCCGCGATCACGATTGGTGACGAAACGATGAGCGACAGCTATCACGCGATTTCGCATCACGGCAAGAAGGAAGACAAGCTGCGGCAACACGAAAAGGCCGATCGGTTGCAAATGCGCGCACTCGACAAATTATTCTGTGATTTGAAGGCGTGCAAGGAAGGTGATGACACCTTGCTCGACCGCACGATGATTCTGTACGGCACGAATATGGGCGACGCGAATACGCACGTGACAACGAATCTGCCGACCTTGTTCGCGGGCGGCGGCTTCCGGCACGGGCAGCATCTCGCGTTTGACCGCGAGCGCAATTACCCGCTGCCGAATCTGTTCGTCAACATCCTGCAACGCCTCGGCATCGAGGCCGATAAATTCGCCAGCAGCACGGGCACGATGCGCGGGCTGGAATTGGCGTGAGGCAATTTTCTATGAAGCCCCTTTCCCGACGAGAATTTTGTCAGCAAACAGCGCTCACCGCTGCGGGCGCAGCAGTCGCCGCCGGAGAGTTACGCGCAAACCCGCTCGGACTACCGATTGGAAGCCAAACGTATCCGCATCGCGCGCTGCTCAAACAAGACTTCCCGGCACTGCTCAAACGGTTTGTCGAACTCGGCATCCAGCGCATTGAGCTTTGTTCGCCGTTTGGCTACGGTGAATTTGCCGGCCTCCGCAATGGCGCAGAGGTCAAGCGGATGCTGGCCGAGCACGGGCTGCGGTGTGAAAGCTGTCATTTCAGTATGAAAGAACTGCGCCAGTCCCAAGCCGACAGCATCGCCTGGGCGAAAGAAGTCGGCATCACGCAGATGATTACGGCCACGCTCGGCGCGGGCAACAAACCGACGATGGACGACGTGAAGCGCGCGGCGGATGAATACAATCGGATTGCAGCGGTCGCGGCGAAAGCCGGACTTCAGCAGGGATTGCACAACGAAGGATTTGAGGTTTCGATGGTTGATGGCAAGCGAACTTACGACGTGTTGTTTACTTTGCTCGATCCGAAGCTCGTCAAATTCCAGTTTCAAATGTCCACCATCCGCGATGGCTTTGATGCGGCGGAATACTTTCTGAAATATCCCGGTCGTTTTTACTCGATGCACTTGCAGGACTGGAACGCCGCGACGAAAACCATCGTCGCTGTTGGCAAAGGCAACATTGACTGGCCAAA
>JAXLQQ010000017.1:0-83029 GCA_046331525.1 Blastocatellia bacterium
GTCCGCTCGCCCGATTTCATGCACGGTGACAATGTTAGGATGATTCAGGGCCGAGGCCGTGCGGGCTTCGCGTTCCAGCCAACGCCATTGTTCCGGGTTATCTACGCCGCCCGCCAATATTTTCAGCGCGACGATACGATCAAGCCGGGTATCGCGCGCCTGATAGACATCGCCCATCGCCCCAGTACCAAGGCACGCGACAATTTCATACTGTCCCAGCCGCTGTCCCGGCGTTAAAACCCGCACCGCTCCCGCCATTTGCTGCGCTTCGTATTCTAAGGCTGAGCCGGAGAGAAACCCTTTGGCGCGTTCGTGGCGCGCCAGCAGCGAAGTCACCTCATCGCGCAACCAATCCCGCCCCG
Source organism: Blastocatellia bacterium (assembly GCA_046331525.1). Lineage (GTDB taxonomy): Bacteria > Acidobacteriota > Blastocatellia > RBC074 > RBC074 > JAFDVL01. The sequence continues at coordinate 363 of JAXLQQ010000017.1, forward strand.
TGCATTCCCGTTGCAGCAGCGCGGCGCGCGCCTCGCCCTCGCATTCCAATGCCTGCACATAAAGTGCTTGAAGCTGTTCCCAATCGGCTGCGGTCATATCAAAGTATTGTATCTGGAGAGAAGTTAAGGGTTACTGCCGCACCAATTCACGATGCAGCCAGGCTTGCGCCGCGCTCCAATCGTTCTGCACCGTGCGCGGCGAGACATTTAGCGCAGCAGCGGTTTCTTCGACATTCAACCCGCCGAAAAAGCGTAGCTCCACCACGCGACTTTGCCGTGGCGCAAACGCCGCCAATGCCTGCAACGCCTCGTCCAGCGCGACCAGATCGGGGGCGCGTTCATCGGACAGATGCGCCGCTTCGGCTAAGGAAACGCGCACCGCATCGCCGCCGTGTTTCTGTTGCTGGCGACGGCGCGCGTGATCCACCAAAATGCGCCGCATCATTTGTGCAGCCACACCGATGAAATGCGCGCGGTTTTGCCAATGCACCGCCTTCCAATCAATCAGCCGCAGATACGCCTCATTGACCAGCGCCGTCGGTTGCAGCGTGTGGTTGGGTTGTTCCTGCCGCAGAAAAGTTTGCGCCAGGCGATGTAATTCGGCTTCGACCAGTGGTGCCAGATGCGCGAGTGCGGTTTCATCGCCCTTACTCCACGCCAGCAGCCACGCTGTAACTTCGTGAGGTTGCGCTGTCATAACCTGCTTTGCCCTGAGAAAAATAAAACTTGATTAACTGAAGCGACGGCAATCTAGCACGCGCCCCTAAAGGTGCCAAGCCACACACATATTTTTTTGAAAAAGTTTTGCATGTTTGCCGACAGTATTTCGCCTTCCTAAATGAGCGTGTCCAAACGTAGGTTTTGCTGCCAAATCAATAAACCCTGATTTTGACGAAACAGTTGGTTGTCGTTGGTGAGGACGACTGTTTTGTAAAGGAGAAAATCAAATGGCAGAAACACGCGAACAACTGATTAAAGCGTTCAATTTTCATTTCGATATCGCGAGTGAGGCGCAACAATCAGAATTACTCAAAGCATTGCGCCAGAGCTACGACGATTTCGCACGCATAGCGTTGCCACTGAACAATCGCTGCCCAGACGGTTGGAAGGAATGCAACGGTACCTGCATTCCTGTCAATGACCCCTGTTCATAGCGAACCGGGATTGAAGGCAGCAGCAGCTGCAACACAATCATAGCCCCTGGCGCAGTTGAAGCTTGGTGCTTTAGCTGCGCCAAATAACCTGCAACCTCATTTTAGTAAGGAGACCAGCCAATGAATCGCATCCCTGCTTCCCGTTTCGCTCATTTCGCCGTCTTGACCTTCGTTCTGCTATGCAGTGTCCTCGCCACGCAGGCGCAAACCAATATTTTCACTTACCAAGGTAAACTGAACGATGGCAGCGCCGCTGCGAATGGCAATTATGACTTGCAATTCGTGCTCTACGACGCCCTCGCAGGCGGGAGTCAGCTTGGCACCAAGGCTCGCTCCAATGTCCTCGTCAGCAACGGCGTCTTCAGCGTGACGCTCGATTTTGACGCAGGATTGTTTTCGGGCGCAGAGCGCTACCTCGAAATCAGCGTGCGCCAGACCGGCAGCGGGAACTACACAACCCTTACACCGCGTCAGCAAATCACCTCCACGCCCTATGCGATTCGCAGTCTGAATGCCGGGACGGCAGAAAACGCACAGCAATTGAACGGAACACCAGGGAATCAATATGTCCTGACGACCGATTCACGGCTGTCCGATGATCGCAATCCCAAGCCCGGCAGTGCGTTCTACATCCAGAACACCACCTCATCGCAATCCGGTGCCAACTTCAACATCACCGGCAACGGCACCATCGGCGGCAATAGCACTGTTGGCGGGAGCAGCACTGTTGGTGTCAATAGCGAAGTCAAGGGCAGCTTTGGCATCCCGTCAATCAATGCGAATGCGCGGCTATTTGTTGCGAGTCCGCAGGTCGCTATCGAAGGGATCAGTGACGGCGTTCGCACGGCAAATGCTATTGGAAGCGGTGTGGTGGGGTATAACAACGTTGCCAATACCTCAATTGCGACACCGGGCGGAGCTGGGGTCTTCGGCCAAAATTTCAATGAAACGGATCAGGCGGTTTCGGTTTGGGGCTATGCGCGCGGCAAAGGCATTGGCGTCTTTGGCACCAGCCCCACAGGAACAGCGGTAGAGGGCATCAGCACCAGTGGAAATGGCGTAGTTGGCTATACCGAGGCCGCCAATACGTCATTAGCCGCGCCGGGTGGAGCAGGCGTTTACGGGGTAAACTTTAACAGAACAGATCAAGCCGTCTCCATTTGGGGATATGCTTATGGCAAGGGCAGAGGTGTATTCGGAACGAGTGAGGGCGGGAATGGTTTGTATGGCACTACAAATGCACCTCTCCTTGAATGCCAAGACAACCCCGTATGCAGGCGTGTATGGAAAAAATGAAAACACTACCGGCAGTGCCGTCGGCGTTTGGGGAGATGCGGTTGGAAGTGGCGCTTGGGTCTATGGACATAGCCCCAATGGTAGTGGCATCTATGGCAGTAGTGATACCGGGAATGGCACTATTGGCTATACCTTCGGCACCAGCTTAGACAATGCAGGTGTGTATGCACGAAGCTTCGGCACTAGCCCGGCGGGATATTTCATTAACACTGATGGAGGCTTGGCCGGAAGGTTTAGCGGTAATGTGCGTGTCGAGGGTGTGGTTACTCAAACCTCCGATGCACGACTGAAGGAACGAATTACCGGCCTTCGTTATGGCCTGCGTGAAGTGATGCAACTGCGGCCTGTCTCCTTCTGGTGGAAGAAACAGCCTGATAGCCCGCAACAACTCGGCCTCATTGCTCAGGAAGTGGAAACAGTTCTGCCCGATCTCGTCGCGCATAGCGATGACGCCACTACACCGCTGGCCGTCAACTACATTGGCCTGATTCCCGTGGTGATTAAGGCTGTTCAGGAACAAGAGTCTGTCGTGCAAAAACAACAGTCCGAACTGGAACAAAAGAATGCCGAGATCAAAGCCATCAAAGCCGAGAATGCCGCGCTCAACGCCCGTCTGGCCGCACTCGAACAGATGATGCAACAACTGCGCAAACAACCACAGCAACAGCAGCAATAACCTGAGGAAGATGGCAACGATGCGTGCGCGACGGGTGCGCGGCTCTGTCATCACACCTAGAGGTTTCATTGTCTGAAACCAGGAGGGAAAAGTTATGAAGCTTCGATTCAGACGGTCTCCATTCGTCCTGTTGCTGTTGGCGCTGGTGGGCGTGGCATTGGCAACACAACGAATTTGGCACGCGCCGCAAGCGGCAAAGACATTGCCCGCACCGCCAACGCTGCGGCACAACACGACTAAGGCAACAAGCCTGGCTCCCCCCCGCACGGCGGCAATGCGCAATGATAATGACGCGCTTTCTGGGGGCATTTGTGCCGCAATCCGTGCTGCCGGGCGGCGGCAGGACAAGCGCAGGCGGCACGAATAGCCTGACCGGTTCTGTCGGTCAGGCGGCCTTGGGCACGGCCAGCGACGGCGGACGCTTCACGCTCTTTGGTGGTTTCTGGGCGGCGGCAGCAGCACAACGCTTGTCCGACGATCACAGTTGCGCCGACAACGCTCAATTCCCCGGTCACAGTTGGCACGATAATCAATCAAGCTTTCACGCAAACCGGCGGTAGTGGCGCGATCTCGTGGACATGGACGGGAACGTTGCCGCCATCGCTGAGCCTCAACCCCGCGAGTGGCGTGCTTTCCGGTACGGTCACACAAACCGGCAACTTTGCCTTTACCGTCAGAGCGACGGATGCTAACGGTTGTGTTGGCGAGCGCCCTTACACGCTGGTCGTAGGCACGATCTCTTGCGCAATTACGGTGCCGCCAACGAACTTGCCGAATGGTACGGTGGGGACAACCTACGCCCAAGTCCTGAACGCCAGTGGCGGCCTTGCGCCTTACACGTTTACAGTGGTGGGAGGCGTGCTGCCGCCCGGCTTGACGTCGTTTTCCAATGGCGTGCTGAGCGGGACGCCGACACAGCCGGGCAGTTTCACGTTCACCGTCAGCGTGCGCGATGCCAATAACTGCACCGGTACGCAAACGTACACCATCGTCATCGGCAACACTTGCCCGGCCATCACGTTCACGCCGAATTCGTTGCCAAATGGCGCGGTCAACACGCCGTACAATCAAATTGTCACCGCCCTGCCGTCGGGCAACTATAACTACGTCGTAAGTGGTGGCCTGCCGTTGGGTTTATCGCTCAATCCCTTGTCAGGAGCGATTACCGGGACGCCGACCAGCGCAGGCACTTACCCCTTTACCATTGTCGCGACCACGACAACGGGCGCGTGCAGTAACAGCCAGTTTTACACTATCACGATTACGACGCAGACCAACCCTTGCAGCGTGGTGCTGACGCCCACATCGCAAACATTCAGCAATGCCGGAGGCGATGGCAGCGTAGCGATTACGACGGGGGATCGTTGCGTTTGGGTTTCGTTGGAAGACGTATCGTGGATTGAGATTCTGACCAGCAAAAGCGGCGTCGGCAGCGATGTCCTACGCTATCACGTCAGCCCCAACAGCGGCAGCGCACGCACCGGAACCTTCACCATCAGCGGGCAACCGTTCACCATCACTCAGTCCGGGAACGTAGCGCCCCCACCGCCCTCATTGACCTGTATGAACGCGGCGGGCTTGAGCAGCGGAGCCATCGCGCCGGATTCGCTGGTCACAGCACTGGGGCAAGACCTATCCACTTCAGACCAAGCCCAAAGCGCGCCGCCCGGCGTCCCTGCGACGACGCTAAACGGCACAACCGTGCAGATCCGCGACAGCGCCAATACGATCCGGGCTCCGCTGTTTTACGTCAGCAAAACGCAGGTAAACTTCCTGCTACCGTCGGCGACAGCCCCCGGCCCAGCCATCGTGACAATCACGAATGGCGCGGGGGTAGTGGCGCAAACGACAGTGCAGGTCACGACTGTCGCACCGGGCATTTTCTCAGCGAATACGGATGGACGAGGGTCAGTGCAAGGGAACGCGCTACGGCTCAGGAATGGGCTGGTCGTCGCAGAAACGCCCCTCGCCCGCTTTGACGCGACGCAACAACGCTGGGTCGGAGAGCCGTTAGATGTCAGCCGCAGCGATGAACAAGTCATCGTGCAACTCTACGGTACGGGCTTACGCGCGCGCAGTAGCCTCGCCAACGTCATCGTCACGCTCGGTGGCATCGTTGTTCCCGTGACTGCCGCCAGTCCGCACGTCAGCGCACCGGGCTTGGATCAACTGATCTTCAACGTGCCGCCCGAGCTCAGCGGACGCGGCGAAGTGAGTTTGGTGATTGGTGCCGATGGACAGGCCGCGAATTTCGTAACGCTAACGATCAAGTAACCAAATCAGCTTGTTCAGCAAGATGCTTCAAGAAACTATAAGGAGACTGTATGTTTATGCCAAATTGTAAATCTATCTACCCCACTCATCTGATTTTCTTCATGCTTCTGATGGTTGCCGCTGCTTTTGCGCAAGAAGCTAACGTCAAACTTTATCAAAGCAATGATGGGACTATCAGTGGTGTTAAGATAAATATCGAGCCGCCCATTCCCGGACTAACGTTACAGTATGCCTGTAACGTCGGCGGACGAGAGTTTGTTGTCAATGAGGGAGGGGTATGCGGTAGCACTTTTCCACAGGGTGCCTTACGAGGCTTGGCAGTCAGATTGGGAGGATCACTAACAAATGATTTTACAGTGTCATATCAAGTCACGCCGTTTGGCCAGCATTCTGTTACGGGTGTCAATGGAACTTGGACAGGCGTCCAACCGCCAGGCGCAGGCGGACAATTTTTCAGAATTGAAAACATTCGAGTCTGGCTAACCTGCGATGCCTGCACCCTATACAGTGGAGAAATGTCTACCGACCGAGGCTCGGTGATTCAACCGAATGGCAGAACTTTTTATTATAATGGTGGTACACCGCTGTGGGGTTTTCTACAAGGCCCTGCCGGCACTGATTTTGATTTATATCTTGAACGTTGGAATGGCGCACAGTGGGTAACAATGGCGTCCTCTACTGGCTCTACGCCAAATGAGAAGGTGCTCTACACAGGGGCATTAGGCGGGTATTACCGATGGAAAATAGTCTCGTATAATGGGACGGGTAGCTTTAATTTCTGGTTTCGCTCACCGCGTGATGTAACGATCAATTAGATGACAACCAGGAAGCAGGAGAAGATTCTGATCTTCTCCCCTTGATTATACGGGGTTCTCCTTTGGCTGCGGGGTAGCGATGGAACGGCTTGCAGCGAAGCGCCTCTCGCCAGCGGTTAAATGTACTGGGAACCCAACTCGGAAAGATAGCGGCGGAGCAACAAACAAGCTGTTTGTTGTACATCGTCGGCAATGACGTAAGCCAAACAGCCTGTCACCTCCAACTTGAATTTGCCAATAAAGCTAAACAATTACCCGAAAAGTTAGACTTTAAGAAAAAGATTTTCCGCCCGCAGTTCCAAACGGAGCGAAATGGAATAGCCCAGGGTAGCGCCCTGGGTGCGGAGAGCGAGGAACCTTAGCCCTGCAGGGGCGACATAATTATCGCGCCCCTTCAGGGCAATGGCATTGAATTAAGGAGCGCGCCGCTGAGGTACCGACAGGCGGCGCGCCTGTCGCTGATGCAATGGAACGGACAATGACAGGCGCGCCGCCTGTCGTACCTCGGGCTTAATTCAATGCCATTGCCCCTGCAAGGCTGGGGTGACGCTCGCACGTTGTTCCCAGGGGTTTCCCCTCGGCGATTGCCTTGCCACCCCGTTGGGGTTCTTTAAGGAGCACCCTACGGCGTGATCAGCGCAACCGTAGGGAAATATGTTCGATAGCGGGCAACGTCGCGCGTCACTAATGTTAGCCCCTCGACCTCGGCATGCGCGCCAATATAAAAATCCGGCAGCGGAGAGGTTTTGGTGCCTCCTGCGCGGCGGTATTGTAGGAACGCCTGCGCAGCGACCCAGCCCGCAGCGTAGGGCAAGGGAAGCTGCTGAAAAAGCGCCGGATCAAGCCATCGCTCCAGGTCTGACCGCGAGGCAAAGGCAGGAGCGAGTTCGGCGTAGATGATCGGATTGATCAAAATCGCGCCCTGGGTGATCGCCGCGCGAAATTGCCCTTCTGACCAGCGCAGCCAGGTGGCGTCCGCTGTAGCAATATCGAGTAAGACATTCGTGTCGAAAAGGATGGTACTCATTCCTCACCACGGGTGAGCGTCATGACTTCGGCGGTGGTCGTGTCTGGCAATGCGGCTCCGCGAGCCTGCTGCAACCACTTTTCCGCAGCCCACTGAGCCGCGCGTTGGGCCCGATGTGCCGCCAGCCAGTCCGCCAATTCTTCGACCTGCGCGGGAGGTAATCCGGCAATGGCTGTTTCAATTTCTGCAATCGTACTCATAGGCGGTAATCTAACATCGCCGTGCGAAAAACAGCAACCTGTTCCCTGCGCTCCCCCGCCTGCCAGAGAACAAGAGAAGGGACTGAAGCCAAGGGACTTTCACCAACCACTAAACAACTGCCCGAAGAGCTCTCCACCATCGTCCGGCAAGCGGTTATACAACGCAATTTTCTCGCCCGCCAGGTCGCGCACCTGATACAGCGCTTCGGCAAATTGGGCGCGGCGAATCACTTGTGCGGTGACGAGGAAACGATAGAAATCGCGGAGGCTGGCGGCGAGTTGTTGGGCGTGTTTGGCGGTGCTGTCCAGGACTTTGCGGGGATACCAGTCGAAGAGAAAATCCTCCAATTCATCCAGCCCGGCGTATTCCAACGTCAGGTTTGCATAACTGCTCAGATAATCGGCAAACAGGGCGAGGTCGCTAGCTTTCTGCCGGGCGGTAGCTTCTTTTTTGCCGCTCGTTTTTTCGGCCTGGAAGAATTGTTGGATCAATTGGTTATTGCGGGCGTAGCGTTTGCGATAGTCTTCGGCAGGGCGTTGGGCGGCGATGATATTGACCTTGCCGCCGCGGTCGTACTGGTTCGTCAGCAGTTGCTGGGCGGCCTTCCAATCGGCTTGCAAGCGTTTGCGAAAAGCGGCCACCTCCCCTTCGATGACCGCGCGGCGTTTGGCCAGTTTGCGTTCGGTGGCTTCGTCTACGCCGAGGTTATCAAGCATCATGCGGTAATCAATCGAGGCGATTTCCCAGAGCTCCGGCGTCATTTGAATCAGGCGCAGTTCATCGTCGTTTTCGATGACGGTCTGCCAATGGCTGCCGGGATATTCTTTCAGCCAGGGCAGGTTGCCGTAGGCTTGAAAAATCACGTCGCGGGCGTATTCGCGTTGGTTGCGCTGGATGGCGTTGCGAATGAATTGTTGCAACTCGGCGTCGCGTTCGGCGATCTGTGCGGCGTCGGCTTGCGCGGCGGGTTCGCGTTGGAAAAGGTAAGTCTTATCCTGCGGCAGCATGGTGACCAGCAAACTATCACCGGCCTGCACCTGATGCGCAGCGAAATAGTCGGTGAAATCATGCCGTGTGATTTTTTCGGCCAGTTGCTTTTTGAGCTTTTCACGGGCTTGCGCCAGCATCGCCTCTTCGTCTAACTCCTCTGGCGGCGGCGGTGTGGCGGGCGTACCGGTCAGCATTGCGCCCAGCAGTGACAGCGGGCTTTGCGCCGCTGTTTCCAACAAACCGCCCAACATCGTGTCGAGTTGTTCAGCGCTCAGGCGCGCGGCGTCCAGCCCTTTTTTCACGAGCGGAATGGTTTCGCCCGTGACGCTGACGAAGTGGCTTTCGTGCGGCGTCAGCACCTGATTGAACGGATGAAACCATTGTGGGGACAAAACGCCCAAGGCAAGGTCGGTGGCAGTCACGGGAACGCGAAAGCGCGCACCGTTCAGCACAAAATCCGTGCGGGCATAGCGGGAGTTGCCGAGCGGGACGATGTCTTTGCGCCAGCGCATCTCGTTCATAACCGCGCTAGCCGGGTCTTTGGCTTTGGTTGGATAAAGGGGCAACACGGCGGCGACGAATTCCTGGCGGGTCATAATGCCGGTCATTCGTTTGACGACGTGGGCAATGGCGTCTTTTAGCGGCGCGGGTTTCTCTTTCATTGTTCTTCCTTCGCTTTTGTGGTCGCGCGGAAAATGGGTGAGGTCAGACGCGCGGGTAATAAGACTAAATCCTCCACTAAACATCCTAAAATCGTAATCGCCGACAAAATGCCAAACGTAGACACGGGCCAGAAATTCGAGAGCGCAAAGACGGCGAACGCGGCGGCGATGGCAATATTGGCGTAAATGATCGGGCGACCAGAGAGGCGCAGGCTTTCGATGATGGCTTCTCGCACGGAGGCAAAGTGCGGTTGCACGCGGCGAAAACGGACGATGAATTGCACGGCGTTATCTACCGCCAGGCCAAGCACGACGCTGGCAACTAAACTGGTCGTCATATTCAGCGGCGTTCCGCTCCAGCCCATATAACCAAAGAAAAACAGTACGGGCAGCAGATTCGGCACGAGCGCTGTGATGCCGACACGCCACGATTTGAACAGTAGCGACAGCATCACATAAATCGTCAGCAGGGCGATGGTCACGCTTTGCAACTGTTCGCGCGCGATGTTGTCAGAGGTGCGATTCATTAGCGCGATGGTGCCGGTGGCGTAAATGCGAAACTCCGGTAGCAGTTCCCTGCCCTTCGCTTCAATCGCGTGAATCGCCCGCGACATCGCGGCGGAACCGGACAACGGCGAGCGCACCAGAATGCGCGTCTGGCGGCTGTCGTCGGTGATGAATTTGCGCAGTTGTTCGCGGTCAGCGAGCAGTTCGTGAATGATTTTTTCTTCGTTGGGTAATGCAGCAAACTGCGGATCATTGTTGTGAAAGGCGCGATTGCCGTGCTTGATAAAGTCCACGACGGACAGCGCCTGTCCCTGGCTGGCGGTTTCGGCAAACGTAGCCAATTCTGCGATGCGTCCCAGCACGGCGGGCGCTTCCAATGCACCGTCCTGGTTGGCTTCGATGATTATGTCAAAGCCAATGGCTCCGGCCAGCCGGTGCCCGACTTCAGAGAGGTTGCGGGCAACTTCGCTATGGGGTTTGAAAAAACCGTAGTAGTCCACGTTGATGTCGAGGCGGAAAATTCCTACCACGCTCAGCACACACAGCGCGCCGGTCAACACGTAGAGCAAGCTTTCGCGCGACACTGCAAGGCGGCCTGTTTTTTCCAATCCCGCAATCATTCGCCCGCCCAAACCGACGTGTAGGTGCGCCGCCTTTTCGCTGAGCAAACACAGCACCGCAGGCACAAAGGTCAGCGAGAGCAACATCGTCACGCCCGCGCCAACGGCGGCAAAAATCGCGGTCGTGCGAATGTTTGGAATCTTCGTAAATGCCAGCGACAAAAAACCCGCGATGATCGTCAGCGCAGAAACGATGACGGGCAGGGAGATAAAATTGAGCGCGCGCTGGAGAGTTGAGATTTGAGATTGAGTTTGTGATTGTGAAGCCTGTTCCAGGCCGATTTGATTGAAGACGTGCATCACGTACGAACAACCAATGGCAAGCAGCAGCGTGGGCAGCATCAGATTGAGGATGGTGAAAGACACGCCCAAATGCCCCATCAAACCGAAGACCCAGAGCAAACCCATTCCGACCGTCAATAACGGCAACACTACAGCGACGAGGGAGCGAAAACAGAGCCAGAGCAAAACGGCGATGAGCAACAGCGTGAGCGGCAAAAACAAACGCAGATCATGCTGCAACGCGGTGACGCTTTGCCATTGCGAGTACGGATCACCAGCCAAAAAGACGCGCACAAAACCGGCGCGGTTGGCGAGGTCGGCAATTTGTGCCGTCAGGGCATAGCGTTCTTCTGTCGTCAATTCGGGCTTAAAAAGAATATTCAGCGCTGCCGTCCGGCCATCGCGCGCGACGATTTGCCCGGCAAACAATTTGTCCTGCAACGCCACGCTGCGCGCGAGGGCCAGACGCGCGGGCGTAAGTTCGGGCAAGGCGGGAATCAGTTTTTCGACGCGCACGCCGCTCGCTTCGCCGTACGCAAACGGCGCATTGCTCAGACTAATGATTTCGGCAACACCGGACAGTTTTTCGATTTGCTCATGCAACGCGCGCAGTTTCGCCAGATTCGCGGGTGCCAACGCATCATCACTTTCCACCGCCACTACCAACACCAAATCATCCCCAAACTGTGCGCGTGCGCGATGGAAATCCTCGCGCTCGGCGCTCTCTTCGGCAATAAACAGCAGCGGCGAAACATTCAGCCGCAAGCCGTGCCGCAAGCCAAGCCCCAGAAAAATCGTGAGGGCAAGCATGGTTAGCACGATGAGAATGGGGCGATTGAGGATGAAGTTCGTCATTGGTCACTTGTCATTGGGCACTTGTCATTGGTCACTTGCACAGACGTCTTGCCAATGACAAATGACAAATGACCAATAACTAATTTATTGAATCGCCTGCTGACTTGCAGCCGAAACGATTTTGATGAGGTTGGCTTCCGTGAAGAGCGAAGCGGGCAGATTTGTGTCGTATTTGATGCTGCGGGTTTGCAGTTGCAGCTTTTGTTGCTGCTTGTGATCTTCAATGTCGAGGCGCACGAGGGTTTGGTGGTTTTGTACGGCTTTGATCTCGGCAACGTCAATTGTCCGGGCCTTTTCACCGCGCGTGTCGAACAACACAAAACGTTGCGGCTGGCTGCTGGCGAAGACAACTTCGATTTTGGGATAGCTCAGATTCATGCCGCTCTTGGCCTTTAGCTCGGCAATCCACGGCGCGTCGTTGCCTGGGGCGCTGACAAAACGGCGAGAGACGATGTCATATTTGCCGAGTTCCATCCCCAGCATCTCCTGCACAGTGTTGCGTGCGCCACGAAAGTTCAGCGGGTTGTCAGATTTCAAATGCGCGACTTTCTTCAGTCCCGCCAGATAGGAAATCACATCGGTCGCTTTGCCCGTCTCTTCAAACGCGAGTAACGCTTTTTCACGTTCTTCTTGCGGTGCCTGTACGGTCAGCATGGTTGAGACTTTCGCGCCTTCGTACTTGCGTTGCAGGCGAAAATCCATTTGCTGCGCTTTCCCGCCCGCATCGGTGAAAGACAGGCGGAGATCGGCGGTTGAGTCCTGGCAACCGTCCTGCGTGGCCAACTGGTGAAGCAGTTTGTCAGCGTCTTCCGCTGGCACTGCCGCCGTCGCGGGCGTGGTGGTGGGAGTCACAGTAGAGGATGGCTCCGACGAATGGCAGGCCGTTAACACCAGTGCGGCAAACACAAGTAAAAGGCGAACGAAGTTGGGCATTATAAAGCAGACTCCTTGCAGATTTTTTGCGGCATGCAAGGCACATACTTCACGACACCAACGTAAGGGTCAAGGCCAACACGTCAACGCCGCCAGATTTCCTGTTTCCATTGACTCTGTTACCGTTCCCATCTACTATCGCGGCGTCTTTGGAAATCTCTACAATTTTTTTGCTGGATGAAGCGAGGTAGTTCGCAGAAAACCTGGTTGCGCTGCGAACTAAAAGAGCAAAAAACCAGACTGGTTAGACCAATTTGCCAGCTGCTTTTTCCCCTCGCCTTTAGGCTGAACAAAACGGAATTCAACTCTGACGGGCCTGCAGCCTGTCGTCTTCTGGAGGAAACAAATATGCTACGACGAATATCCGGCTGGTTGTCGCTGTTCTGTTTGGTGGGCGTCTTTAGCTTGCCAACGGCTGCCCAAACTGTGAGCGGCAGAATCTCCGGCGATATTGTAGACGCTTCAGACAATGCGATTGTCGGAGCGACTGTCACATTGACTAATGAACGTACGGGCGACGTTCGTACGACAACTTCAAATAGTTCCGGCACATTTGACTTTACAGTCGTGCTGCCCGGCACCTATTCACTGAAAGTTGAGCAAAAGGGCTTCAGCACGTTCTTGCGGCAAGGCAATATTCTCACCGCGAATGAACATCTTTCGGTCGGCAAGCTCGCGCTGAAAGTCGGCGAATTGACGGAAACCGTCACGACCGTTGCAGAAGGCACGCGCATTCAAACCGAAAGTATCGAACATTCGGCACAAATCACCTCCAAGCAAATGGAATTGATTTCGCAACGCGGACGCGATGTGATGTCGCTCATTAAAATCCTGCCCGGCGTGGCGTACGGCGGCGAGAGCGAATCAGCAGGCAGCAACTTCGGCAGCGGCATTCCGCAAATTCAGGGCGGACGCAGCACCTGGAACACGATTAACGTGGACGGCGTGCGCGGCAACGACCTCGGCGCACCCGCAACGTTCAGCAGCACGGTGAACTTCGACGCCATCAGCGAAGTGAAAATTCTGCTCAACGGCTATCAGGCCGAATATGCCAGCAATGCTTCCGGCAACGTGAACATCGTGACCAAATCGGGCGGCAGCGAATACCACGGCAGCGGTTATTGGTACAAACGGCACGAGATGTTCAATGCCAACAACTTTTTCAATAACAACACGCCGTTTACTTCCCCATTGACCGGCATCACCACAACCGTGCCCAAACCGCGCTATCGTTACAGCACACTCGGCGCAACAATTGGTGGCCCCGTCCGGTTGCCGTTTGCGCAGGACAAGCTGAAAGAAAAAGTATTTTTCTTCTACTCGTTTGAAGATTCGCAGACGCTAAATCCGCAGGCGCTCCGACAGGTCACGATGCCAACGGCACTGGAACGGCAAGGCGATTTTTCCAAATCGTTCACTTCGATTGACAGCGCGAATAAACCGGTGCCGCTCTTCATTCGTGACCCGCTCAAAACGGGTACTTGCAGCGCGACGGATCAAACCGCGTGCTTCACGGGTAATGTTATTCCGACCAATCGCATCAACAAAAACGGGCAAGCGTTGCTGAACGTGTTCGCGTTGCCGAATGCGACGGATTTGAACATCACGAAAGCGCAGTACAATTACATCTTCCAGGAAAGCCTCAAGGTGCCGAAGCGGCAGAATCTGTTCCGCACCGATTACAAGCCAAATGCAAAGGATTCCTTCTACGTGCGCGGCTCAACATGGTATGCCGATAATCAGGGTTACGCAGTTCCGGCAGGCACAGCGAACTGGGGGTTGGCCGGGTTGCATTACACCTATACTGACAACGGTATCGTCGGCGATTGGACGCGGGTGATTTCGACCAAGATGATTAATGAAGCGACGCTGGCCGTGCGTCACGGCGTCGAAAAAGGGCCGCCGCTGAATGATGCCGAACTGGCCAAACTGCAACGCAACACCTACGGCATCAATATGGGGCAGTTCTTCCCATCTATCAATCCGCTGAACGTGATTCCGACTGTTTCGTTTGGCGGCATCACGAACTCGGCAGCGATTAGCTACGACGGACGTTTCCCGTTGCGCGGCGCAGACACGCTCGTCTCGTTCACCGACAACATCACGTACAACCTAAGTTCGCACAGCCTGAAAGCGGGCATTTACACAGAGCGCGTGCGTAACTACGAAGGTGCGACTTCGACGTTTGCGGGAGCGCTTTCGTTTACAAACGATACGAACAACCCGCTCAACACGACGTATGCGTATGCCAATACGATTCTCGGCAACTACACGCAATACACCGAATCCGACACACGACCGAGCGGCGAAGGACGGCAGAGCATCTTCGATTTCTTCGCGCAGGATTCGTGGAAAGCGTCGCGGCGGCTGAGCGTCGAATTTGGCGTGCGTTTCAGTTGGTACAATCAATGGTATCAAGCCACAAAGAATGCCGCCGCGTTCTCGTTGGATCGGTACAGTAAAGCGAAAGCACCGGCATACTATCAACCGGCCTGCGCTGTCGCTCTCAATGCGACAACCACGTGCTCCGCTGCCAACCGGCGCGCACGCAATCCGCTCACGAATGAACTGCTGCCCGCCGTGCTGATCGGCGCGTTCGTGCCAAACACGGGCGACCCGTACAACGGCATGGTCGTCAAGGGCGATGCCAACTATCCGCGCGGCTTCCGCAATCAGGAACCGATTCAGGTGCAACCGCGCCTCGGTTTTGCGTGGGATGTTTTTGGCGATGGCAAGACGGCGATTCGCGGGAATTTCGGCGTGTTCAGCCAAACGCGCGTCAGTGCGAATGCGATCTGGACAGACGTTTCGCGCAATGCGCCGATCACGAACACACCGCGCATTTTCTATGGCACGCTGGACACATTGCTCGCGTCCAAAGGTACGCTGTTCCCCGGTGGTACAACGGGCTTCGATCTGAACAGCCCGACGCCGACGACATATAATTACTCGCTCGGCATTCAGCGCGACATTGGGTTCGGCACGGTGATTGAAGTTTCGTATGTCGGTTCGCAGAGCCGTCACCTGCAACAAAATCGGAACCTCAATAACCTGCCGTACGGCACGAACTTCACCAAGGCCGCGCAAGACCCGACGCGCTTCCCCGGCGGCGTCGTGCCGGATTGCGATACGACAATTAACCAGTCATACAAAGATGCAGGACTTTGCTTTGATGGTTCGAAAGCGTTGCCAGCCGATTTCCTGCGCCCGTATCCGGGCTACGGCGGCATCACGTACTATGAGAACGGTGGCCTGTCTAATTACAACTCGTTGCAAGTGGCGGTCAATCGTCGCTTCACGAAAGGCTTGCAATTCGGGCTGGCATACACCTACTCGAAGACAATGGATTACGGCGACGATGACCGCACGGGCTTAGCCACCTATCGTCCGCTGCGCATCTGGAATTACGGCAAAGCGGGCTTCGATCAAACGCACGTGGTAGTCATCAATTACACGTACGATCTGCCACGCGTCTCGAAGATGATGGGGGACAACAAGCTGGTGAAAGGCGTGTTCGATAACTGGCAGGTTTCGGGCGTCACCGCGTTTGCCAGCGGCACGCCGAGCGGCATCGGATACTCAACCACGACCGGCGCAGACCTGACGGGCGGCGGCGATGGACAACGCCTTTTCCTGGTCGGCGACCCAACAGCCGTGGATCGCAAACAAGCGACGCTGGCCAACGGTTTGATCGGCACGATTCAATGGATCAATCCCGCCTCCGTTGCGCTGCCGCCGAAAGGCAACTTCGGCAATTTGCCGAAAGATGTCTTCCGCCTGCCCGGCACGCATAACTGGGATTTGTCATTCTTCAAGAATATTCCGTTCTTCAGCGAACGACGGTTCCTGCAATTGCGGTGGGAGATGTACAACGTCTTCAATCACACGCAATTTTCGGGCGTGAATTCAACCGCGCGGTTTGACGATAATCCAACGTCAGCCACGTACAAACAGCAGATCAATACGAACTTTGGACAGGTGACGGCGGCTCGTCCGGCGCGCGTGATGCAGGGTTCGTTGCGGTTTACTTTCTAAGCGAAGAAGGGATTTACCCGGCGAATCGTTCGCCGGCCTGGCTTTGCTGCTCACAATGGAAGTAGGAAGAGTCGCAACCAATGACTCTTTCTACTTCCGACAATTGCCTCCTGCCGAGTCAGCTGCGGCCCCAAACTTATTCGTAACTGCGCCCCAACCAGTCCGCCACCAAGCACGGCTTCTCTGCCCCCTCGCGTTCGACAACAATGCTCCAGGTGAGTTGCAGGCCACCCGAAATTTCTTCCACGGATTGCAGTGTGATGCGCACACGAATATTCGATCCCGCAGGTACAGGTGACGTGAACCGCAACCGATTCAAGCCGTAGTTCACGCCCATCCGTGGCGGCGTTTTGTATTTGATCGTTTGCTGAATCAAATGCGGCAATAGTGAGAGCGTCAAGAAACCATGTGCGATGGTTGTACCGAAAGGCGATTCATTTTTCGCCCGCTCCTCGTTGATATGAATCCATTGATGATCGAGCGTCGCATCCGCAAATTGATTGATGCGCTCTTGCGTGACTGTAAACCAATCGGAAACGCCGATTTCCTGGCCGACGAGCGTGCGTAAATGAGAGAGGTTTTCGATTTCTGTAATGGGCATAGTGGTCGGGTATCCGTGGGGTGGGCGGTGGGCAATTGCCAAACCACTGCCCACCGCCCGCCTCAAATTATTTCTTCGTGAACACCAGCTTAGATTCCATTGTGCCTTGTCCGAAATCTACCGTCTGGTGAACCTTCAAAGTTTTGCCGCCATCGGCGAGTTCCAGATGTTGCGTGTTCGTAATGTTAATGGCATTGCCGCTGAATTCGCCGGTCATCACAGATTTCAATTCAACCATCTCGCCCATCGCTTTCGCAGTGCGTTTGGCTTTGCCGGAAAATTGGCCGCGATTGACGTCCTCGTTTACCTCCCCCTCAAACTTGTAATTCTCAGTGCTGGCCATTGCGCCTTTGACTTCTTTCTTGATTGTCTTGGTGTCGTGCGTAATGACCCACGTCAGATCGATGGGCATTTGCGGATTTAAGCCTTCGCTCTTGGCAGCATCCAGCGTCCAGGTGCCGGAAAAATCCGTAGCGGCAGTGGCGGCCCAAACGGTCAGCGCGAACAAGCTGCCGAAGACAATTGCAAGCATTGTGTTTTTCATTGCGGTTCTCCTTGTCCAAAAGGTGTAGAGGTAAGCAACCGCGCAGATACTAACCACGCGACCAGCCGCCGCGCAAGCCGTGGATCGGCACGCCGCCAGATTTCCCGTCAGACCTTGCGCAACAGCATCAAGCTGCGTTACTACTAGCGCGCATTCCAATTCACGTTAGCGCAGTACAACTTCAGAAAAAACGAACAAGGAAACTACCAACCATGTCCATCCAAAAGCGCGCGACTTATGCGCTCATCGTGCTGTTTCTCATCAACACCATGAATTTTTTTGATCGGCAAATCCTCGCTGCCGTGACGGAACCGATTCGCAAGGAATGGGGCTTGAGCGATACGGCAATGGGCTGGTTAGGGACAGCATTCACGTTGATCTATGCGTTTGTCGGCGTGCCGCTCGGACGATGGGCGGATCGTGGCGCGCGCAAACAAATTCTCAGCGTCGGCGTGGGCGTGTGGAGCCTGTTTACGGCAGCGTCAGGAGCAGCGGTCGGCTATTGGTCATTGTTCTGGGCGCGGATGGGTGTCGGTGTGGGCGAAGCGAGTTGCTCCCCTGCCGCGAATTCGTTGATCGGCGATTTGTATCCAGTCAACAAACGAGCACGCGCGATTTCGATTTTTATGCTCGGCCTGCCGATTGGCATTTTTCTCAGCAACTTTTTGAGCGGGCGCATCGCCAAAGCCTACGGTTGGAAAATGACTTTTTTTATCGCCACGATTCCAGGCTTGCTCTTAGCCGTGCTGGCGTTGCGCATCAGCGAGCCAGAGCGTGGCGCGGCGGAAGAACACAAGGTCGAAGCCAATAACGACGGGCATTCCTTCTGGTACCCTTATGTGCGCGTGCTGAGCATTCCGACGATGTGGTGGATTGCCTTGTCGGGCGCGCTGCACAATTTCAATGCGTATGCGGTGAATGCGTTTACGCCTGCTTACCTGGGACGCTATCACGGTCTTGATCTTAGTCAGGCGAATACCGTCGCAGCGTTTACGCTCGGCGCGGTAGGCATTGTAGGCTTGCTCGGTGGCGGTATCGCGGCAGATTGGGCGCGGCGCTGGCGACCGGATGGACGAATGCTGGTATCAGCCGTTGCGCTGCTTATCTCAACGCCCTGCGTTTATCTGGCCATCTCGCAACCCAAAGGCGCAATGCAGCCCTTCATTGCGCTGATGGGCGTGGGATGGATGCTGATTTATGTGTATTACGTGACGGTTTATCCAGCCGTGCAGGACATTATCGAACCGCAATTGCGCGGGACAGCGATGGCGCTGTATTTCTTTGCGATGTACGTGCTGGGCGGCGCGTTCGGCACTTCGATGTTGGGGATGGCCAGCGACTATTATGCCAAAAGCGCAATGCGCGCCGCTGGAGCAGCCACAATGACCGAAGCATTTCGTGCCGAAGGGCTGCACAATGCTTTTTATATCGTTCCGATGGTTTCGTTAGCCTTAGCCCTCGTCCTATTTGCTGGTTCCAGAACCATCACGAAGGACATGAGAAAGTTGCAGGAGTTCCTGCGCCAAGCAAGTAAACTGGCCTAAATCGGAAATTTATTGCGCAACAAAGCAAGATTTTCTTGACAGCCACTAATCTTCACGGTAGAAGAATGAATGTTCATTCCGCGTTCTTTCCTGGAACACAACGAACGCGGAGCAAACTGAACATTTCGTTGGAATACTAAATGAGAATCATGACGAAAGTAGTCCCCCTTTACGAAGGTACGGAAACAGCGGGCAAGCGGGAGGCAATCCTCCAAGCCGCGCTAAAATTGTTTACCGAACGAGGCTTTCACGGTACAGCAATGCCTTTGGTGGCGGAATTAGCTGGCGTCGGTGCAGGCACAATTTATCGTTATTTTGAAAGTAAAGAAGCGCTTGTCAATGCGCTTTACCGCGATTGGAAAACGTTTCAGATCACGACGATCTTGAAAGACGTGCCACCAGACACGCCGCTGCGTGAGCAGTTCCGCATTTACTTTCACCGGCTGGTTGAATTCGCGTGCGAATTTCCGACCGCATTTGGATTTTTGGAATTGCATTTTCACGCGCCCTATCTCGATGTCGAAAGTCGTGCAATTGAGGAACGTGGACATAATGCGCTGGTGGGCTTTTTTCAAAATTGCCTGCGGCAGCAAATTGCCAAAGACCTGCCGCCGGAGATGCTCGGTGCCCTCGTGATGGGCGCGTATATTGGCCTGATTAAGGCCAGTCGCGCAGGATGTTTTCAGTTGACGCAAGAAAT
This sequence comes from Blastocatellia bacterium, assembly GCA_046331525.1. Classification (GTDB taxonomy): domain Bacteria; phylum Acidobacteriota; class Blastocatellia; order RBC074; family RBC074; genus JAFDVL01. The sequence continues at coordinate 20,079 of JAXLQQ010000017.1, forward strand.
GATTGATCAAGCCGAGGCTTGCTGTTGGGAAGCCATTCGGCGCTAGCTTTGCTGGGACAATTTCACTGCAACTCTCGACGTTCGTTTGTCGTACACGATGTTTCCAAACGGAATGATCATTCACTGATCGAAAATTTAGCTCAAGAGGTAATGAAGGCATGAAGCGAAGTTTCACTCTGTTCTTGTCGGCGGCAGCGGTCTTGTCCGCCTTCGTTGTTTCCACCCAAATCGGCAGCGCGAAAGGGGCTAAAGAAGTTACTTTTAGCAAAGAGGTCGCGCCCATTTTCAATGCTAAGTGCGCCGAATGTCATCGGCCCGGCGACGCAGCACCGTTCTCGACCCTGACCTACAAAGATGTGCGTCCGTGGGCCAAATCCATCAAGGAGAAGGTGGTCAATCGCACAATGCCGCCTTGGCACGCCGACCCGCATTTCGGTCAGTTCCAAAACGACCGCACGCTGAGTCAAAAAGAAATTGACACCATCGTCGCGTGGGTAGACGGCGGGGCGCTTGAAGGTAATGCGAAGGATTTGCCGCCCGTGCCAACCTTCACCGAAGGTTGGTCTATCGGTAAACCGGATATGATTATCAAAGTGCCGGAATACACGTACAAGGCGGGCTCAGATGAGTATCAATACTTCGACGTGCCAACAAACTTCAAAGAAGATATGTACGTGCAACTCGCCGAAGCACGTCCAGGCAATCGCAAAATCGTGCACCATATCATCGCCTTCATCCAAGCGCCGAACAACATGAACCTCGTCGGCCTTTCGGACGAAGAACGCAACAAGCGCATGGAAGTGATGCTCAAAAATCCGAATTCGCCGTTTTATCGCGATGGTTTCCTGATGCGCATCAAGCCGGAACAACCCGTAATAGATGACGGTTGCGATCCGAATCGTCGTGGTGGCGGTGGTGGCGACAACATTTTGACAGGCTACGCGCCAGGTCACAATGCTGACATCTTCGCGCCGGGCACCGGTCGTAAAGTTCCTGCCGGTTCGATCATTCGCTTTCAGATGCATTACTCCAATCAAACGCTTGGTGGCAATGCAGTGGAAAAAGATCAATCGCAAATCGGCCTGATCTTCTCGAAAGAACCGCCGAAGCGGCTCGTCACGACAAATAACGTCGGCAATATTCTCTTCAAGATTCCCGCTGGCGCGGAAAACCACAAGGTCACGGCCTGCCGCACGATCAAACGCGACACGACGGTGTATGCCTTACTGCCGCATATGCACCTGCGCGGCAAATCCATGCGCTACGATGTGCAATACCCGGATGGCAAAACGGAAACCTTGCTGAACGTGCCAAAGTACGATTTTGCGTGGCAGACGAACTATGTGCTGAAAGAGCCAAAGCGGTTGCCCGCTGGCACGCGCATTATCGTGACCTCCATTTTCGACAATTCCAAAAACAACAAATTTAATCCTGATCCGACCAAAGACATTCGCTACGGCGAACCGACGTATGACGAAATGATGCTCGGCTTTATGGATTTTGTGACCGAACTGCCGACCGTCGCGCAGGTTGATGCAAAGATTTTGGATTCGTATGTGGGCAAGTATGAAGTAATGCCAAATGTCTTTGCGCAGGTCACGCGCGACGGCAACACGCTGGTCGTGCAAACGATGGCGGGCAAGATGGTTTTCCTGCCAGAATCGGAAACCAAGTTCTTCCAGAAAAACGGCGATGTGGATTTAACCATCGTCAAAAGCTCGAACGGCGAAATCAGCAAGGCTGTGATTGACGGTTTGATGGGTCGCACGTTTGAAGCCAAAAAAGTGAAAGACGCACCTTCAACAGCGGGCGGTGGCGGCGGAAGGTAACCGCTACAGTTCGCTATCATCGGCAATGAATCGGGACGGCGCGAATTTCGTTTCACGCCGTCCAACTTCCATCTACAGAGGTCAGTATGAAAAAACTCCGCGCTGCTATGATCGTGCTGCCCTGTCTGGCGCTCGCCGCTGTATTCGCGTTCCAGGCAAGTCAGGCTTCCGGTAATAAAGCCAAAACCGTAACGTTCACCAAAGACGTTGCGCCCATTTTCAACAAAGCCTGCGCTGAATGCCATCGTCCTGGCGAAGCAGCACCGTTCTCAACGTTGAGCTTCAAGGACGTGCGCCCGTGGGCGAAATCTATCCGCGAAAAAGTCGCCAATCGGACGATGCCGCCCTGGCACGCTGACCCGCACGTTGGACAATGGGCGAATGATCGTCGGCTGTCCCAAGCGGAAATTGATACGGTCGTCGCTTGGGTAGATGGCGGCGCGGTTGAAGGAAATGCGAAAGATTTACCGCCGATGCCGAAATTCATAGATGGCTGGACTATTGGCAAGCCGGATATGGTCATTCAAATGCCGGAAACTTTCACGCTGGAAGCCAGCGGGCCGGATGAATATCAATACTTTGAGGTTGATCCCGGCTTCAAAGAGGATATGTATGTGCAGCGCGCCGAAGCACGTCCTGACAATCGCAAGATCGTGCATCACATCATCGCCTTCATCGTGCCGCCCGCGAAAGAAGGGCAAAAACGTCCGCAGTTAAGCAAGGAAGAAATCGCAAAGCTGCGTGCGCAGATGGAAAAAGAATCCATTTTCTATCGTGACGGCTTCCTGCAACGGGTCAAAGCGGACGCGCCCGTCTATGACAACGCCTGCGAAATCCCCGAAGCCATTGCTCGCAAGCAACGCTCATCTGAAGAAGTCGGCACACTGCTCGCAGGGTATGCGCCCGGCATGAATCAATCGGTTTGGGAACCCGGCTTGGTGGCAAAGGTTCCGGCAGGCTCGAAGATTCTCTTCCAGATGCACTATTCCAAGCAGGCTGGTTCAGTACAAAAAGATCGTTCCAGCGTTGGCCTAATCTTCTCCAAGACACCGCCAGAAAAACAAATCTTCACGCGCCCGGTCGCGAATAATTATTTCCAGATTCCTGCTGGCGCAGACAATCACAAAGTCTCGGCGTGCTGGACGGTGCCGGATGACATTCACATCCTGACGTTGATGCCACACTTGCATGTGCGCGGCAAAGCGCAAAAGATTGAAGCCTTCTATCCGAACGGCAAATCAGAAGTGTTGCTGGATGTCCCGACGTACGACTTCTCGTGGCAAACGGTCTATTACCTGAAAAGACCAGCCGCAATTCCGAAGGGTACGCGCATTCTGGTAACTTCGTCCTTCGACAATTCGGCCAAGAATAAATACAACCCTGATCCATCCAAAGTTGTACGTTGGGGCGATCCGACCTACGACGAAATGATGATCGGCTGGATTAATTACACCGTAGACAAACAAAGCCTCAAAGGCGCTACGGCAATGAAGTAAATCACGGCGGGCAGTCCGTAAGAGGCTGCCCGCTCTTCCCTTTCTCTGATACCTACTTAACAGCAGTCATGAAAGCGAACGGCCTCAAACTCATCTTGCTTTTTTCTCTGTGTCTGCTCTTTACGCTCCCTGCCAGTTCGCACGATCCGATTACCACATCCGTCACTTTCAACAAAGAAGTCATCCGCATCCTGCAACGCAATTGCCTGGGTTGTCACGCACCGGGCAAGATCAAAGCCGATATTCCGTTGACGAGCTACGAAGAAGCGCGACCGTGGGCGAAGGCGATCAAGGAAGAAGTGTTGGAAAAACGCATGCCGCCGTATCAAGCGGTCGTTGGCTACGGCGATTTTCAGAATCCTTATCTGTTACCCAAACGCGATGTCGAATTGCTGATCTCTTGGGTTGAAGGCGGCGCGCCGCGCGGCGAGGCCAAGGACATTCCGAAAGAATTGATGCCCAATGCAACCTGGGCTTTCGGCAAACCGGATTTGAATTTGCAGCCGGAACAAATGATCAAGATCCCAGCGGGCGAAGGTGAATTTGAGGCGTGTATAAAATTGCCGACAAGACTCAAACAGGAACAATGGGCAAAAGCGATTCAATTTTTGCCCAGCAATGCAGCGGCAGTGTTATCCGCAGAAATCTTTCTCGCCAAGACAGGCAATGATTGCAGTGGCGAAAAGATTAGTGAGTGGGTGCCTGGACAAGAGACCTCGCCGCTGCCCGACGGCGTTGGCCTTGCCTTGCCTCCGAATGCAACGATTGCGCTCAAGATCCGCTATCGCAAGGGCGAGCAGGAAGCCCAAGATCACAGCATTCTTGGCGTCTATCTGGTCAAAGATGATGTCGCACAACAGGCGCAACGTGTGACCGTCAAACCATTGCCTACGCCACTGCCTGCGGGAGCGAAGCAACAGCGTGTGAAAGCCACCTATCTCGTTTCTGCGAATGCGGAAGCAATTGCCATACGCCCGCTTTTATTCCCCTTCGTCAAATCCGTCGAAGCAACAGCCTACTATCCTGATGGCACCGTAGAGGTGTTGATTGCCGCACAGGATTACCGGCATGCCTGGCAACCGAATTATGTATACAAACGCCCGTTACACCTTCCCGCCAAAACGCGCGTGGAAGTCACGGCGTATCTCGATAATTCGGACGATAATCGCAACTTGCCAGATGATGCGAAAGCAAAGCGATTTGCGGATGCCTTATTAGAATTAACAATAGCAAAACCCAAGATGGGTACGAATGCGGTAGGTAAAAACTGAAAGCGTGAATCTCAGGCGTTATGAATTTGAGCGCAACAGAGTTTGTGAAATTCAGAGAAATTCCCGTCAGTTCATGCGTGGAACGGATACATTGAAAGAAACGGTGGTTATCTTGTTGTTGCGCTGAAACTGTGACCAGATTTTGTAATTGCCGGGACGCGGGAAAAACGTATCAAAATCAATATCTGACTTGCTCACAAGCTTACTGCGATCCGCATCTTCGGGAATCATTTCGTTTGGATGAGAGTGCAAATAATCCGTCGCATCCTCACTTAAAATGAGCGTATGCCCCCAGGCACCGAGATAGGGTTGAATGTCCGTAACGGGTTTGCCGGTCTTTACGTCTGTGATGTGGTATTTCACCAATGCAGGTTTGCCAGCAACAGGCACTTCGGGATCGAATTTCAATTCAAAGTGCATGCCGTCCAGCGTTTTGCTCATCTGCTTATCCGGCGCGATATGCGCTTGCGTAGCGATTAAATCGCCCGCGTATCCGGCGGTGACAAGGTTTTTGTGAACGACCTGCGGCAAACCTCCAGCGGGAAAGAAATCACAGTAGATTTGATAATGTCCGGCTTTTGACAACGTCGTTTCAATCGTGAACGTACCATCAGCTTGTTTGTCAGGATGAATGTGATCGAAATGTGTGAAATCACGGCTCACGACGAACAGGTGAAACGGCATTTCGTGCAGCAAATTGAAATCTTTGATCGCCTTGCCCGTCTTCGGATGCGTGACCGTAAAGCGGAATTTGAAGGGCTGCCCCGGCTTCACCAATTTGGGCGTCGTCGCAATTTTGACATCGAAATCACTCGCTTCGGGCGCGGCCATTTTCACGAGCGCCATTTGGCATTTCGGGCATTTGCCTTCTTTGTTCGAGATGACATCCGGGTGCATTGGACAGGAATAAAAATCCTGGTCTTCGCCCGCCGTAGAAGCCACGAGCTTCATACCGCATTTGCTGCATACGCCCGGCACTTTTGACGAGACATCGCGGTGCATCGGGCAAATGTAAAGTGCGGGTTGCGGCGCTTCTGTTTTTTGGGAAGTCGGCTCTTGGGCCTGCGAAGTAAGCGACGGCGACATGACAAATGCGCCGAACAGGAGCAAAATAACGACGCTGACTTTTGTCCACTGTTGTAGTTGCATAATTCACCTCTTAACGAACGCAAAGGATAACAAAATCGCCTATGAGATTAAACCGAGGGTCGCGTAAGCTCTCAATCTTTTCCGTACTTTGTATCGTTTTTTTTGCGCTGTCTATTCCGGCGCAGAATAAGAAATCCCCCACCAGCGACTGGCCGAATTTCGGACGCGACAAAGCGGGTTCGCATTACAACCCCGACGAAACCACCATCACCCCGGCGAACGTCGCCAACCTCAAAGTCAAATGGACGTTTGAAGCGGGCGATGATATTTCCACCGAACCAATTGTCGTGAACGGAATCGTCTACTTCGGATCGTGGGACGGCAAGGAATATGCTGTTGATGCAAAGACGGGCAAGAAGATTTGGGAATTCGACGCCGGGCAATCTTCGCGCGCAGCAGCTGCGTATGAAAACGGTTTGCTCGCCTTCGTAGACATCGCCGGATTCCTACATGTGCTGGATGCCAAAACCGGCACAGAAAAGTGGAAGAAGCGCATTGATGCGCATCGCAACACGGCGGGTACGAGCGCGCCGATGATCCATCAGGGGCGCATTTATATTGGCGTCCCCTCGCACGAAGAAGGTGCCATGATCGGGAAACGCGATTACGTCTGCTGCACCTTTCGCGGTAGCGTCGTTGCGTTTGATGCTGCCAAAGGCGATGAACTCTGGCGCTGGTATGTCCTGCCTGAACCGGCTACGGAACGAGGCGAAACGAAAGCAGGCAAGAAATGGATGGGGCCGTCGGGCGGTGCGATTTGGTCTACGGTGCATCTTGACCCCGCGTCCAACCGGCTTTTTGTTACGACGGGCAACCAGTACACCGGGCCGAATATGGACGATGCGAATGCCATCGTTGCGCTTGATCTAAAAACGGGCAAAAAAGTATGGACATTCAAAGGCATTCCGCGCGACATCTGGAATTTTGATTGTCGCAACACGCCAGACTGCGACGACCTCGACGTAGACTTTGGCTCTTCCCCTGTTTATTTCAAAGGCCCAAACGGGCAACGCTTGATCGGTGCAGGACAAAAAAGCGGCTGGTTTTATGCGCTTGATCCGAAAACGGGCAAAGTCGTTTGGAAAACCGAAGTCGGTCCCGGCGGCAAACTCGGCGGCATTGAATTCGGTGATGCCAGCGACGGCGAGCGCGTCTACGCAGGCATTTCAAATCACCCACGTCAGGGTTCCGTGAATGCGCTCGACGGCGCAACCGGCAAGATTCTCTGGTCAACGAAAAGCCCTGATAACAAAGCGAACTTCGGCCCGATCACGGTCACGGGCAAAGGCAACAATCGTCTGGTGTGGGCCGGTTCGGTCGGTAATTTCGTGCGTGCGTATGACGCGAGCAACGGCAAAATTCTCTGGGAGTTCGATACCGGCGGCGCGGTCGGTGGTGGCATTACGGTCGTGGACGGTACGGTCTATGTCGGATCGGGCTACAAGTTTTTACGTATTGGCAAGGGCAATAACAAGCTGTATGCCTTCGGGCTGTAGCGCAAACTAACTGTTTGCGGTGCTTGGTAACAAGCCTCGCTAAAGAACAAAGCAATCTTTCAACGAACGACGCAAACTGACAGTTTGCGCAACCTCAATCAAGGAGCCATCGCTATGTGGATTCGTAAAGGACAACGTGACAGAAACAAAGGCGTCATTTCTCCGATGCCGACGCAGGCGGTCTCGAATGAAGAATTCATTCCGCGCCCGCAATCCGAACAACAAAAAAAGGTCGAGCATTTGATCGGCGAAATGTCCGAAGTGCGCGCCAAAAAACTAGGCATGGATCGCCGCAATTTCATGTCCACTTCGATGGGCCTGGCGACCTGTTTCCTGGCCTCGAATCAGGTCTTCGGCACCAACGTGTGGGACGTGGACGAAGTCGAAACGTGGGAAGCCGCACCGACCGATGAGAAATTCCCGAAAGGCGAATACTTTGTCATTGACGTACAGGCGCACTTTACGAACGGCCTGCCGATTTCAGGTTTTCGCACAATGGAATTCGTGAAGAACATGGGCTTCAATCTCAAAGACGATTCGGAATCCTACGGCTTCCGCAATTTCGTCAAGGAAATGTTCTTTGACAGCGACACCTCGCTCGTGGTGATTTCTGGCGTACCGGGCAAAGAATTCCTGCGCGATAAAGAGGGCAAAGTTCTCGAAGGCATCGCACGTACGCCTGGCGCAGCAGGCCGCGTGCTACCAAGCTGGGTAATGTCAAAAGCCGCGAAAGAAATCAATGCCATTGCAGGTTCGCAACGCGCCCTGAATCAAGGCAACTGCGCACCAAATCATTACTGGGACAAGGCGACCAACTCCATCAACAAAGCCGAACTGAAAGAACAGATGGAGCGCGAAGTGAAAGTCTACGGCATCAGTTCTTGGAAATGGTATTGCCACACCGATCCGGCACAAACGGGGAACGGCTTCCAACTCGATGATGACAACGCACAATTCATGATTGAGGAATCGCGCAAACTCGGCATCCGTTTGGTTAGCACGCACAAAGGCTACAGCTATCAATCGCGCACGCTTGGCCATCTGGCAAATCCCAAAGATGTTGAGAAAGCAGCGCTACGCAATCCCGATTTCAATTTCGTCGTTTACCACTCCGCAATTCAGCATGGGCCGAATGAACCGAACTGGAAAGAGTCAAACAACTACGATCCGACCACTGGCGACTTCGCGTGGCACAACGTCCTTATGGACATCAAGAAGCGCAATCCGAAGATGAACAACGTGTACTGCGAAATCGGCAGCTTCTTCAATGTGCTGGCCGTGACCGATCCGGTGCTGTGCGCGCACGGCATTGGCAAGAACATCAAACACTACGGTGCCGATCACGTCGTCTGGGGTACGGATTGTTTATGGTGGGGTTCGCCGCAATGGGGCATTGACGCCTTCAAGCGGTTCCAAATCCCCGATGATATGTGCGCGAAGTTTGGCTACAAGAAAATTACCAAAGAGGACAAGGCCAAAATCTTCGGCCTCAATGCCGCCAAACTGTACAAGGTGGATGTGAAAGCCAAACGCAACGCCCTGCCGTCAGATGCGCTGGATAAAATCAAACTGGCGTATCTGGAACACGGCGGCCAACGTGAAAACTCGGCATATGGCTGGGTGCGGGCAACGGATTGAAGAAAGGCAATAGACCACAGATTGGGCGGATCAGGCGGGTATTCGCGGGTCTGAAAAAATCCGTGTAAACCCGCATAATCCGCCCGATCTGTGGTCTATACTAACTAATCCTAATGAGCGAGCTACTACACCGGGAAATTACCGATCAGGTAATCAAAGCCTTTTACAAGGTCTATAATACGCTTGGCTTTGGTTTTCTGGAAAAGGTGTATGAGAATGCGCTGTTCCTGGAGTTACAAAAACGAGGCTTTCGAGTTGAACAACAAAGGCAACTAAAAGTCTTTTACGAAGCGGCACTCGTGGGAGAATACTTTGCAGACTTAATTGTTGCAGGCGTGGTAATTCTGGAATTGAAGGCTGCTGAAACACTCAATCCAGCACACGAAGCACAATTAATGAATTACCTGAAGGCCACTGAAATTGAAGTTGGCCTTCTGCTAAATTTTGGGGTAAAGCCCGAATTTAAGCGCAAAGTCTTTACGAATTCCAGAAAACTGTTTCGCGAATTAACGCAATAGACCACAGATTGTGCGGGTATTCGCGGATTTTTTCAGACCCGCGAATACCCGCTTGATCCGTTTAATCTGTGGTCTATCTAATACTCATCATGAAAAAACTTATCTTTCGACTAGCTCTTCTTTGCCTATTCTCACTACCATCCTTTGCCCAGGCTACTGCGCCGAGCAGTGCGAAAACGCCGCTCGACAAATATATCGAAGCGCCCGATCCAAGTTACAAGTACCAACTCGTTAGCACGATTCCCGGCAAAGGCTACACGACATTTGTCATTGATATGACCTCACAGACGTGGCGCGCCGCGAATGAAGTCAATCGTAATGTCTGGAAGCATTGGATGATCGTCATCAAACCGGACAATGTAACTTCAACGAAATCCCTGCTCTACATTGCGGGCGGCAACAACAACAGCCCGGCTCCGACGAAACCGGATGATGCGATTGCGCAGATTGCCGTCGCTACGAAATCCGTCGTCACCGAATTGCGGATGATCCCGAATCAACCGCTCACCTTCGCCGACGATCCGCAGCAGAAATCGCGCACCGAAGACGAAATGATCGCGTACACCTGGGATAAGTTTTTGAAGACAGGCGATGAAAGCTGGCCAGCACGCCTGCCAATGACGAAAGCCGCCGTGCGTGCGATGGACACCGTCGTGGACTTGATGAAAAGTGATGCGGGCGGCAAGCTGAATATTGACGGCTTTGTTGTGACAGGCGGTTCCAAGCGCGGCTGGACTACGTGGACGACCGGTGCCGTAGACAAACGTGTCATCGGCATTATTCCCATCGTCATTGACTTGCTAAACATTGTGCCATCCTTCAAACATCACTACGCGGCTTACGGCTACTTCGCACCCGCCGTCGGTGATTACGAAACCGAAGGCATTATGAACCGGACGGAAACGCCAGAGTACAAGGCGCTGATGAAAATCGTCGAGCCGTATGAATACCGCCAACGGATGACGATGCCCAAGTTCATGATCAATGCGACGGGCGATCAATTCTTCCTGCCCGACTCGTGGCAGTTTTATTACAACGATCTGCCCGGCGTGAAGTACCTGCGCTACGTGCCAAATGCAGAACATTCCCTGCGCGGTTCGGATGCTTGGTTTTCGGTGATGGCGTATTACAACGCGATGATTACGAAAGCCACGCTGCCGCAATTCGATTGGAAGATCGAGAAGGACGGCTCCACGATTGTCACGACGAAAGACAAACCGAGCGCCGTCAAAATCTGGCAGGCGACGAATCCCGGCGCACGCGATTTCCGCGTCACGACTATCGGGTTGAAGTGGAAAAGTACCGACCTGTCCCCCGCAGGCGATGGCAAATATATTGCCAAGTTGAATCCGCCGAAACACGGCTGGACGGCGTATATGGTCGAGTTGACCTATCCAAGCGGCATCGCCGCTGCGCCGTATAAATTCACGACGGGCGTCAAAGTCCTGCCCGACGTGTTGCCGTTCAAGGACGAACCGCTGCCCTCGCTCCCTGCGCAATCGAGCAAAGCGAAATAGCATGAAGTATTACCAAAGACTGATTGCCTTATGCTGCACAAGCTTATTTTTAAGCCTGTGGGTTTTCACCACGCTACCGCGCACGCACGGACAGGAACCGGCGGCGCAATCGCGTGACCCAAAAGCCTGGGGCAAAAATCATGTCGGCCAGGGCGTGCCCGAATATGTGCATGGCGATGAATGTTTGTTTTGTCATCGCAACACCGTCGGCGCGTCCTGGCAAAATACCGCACACGGCACCACGATTCGCCAGCTCGAAGACGCAGGCAAGTTGCGCGACCTACTCAAAGCGACTGAACTCGCCGCTGTCGCCAAAGAAATTGAATACTTCCTCGGCTCGCGCAATCACATTCGCTTTCTCAAAAAAGAAGGCTTTGGCAAATTTGCGATGCTCAACACGCGCGTCACGCTCGACGACAGTGGCAAAGTCGTTGAATGGATCGAGAAAGACAAGCCCACCTGGGACAAAGAAAAGTTCGCCAATAACTGCGCGGGCTGTCACGCCACGGGCATAGACGCGAAAACCAAAACCTTCGCCGCCTTCGGGCTGGATTGCTATGTCTGTCACGGCGACGTGAATCTGGAACATTCCAACGACACGAAGCTGATGATCCTCTCGAAGAAGCGCCACGACGAATCCGAACTCATCACGTCCATTTGCGCCCAATGCCACCTGCGCGAAGGCAAATCAAATTCAACCGGACTTCCCTACCCCAATACGTTTATCGCAGGCGACAATCTGTTTCAGGACTTTGCTGTAGACTTCGCCAAAGCCGATGACGAAAAACTCAATCGCATTGATCGCCACATTTACCGCAGCGCACGTGAAGTCGTCGTCAATGGCAAAACCGCCCCCACCTGCCTCACCTGCCATCAAGTGCATTACGACTCCCGCCCGCAATCCTACGCCAAACACATCATCGCCCCACGCGGCCCAATTTGTTTTGATTGTCACGTCAGCGAGACGGCAATGAATACGCTGAAGCCGCTGACGAAGGGTAGTAAGGTGTGTGAGTATTAGTCCTGCAATATTCCCACTTGGCGATAAACGCTGCGTGGCGTACGGTTAATGAAAATTGCTGACGAGGGATTGACGAGAACGCCTGCGCCAGCACATCATGCTCCGTCCGATCAAGCTGTAAAACCTATACCCCGTAGCCACTGGTAACCATCGAAACGCCGAAGTTGTTGGCCCTGAAGCCAGTGAGCAATACCAATACTCGATCACGTAATTCATTTCACTGGAAGCAGCCAAGGTAAGAGCGCCTGCCCGCTAAGTAATGCCGAGCTACCGACGCCGCACGCCTGGTGTGGTGACGGTGCCAAGTCAAGGAAAGGACAAGTATGAAAGAAAGATTCGCGTCGTACCGACTTCGCCTGCAAGTCAAATTCTCACGGACGCTGCCTGGTCGGCTGCGTCATACAATGATTTTCTTACTGATACTCGGATTGGTCTTCATTTTCTTTTCCTACCCCTATCGAAAGCACGTCACCGCACAGACAGGCTCGCTCCTGCGCACAGTCAACATTCCGCCAGACGCGCAATGCAGTTCGGGGCTGGGTACTTCTGTCGCCGTAGTGCCTGGCATTTCCATTGGACGCCCTCAATATCGCACGCTGCACGTCACGACTTGTTACAGTACCACCAGCCAAGCTAGTACGCTGTATTTCCTGGATGCCACAGCAGAGCCAGCCAAGCTGGTCTACACCATTACCTCGACCAACACGCCGGGAACGGGATGGGGCGCGTTAACGTTTCGCGGAAGTCGGGGCGACCTGCTGGCCTGTGGAAGCCTGACCAATGGCAAACACCCGGTTTATAAAATCAATATTGACCCCTTTGATAACGTGCCGGACGGTACGGCCACGAAACTTTTTGATGCGCAGGGAAACCAGGAAATCTGTGATGGTCTGGTGTGGGATAGTAGCGATAGTACTGTCTTTCAGAGTACCGACGTTTCCAGCACCATCAACCACTATAGCGAAACTGGAGCCTTTCTCGGAACCCTGCCCTCACCGTCGGGCTGCCCTAATAGCGGCTTAGCCGTCGGAGGCTCCAGTTTATTTGTCGCCTGTGATGGTGTCCTCACCATTCACCAAATCGACAAGAAAACCGGCAACCTAATCCGCTCCTTCCCCAGCGCTGGCACCCGAACCGAAGACCTGGAATGCGATCCGATCACCTTTGCGGCACAGGGGAAAGACGCGATGTGGTCAAAGGATGCACGGACAAATCAAATTTTCGCCTTCGAGATTCCCGCTGGAACCTGCGGCTTTGCCGGCGGGCCAGTAGTGCTGACACCAGCCCCTTGTCGAGATACGGATGGAAATGGCAATGCGGACAATGATGGGGATGGGCTTTGCGATAATTGGGAAGTGAACGGTATTGATTTCGATAATGATGGGCAAATTGATTACAAGCTGCCAGGGGCGAACCTGAACGTCCCGGATGTTTACGTTGAGGCGGACTGGATGGGAATGCATCGCCCCAATCAAGAAGCCATCAATGATGTAGTTGCCAGCTTTGCCAGAAAGGGCATCACGCTGCATGTTGAGGTAGACGAAGAGGCAGTACCTCATAACGATAGCCTGGTGTTTCAGCCTTGCACCAGCCCCGGTGACAAAAGCATTCCCGACTTCGATCAGGTGAAAACAGACCACTTTGGCACGGCCACAGAAAGGGCGAATCCCAATGCGGTAAAACTTCTCAATGCCAAGCGGTTTGCTTATCACTACGCGCTTTTTGTCCACGGGCTGATAAACCTCGGTAGCGTTTCAGGCTGTGCGGAAATCGAAGGCAATGACCTGGTGATTTCGCTCGGCGTAGGATGGGCAACGGTGGATTCGCATGCCGTCGGGAATCGTGACCAACAAGCGGGAACCTTTATGCACGAACTAGGGCATAACCTCGGCTTGTTTCACGGCGGCGGCGACCTAGATATTAATTTCAAACCGAATTATCTGAGCGTCATGAGTTATTCTCGGCAATTCAGTAATTCGCCTGTTCCTAATCGCCCGCTTGATTACTCAGACGCGCTCCTCCCGACGCTGACAGAAAATGCATTGGACGAAATGGCGGGGCTTGGAGGCTCCTCGCTGCTCACAGTCTTTGGCCCGCCTGCCCCGAATGAGCCACAAGTAGCGCAGCCCGCCCAAGCCATCAATTTAGGCAATGACTTCTCCCCCCGGTGGGTGGTGCTGACGCCCGCGAACCGCCCGGTGGATTGGAATCGAGATGGCGTTATCGGCACCGTGAACGGGAAGATTGACATCAACAACATTGGCCGTGGTGGCTTCGGTGACATCCTACAGGGTTACAATGATTGGGCGAACTTGAAGTACAACTTTCGTGCCTCGACAGATTTTGCTGATGGCATTCACCTCACTTCCCTGGCCGCACCAGAAATCACGTTGGATATTGCGCTGAGCTTAAGCCCAGACAGCGATGGAGATGGGGTTCCGAATCTGCTGGATAATTGCCCCTTTACCAAGAACCCCGATCAAAAAGATTCCAACGGTGATGGCATTGGCGATGCTTGTTCCGGGGTTGAGGCCGATGTTGCGCCGCGCTTCAATGGCGATGGCGCGGTAACGATGACCGATTGGGTGCAGGTGGGTCGCTTTTTCACGCGGCAGGATATTCCCACCAACGAGGCCGAATTTCAGCGTGCCGATTGTGCGCCGAGAGCAACGAAAGGCGACGGGGTGATTTCTATTGCCGATTGGGTGCAGGCGGGACGTTATGCCGCCGGGCTTGATCCGGTTACGACAGCGGGCGGGCCAACCGTGCCGTCTTTCTCGCTGGCCACCCCGTCGCGCGCGGCAGCCGAAGGTTCGACACGCCAACTTCGCGCAGTGAATACGCAATGGCAGCGCGGGCAGGTTGGCACCGTTACGGTGGAATTGGATGCGCAAGGCAATGAAAATGCGCTGGCGTTTTCGCTCAACTTCGATCCGAAGACGATGATTTTTCTGGATGCGTCGCTCAGCGATGGGGCGAAAAATGCCTCGCTCAGCGTGAATGACACGCAGGCGAGGCAAGGTAAGCTGGGAGTAGCGTTGGCGCTGGCAGTGAATCAATCTTTCAGCGCCGGGAATCGCGCCTTGCTGACGTTGCGCTTTCTGCCGCTCAGCGCGGAAGGCACGATGAAAACGGCGCTCAGTTTTGACGACCAGATTTTCCGCCGCGAATTGGTTGACGTGGAAGCCAACACCTTGACGGCGACCGCATTCAGCAATGCGCTGGTGGAAATCAGCGGACGCTCGGCGGCGCACGTCCTGGCGGCTAACTACATCGGCCCGGAAGTGTCAGCGGAAGCCATTGCGTCAGCTTTCGGGAGCGAACTGGCCACCACCACCATCAGCGCCACGGCGGGGGAATTGCCAACCATGTTGGGCGGCACGCGCGTGCTGGTGAAAGATGCGCTGGGGGTAGAACGTTCGGCGCGACTCTTCTTCGTTTCGCCGAATCAAGTGAATTACGAAATTCCCGCCGGGACGGCAGAGGGCATCGCATCGGTTACGATCACCGATGCGCGCGGCCTCAGTACGGCAGGGGTGGTGAAGATTGATAAAGTCTCGCCAGGGGTTTTCTCGGCTGAAGCCTCTGGTCAAGGCTGGGCGGCGGCAGAAGTCGTATACGTCAAAAGCGACCAGTCCCAAGCTATCGAACGAGTCGCGCGCTATGACACCGGGCAAAATCAATTCGTGCCCGTGCCGATTGATCTCAGCACGGACACGGCGGTACTTGTCCTTTATGGCACGGGAATTCGTCATCGCGCCACACTCGCTAACATTACTGTCAAAATCGGTGGCGTAGCAGCAGTCGTGGATTATGCCAGCCAACAAGGCCAATTCGTGGGACTGGATCAAATCAATGTGCGTGTGCCAAAGAGTTTGTTGGGGCGCGGAACAGTCGCCGTCGAGGTGGAAGTGGAGGGAAAAGCCGCCAACCCGGTGCGTATTGCCATCAAATGATTCCATTGGCCAGGCAGGCGGCTTTGTAGGCTTGCCAATCGTCAATCCGCTGCAACCGGAACCGTGCACCGGATTGCTGCGCCGAGCGATGCGCGGCCTCGACGAAAACCTGTGCATCCAGCACTTCATTTTGCGTCACAGCAAAGGCGGCACCGCTTTCGATGGCAGCGCGGAATTGTTGATGAGCGAGGCGATACGCGCGGTCAAAGCGAGGCAGAAACTCCGGGTAACTCCCTTGCAGATAAGTCATCTCAAAGGTTTTGGACGCGGGATGCAGCGTGCCGTCCGCTTGCCAAACTTCTACGGGAATCGGGCCAGGATACCCGACAAAGCGTCCCGTATGGAGGGTGCCGCGCGTGCCGATGACGTAGGTTTCGTTGTTATAACCAGAAGAATGCGTGCGGCTGAGGTCAAGCCGCCCGACTACGCCTGACGGAGTTGTGAACGTCACAAAGGCAGTGTCGCCGCCTTCGTCAATCGGGCTGAGGTAACCTTTAGTGTGATGCACGCTCGCCCAGACTTCGTGCGGGAATTCGTTCATCAGGAAAATCGCTTCGTCCGCGACGTGAATGCCCATATCAATGATCAGGCCGCGACTGCTGTAGGTGGACGGCGGCGGAAACTGGTCGCGCAGAATGCAGCGAATTTCCCGCAGTTCGCCGACGATGCCGGATTGGAGCAGTTCTTTTGTGTAGAGCAAGGCCGGATCGTAGCGCCGCTGCAAGCCGATTTGAATCTGATGCGGATCACGGCCAATGGCTTCGACAAAGGCGAAGGATTCCTGCAAGTCATCCGTCAAGGGCTTTTCCAGATACATCGGAATCTTCGCGCCAACAAAGGGCAGTGCATCGCGGGCGTGATTGCGCGTGTGAGAGGCAATAATCACGGCATCCATCGCGCCGACCATCTCCTGCGCCATCTGGCCTGCATCGTGAAAAGTTTTCACTCCGCTCAGCGAAAGTTCTTCCTGTGCAGCTACGACCGCTTCCGGGGAATCATCGCCGAGCGCGACAATCTGATGTCCCTGCTCTTGCACGATGGCGGCATGCACTTTGCCAATGCGCCCCACGCCGTAGACTCCATAGCGGTACGTTTTGCCCACAAAAATATTCCTCTCTTAGTTTCGGAAGATGCAGAAAGCTGATGCCTGATTCCTGGTTCCTAACTCCTGCTTATCAAACACCTCCCTTTTGCATCAGGGTTGTCTTGTGGGCAGGAGTCAGAGATCAGGAATCAGGCATCAGTGCAATTCAGATATGCGCTTGGCTCACTTCACCGGGTGCTGAAGAATTTCCGCCAGCGCTTGCACACGCTTCGCGTCTACAGCGTTCTTGGGCGTGTTGGCGCTGTCTTGCAGCGATTTCGCGATGGCTTGCAGTTTCGTGCGTGCGTTTTGGTTCAGACGCGAACGTTCGGCGCTTTGAATCGCGTTGCGCAGGTCAGTGATTTTGGCTGCGGGCAACGCCTGCGAACGTTCTAGTTGATCCACATACGCTTTCGCTACGACCAGACGCGCAGGCCAGACGATGCGTTGTTGGTTTTGCACGTTCAGTTCCGCTACGCGCACGGCTTTCGCAGCGTCAATTTCATTTTGCGTCAGAAACTTGCTGGGCGTGAGTTCCAGAATGTCCAGCCCGCGTGCGATTTCGGAAGCGTAGATGTGGCCGTTATACCAGTATGCCGACCAATCGCCGCCCAGGATAAGCATCTTGGGATCAACCGGCCCGCGATCAAAATAGGCGATTTCGAACGGATGGTCTTCGTCCGTGAAATCCATAATCGAAATGCCGCCCTGATACCACGCCTGTACTTCGATGTCGCGCCCCGGCACAGGAATTAGCGAACCGTTGTGCGCAACGCAATTTTCGGTGTCGCCTTGCGCGGCGGGCAATTTGTAGTAGCTGGCAAAACTTAGCTTGTTATCCCGCAAACGAAAGACGGCATCGGCTCCCCAAACATTCGGATCGTTGGGACGGCATCGCGCGGCCATTCCCCCGCCCCACTCGTCGGTAAAGACGACTTTGGTTCCATCGTTCGAGAACGAGGCCGAATGCCAGTAGGAATAATTCGGATCGTTGACGGCATCAATCCGCTTCGGATTCACGGGGTCTTTGATGTCCAGCACGATGCCATTGCCGGAACAGGCACCAGCGGCGATCCCCATTTCAGAGTACACCGTGATGTCGTGGCACTGGTCGGTGTCACGGGGCTTTTGTGCATCGTGCGCCCCGCCGTTATTCAAACCATTGATTGCGCCTGTGCGAGCATTCATAAAGACGCGCGGGCTGGACACCACTTTCGCATCCTGCGGCGCGGCTAACGGGACTTTGATAACTTCAATGCGGAACAGTGAGGTATTCGCGTCTTTCTCCGGCGCTTCGCCGGAACAGCCCGCCAATTCTTCGCCCTGTCGCACGAAGGAAGTGCCGGAAACGTAGATGTAAACGTTGTCCTTATCCTTCGGATCAACCACCAGTGTGTGCGTGTGCGAGCCGCGACAGGTTTGCACAACGGCGAGCTGTTTCGGACTCTTGATGTTGGAAATGTCGAAGATGCGCACGCCGCGAAACCGCTCTTTCTGCGGCGCAAGCGGAGTGGGCGCTTGGCCAGCGGCGGGCGGCGGCGGCGGCGGGAACCCTTGCGGGCTGCAATCAATGCGGCCATTCGGCATTTCGACCGACATAAACATCAGGTTCTTGTATACCGACACATCGCCCTGTCCGCCCGGGCAAACCATCGAAGTCACCAACTTTGCTTTCGCCGGATTGGCGACGTCATAAATATTGACGCCGTAAAAATTGCCCTGGAACAGATGCTTCCCACGAAACGCCAAATCGGAGTTGGCGAACGCCAGTTGCGCAATCACGGTTTGCATCGGCTTCGGCAGCTTGGAAGCATCGGCAATGCCAAGTAGTCCCAGCGTTTTCGTCACCTTCGGATTATCCGCTGCATCCAGCGTGAACGCGGGCGGTTTTTGCAGCAACATTAGATGCTTCAGCCCCATCGCACTCTGGCCGGCATCGAACATCCCAGGTTTCAAATTGGCGCGAGGGTCAGTGGTATCGGAGCCGGTCATTCCGGCCGGCAGCGGCGGTGCCTTTTCTGGCCCAAACGGATCATCCTGCGCTTTTTTCTGCTCGGCATTGGCCTCAGCCTGCGCGGGCGGTGGCGTTTGGGCGCGACTGTTCCCAACCCAGAACACTCCCACCAACAGGGAAACCATTAGTAACCGGATAGTCAAAGTAGGTGTTTGCTTCATCGTTTCTCCTTGGACGAATTGCCCTCTAACATAGTTTGCATAATCCGAATTTCGGCGCGCTGGCCGCTGTCTACATCAGTCGCGAAGTTGAATAATTCCGCGTCCTGGCCTGCGCCTGCATTGTCGAACAACTCCTTCACCATCGTCAAAGCGCCGCCGTGATGCTGAATCATTCCCTGCAAAAACAGCCGGTCGAAGTCCGCGCCGCTCGCTTTTCTGAGCGCTGCCATTTGTTCTTCCGTCAGCATCCCCGGCATCAGCATCGCGTCGTGTCCGTGATGGTGCATCCCGGACATCGCGGCCTCAACCGGTTGCCCACGCGCAGCGAGCCAGCGTTTCATAAAGCGGATTTCGTCAGCTTGCGAATGGCTGATGCGTGCGCCGAGCAAGCGAAGTTCCTTATTTTCCGTATGCGTTTCCATCAGCGCCGTCATCTCCACCGCCTGCGCGTGGTGCATAATCATCCCCTGCATAAATTGCACATCCGCAGGCGAAGCTGGCGGCAGTTTGCCCTTCGTTTTTGGTGATAGCACGCGTTTGTTGCCCGGCGCACCCGGTTGTACGACGACCGGTTTCGTCCCCCAGGCGCGAGCCAAATCGGTGAGAGTCAGCACGCTGCAAGCGCGAAGAAAACCGCCTGAGCGTGCCTTTACAGAAAGAAAAGCGCAGTTGTCGCAGATTGCTTTTCATAGCGGGCGACACACTATCACATTTGGTGGGAACAGCACATCGCCGAACGGTGAGGAAACAACAAACAGGATGTTTGTTGTACGACAGGGAGCAGCGCAAACACCTTCATTTTGCCTTTGCGCCGAGCAGAATGGGCGTCGTCTCTACCAGCTTAAGCGACTTCACCATTGCCGCTGTCGCAGTCTTGTATTTTTTGAAATGCGGCGTTTCCAGATGCGCCCGGTACGCTTTTTCATCCGCATAAATCTCAAATACGCGGATGCGCGATGGATGCTCTTTTTCTGCGACAGCATACAAAGTCAGCACACCCGGCTCTACAAGAATCGAAGTCTCAATTTCTTCTTTCAATGCCGCTTGATATTGCGCCAATTGCGCGGGATCAATTTCGAGGTCGGCCAGCCGCACCAGCGGGTCTTGCTTCTGTTTGGCCGAAGTGCGCCCGTGTAGACAGATAACGCCTATCGTCAGCACGAGCACACCAAACAAGAGAAACGGTTTGGCAAACATGTTTCCCTCCCATGACCGCTTAGCGATTGATCATCTGTTGCATCGCCGCCGGATAGCGATCTCCCTGCACGGCAATTTTTGCAACGGCATTTTCGATCTCACGCAAATCATCTGCCGTTAGCTCAATGGCCGCTGCGCCAAGGTTTTCTTCCAACCGATGTAACTTCGTTGTACCAGGAATCGGCACGATCCACGGCTGCTGCGCAAGCACCCAGGCGAGCGCGATTTGCGCCGGGGTCGCATTCTTGCTGCTGGCAATATCGCTAATCAGGTCAACCACCGCCTGATTTGCCTGACGATTTTCCGGCGTGAAGCGCGGCACGACGTTGCGGAAGTCTTTTTCGTCAAACGTCGTGTTGGCATCAATCTTGCCCGTCAGGAAACCTTTGCCCAGCGGACTGAAGGGAACAAAGCCGATGCCAAGTTCGGCCAGCACTGGCAGAATTTCCGCTTCCGGCTCGCGCCACCATAACGAATATTCGCTTTGCAGTGCCGTGACAGGCTGGACGGCGTGCGCGCGACGAATCGCGTCTACGCCTGCTTCCGAAAGGCCGAAGCGGTTGACCTTACCTTCCTGAATCAAGTCTTTCACTGTACCAGCTACATCTTCGATGGGGACGTTCGGGTCAACGCGATGTTGATAGAATAGGTCAATCGTTTCAATTTGCAGGCGCTTGAGCGAGGCTTCCGCAACGGCACGGATACGCTCAGGGCGACTGTCGCGGCCCGGAAAATTTTCGACATCGAAACCGAATTTCGTAGCGATCACGACTTGCCCGCGATAGGGCGCGAGCGCTTCGCCGACTAGTTCTTCATTCGTGAACGGGCCATACACTTCCGCCGTGTCGAAGAACGTCACGCCGCGCTCGACAGCCGCGCGAATTACTCCTATCATTTCCTGCTTATCGCCCGCCGGGCCATAGCCGTAGCTCATTCCCATACAACCCAAACCAATCGCGGACACTTCCAGATTGCTGTTGCCAAGTTTACGTTTTTGCATTGTTGTTCCTTTCAGATGTATTGATAAATTTTGGGGAAAGCGTTGCTTTCCGGAGCTCGTTCAAAGAAAGCGTTCGATCAAAATGCGAATTCGTTTACGCAGCACCGTTGGCGTAGGGTTATCAGAATAAAGCCCATCCACACAGAGCATAAAAACGACCGCCGCTTCCTTGTCCTCAAAAATCGGCATTAACAGTTTGAGCGCCGCCTTTTCATATTCCTTATCCAACTGCGGAAAGTAGCGGCGGCAATGTTCGATAAATTCTGTGCCGCGCGGCGCTTTATAAATGCGCGTCCACGGCTTGATGATCAGTTCTTCGTAAAGCTGAAGTAACCTTTCCTTTTTGCTGAGCCGCAGCGCCAGCAGGGAACGCGCGCCGTCAATGTCTGCCTGATACATTCCCCGCAGGGTGGCAAGAAAGAGTTCTTCTTTATTTTTGAATAACAGGTACAGAAGCGGGCGCGAAAGCTGCGCGCGTTTGGCAATGTCATCCAGCGACGTTTTGGCAAAGCCGTATTGCAGAAAGCATTCCAAAGCCGCCGCCAAAATCACCTTGCGCCGCGCTGCCTGCTTGTCTTCTGTCTGATCAGCTCTCTTTTCGCTTTTGGGCATAGCCTGTAATCGTTTTTACGAATTGACAAATTATATCCATTTTGTCAATTCGTCAAGGCAAGCTGCGCCAAAGAAGCAGCGCAAACACCCCGTTCGCGCGGCTTCTTTGGCAAGCGATTTAGTTCATGGAAGTGGCAAGGGATTAGAGGCAGGAGAGGCTGGGCTGAAGCAAAAAACGCAGCCCCGAACCGTGCGACGAAGGCCACGCCGGCTCAGGGCTCTTGTACTGCTCTGAGGGATCGTACCGGATGATTCTTATTCGTCCTCGTCCAACAGACCGCGTTCGGATAAATCCTGACACTTGATGCAATAGCGCGCCCAGGGAATCGCTTCCAGCCGTTTGGGCGCAATGGGTTCGCCGCAGTTGGTACAGTTGCCGTACTCTTCGTCTTCGATGCGTTCGAGCGCGGCTTCGATTTCGGTCAGGATGTGGCGGTCATTCGTGGATTGGCTAAAAAGTAATTCCTTGGTGTATGAATTGGAGGCCTTGTCTGCCGGGTCTTGGGTGGCCTCGGTGTCGGCTTCGCGGCCATAATCTTCGTTACGTCCCACGACGCCAAGCAGGGCAGAGCGGCGCTCCACCAGAAGATCACGGTATGATTTCAGTTTCTTTTTGTCCATCCAATTGCTCCTTCGCTTCACAGAAAAGTGGGGGCGATTCAAAACTTATGATAAGGCACGCCAGCGAGCAGGGTATAAGCGCGATAGAGTTGCTCGGCCAGCAGTACCCGTGCCATTTCGTGCGTGAGCGTCATACGTGAAAGCGCCAGTTTCAGTTGCGCTCTTTTTTTGACTTCCCCGCTCACGCCTGCAAAACCGCCGATCACAAAAGCCAGCCGCTTGCGGCCCTGTTGTTGGTGTGCGGCGAGTACCGTTGAAAATTCGACCGAAGTGAATTCCTGCCCCGCTTCATCCAGCAACACAACAAAATCATCACGTTCCACTGCGGCCAGCAATTTGGCACTTTCCATTTGCACCGCGCGGGCTTCGTCCGCCGTGCCGCCGCTGTCTTTCAACTCGCTGATTTCATAACTCGCGTAGCGTGTCAGCCGTTTCAAATATTCATCTGTCAACGCGGCACAATGCCGATCCTTCGTTTTGCCAATCCAAACTAAATGCAATTTCATTTTGGTCCGGGGGCTTTGGCCTTCGGTCTTTGGTTTTACCTAAGACCAAAAGCCAAAGCCCCGGCCCCATTCTTTACGCCTGAAAACTCGTCACATCGAGCTTTTCCGCATCGCGCCAGAGTCGTTCCAAATCGTAAAAATGGCGCGAAGTTTCGGAAAAGATATGGACGATCAGCGAGCCGTAATCCATTAGAATCCATTCGGCGTTGTGATAGCCTTCGATGTTGAGTGGACGCACTTTCTCCTGCTTCAGGCGGTCTTCGATTTCGTCTGCGATGGCCTGCACCTGGCGCGTGGACGTGCCGTGACAAATCACAAAATAATCGGCGAACGACGTGATCTCGACGAGTTTCAGCACGACCAGATCAAGCGCTTTTTTATCCTCTGCCGCTGCCACCGCGACTTTAACATTCTCAAAGCCCGTGCGAGTGGCTGGGGTCTGGGTTGTTGTTTCGGTAAAGGTCATACGTTGCAATATAGCGCGCCACGTCGGGCGGCACCATCGCCTCAATGGCGTGTCCGCTGCGGACAGCGGCGCGTACCTCGGTCGCGGCAATGTCTACCGCGACGTAATCTGTCAAATAAACTTTTGGCTCAGTGACCGCCGCCAAAGAAGGGCGTTTTGAGCCGCGTAAATCTAGCACATGTTGCTGGCATTTTGCTGACAAATGTGCGGCGCTGATCGTGTCGGCGGGCGGTCGCGCGGCAACGATAATATTGTATTCCGTAAGCAATCGCTCATACTCGCGCCACAGGTGAACTTCCGCGAAGGAATCCGCGCCCATCACAAAGAACAATGACGCTGACGGATGCTGCGCCTGTAAATGCTGGAGCGTTTCAATCGTGTACGGACGCGCGGGCGCTTCCAGTTCGATGGTCGAGGCGGCAAACCTCGTTTTTGCCAATTGGGAGTGGTGCAAGGTGGCGAGCACTACCATCGCGTAACGATGATAGGAGGCCGAGATGTCTGCCTCGCGTTTATGCGGGGGTACGAAGGCGGGAACAAAGAAAAACCGATCCAGATCAAACGCTTCACAAATCGCCGCCGCAACCCGCAGATGGCCATAATGAAGCGGGTCAAACGTGCCGCCGTAAATGCCAATGCGTTCTTGCACGTCCTGTTTCACATTCGTTCCTACCCGCTCAAGTCGTAGCGGCTTCGGCAGACTGCAACGCTTCTATCTTGCGCCGCAGCGCGTAAATCAACTCGCGCAATCCGGTGCCAGCCGCTGCCGAAATCGCATAAAACTCCAGCTCTTCACTGGCGCAAAAGGCCTGGAAATCGGCGAGTCGTTCGGGATCATCCAGCGCGTCCAATTTGTTCGCCACAACGATTTCCGGCTTGTCGGCTACGATGGAACTGTAGGCCGCCAGTTCCCGGCGAATCGTGCGATAGGCTTCTATCGGGTCTTTGGCTAAGCTGGAAAGATCAACGACGTGGACTAAAAACTTAGTGCGTTCGATGTGCCGCAGAAAGCGGTCGCCCAAACCAGCGCCTTCGTGTGCGCCTTCGATCAAGCCGGGAATGTCGGCGACGACGCAGGTTTTGTAATCGCCTAAATCCACGACGCCAAGATGCGGCTCCAACGTGGTAAACGGGTAATCCGCAATCTTAGGCCGTGCCGCAGACAGACGCGAAATCAGCGTGGACTTGCCAGCATTCGGTAATCCCACCAAACCGACATCCGCAATCAGCTTTAATTCAATGAGCAAATATCGTTCTTCGCCCGGTTTGCCGTCTTCGTGGTAGCGCGGCGCGCGATTCGTTGGCGTAGCGAATTGGGCATTGCCCCTGCCACCGCGTCCGCCTTTTGCCACGATGAAGCGTTCGCCCGGCATCGTGAAATCGTGCAGCACTTCGCCTGTCAACTCGTCCACCACCACCGTCCCGACCGGCACCGGGATCACCATATCCTCGCCGTTTTGCCCATGCCGATTGGAACCTTCGCCGTGTCGTCCGCGCCCGGCTTTGTTTTCTGGCCGATAGCGCAAATGGAGCAGCGTGTTCAGGCTCTCGGTCGCTTCGAGAATGACGGAACCACCTCTGCCGCCATCGCCGCCGGAAGGGCCACCTTTCGGCACGAACTTCTCGCGCCGAAACGCCATAATCCCGTTGCCACCGTCACCGCCCTTCACATAAATTTTTGCGCGATCAATCAGCATACGGAAAATCTCAAATTTGAAATTTCAGATTTGAGATTCCTTACGCCTGAGCGGGTGCGACGCTGATGAAGCGTCCGCGACGACCACGATCTTCAAATTTGACGATGCCCGTGATCTTGGCGTAAAGCGTGTCATCGCTGCCAATGCCGACATTGCTGCCGGGTTTGAAACGTGTGCCGCGCTGCCGGACGAGGATCGAACCGCCCGACACCAACTGCCCGCCAAAGCGTTTCACGCCGAGGCGCTGTGCATTGGAATCGCGTCCGTTGCGCGAACTCCCTACTCCCTTTTTATGTGCCATAAAATAAATTCTCCGATTTCACCCCTGAAATCTCAAATCTCATTAGGCAACCGCGTCAATCTTCACTGCCGTGAAGCCTTGGCGATGGCCTTTTAATTTCTTGAATTGTTTGCGACGTTTGAATTTGAACACCAGGACTTTCGGTGCGCGTCCCTGCTTGACGACGGTGCCAGTCACTTTCGCGCCGTCAATCAACGGAGCGCCAATCGTGACACCATTGTCTCCACCGGTTGCCAGAACTTCGCCAAATTCGACTGCATCGCCTGCGTTTTTGTCCGCGATGGACGGCACGCGAACAACATCGCCGGACTGTACCCGGAATTGTTTGCCGCCGCTGCGGATAATTGCGTATGCCATTGTCTCAATACCTTCCCTTAGGGTTAACGTAGAAAGCCGCAGATTATAGGTGTTCAGGGGGGAAAGTGCAACCGCAAAGCCAAACTTGCGACGAAGGCAGGAAAAGTCAGTGGTTACGCTGAAATCTTCCGTATCGGATTTCCGGCCCGCGCGTCTTCAAGGCTATGAAAAAGATCATTGCGCTCCTTGCGTTGTCCTCGCTTGCCGCCGTACTGCTGGCGAGCCAACGAAGGCCCACAGCCACAACGTTCGACTGGCAGACCGCTACGCCGGAAAGTCAGGGGATGTCGGCGGCCAAACTTGACGCCCTGAAAGACGTGCTGGCCACGCATCAAACGAAAGCCTTTCTTGTGATTCGCAACGACAAAATCGTGTACGAATGGTACAGCCCCGATCACGGCGCGACAAAAAAACACGGCACGGCTTCGCTGGCGAAAGCGATTGTTGGCGGACTGCCGCTCGCAGTGGCGCTGACGGATGGCAATATCAAATTGGATGACAAGGCAGCACGCTTCATTCCGCAATGGAAAGATGATCCGAACAAAGCACGAATTACCATTCGGCAACTCGGCTCGCACACGTCGGGGCTGGACGATGCTGAAGCGGACAATTTGCCACACGAAAAACTTGACGGATGGAAAGGTGATTTTTGGAAGCGGCTCGCCGTGCCGAATGATCCGTTTACGCTCGCCCGCGAACAAACGCCCGTTGTCTTTCCGCCCGGCACGCGGTTGCAATACAGTAATCCCGGCATTGGTTTGCTGACGTATTGCGTGACGGCCAGTATGCGACAAGACATTCGCACGTTGCTTCGTGACCGCGTGCTGCGCCCGATTGGTGTCACCGATGAAGATTGGTCAGCCGGTTACGGGCAGACGTTTATGGTGGATGGCTTGCCGCTCGTCGCGTCGTGGGGCGGTGGCACTTTCACGGCCCGCGCGACGGCGCGCATTGGCAGGTTGATGCTGCGTGAAGGCGATTGGGACGGCACACGCATCCTAAGCAAAGCTGCTGTGCGCGAGGTTACTGGCGATGCCGGATTGCCGGGGCATGGCGGAATGGGTTGGTGGACAAATGCAGACGGACGCTACTCTGGTTTACCGAAAGATGCAGTGTATGGCGCAGGCGCAGGTGATCAATTATTGCTTGTGATTCCGAGTCTGAACCTGATTCTGGTGCGCAATGGGCAAACGTTGCTGCCACCACCACCGGATGCCAACGAGATGTTCACGGCCTATCACGACCCACGCGCCAAGTTACTATTTGAGCCGCTGGTCGCAGCCATCACCGACGATCACCCGCCCAGCCCGGTCATTCAACGGCTGGAATGGGCAAGCAAAGAGACGATTCTCCGCCAGGCCAAAGGCAGCGATAACTGGCCGCTGACGTGGGGCGACGACGATGCCCTGTATGCGGCGTATGGCGATGGAAATGGCTTTGAGCCGTTTCTTGACGAAAAGCTCAGTATGGGATTGGCACGCATCACAGGCGCGCCGCCAATCTTCACGGGTAAGAACCTGCGCGCGCCAACAGCAGAAGCACGCGGCAGTGGAGCGGCAGGCAAGAAAGCGAGCGGAATGTTAATGGTGGACGGCGTGCTGTATCTATGGGCGCGCAATGCCGCCAATTCTCAATTGGCGTGGTCACGCGATCACGGTAAAACCTGGACGTGGGCGGATTGGCGTTTTACGGAAAGCTTTGGGTGTCCGACGTTTTTGAATTTTGGCAGGAATTACAGCGGTGCGCGCGACGGCTTTGTGTACCTCTATTCGCACGACAGCAATTCGGCGTATGAAACCGCTGACCGCGTCGTGTTGGCGCGCGTGCCGAAAGCACGCTTGCGCGAGCGCGCGGTGTATGAGTTTTATGCTGGTGTAAATGCAACTGGACAACCGCAGTGGACACGTGACGTAGCCAAACGACAAGCGGTTTTCACCGCGCGCGGTCGTTGCTATCGGCTGGGCGTGAGTTACAACGCAGCGTTACGACGCTATCTGCTTGTGCAGCCGCTCGCCAATGCCGCGTCGCGCGATAATACGGGCAAACTGGATGTGCGCTTCAACGGCGGGCTGGCGATTTATGATGCGCCGGAGCCTTGGGGACCGTGGACAAGCGTATTTGTGACGGATCAATGGGATGTCGGGCCGGGCGATTCTGCCAGCTTTCCGCCTGGCGGATGAGCGAGGATGGGCGAACGCTGCATCTTGTTTTTTCGGGCAATGATTCTTTTTGCCGTACGATAGGCGCGCCTTAGTGTGAAGTAAAATGGCGGCGAAGCGATGCGGTATGGGCGTGACCGACCTGAGCTTTGATGAGGCGAGCTGCTCATCAAAGCTCAGGCCTGGTCACGCTCCCCGTACTGTATCTTAGATCAAACCCACGGCTTGCGCCTTGCGACCGAGGAGCTGGTTCGCCGCTGGATCGTTCGCAAATTCTTCTTTTGCTGCATCCCACACCAATCGCCGTCCCGTCTTGAACGCGATATTGCCCAAATGCGCAACCGACGTCGAACGATGACCGATTTCGGGTTCGGCAATCGGCGTTTTGCGCGAGCGAATGCATTCGATGAAATTCAAGCAGTGCAAATCCGTCGTGTCGCGGCCCTGCACGCGCTTGGCTTCGGTGCGGTAGCCTTGAATTGGCTCGTTATAGTTCTGTGTACCGTCACGCCGCCGCGTTGCATTCGATTCCGGGAATAATTCATAGCCGATGCGGTCGCAGAGAATCGTGCCTTTTGTGCCGTGATACGCTTCGCCATTCGGACGATCCAACGCATCGCGTGCGCCGTAGTAATTGAAGCCCGCCGTGCGCACGCCCATCCCCATTCCGTTCATGTTGCACGCTTCGTAGCTCATAATGAAGCCAGGATATTCATACGTCACCTGCAACACATCTGGCATTTCGCCCATATCGCTAACGGAAAACCTACCGCCCGTCGCGGTAATCGTTTTCGGCGCGTCCACACCCATCACCTGCTGCACAGTGTCGAAGCGGTGTGTGCCGAAGTCAGTAATCGTGCCGCCCGCATAATCCCGAAACCAGCGGTACCAGCGCAGATGGCGATTTTTATTGTACGGCACTTTCGGCGCGGGGCCGCAGTACATATCCCAGTCCAAGCCTTCCGGCGTCGGCCCGTCCGCGACTTTGCCTATACCATACGGCGTGTTGTTGCTGTAATTCCACACGCGCACGAACCGCACTTCGCCGAGTTTGCCGGATTGAATGATGTCCTGCACTTCGCGGTAATGCGGAGCCGAGCGATGCTGCATCCCGGTTTGCACAACGCGATTGTATTTGCGTGCCGCCGTCACAATTGCGCGGCCTTCTTTGATGCTGTAGGCGAGCGGTTTTTCGACGTAGACATCTTTTCCTGCGGCACACGCCATCACGGACGGAATGGCGTGCCAGTGATCTGGCGTAGCGATATGCATGGCGTCTACGGTTTTCAGATCCAACACCTTGCGAAAATCCTGGAAAGTTTGCGCCGTACTGCCCGCCCACGCTTTCGCGCCTTCAGCATTCGGCAGGAACACATCGCACAGCACGTTGTATTCGACATTCGGCGCTTTCAGCATCAGATTGGCGACCTGCGTGCCGCGCCCGCCGCAGCCGATCAAGGCCAGATGCACGCGATCATTCGCGCCAAGAATTTTGTTGTAGGAAATCGCCGTTGTCATCAGAGTTGTTGTCGTAGTTTCGATAAAAGTTCGTCGTTTCATAGTTCAGTCTGAATAGACCACAGATCAGGCGGAGCAGGCGGGTTGACATAGATCAATCCCGCGAAAATCTGCGTTATCCGCGTTATCAGTGGTCTATTGAATTTCAAATGCGATTAAATTTCTCTATCGCCTTCGTCAGCGATTTGAATTGGCGAATGAAGGGGAACATTCCCTTTTCGCGGTCATCAATTTCCTGCGCCTTCTTCAATACCTCTTCGGCACGCTCTTGCGGCACAACGACCACACCGTCTTCGTCCGCCACAATAATATCGCCGGGGCGAACGGTGATTCCTGCACATTCGACCGGAATGTTATTCGCGACGGTTGCGTAATGCCCGACCGCCGTGCGCGGCGTAGCTGAACGCGCATAGACCGTCAATCCCATCCGCCGTACATCCCAAATATCTCGAATCGCACCGTCCAGCACCATTCCAGCCATCCCACGCACCTTGGCCGCCGTTGCCATCAGATTGCCCATCGCCGCAATGTCGAGCGTGCCTTCCATCACAATGATGCCGACTTCGCCGGGCTTAGCGCTGTCAATCATCTCAACCGAATGCTTGGTCGAAAGCGCGGGCGTCGCTTTTTCCGGCGATGTGGGACGCACAAGCGAGGTCACCGCGCGCCCGACAATCGGCGTGCCGGTGATGAGTTTCATATCGTGCCGCATTGTACCGACTTTGCCTGTGACTAATTCCACCGCATCTGACACTGAAGCCGGATAGGTTTTCTTGTACGCAGCAATAATCGGCTCATCCGGCGACCCGTTTTTTTTCTGTACGGCGGCAATCGTTAACGCGCCGATAATAGCGAGCAGTGGCACAGCGATCAGATAGATTTTGCGGGGGTTCAGTGTTTTCATGCGATTTCCTTACACGTCTTTCTTCAATCTCTCTTGGATAAAATCAGCGCAACGCGAAGCAAGCGCCATCACTGTTAGTGTCGGATTCTTCTCAGAAAAATCAATGAAACCACTGCCATCGGCAACGAATAAATTTTTCACATCGTGCGACTGCAAGTACGGCGTTAGCACCGAAGTTTTTGGATCATTCCCCATCTTCGCCGTGCCCGCCCAATGCACGCTGTCGACACCAGCGTTGGGATTCGTGCCTGTGATCACGCCGCCCGACGCTTCAATAATGGAAGTGATTTTTTCCAGCGCGTCTTTGGCAATCGCGTTGTCTTCGGTCGTCATATTGAAATGAATCTTCGGCACGGCCAAGCCGTACATATCCTTCACTTCCGTATCGAGTTCGACGAAGCGACCGGGCGACGCGATCATCCCGTTTTGCGAATACAAACTGATCAGCGCCGGATAGCGATTGCTCACTTCGCGTTTGAGATTTGCGCCAAAGCCGGGTACCGCATTGGCAAAGCTCGTGTTTCCCGTGCCCATTCGCGTGCCAGAATCCACAATGATGTGATAGCCCTTCGGAAAAGCGGGATGCGGCCTGTCATAGTAAAACGAAGCGATGTAGGCGTGACTGCTTTCCGTGCCATCGTCATTATAGACGGCGCTGCCCTTGAGTTGCGGCAAATAGCCCTGGGCGCTGACGGACGTATGCGATATCAGATTCTTGCCGACCAAGCCGCTCGAATTTGCCAGCCCATTCGGGAAGTGGTTCGATTTCGATAGCAACAACAATCGCGCCGATTCAATCGGCCCGCACGCCAATACGACATTCTTCGCCTTCACATCATAACTCTGTTTGGTGCGCGCATCGAAATAGCGCACGCCTTCCGCACGGCTACCGTCCTTGCTCATCAACACTTCAGCAGCATTAGCGTAGAGAATCAATTTGCATTTGCCAGTTTTCGTCGCTTCAGGAATCGCTGTATTAGCCGACGTATATTTCGATTCGGCATCGCAACCACGCATGCACACACCGCAGTAATGACAAGCAGGACGCTTCGACCAGTTCTTTTCCGTCAAAATCGCCTTGCGTGCCGTGATCATCTTGAAGCGTTGCGCGTCGAGTTTGTTACAGCCCTTTTGAATTTCATACGCCGCGCAGTTCCACTTCAGCGGCTTCTGATAAACCCCGTCCGGTACATTCGGATGCTTATCCGCCGCGCCTGTCACGCCCATCAGCGTTTCCATCCGGTCGTAATGCGGCGCAAGTTCGTCATAGCTCACCGGCCACGAGGCAAAATCATATTTGCTGTTGCGCCAACTCAAGCCCGCCCACAGCAGCGTTTTGCCGCCCACGACTTTCGAAAGGAAATGATCTACGCGCTTGTTGCCGGTTTGCGTGAACGGTTCTTTCGTGCGATCTACCGTCAAGTGTTTGCGTGGATCCCAACCGCGCCCATTCTTCGGCAATTCGTAGGGCATCGTGTGGCTATAAAATTCCTTCGTCGGGTCAACCCACTTCCCTGCTTCCAGCACCACGACTGAAGCGCCAGCCTTTGCTAATTGCATGGCGACGACACCGCCAGCAGCGCCAGAGCCAACGACACAGACATCATAAGTTTGTGTGCTTTGATTCATTTTGGATTCTTTCCTGAAATAACCTGTGTACCTTCTGACTTCGCCCATTCAGTGAACGAACCGTCATACATTGCCACGTCGTACCCTAAATATTTCAGTGTGAAGTAAGCGTGCGATGCCATCATGCCGATCCAGCAATACGTCACGACCTTCTTATCCGGCGTGGCCCCCGCAGCTTCAAATTGTTTGCGCAGTTCGGCCACCGGCTTAAGCGTCGGCAGTTCTTTGCTGACGTAATTATTCACCCAGTAGGCATTCACCGCACCGGGGATGTGACCGCTTTGCGGAATGTCGGTGCGTTTCGTTGAGCCGTCATACGCTTCCGGTGGGCGTGCATCCACAATAGTCGTGTCTGTATTGCCCGTATTCACCGCCAGCCAAGAAAGGTCGCGTACGGTTTCGCGTTGCGCGATGATTTTTGGGTTCAGATGCGGTGTAAATGCCCCGGCTTTCACTTCCGGCACAGCCGTCACGACGTCGCGCTTTTCGGCTTTCCATTTTTCCAACCCGCCATCTAACAATGCCGCATTGTTCCCCAGTCCCAGATAATCAAGCGTGAAGTACGTGCGTGCCGAGAGCAGCCCCTGCACATCGCAGTACAACACGATTTGCGAATCGTTGCTGACGCCGATTTGTGAGAAAAGCTGTTGTAATTTTTCGACTGGCGGCAATTCATTCAAAACGCCGCCGCGTACCGCGACGAGTTCGGAATAAAGCAAAAAACGTGCGCCGGGAATGTGCCCCTCGTCATACACCTTGCGGGTCTGTCCGACGTGCAGCAGCACAACTTTTGGATTCGCACTGTTTTTCGCCAGCCATTCCGTCGAAACCAGCAGATTCGACCGCACAGCCGCAGGCTGCGCAGACACCACGGTGGCGAATAGCCAGAGTGTCAGGCTAAATAAAATTATTCGAGTCATAAGCATTCCTCTTATTTCAGTAAGTCGGCATTCGCCTTTTGAATTTCATCAGGAAATGTTCGCAACTTTTCGGCAATGCGCTTTTGCAAGTCTTTTAGCACGTCAGGATATTTCGCGGCCAGGTTATAACTTTCGCTATAATCAATGCTCGTGTCGTAAAGTTCCGGCGTGCCGAGCGTTTGATTGATTTGCTTGTCCGCCCCTGCCTGATAGCGTTGCACATTCCAACGCGCTACGTGGATTTTCCATTTACCGAAACGTGCCGTTTGCAGAAATTCCTTGTCGAAAAACAGGTACAAATTGCCCGGCGAGGATTTCGTTTTGCCGAGCAGAAAATCTACCGCGTTCCGGCCATCAAGCGGCAAGTTGGAACCGTTCGGATTGCCCGTCAACGCCATCAGCGTAGGGAATATATCAATCGTTGCCAGCGGTTCATCCGAAACCGTCCCCGCTTTAATTTTGCCCGGCCAATACACAAGGCCCGGCACGCGCACACCACCGTCATATGTCCAGCCCTTGCGTCCGCGCAGTGGCCCAGGACTACCTTGATACCAAGGGCCGTTATCGCTCGCAAAAAAGACGATGGTGTTTTTCTCGATGCCCAAACGCTTCAGCGTCGCCAGCACTTCGCCGACGCTCCAATCCAATTCTTCCACTACATCGCCGTAAATGCCACCTGCCGATTTGCCCTTGAATTTTTCGGAGGCGAACAACGGAATATGCGGCATGTTATGCGGCAGATACAAAAAGAACGGCTTCGCCTTGTTCTGCTCAATGAACCGTGTGGCTTCCTGTGTGTAACGCAAGGTCAAGGTTTCCTGCTTCACCGGCTGCTCGATAATCTCGTCCATTTTCTTGAGCATCGAAGGCTGCATATCGTTGCTGTACGGAATGCCGTAGTAATACTCAAAGCCGTGATCCAACGGGCGATGCGGCGCGAGATGGCCGAGATGCCATTTACCAATCGCCGCCGTCGCGTAGCCGCGCGCTTTCAGCGCCGTCGCAATCGTCGTTTCACCTGTCGGCAAGCCTGTTTTGTCCTGAAAGGTCAGCACATTCGAGAGATGCATGTTCTCAATGCCCATCCGCGCCGCATAACGCCCTGTCAGCAATGCTGCGCGCGAAGGCGTACAAACGGGTGAGACAGAGTAAAAGCTCGTCAGCTTCATTCCTTCCGCCGCCATGCGATCCAGATTCGGTGTCTTGATTGCCTTTGCTCCAAAGGGGCCGATGTCGCCATATCCCATATCGTCGACATAAATGAAAACCACATTAGGAGCGCGTGAAGATTGTGCCAGGGTTACCGCACTGAGAAGAAACCACAGAATGAACCACGCTAACAATCGGGGTTGTTTTTGCATAATGAGTTTTGAATCGCCAGAGATGATCGTGAACAGCCAACATTTTAAATCGAAATGCCGAAAAGCAAAACCCATCAGCAAGGTTTGCCAGCCAAAGCGAGTAGCCTGACTTCTGCTCAATTGCATTCCATCACCACCAGCCCTATACTCCATCGCGTCTTAGCAAACACCTTAGTAGTAGGAACCGCAAAACCATCCAGAGTTTTTTTCGACGGAGTACGCATCTTCCCCCACTTCGCGAAGCAAGGAGATCATTATGGGAAAAATCGTTGCCGAGATGCTCATGCTTCTTGCACTTCCAGCCGCCTCGTTTTATGGCGGAGTCTGGCTGATGACGAAACTAAGTAATCACCAGCTTGTCCTGCAAGAAATGCAAAAAATCGCGCAACCACCGTTATACCAACGGCTCGGTGGCTATAGCCTGCAAGAGGTAAAACAATGTTGGGAAGCATTCTCACCAGAAGCCCTATTAGCCGAGGAACGCTTTCTGCAATTGGATTTGGTTTTCCCCTTTGTGTATGGCGGTGCATTGACTATAAGCCTGTTGCTGGCTTGGGCTTTGCTGGGACGGCCGTTTCGCCCGGTCTGGTTGCTGACCCCAGTGGTTATCACGATGTTGGCCGACTGGACAGAAAACCTAACGCAGTTGGGACAGCTTCGTCTCTTTACGATGAAGCGTGGAGGGGCGCTTCAGGCCAATTGGATTTGGCTGGCCAGTCTGGCAACTACCGTAAAATTACTATTTTTCACGCTCACTGCTGTTGGATTGTTAGCCCTTGTCGTCCTGCTTTTCTTTCGTCCAAGCAAGGCCATATAGTTGCTTCTGGCATTGTTCTTTTTTCTTACTCTCTCAATTTTTCTTGTTAATACTTCCCTACTCGTCACGTTTCTGAGGTTGTAGAAGCGAATTTATGAGGAGGAAACCTGTGTTATCCACTGCATCGTATTTAAAAGCCGTCCCCGCGCCGCCCGACCGGCTGGAACAACTATTTCAGGAGCATTACCAGCAGATTTACCGCACCGCTTATCGCGTGACTGGCAATGCCAACGACGCCGAAGACGTGTTGCAAACCGTTTTTCTGCGGCTGGCGCGGCGTAAAAGTGAGTTGGAGCAAATGCCGAATCCCAAAGCATATCTGCTGCGCGCGGCAATTAATGCGGCGCTCGACATCGTGCGGGCGCGCAGTTTGAATCAGATGGTTTCGCTCGACGATGTCACACCGGAACAATTCTCAACACATCGCAATCCCGAAACCCAATCCGCTGACCGCGAATTGCGCGAATTAATCCAAAGCGAAATTGGGAAGATGAGCCAGAACGCGGCAGAAATGTTTGTGCTGAAGTATTTCGAGGGTTACGAAAATAAAGAGATCGCGGAAATGATGGGCACATCGCATCTGGTCGTCGGCGTGCTGCTGCATCGCGCGCGTGCACAAGTCAAGAAACGCATTGGCGCAGCTTTTTAAAGTTTATTGATTGCTCAAAAGATTCACATTGCACTTATCCCTATTGAGGTGGTTATGAGAAAGAACACAAACCAAATTTTCGACCAAGCAATGAAAAACATTCAGAATGATGTCCCCGCTGACCCTATCGTCAACGCCGCCGCTGAGCGTGTCTGGGCGCGAGTGACGAATCAGGAAGCCGAAATGGCTGTCACCAACACCATGCAGTCCGAACATTTGCGCGATTGCAACGACTTCCAATCACTGATTCCGGCATACCTGAACAAGCAGCTCACATCGGCGCGCGTGCTGTTGTTTGAAGACCATACACGCGAATGCTTCGCCTGCCGCAAGGCGTTGAAGGAAGCGCGTACGGCGACGGCCAAGCCGCAGGTAGCGGCTGTGCCTGCACAGAAAACGTCGTGGTTCAGCTTGCAGCAGCCGGTATTTCGCTACGCGATGGCAGCGATGCTCGTGTTAGGGTTGGGCGCTGGAACATGGAAGATACTGGAATATTTCATTAACTCTTTCCGCGTCTTTGATGCCGTCGTGCTGGCCGCCAATGGCCCAGTGTATCGCGTCAACGACAGGCAAAATCAACCACTTGCGGCGGGCGAAAAGATCAAACGCGGCGAACGGTTGCGCACGGCGAAAGGCTCCACGGCGGTCGTCAAATTGGCCGATGGCACACAGATTGAAATGGCGGAACGCTCGGAATTTTCCCTCTCGGACAATCCGAACGGCACGACGATCAATCTGAATCAAGGTAACGTCATCGTCGAAGCCGCCAAGCAGAAAAAAGACAAGCATCTGTACGTCAAAACGGAGGACGCTTTAGTTTCTGTCGTCGGCACGATTTTCTCAGTCAACAACGGCACTAAAGGCTCACGCGTGTCTGTCGTGGAAGGCGAAGTTCACGTCGAACACGACAGCAAAGAAACTAAATTGCTGCCCGGCGATCAAGTGACGACGAACGTCAGCATTGAGAAAGTTGCGATTAAGCAGGAAGTCAGTTGGAGCCGCAACGCTACCCGCTACGATGAAATGCTGGCGCAGGCGGCGAAACTGCGGCAGGACATTGCTGCCTTGCCGCGTCCCGGCGTGCGCAATTCGACGCGCATTCTGGATGTAATGCCAACCGGAACGGTGTTTTATGTCGCGCTGCCGAACCTGACCGAAACGCTTAACGCTTCGTACAATCTGGTCAAGCAACGCATTGAGGAAAACCCTGAACTGAATGCCTGGATGAACAAACAGCAGGCGAAAGACGGTCGTGGCATTGCCGACAAAGCCTTTGCGCAAATGCGCGAATTTGGCTCGTATCTCGGTGAAGAAATTACGATGAGCTTTGCCTTGAATCCGCAAGGCTCGCCGGAAGAACCGTTATTCGTCGCTGACCTGCGTAACGTTGACGGCCTGCGCACGGCATTGGAGCATCTGAATAATGCTTCATTGCAAATCATAGATGATCCGGCTACGGCACAGCCCATCGCAGGCAAGGATTTGTATCTGTGGCTGAATGGCAATCTGTTTGCTGCATCGCCGAAGCTCGCTAACCTGCAACGCTTCGCCGTGTCGCTTAAATCCGAAAGCAGCTTCAAGAGTACGTCCTTCTATGCACGCCTGGCAGATCGCTACCGCGAAGGGACGAGCGTAATCGTCGCTGCGGACTTGGAGAAGATCACACCGCAAATCGCGGGGCACGATCAGAAGGCAAATGCCGCGTCAGAGCAATTAGGGCTAACGAACTTCAAGCATTTCATTGGCGAAATCAAGGATGGTCAGAACAAAGCGCAGAACAGTGCTGAACTGACCTTCAGCGAAGCCAACAAAGGGCTGGCCGCGTGGCTGGCGCAACCTGCGCCGATGGGTTCGTTGAATTACATTTCGGCGGATGCCAATGTCGTCGGCGCAGTCGTCATCAAAGACCCGACCGCAATGGCCGACAACTTAATCAACGCGCTGAAAGCTGTCGAGCCGAAGTTTGGCGAAGAGATGGCGAAGTTTGAAGCCGAACACGGTTTGAGTATTCGCAACGACATTGCGGCTCCGCTCGGCGGTGAGTTTGCCTTCGCGTTGGACGGCCCGCTCGTGCCGACACCATCGTGGAAGATTGTTATCGAAGTTTACGACCAAGCACGGATGCAACAAACCTTTGAGCATATCGTGAGCGAGTTGAATCGGCTGGCACAACAACACGAAAAGAAGGGCTTTGCGCTGGAAAAAACGGAGCAAAGCGGACAAACCTTCTACACATTGAAGTCGTTGGATTTTCCGGTGGAAGTACATTATGCCTACGCCAACGGGTATCTGGTAATGACGCCGAGCCAGGCGTTGATTGACCGGGCATTGCGCTATCACGATTCGGGCTATACGATTCTGCGTTCGACACGCTTCATCGCGTCGCTGCCGGAAGATAAGCAAGCGAACTTTTCGGCAATGCTCTATCAAAACCTCGCGCCGATTGTGAACCCGATTGCGAAAACGCTGGGCAGCGTCAACGAGAATTTGCGCGGTGGCCAATTGGGTGCGCTCACGACAATGGCGAATCAAGCTCCGTCGCTGGCGTATGCATATTCCTACGGCGACCGCATCACGGTGTCGGTGAATACGGAAAAAGGCGCGTTGAGTTTGGGCGATTTGCTCGGCACCTCTGGCTCGTTTGCAATGGGCGGCATCTTGAAAGAAGCGATGAAGAAGTAAAGGAATGACCAAGAAGAACACGGAGGGCACGAAGATTTTAGACAGGACGAACAACATTGGCCACAAGATTTACAAAAGCAAACCTCTTAATCTTGTCATCAACTTTGGCAATTCGGTCTAAAACTTTTCGCGCGCTCCGTGTTCTTCTTGGATGCTAATTTTCTAGCCAGTTCGATGGGAACTTCCGCGCATCAATTGGCGTACGGAAGTGACGGAATTCAAACTCCCGATTCAGGAGGCAAAATGAAAAAAACGATTTTTCTGACGCTGATTGCAGTGTTCGCAACAGCAATGATTTCTTCCGGCTGCTTCTCTCATCGTTTGCACGCAGCGCATTCGCAAAAAGCCGAAAGTAAAAGCAACGAAGATACGGATTTTTCGGCCCGCGAAGAGATACGCCAGACCTACAAATTCGCGCCCAATGCAGAGGTGGAAGTCGTGGGCGTCAGTGGCTCCGTAGATGTGCAAACAAGCGAGAGCGACACAGCAGAAATCTACGTGCTACGGCTGGCCCGGAACAAAGATACGTTCGAGAAACGCAAAGTTGTGATCTCTTTCGAGGACAATAAACTCCACATTCGCGCTAATCGTCATGAGAGAAACTTTGGCGTTTGGGACGCCATCACGGGCGAGGATGATATGCGCACACGAATGACGCTCAAATTGCCGCGCCAGCTTGCATCGCTACATGTGGGCGGCGTCAACGGCCCGGTTAATCTGGGCGAAATCGAAGGCCGTGTCGAAGCGAGCGGCATCAACGGCAAAGTTGTCGTCGCCAAATCTGTTGGCGCAGTGGAATTCGGCGGCATCAACGGCAAGATTGAAGCTACACTGGCGAAGCTCGACAAAGATGGCGTCAG
Source organism: Blastocatellia bacterium (assembly GCA_046331525.1). Classification (GTDB taxonomy): domain Bacteria; phylum Acidobacteriota; class Blastocatellia; order RBC074; family RBC074; genus JAFDVL01. The sequence continues at coordinate 59,485 of JAXLQQ010000017.1, forward strand.
CATTCACGGCGTCAATGGCAACGTTGATCTAAAGTTTTTGGATGAAGTAAACGCTTCCATCGAAATGCACGGTTCTAACGGTCGCATCAATGCGGACTTACCAAACCTGAAAGTCGAAGAGCAAAAACACGGCAGATACCGTGCGACGATTGGCACGGGCGGCCCGGCGATTGAAGTGAACGGCTGCAACGGCAATATCTCGCTGGCACGCGCGGGACAGGGACAGGAAGCCGCCAGCCCGAAAACGGTCGAGAAAAAACTGGAAAAGATCGCCAGCAAGTTTTGAATAGAACGCGGATGACGCGGATTTTGCGGATGTTCGCAGATTTTTCAGATCAGCGTGAATCCGCCTGATCGGCGTCATCCGCGTTCTATACTCCTCTCTTTATGACTCCCATTATTGAACTCGACAAACTCAGCATCCAATTCGGCGGACGCCCGATTCTGGATCAACTGAACGTCGCCTTGACCGGACGCGCAATTGGCTTGCTAGGGCCGAATGGCGCAGGCAAGACGACGCTGATTCACACGCTGCTCGGTTTCCACACGCCGAACGCGGGCACGGCGCGCGTTTTTGGTCGTGACATCACGAGCGAAGCCAAAGAGATTCGCTCGCAAATCGGCTTCATGCCGGAACGCGATTCGTTTATTGCGAATATGACGTGTGTGCATTTTGTGCGGTTGATGGCGGAGTTATCAGGCTTGCCGTCAGACGCGGCGCTCGAACGCGCGCACGAAGCATTGTTTTACGTTGGTCTGGGCGAGGCGCGGTACCGGCAACTCGGTTCGTATTCACTTGGCATGAAACAACTCGCCAAACTTGCGCAAGCCATTGTCCACGGGCCGAAACTCATCATCCTTGATGAGCCAACAAACGGCCTCGACCCGCCCGCGCGCACGCGAATGATCGAATTGATCCGCGAAATTCGCGACAGCGGGCAGGCACAGATTCTGCTGTCCTCGCACCTGCTGCACGACGTCGAAGAGTGTTGCGACGAGATTCTGATTCTGAAGCAAGGCCGCATCGCGGCGTATCACAATCTGGAATCCGAGCGCAAAGCCAATCACAAATTCATCGAAATCGAAACGCGGGGCGAACAAAACGCGTTTGCGCAGGCCGTGAATGAACTCGGCTGCGAATCCGCGATCACCAGCAAACAGCGGATCAAACTGATCCTCAATGAAACCGTCGAAGTCCGCGACCTCTCCCAAATCGCGCGCGACTCCAACCTGCAGATCCGCAGCCTGAATTACAAACGCGACTCGCTCGAAGACATCTTCCTCAAAGCGATGGAATAAGGCGCAAAAGTACCGCAAATACCCTGTTTGCGCGGCAGTATGGCTCCCACAAGAGCGCCGCAAACAGGATGTTTGCGGTACTTTCGCGTAGCAACCTTGAAACCATCGTTTCACCCTTGCAACACAAAAACAATTCGCGTATAGTGCGCAGCCATAGCGGCAATGACGGTGGTTCGGGCCATAGCCTGGAACTAATTCGACGAACAAGCAGTACCCAAATCATAAGGAGACATCATTATGGCTCGCGTAGGTCATTTTGAAATTCACGCGGACGCCCCCAGCCGCGCTATCGCGTTCTATCAATCCGTGTTCGATTGGCAATTCAGCAAGTGGGGCGGCCCGCAGGATTATTGGCTGGTCAAAACCGGCAACTCCGACCAGCCCGGCATTGACGGCGGCTTGCTCAAACGGATGGGGCCGCCGCCGACCGATGGGCAGGCTGTGAATGCGTATGTTTGCACGGTGATTTCTACCACGCTCGACGCCGACCTCGACAAAATCACGGGCAATGGCGGTTCAATTGCGGTGCCAAAAATGGCGGTGCCTGGCGTGGGCTGGCTCGCTTACTTCAAAGACACCGAAGGCAATATTTTCGGAATTATGCAGGACGATCCAAACGCCGCGTAACAAGCCTGTAGGGCAATCAGGCCGATTGCCCTACCTATTCCAAAGGAGCATCCATGCAAAACGTAGCACGAATTTTATTTTTCGTTGGTGTGTGTTTGATCGCCGTCAGTGCACAGGAGCGGCAGCCGACGGTACAGGATTTAGCGTGGCTGACCGGTTGCTGGGAAGGCGCAACAGGCAAGCGGCAATACGATGAAACCTGGAGCAAAGCGGCGGGCGGTACGATGCTCGGCATCGGGCGTACGGTCGTGGACGGCAAGACGACGGAGTACGAGTTTATGCGGATTCACCAGGAAGCCGATGGCCTGTATTTCACCGCGCAGCCATCGGGACAAGCGCCCGGCTCCTTCAAGCTGAAAAGCCTGCATGACAAAGAAGTCATCTTTGAAAACCTGCAACACGATTTTCCGCAACGTGTCATTTATCGCCTCGCCGCAGACGGCACGCTGCAAGCACGAATTGAAGGCGTGATGAATGGCAAGGCGCGCGCCGTTGATTTCCCGTTCAGGCGCGTGGCGTGCGCCACAACAATGCAATAGGAGGTTGCTGATGTTCACAAAAACCGAAATCAAATGGGGTGTAATTTTTTCTGTGATGGGATTGCTGTGGGTATGTTTGGAATACGCCGTTGGCTTGCACGGCAGATTTATCGCCTGGCATCCGTATTTGACGAATCTGGTCGCCATTCCGTCGGTGATTATTATGGTGCTGGCGATGCTGGAAAAACGTCGTGTACTTGGCGGCGTCATTACGTTCAAGCAGGCATTTCTGTGCGGCTTGGGCGTGAGCGTTGTAGTGGCAGTGCTAAGCCCATTGACGCAATTCATCTTTCATCGCCTCATCAATCCAGGCTTTTTTGAAAACGCCATTCGCTACGGCGTGGAGCAGGGGAAAACCTCGCTGGAACAAGCGCAGGCGTTTTTCAATTTGCAGAGCTATATGATTCAAAGTGTCCTCGCCGCAATCATTATGGGCACAATTACTTCTCTGGTGATTGCCGCGATGATCAAAAAAGAGGCGGACTTGAGGAACATCTAATCCGGCTTTCTGCGTAAATGAGGCAGGGTTGATTCGGGTCGTTTTCAATCCCATAATCCTGTCTCATTTGTAAGGAAGCAACGATGGCGGTTTACCAACACACCTACCAGCAATATTCTGGCCCGGCAACGCCGCTGTGGTCACGTTTTCTTGTCATTCCTCGCTACGCTTATCGCAGCGTTTTTCAGTCCAAGCTCTTCACCGGCCTCTTTGCAGTTTGCTTTGCGCCATTGCTGGTGATGACGATATTGATCTACCTGAAACATAACGTTTCGCTGTTGGAAGCCTTCAACCTGAAAGTTTCAGACGTAGGATTCAGCGTAGGCGCATTTTTCTTTCGCATTTTCACCTCAACGCAAACCTCGCTCGGATTTATCCTGACGGTGATTGTAGGGCCGACGCTGATTTCGCGCGATCTGGCGAACAATGCCTTGCCTCTATATCTGTGTCGTCCGCTGACGCGCGCCGATTATGTGTTGGGCAAAATGTCGGTCGTGATGATTTTACTGTCGCTGATTACGTGGGTGCCGCTGCTGCTGCTGTTTTTCTTTCAGGCGTATCTGGAAGGCGGCGCATGGCTCTGGGAAAATTTATATGTTCTGCGCGGCGTGCTTGTGGTGAGTTGGACGTGGATCATTCTGCTGTCGTTACTAGCAGCGGCGCTTTCGGCCTGGCTGAAATGGCGCATTGCAGCGAGTGGCGCGTTGTTCGCAGTGTTCGTGATTCCAACACCGATTACTATCATCGTTAATGAAATGTTTCATTCCAAGGTTGGCACCTTATTTCACCCCGGCATGTTGATGAACATGCTGATGGACAAAATGTTTCGGATGGAAAATAGCACTGCCCCGGACTGGATGGTGCCGCCCACCTGGAGTATGTGGGCATCGTTAACGATTCTGGCTTTAATGTGTGTCGGACTTCTTTCGCTCAAAGTGCGAGCCTATGAGGTAGTCAAATAATGGAAGCTACGCTGAACATTCCGTTGCAGACTGCCAGACGGGAAGACGTGGCGGCGGAACAGATGATCGTCTTTGAGGACGTATCAAAATTTTACGGTGAAATCCTCGGCGTCAATCGCGTGAATCTGACGATTGCGCCCGGCATCACCAGTCTGGTCGGCCCGAACGGTTCAGGCAAAACGACGCTGATGAATTTGATGACTGGCCTGATTCAACCGACACGCGGGCGAGTACAGGTGCTGAATTATTCGCCGAGCGATCCCGAAATATATTTCCGGCAAGTTGGCTACTGCGCGCAGTTTGATTCGTTTCCTGCAGGGCATACGGGCTACGAATTTATTTATTCGTACTTACGTGTGCAGGGCTACGAACACAAGGTGGCCGATCAAATGACGTGGCAGGCATTGGAGCGTGTCAGCCTGACAGAAGCCGCCAAACGCAAAGTCGCGGGCTACAGCAAAGGAATGCGCCAGCGCGTGCGGCTCGCTCAATCCATCGCGCATCATCCAACGGTCATCGTGCTGGATGAGCCACTGAACGGTCTTGATCCGATGGCGCGGGCGGATGCGATTCGCCTGTTCCGCGAACTGGCCAGCACAGGACTGCACCTGATTATCTCCAGCCACATTTTGCACGAAGTTAACGCGATGTCGGATCGCGTGATTTTCATCGAAAGCGGCTATGTCAAGGCGGCAGGCGAGGTCGAAGGCGTGCGCGGCGAACTTGAAGAACATCCGCTGCAAATGCTCGTGCGTTGCGATCAACCGGCGCGGCTGGCATCGCGGTTGTTTGAGGAATCGCACATCGTCGAAGTGCGCATTCACGAAGACCGGCAAGGGTTATTCGTCAAAACGCGCAATACTGACAAATTTTACGAAATGCTGCATCGCGCGGTGTTGGAATTTGAAATGAACATTGAAACCGTCGCCACGGTAGACAATGACCTTAACGCCGTCTATCACTATTTGATCGGCGCGCGACAGGAGGGCGAATGAACACAGTCGCACTTGATCGTCCCACACTTGGTTCGTCCTGGTCATTGTGGCGCAGGCAAATCGCAGGGATTTTGCGATTGGAAATCAAAAAAAACTTTTTGAGCAAACGCGCGTTGCCAATGTACCTGCTCGCCGCGATTCCGGTCGTGATTCTGATGATGCTCGCACTGTTTGATCGGGGGATGCAGCGCGGCGTGCGGACGAATTTGGCAGAAGCTTTCATTATTTTCTCCAACCTGCACGAAGGGTTAATCCTGCGCACGGTGATTTTCTTCGGCTGCGCCTGGATTTTTATGAATCTGTTTCGCGGCGAAGTGGTGGACAAGAGTTTGCATTATTACTTCCTCACCGCCGTCAAACGCGAAGTACTGGTCATAGGGAAATACCTTTCCGGGCTGGTCGCAGCCTGTACGCTCTTTCTGCTGACGACCGCCGGATCACTGTTTTTCCTGTTTCTGCCGCGCGGGCTGCAAGCGAATCTGGATTACATCTTTAGTGGGCCGGGCTGGGCGCAAATCACAGATTATCTGGGCATCACAATTTTAGCCTGCATCGGTTACGGCGCGCTGTTTATGGTGATCGGATTGTTTTTCCGTAACCCAATTATTCCGGCGCTGCTGGTGTATGGATGGGAATGGCTGAACTTCCTGCTCCCGCCGATGCTGAAAAAAATCAGCATCATCCATTACCTTCACTCGCTTACCCCCGTCCCTGTCAACGAAGGCCCGTTGGCGATCATCGGCGAACCCACGCCGTCGTGGATTGCGATTTCCGGCATGCTCATTGTCACAACAATTGTTCTAGCTTTGGCCAGCTACAAAATTCGGCGGATGGAAATCTATTACGGCAGTGAATAGAAGGGGAAAATTGTGGCCTAAAAAAACTGAGAGCGGGTTTTAAGTTTTGGGACTCTCAACCCGCTCGAAAACTGCTGATGTCCTCACCCCATCAACAGTTAGATTGCCGACAATTTTAAGCAGCTAACAAAATTTGTCAAGCCCTAAAATTAATTTTCCGCGACGTTTAAGGCTTCTGGTTAAATCCTGCATTTAACCAGTTTAGCCAATCCTAAAAACTAGCTATCGGGTCTCTGCCTGTGCGCCGAACCGATCCCGAAACGCCGTCACACTCAACCTGCCCACATCAGCCAGCGTCGCCAGCCAAGCTTCATCCTGAAAATCCCGCGCGTTCAGCCGCACCATATAATCACGCGCGACTTGATAACTCTCCGTTTCTACGTCCACCGGGCGACGGCGGCCTGCCCCCGTGGTTTGATCCAGCACGTCCTTGAACGCAATCGGCAGGAATTCCCCGCCTTGAATCGTAATCATTGCGCCCGATCCGCCTTTGAGCAAATAGGTTACAGCGGCATAGCCCAAGTCGCGCGCAATTTCGGCATCCATTGGAATTGGCGGCGAGCAGCGCAGTTCGTAGCCGATGGTTTTGTCCACAATCGTGACCTTGATGTCGCGGTCTTCCAACCGTCGTTCGACTTCGTTTTTCACCTTGCGGCCCAAATCCACTTCGGAAACGCGAATGTTGCCCTGCGCGTCCCGATCCACGTTGCGCAAGTCTTCGACTTCATCGGGCGAAAGGTATTCAACCAGAGCTTCCGATAACAGAACGACGCCGAAGCTGCGGCCCATCGCGCGCCGCTTGATAATTGCGCCTTCGACGACATCACAAATTTCAGAAAGGCGGATCATATCGGTTTTGAACTCTTCGGGAATGATCGTACAGGTCGCGCTCGCCGCTTTGCCGATGCCGAGCGTCAAATGTCCCGTAGGTCGTCCCATCGTCACCCCCAGATACCAGCGTCCGGTCGTGCGCGCATCTTCCATCAGGCTTTGCACGATGCTAACGCCAACGTGCCGGGCAGTTTCGTACCCGAGCGTTGGCACCGGCAACGGCATCCACAAATCGTTATCAATGCTCTTTGGAATCATTACAACTTTAATCGCACCATTCGTTGCCTCTGACACCGCCGCCGCACTGCGAATCATATCGTCGCCGCCAATCGCCACTAACGCTTCGATACCGAGTTTTTTCAGCGCCGCAATCGTGTTTTCCAACGCTTCAGGATCGCGTGTGATGTCGCGCCGCGAAGCGCCGAGTACAACGCCGCCGTCCAAGTGAATCCGCGAAACTTCGTTAATCGTTAATTCGTGCCATTCGTCGGTGTATCGTTCGGCCAGCCATTCAAACCCATCGTGAAAGCCAATCGGCACAGCTCCTGCGTTCAACGCCTCAATGGCCACCGCCGCAATCACGCCATTCGTTCCCGGGGCCGGGCCGCCGCCGACGACAATACCTATTTTTTTGATACTCATATTTTTTCAATGGTCAGTGGTCGGTGGTCGGTGATCGGTTGTCAGCAAAAACCGACTTCCGACCACTGACGACCGATCACCGGTTCTACGCTCCAGATTTGTGCTCCAGGCACAGGTATTCAAATTTGCTGCGGAATTCGCCGACGGAGAGATGCGCGGCTTCCGCAAGTTTTTCGACCCACGGAGAAAACTCGAAGTCTTTCGGTTCGAGGCGCAGCATGTATTCGCGCGCGACGCGATAGCCTTCGCTGCGAATGTCCACGTTGCGCACGCGGGTTTTGTTCGTGACGGGATTGCGCAGGTCGGCAAAATACATCGGCACTAGCTTACCGCCCTGCACCGTCACCATCGCGCCACTGCCGCCGCCGACTAAAAACTTGATTGCGCTGTAGCCGAGATCACGGCAATACGCCGCGTCAAACGGAATCGGATCACAGCAGCGCAGTTCGTAGCCGATGTTTTTGTTCGTGATCGTCAGTTTGATACCGCGTTCGAGCAAGCGGCTTTGCACTTCGACTTTGACTTTGCGCGCCAAGTCAATTTCCGCAAAGCGAATGTGCCCGTGTTCGTCGCGTTCGACATCCTGTAAATCGGCGAGTTCCTGCGGATCGAGTTTTTCGATCACGCCTTCGGCTAGCACCGCCACACCATAGTTACGGCCCATCGCGCGCCGTTTGATCACCGCGCCTTCCACGATGTCGCAGATTTGCGCGAAGGAGACAACTTCCTGTTCCAACTCCTCGCGGATCACCGTCAACGTAGCGCCCGCCGCTTTGCCGATGCCGAGCGCCAGATGCCCAGCTTGCCGCCCCATTGCCACCACGATGTACCAACGCTTTGTCGAACGCGCGTCTTCCATCAGATTGCGCACCAACTCCACGCCAACGTGCCGCGCGGTTTGAAAACCGAACGTCGGAATGTGATTGGGCAGCGGCAAATCATTATCAATCGTTTTCGGCACGTGAACGGTATGAATTTGACCGCCCGACTTTTCAGCGACGTAGCTCGACGACAACGCCGTATCGTCGCCGCCAATCGTCACCAGATGCGTGACGCCGACTTTGCGCAGCGTGTCAATTACAGCGCGCAGATCGTTTTCTTTTTTCGTAGGATTATCGCGCGCGGTGCCGAGCACGGAACCGCCTTTCAAGTGAATGCGCGACACATCGTCAATCGTGAGCGGACGAATCTTGCTGACGTCGCCACGAATCAGATGCTTGAATCCATCCTGCACGCCCACGACATCGAAGTCTTGATTAATCGCTTCAATCGTCGCGGACGAAATGACGGCGTTGATTCCCGGTGCCGGGCCGCCGCCAACCAGTACTGCTAATCTCCCAGAGGGCATTGCGAACTCTCCCAATTTGATGTTTGATAAACAAGCGTTATCGAAAGAAACCGAGATTGTAACGGAGGAGTCCTGATTTGACTAGCGAAGCGCCCTTGCTTGATGTTCTTGCTATCGCCGCCCACCCAGATGACGTAGAGCTTTCTGTCGGCGGCACGCTGCTAAAACTCGCGGAGCAAGGCTACAAGACCGGCATCCTGGATTTGACACGCGGCGAAGCAGGCACGCGCGGCACGCCCGAAATTCGCGCCGCCGAAGCACAGAAAGCCGCCGAGATTTTAGGCGTACAAGTGCGCGAAAATCTCGACCTCGGCGATTCGCACATTTGGGTCAACGAAGTCACGCGCGTGAAAGTTGTCCGCGCTCTGCGCCGCTTGCGCCCGCGCATCGTCTTCACGCAGTTCTGGGATGATGCGCATCCCGACCACGCCCACACCTCGCAACTCGTCCGCGAAGCATCGCACATCGCCGGGCTGGCGAAATACGACGCCGACTTCGGCCTCGCCCGCTGGCGACCATCTGCCGTCGCGTATTTCCTTTTCCCGCGCACCGTCGCGCCCACCTTCATCACCGACATCAGCGAACAATTCGACGGAAAATGGGAAGCGATTTACGCCCACGCCTCGCAGTTTCATAACCCACAAAGCAACGAGCCGCAATCGCGCGTCAGCACGCCGCAATTCCTACGCGAGATGGAAGCGCGCGACCGCTATTTCGGCGCGTTGATCGGCACCGCCGCCGCCGAAGCCTTCTATGTCCGCGAAGCCCTGCACGTCACCGACCCTGTCGCACTCCTCAGCAACTCAATGAACCTTTACTCCTAACGCGAAGCGCCTGGAGCGCACTGGCCCGCGTGCTAAGACGTAATGAGGAAGCCCGCTCCGAGAAAAGTTAAGGCTTACTACGCCTCAGCACGCGGGCCGCGTGCGCTCCCAGGCGCTTCGCGTCGCCACTGTGCTACAATGCGCCGCACTCAATCGCAGTACCAGTCGCAGCAGCAGGAGACACGCTTCATGCCAGAAACCTTGCGGGGGAAGATCACACCGCGCGGCCTTGTCGCCGTACTGTTACTGCTCGTCAGTGTCGCGTCAGCGCAAACGCCCGCAACCCTCACCGCCGCGCAGTTGCAAAACGGGCAAGCCGTCGAACTCGACAAACTCGCCTGGAAATATTCGCCGAACGATGATCCACAATTTGCCCAGCCGCAGTTCGATGACAGCGCGTGGGAAACGTTGAAGGGGACAGCCATCACACTCAACAGCATTCCGAAAAGCGGCTGGCACGGCCTCGGCTGGTTTCGGTTGCGATTGAAAATTGATCCGGCCTTAGCAAATCAGCCGCTGGCGCTGGTGATGGTGCATTACGGCGCATCGGAGATTTACCTGGATGGCAAGCTCATCGAACGCTTCGGCACAGTCGGCACGACGCCGGAAACGGAAATGGTGGAGAACCCCAACACGCTGCCCATCAACATTGCATTTGACGCACGCGGCGAGCATTTGTTGGCCGTGCGGCATTCGGCGATGGAAGTGCAGAATATGTCCGGCGGCTGGGGCAAGTGGATCATTCGGCAAAGCGCCAGACCTGTTGTTAGCGCCTACGCCAATCGCACCAACAGTTATGGTGCAGGCTTCGGAGCCTCGGTAGTAGAAGCTGGACGAGCGCGTGATGATTATGTCAACAAAAGGGCAAGCGGTGGCTTATACCTTCTGAATTTCGGCCTGCTGCTGGCCATCGGGTTATTACATTTGCTGCTGTTCTGGTTCTATCCAATCCAACGCGCCAATCTTTTCTTTGGCTTGTTTGCCTGCGCTTCCGCTGCCAGTAACATTGTCTACTATCGTTGGAGTCTGAGTCATCAAAGCGCAACCGGCATTCTGTTGCAAAACGGCGTGAATAATACGTTGTCTTTACTGGCGCTGGGAACGTTGCTGGCGTTTATGTATGCGGCATTTGTGGAGCATATTCCGCGCTGGTTCTGGTTCTGGGTTATAGCAGCCGCGTTCTATATTCCAATGAATTCCATTTTCGTGGGACTGGCGGAGACACAGTATTGGTATTTATACATCCAGGCGCTGACCTGGTTTCCCGTCATTGAGGTTGTGCGAGGAATGAGCAAACCCATTAAGAACAAGGTTTCTGGCGCTTGGATCGTCGGCACCGGAATGCTCATTTACACTTTATATGTAGCGATTGTCCTGCTAATTCTGGTAAGGAGATTGTCAGGGGCGAACTTTTCCATCACGATTCGGAGTGTGGTCATCCTCTGCCTAACCGGAGCCATTTCGATTTTTCTTGCGCGTCAGTTCGCTCGCACCAGCCTGCATCTTGAAGAACAACTCATCCAGGTCAAACAACTCTCTGCCGCTGCTGTCGAACATGAGAAAGTTAAAGCCGAAAACGAACGCCGCGCGAAAGAGCTGGAGGAAGCTCGCCAGTTACAGATTTCGATGCTGCCGAAGAAGTTGCCGCAACTGCCACACCTGGACATCGCCGCGTATATGAAACCCGCCTCAGAAGTCGGCGGCGATTACTACGACTTTCACACGAATGACGATGGCACGTTGACGATTGCGGTGGGCGATGCGACGGGGCATGGCTTGAAAGCGGGGACAATGGTGACAGCAACCAAGAGCTTGTTTGAATCGCTGGCCTATCATCCCGACATCCCGTATATCTTCGCGCGGCTGAGCCGGGTGCTGAAACAAATGCGATTGCGCGGATTATTTATGGCGATGACGATGATCAAAGTGCGCGGCGCGCAATTGTCCGTGAGTATGGCCGGGATGCCGCCTGTGTTGATTTACCGCGCCGCGTCGCAAACGATTGACGAAGTCTGGCTGAAGGCAATTCCGCTCGGCAACATAACAAACTATCAATACCAACAACACGACATCACGCTCGCGTCCGGCGATGTCGTCGTGCTGATGAGCGACGGCTTGCCGGAACGATTTAATGCCGAGAACGAGATGTTTGATTACGAACGCACAAAAGAAGCGATTTGCCAGATTGCGCAGGCTGCGCCAGAAGCGATTATCGAACACCTGGTCAACGTTGGCGACGCCTGGGCGAATGGCCGACCGCAGGATGATGACGTAACGTTTGTGGTGTGCAAGATGCGCTGAAGGATCAAGCCAACATCTTCTTCACTACCACGCCATGCACATCTGTCCACCGAAAATCGCGGCCTTGAAAGCGGAAGGTTAATTTCTCGTGGTCGAAGCCGAGCAAGTGCATCAGCGTCGCGTGCAGGTCATGGACGTGAATGCGATCCTCAATCACATTGAAGCCAAATTCATCCGTCGTGCCGAGCGTGATGCCATTCTTGACGCCGCCGCCTGCAACCCACATTGTGAAGGCTTTGTTATGATGATCGCGGCCCAAACTGCGCATCGCATCCGGGTTACTTTCGACCATCGGCGTACGCCCGAATTCCCCGCCCCACAAAACAAGCGTATCATTCAGCAACCCGCGCTGCTTCAAATCCATAATCAATGCGGCGTTCGCCTGATCAGTATTTTTGCATTGACCAAGCACGCCTTTTTTGACTTCGCTGTGATGATCCCACGCTTCGTGATTGAGCTGGACAAAACGCACGCCGCGTTCGATTAAGCGCCGTGCGAGTAGGCAGTTATTTGCATACGAAGCCTTGCCCGGTTCCGCGCCGTACATCGCCAAAGTTTCTTTCGACTCCTTGCTGATGTCCATCAATTCCGGCGCGCTGGTTTGCATGCGGTACGCCATCTCAAACGAATTGATGCGCGTGGCGATTTCGGGATCGCCGGTTACTTCGAGATGATGTTGATTCAGGTTCTTGAGTGTATCGAGCGATTGCCGCTGCATGTCCGGCGTGATGCCGCGCGGATTTGAGAGCGATAGGATCGGGTCGCCAGAACGCCGAAACGGCACGCCCTGATAATACGTCGGCAAAAAACCACAGCCCCAGTTTGCCGCGCCGCCGCTCGTCCCACCGCCGGACGAAAGCACGACGAATGCGGGCAAATCCTGCGTCTCACAACCGAGTCCGTACGTCACCCACGCGCCAAAGCTCGGACGACCGAATTGAATCGTACCGGTTTGCATAAAGACCTGGCCCGGCGCGTGATTAATCGCATCGGTCATCATCCCGCGCAGAATTTGAATGTCATCCGCAACCTTTGGCAAATGAACTAAGGCTTCGGACATTTCCGCGCCCGACTGCCCGTGCTTGGCGAATTTGAATTCTGACGCATACAAGCCGGCATCAGGCCGAATAAACGCATAGTTAATGCCCTTCACAAATTCCTGCGGCACGGGCTTGCCATTGTATTTTTCCAGACTCGGCTTGTAGTCAAACATGTCCAACTGCGACGGCCCGCCGGAATTGAAGAGATAAATCACGCGCTTCGCTTTCGGCGCAAAATGTGGTTGTTTGGGCGCGAGCGGGTTGCGAGCCGCAGCGGCTTGCGGTACTGCCCCTGCATCCTTGTTCAGCAAGGATGCCAACGCAATCGAGCCTAAACCGATGCCGCATTCTTTGAAGAAATGGCGACGGGTAACCAGCGTTTTGAATTCGTGATTGATCTCTTCTCTGTAATTCATACTTGCTCCCCAATGCTTATAACACCGTGACTTTTACAACTGCATTTTCTGACGTAGCGAGGGCAAAAGTATTGCGCAGTGCTTCTCCAAACACAGGCGCAGCAATCTCAAACACATCCCCCGGTTCGGCTACAAAACCGCTCAAACAACTGAGCACAGCAGCGCCGAAATAATGTACATGCACATCGCCCGGCCTTCTAAATTGCGCGTACTTAAAGTGATGATGCTCCAAATTCCCAATCGTGTGCGACATGTTGGCTTCGCCGCTTAGCCATTCACTCGACCAGACAGTTTCCTTGTTGCGCAGGATACGCGACGTACCTTCGAGATGATCGGGCAACTCACCGACCAACAACTCTGGCCCGAATGAACATTGCCGCAATTTGGAATGCGCTAAGTAAAGGTAGTTTTGCCGCTCCAGTTTGTGATCGGAATACTCGTTGCCGAGCGCGAAGCCGACACGCAACGGTGTGCCGTCATCTGCGATGACATACAACCCGACGACTTCAGATTCCTCACCACCGTCTTCGGCAAATGCTGGCAATTCAATCGTCGCTTCGGGGGCGACGATACAAATGCCATCGCCTTTGTAGAACCATTCTGGCGCAACGCCAATCTGCCCTTCAGCAGGCTTGCCGCCTTCCAGCCCAAGCTTGAACATCTTCATCGAATCGGTGAGCGTATCGGCCTGCAACTTCGCGTGCATCGCATCGCGCGATTGTGCGCTGCCAAGATGTGTAAGGCCGGTACCGGTAACCAAACAATGCGCGGGATCAGGATGATCCAAAGGCGGAAGCAATCGTTTTGCTGCAATCAATTCGTCATAGCGCGCCCGTTCATCACTTTGTCGTTCCAGCAGAAAATCGCGCAGGGGAATTTTGGCACGATGCGCGGCCAACGCAGCGTCGCGGACAGTCGAAAGGCCGTTTATAACGTTGATAGTTTGCCCGTCAGAATTGACGATACCAATGCGCCGATGGTTCTGCGCATCAAGAAATTGTATGAGATTCATCGCGGTATTTGCTCCTCTGCAAATCAACCTCATCATCGCATGAATTCTGCGATTTGTCAGACGAGCAAAGCGCGTGAAGGAAGAATTCCCCGTGCATTTTCAAGCGAGCGGTTCGCCCTTTTTATTTCACGATGCCAATGGGGAAATCATTGCCGAAACCATAGCTCGCGGGGTACTGCGGTGCGCCACGATATTTTGCCGAAAGTTCGGGCACCATTTCCTGCAAATAGGCATCCAGTTCTTTGACAGTAATTTTGTGATCGTTGCCTCTGTCCGCCTTGCCACTCAAAGCTTCGAGCAAAGCATAGGTGAAAGTTCCGTGTCCCAGTTGTTTGAATTCGGAGGCAAACTGTTCGCTGCCTGAAGCGGTCAACCAATGCGTACCGGTAGCGCGCGCCAATTGGGCAATCGCCTTCTCTTCGGCGGCACCACGCATCGCTACTTGATCGAGCGCGGCGGCAGATTGGCAAGCGTCCAAAATGAACAATTGCTTTTGCGCTTTAATCTCTTTGGAGTATTGCTGCATCAATGTGGTAGACACTCCTTTTTGGGCAAGGACTTCGTCAGCACCGTAAAGCTGCGTAACATCGTGCGGCACCATATAAAATTGCTTGTTCTCGCTCATCACACCGTGCCCGGCGTAGTAGAAAATGAACACGTCGTTTGGTTGTGCTGCCGCTTTGATCTTATCCAGTTCGGCGACAATTCCGCTTCTGGTGGCCTGGGCATCGCCCACAAAACTCGCATTCACTTTGCTAAAAATCCCCTCGGCATGACTTTCAAGTGCGGTTTTGAAGGCAGTGGCATCCGCGTTGGCGTAATTCAAATTGTATTTGGGATTTTTGTATTGATTGATGCCAACTACCAGTACATATAAGGCGGCGGTTGCGGTCGCGTTTGTCGTCATCGCGGGCGCGGCTTTCACGGCCTTATTGACGACGATGATTTCATCCGGGCGACTTTCGGTGCGTTGTGTGTTCAGGGCAACCGCGCGAAAGGCATTTTCACCATCGCTGAGTTGGACTTCAAACGTCTGCACTTTGTTTTTATCGAGCTTGTCGTCTTCAACGGAGAGGTTGCGCGTGTTCGAGCCGATCAACTTGCCGTTGTGATAGAGCCGAATTTCGCTGATAGCGTCTTCGCGGCCATTGGCTTCGACCGTAAATTTGATGAGTCCTGTGTTCGATGAAAAGCGTCGCAAAGCGGGCGTGTCGTCTTCCACCGATAGGTTGCG
The DNA here is from genome assembly GCA_046331525.1 of Blastocatellia bacterium. Taxonomy (GTDB): domain Bacteria; phylum Acidobacteriota; class Blastocatellia; order RBC074; family RBC074; genus JAFDVL01. The sequence continues at coordinate 74,911 of JAXLQQ010000017.1, forward strand.
TGTGTTGATGTCCACAGGTGCAGTGATGCGGGCCAGCGGCGGCAATTTCAGATTCTTGATGTCATCCTTTTTCGGTGTTGGCTCCGGCGCAGCCGAGATTAATTGTGCCAGCAGATTCGGCGTGTAGAATTTTTCCGAGAGTGCTTCTAACGCAATAATGTCGCGGCCTTTGGTGTAGTACAGTTGCTTGAGCATTCCTTCCGAGGCATCAAAACGACCATCAGGAGTGACGACAGCCCACTCATTGGATTTTGCTGCAAAGATAAGATCAGCTACCTTCTCGCCTCCATCGCCACGATAAAGCTTCAGTGCGGTGTCCTCAAATTTAGCAAAGAGCGCATAGCTATCGTTTAGTCCGGTGGCGGCGGCGCGTTTTACGATTTGGCCGTCAACGACGGTGTTTTCCAGTGCTTGAATTCGTTTTCGGACGGCGGAATTTGCTGCCAGGTTTTCCAGCGCAAAGCTCGTTTTGCGCATTGCTCCGGTTTGCCGATTCAGAAGCACAATGAAATCACGATAGCGATTCACATAACCAACCTCTTCGGCGCTGAAGAAGAACGGGTAATGCCCCAGTACATTTTGTTTGTCGGTCTGTTCCCACAACTTTTTGCCTTCCTGCAAATCAAAATAGGCCGCGTACGTTTCATTTTGCGGGCTATTGCCAACGCCGAAAAAATACCGTCCGGTGTCATCTGTCAGGCCCCATTTGAAATATCCCGTGCCGAGCGGGCGTACCGTGCCAGTCGCAATGTCGGCAACGAATATTTGTTTCTGGCCTGAATTCACAATCAAATATTTATTGTCCGCAGAAATCACAACGTGATTGGGGTCGTCAACGGTGAGGGTCTTTTTGACTTTCGTACTCGTGCGCGTGTCGGCGACTTGCACTTCGTTGCGCGTGGTTCCCCAGGCAACTAAAGTCCCATCCGGGGAAATATTGACCGCCGCTTCGTTCCGATTAGATGAACGCGCCCGTGCTGCCGAAAGGCGCTGCATCTGTGTGTGGCCGCCGATCCAGGAAATCAAATACGGCGCGGCATTTTCATCACCGCTCACCACAAACGCTTGCCCTCGTGCTGCCGCAACGACTTCAATCGGCACGAAAACTCTGGTGCCGAACTCACGAATTTCTCGCTTTTGCGCGATGTCTACTTGCACGACACGATTGTCCCCCGTGCCTAACAGCAATTGCCTGCCATCTCTGGTGACAGCCATTCGTTTGTAGTCAGGATCGCGCGGTTCGATTCTGACCTGCTGTGCGGATTCATTAGGCGCGGCAACAAACGCATTTTTGTTGGCAGGAAAATATACGCGGTCACTCTTCGGAAAAAACTGATATTGCATCACCAAAGATTCCGCGCTCGAAAGATAACGACCGGACATCTTAATCTCTTGCTGCCCGATTGTTTTCAACGTATCAGGCTGGGCCCAGGTCAAACGATATGTCGTTTCTGTTCCGTCCGCATTCTTGAGGCTTTCCACGCGGAGTAAATTTCCAGCAGGCGTCAGGCATTGATATTGCTCGTTCTCTGGCAGTGTTTTCAGAGCGGCCCCGTCTGCTGTCGAGATGAGTGCAGATTGAAATGGCGCTGCGCCGTACTTGCCCATTGCGACCATCACAAGCATCTTGCTAGCGTCAGGCGAAAGTGAAATCGCTTCGACTTGCGTCGCGTTGGGCCAGTCGTACAACTGCCGGACTTCGCCACTTGCCAGATTGATTTTTTGCACCTTGCCGACATTGAAATCTCCGGTGTACGCCCATTGACTATCAGGCGTAACCACCAAAAGCCAGGTGCCGATCTTGCCTGTTGTCGGTTTGATCTCACGCGCCAATTCCAGCGTTTGGGTGCTGAGGACGGTCAATTGCGTATCGCCTCCGTAAGCATTGCCTCCCACCATCAAAATATAGCGACCATCCGGCGTAAAGCGACAGCGCGAATACCGTAATTTGTTTGGGTGTCGCCACGTTTTCAGAAGCCGACCACTTTGGTATTCCCAAATTTTCAACTCTTCGTCCGTTAGCGAAACTGCCAACTGCTGATCGGGACTGACATCAACGTCATAAATGCCCGTGCTGGCGTTGTGTCCCACGGGAATGACTAACTGCGGGGCTTGCCCTAACGCACAAACGGAGAAGAGGACGAAGCAAAGTAACGGAATGGTCTTTTTCATAGCGCAAGTTACTCGTGTGAGATTTCTACCATCAACGGCACGATACCGCCGCGCGTTTTGCTGGTGTAGCTAAAGCCAATGGCATTGTTGTCGTATTGCACATCCCCTTTGCTGATCAGTTTTGTTCCTAATGCCGCGCGAATCTTGCGCGACAGTCCGCCTGATTCAGCCGACATCCGTTCCGCAATCGCTTTGGCATCCAGTTTTTCGGTTGAATACAAAATCAACAAATAATCCGTGCCCTTGTTGTCATCCATCTTGACGATTTTGGTATCGGAGGGAAACGCCACCACTGACCTAGCTCCCACGAGCGTCGAGAGCGAATCATCAAACGGCAGGATGCGATTCACTTTGCCCGTCAAATCGGTGGCGAACGCATAAATGTACGCTTGTTCGCTGAGGTTGATGAAGAAGCGAAACTTCGTGCCCGACTGGTATGACTTGTCCATCCGATAGGCAACCATATCCTCCCCGGCAGCATTCTTTTTCACGGCATCTTCGACGATCAGGTTACGCGTTGAGATGCGGCTGGCGCTCATTCCCTCCCCCGTATTCAATTTGAATTCGACGCTGCCTTTGAGTGTAAACGCAGCGTTTGGCGCAGGTGTTGGTTGCGGAGTCGGCATCGGTTTCGACGGCGGCGCGTCTTTGATAAATTCGGGAACTGGCGAACTCGGATTAGCGAAAAGCTGAATCGCCAGCATGCAAAAATAGTTGTAGTCTTTGTACCGCACCCACACAAATCCATCATTGCCCCAGCCGCGCCCCCAGGAATTCATCAACAAAAACGCGCCGCCTTCTTTGCGATCATCGTAACCAATGACCGTCATCGCGTGTTTGCCGTGTTGCCATCCGCCCGTTGCTTCTGATGGATCAGGATTCCAAAGATCGCCCTTGACGCGGAAAAAACTTTTCGGCAAATCGAACCCCACGATCACAGGCGTATTTTCCAACAACGCTTTTTTTGTCGTCTCGATTTTGAAGCTATCGTCCTTGGGGTCTTTGTCTGTGCCAAAAACCAGATGCACGTCCAGCGCTCGGTAAAGCTTGGCTTCTGTGTCTGCCGCATTTGTCCAGTTCTTGCCACACGTGTACGGCACCGTGCGCAAAAACGGCACGCCAAGCATTAGCATCGCCTCAATAGCCTTGCCGGGATTGGCTCCCGACTGGCAGTTGTCATTGGTAGTGACAATGTTCTGAAACAGATAGGTCGGAGAAAACGCCGCCTTCGTGATTTTCTCTCGGTCGGTGATGCCATGCGTCTGCGCAAAAATCATCGAAGCCGCAGAATAAGCCGTCGCCCAAGCCATACAGGTTCCATACGTCCCCTGATCGCCCGCATACGGCGCGTATTGCAACAGCGAATGCGCAGGCGGCATGCCGCGATAACTTACCGAAGAAAGCTCCAATTTTCGCGGCATTCGATCCAGTTCTTCCTGGTTAATGACTAATCCCGTTCCCTTTTCTTCAACGACAGATTGGGCGAACGCGAATTGCGATGCGGAACAAACCAGCAACAAAAGGAGAAAGAATCTGTTCATAACGCAAATTATGTAAGTTCGAGTTGTGCAGATCGAATGATGGTTGTGAGGGGCAAGGATACGTCGAAGCGCGAGGGCGCATTGTCGCATTAGTTGCCACAATGCCAAAGCAGAATTTTAATCTTTATGTGGATTGGCTGAGCGCCGGGCGCGGCTCAAGGAATAAGCAGTTTTTGAAAGCAGGCACTGTTTTCTATGCCCGCATATTGCCCATAATTGGGGATGCGTTCATAGCCGCTTCGTTGATAAAGCCGCAATGCTTCCGGCTGTTTATAACCAGTCTCCAACACGCACCGAGCCGCACCGACTTCGCGCGCCCAGGCTTCCAATGCAAACAGCACTTGTTCCGCAATTCGCTGCCCGCGCGCAGCGGGTTGCACGAACATTCGTTTGATCTCAACCCCATCTTCGCCAAACGGCTTGAAGGCACCACAACCCACCGCTTCGCCGTCGAGGCAGGCAACTAACACGTGCTGAATATGATCAATCTTATTGAATTGCGCATAGAACGAATGGTCTGCGCCATCGCGGATCGCAAGTTCCTGATCCAGCAAACGAACGAGTGCTTGAAAATCTTCATTTCCTGAATTGGTACGAATAAGTTTGAGCATCGCTATAGCTTTTAGAAAGCAATTTACTCCAAACGCTTCGCGCTCCCAACCACTACTCCTTCGTGATTGTTGCATCCATGTTCAGCAGCACACGCGCCACCATCGTCCAGGGCGCAAGTTCGTGCAAATCAATGCCGTCAGGCAGATTGTTCACATCTATCGCAGAAACGTAGACGGCACTCGCGGTTTTGCCTTTGAAATTTGCGCGCTGCTGCTGCAAGAGTTTCGTGATCTCGCCAGCTTCAACCGCATCCGGCTTGTGCCCGGTGCAAAGTTGATAAGCGTAGCTGATGCGTGACTGGTCTGTGGTGCCGCCCTCTTTCCACACACGCAACGCTAAGCCCTGCGCGGCTTCCATAAACGTCACGTCATTCAACGTCGTCAGCGCTTGCAGCGGCGTATTGGATTTGACGCGGCGCGGGCAGGAGAAATCGCCTGCGGGTTGATCGAACGTGGCAGCACTCGGATACGGCACGCTGCGTTTCCAGAATGTGTACATCCCGCGCCGATAGCGATCCTCGCCCTTTTCGGTCGGCCAAGGTAATTGCGCGCCATAGCCGAGACTCAAGACACCATCGGGAATCGGCGGATATACGCTGGGGCCACCAATCTTTTTACTAAGCAAGCCGCTGACCGACAACGCCACATCGCGCACGACTTCGGCCTCAACACGCACGCGCGGCGCACGCGCCAGCCAGCGATTGTACGGGTCTTTGTCCTGCAACTCCGGCGTGACGTTGGACGATTGGCGATACATTGCAGAGGTCACAATTAGCTTGTGAATTTGCTTCATATTCCAGCCCTTGTCGCGAAATTCGACCGCCAGCCAGTCGAGCAGTTCAGGATGCGAGGGCTTTTCGCAACGATTGCCGAAATCTTCGGGCGTGGTGACTAAGCCTTGCCCGAAATATTGTTGCCAGATGCGATTTATGATGACGCGGGCGGTGAGCGGATTATTCTTATCTACAATCCACTGCGCAAGGCCGAGGCGATTGCGCGGTGCCCCTTGCGGGAATGGATGCAGGAACGAAGGCGTATTCGCCGTCACTTCATCGCCAGGATTTTGCCAATCGCCGCGTTTGAAAATGCGAGTGGTGCGCTTTTGCGGGCGCGGCGCTAACGCTAACGTTGGCGGGCCGTACGGCCATTCTTTCAGCAAGTCATCAATCTTCTTGTTCGCCTCCGCCCAGTCAGGAACGGTTGTGCGGTAATAATTAAACAGCGCATCTTTTTGCTCCGGCGTCCGTTGTTGCTGAGGAATCGCCATAATCTTGCGCACCGCAGGTGGCACCAGATCAGCGGTCGGATTCGGATCAGTCGTCACCGACAAACGAAACCGCCCGATGTTCGGTTTGCCCCACGAAATGGATTCGTCGAATTTGGAGGCAAGTTGGAAGGTAAAAAACGTGCCGCCGTCGTAGCCAACCGGCGCTTTGGTAGCGATGACGATGTTACGATCCTGATTGCGTTTCACGGGGCCAAAATCGCTGTACCAATGCGTTTTCATATTTCCGTCAATGATGTTGCTGGCCGGGAAATCAGGCCGCTGCATATCCGCCGTCGCATTCGCCAGTCCGACTTTTTCCAGCGCGTCCTGTTTGTTCAGCGGCGCGGCTTCGGCGATGAATTCCGAGAAGTACAACGTGCCATCTGACGAACGTCCCGGCCCTTCGCGCGGCAGGTTGTGATCGCGGATCAGTTCGACGCGAAAGCCGGTGATGTTTTTGACATTGGTTTTGGCTTTGACGATGTAATTGTTGGAGGTCGCGTTGTCACCTTTGGCAATGAACGAGCCGTCTTCAAGCTTGTCGAACTTCACGCCGAACGCGGCAAAGATTTCGGCATCGGTTATGGGTGTCCATTGAGTGGTCGCCTGATTCTTCTTTTCCCAATCGGCAACGGCGTCTTCGGGCAAGCGCGATATTTTGGTTTTCAGGTCAAGTTCGATGTCGTGAATCTTCGCTAAAATCTCAGCGCGCTTCTTGGTGATCTTTTCATCCGGCACTTCGATTTCCGGCTCGTCATCGCTGTTGATGAAGGCCATAAACTGGTAATACTCGCGCTGCTGAATCGGATCGAATTTGTGCGTGTGGCATTGGGCGCAGTTGATCGTCAGCCCCAGAAAAGTTTTACCGGTAGCATCAATGCGGTCGAGTAAACCTTCGACGCGAAACTGTTCCGGGTCTACGCCCCCTTCTTCGTTGAGCATCGAATTACGCAGGAAGCCGGTGGCGACGCGCTGATCCAGCGTCGGCTTCGGCAACAAATCGCCCGCCAGTTGCTCAATCGTGAATTGATCGAATGGCTTGTTTTGATTGAAGGCTTTGATGACCCAATCGCGGTACGGCCAGATCAAACGCGCGCGGTCTTTTTCGTAGCCGTTCGTGTCGGCATAACGCGCCGCATCCAGCCACCAGCGTCCCCAGCGCTCGCCGTAATGTGGCGAGGCTAGCAAACGATCCACGAGTTTCTCGTAGGCGTTCGGCGAAGTGTCGGCAATGAAGGCTTCAATTTCTTGCGGCGACGGTGGCAGCCCCGTCAAATCCAAACTGACGCGCCGTATCAAGGTAGCCTTGTCTGCTTCGGGCGAAGGCGCTAAACCCTGTTTTTCCAACATGGCGAACACGAAATTATCAATCGGATTCGTCGTTTTAAATTTCGTTGCGGGCAAAGCAGGGCGTTCCGGTTTCACAAATGCCCAATGCTGCTCAACCTTCACCGAGGCAGATTCCGACCACTGCGCACCTTCATCAATCCAGCGTTTGATAAGGGCGATCTGTTCTGGTTTGAGCGGATCGCCGCCCATCGGCATGCGAGCTTCGCCGCCCTCGCCCAGCAACCGATGCACAATCCGTGAACTGTTGCTGTTTCCCGGCTGAATGACTTTCATCGCAATCTGTTTCGCATCCAGTCGCAAATAGCCTGACGCCTTTGTTGCGCCGTGGCATTTGGCGCAATTCGCCTGAAAAATTGGTTGAATATCGCGCACGAAATCTACGGTCGTTTGCGGCGTAAACGAGGCGAATGCCTGAAAAATCGGCATTCCTGCCAATAAACAGAAAACAAGTACGGTGAGTTTTTTCACTGCGGCGTGCATAGATGATTCCTTTTTATGGAAACGAACAGATCAGGATTGTAATGGTAGAACGCGCGAGGCAGTAGGTGCAAGCCTACTCTCTCGTTATCGTCTCGTCTAAATTCAAGACAACGCGCGCAACCATCGTCCAAGGCGCGATTTCGTGCAGATCAACGCCTTCGGGGAGGTTCTTCAAATCCGATGATGAGACATAAACCGCTGCTGCCGTGCGGCCTTTGAAAGTGGATTGCTGTTCGTGCAACAGTGCCAGCAACTGTTGCAGCTCAAACGCATCCGGCGGACGGCTCGTGCAAAGGCGAAAAAGATAGATTGCCTTCTCGCGCTCTGTTGCGCCACCTGTTTTCCAGACACGCAACGCCAGCGCCTGTGCAGCCTCAACAAATGTTTGATCGTTCAGTGTCGTCAACGACTGGAGCGGCGTATTAGAACGCACACGACGCGTGCAGGCAATATCGGCACTGGGTTGATCGAAGACGGCCAGATTGGGATACGGCACGCTGCGCTTCCAGAACGTGTACATTCCACGCCGAAAATGATTTTCGCCCGAACTAAATTCCCATTTCTGAAAGCTTCCATAAGTCAATCCCAGCACACCTTCCGGCAATAACGGGAAAACACTTGGCCCGCCGATTTTATGGCTCAACACACCTGCCGCTGCGAGGGAAATATCGCGTACGATTTCGGCTTCGACGCGCAAA
>JAXLQQ010000018.1:0-79709 GCA_046331525.1 Blastocatellia bacterium
GGCCTTGGAAGCGCGCCCGTCTTCGCTCGCCAAATTCAAAGCCAAAGCGCCCGGCGCGCAACACAAGGCCGCGTTGTATGCCGCGTGTCTGTACGATCTCGATGATGGCGTGGGCGTGTTGCTGGCAAAACTCAAAGAACTCGGCCTTGATAAAAACACGCTGTTCATTTTCACCTCCGACAACGGCGGCACGCAGCAATCGTCGCAGGAACCGTTGCGCGGCAACAAAGGCTGTTATTACGAAGGCGGCATCCGCGAGCCGTTCATTGCGTATTGGCCGGGCGTGATCCAAGCGGGCGCGACGAACACGACGCCGATTCATAACGTAGATTTGTATCCGACGTTTCTGGCGGCGGCTGGCGCGAAAATCCCGGCGGGCAAAACACTGGATGGCGAAAGCCTGTTGCCGTTATTCACAGGCACCGCCCCGCTCAAGCGTCAGGCGATTTTCTGGCATTTTCCGGGTTATCTCGATGATCCGGTCATTCGTGGGCGCGATCCGGTGTTTCGCTCGCGCCCGGTGAGCGTGATTCGCAAAGGCGAATGGAAGCTGCATCTGTATCACGAAGAATGGCAACTCGATGGCGGGCAGGCGAAGCTGGAAACCAATAATGCGGTTGAGTTGTACAACATCGCGGCGGACAGCGGCGAACGCAACAATCTCGCCCGCACGAACAAGGCCAAACGCGATGAACTGCTGAACGATTTGCTGCAATGGTTCAAGGCGACCAACGCGCCGCTGCCGACCCAGCGCAATTCGGCGTATGCTCCGCAGTGAGTAATAAGCTTTTGTTGCACTCCACGCGCTTGGCCGCGCCGTACCGTTTTTCGCTTTACCGATTTGTTAACAATGGGCGCTCAAACTTCGCATCCGGGATGACCAGATTGGCGGTGACTCGTTGCAGTTTGAGGATGAGGTTTCGCTCTGGCGACTGAGCAAAGACGACGCGGCTTTCAAATGGAATTTGCACGCCTGCGACTGCGCGATAATCAGCATAAAAGCTTTGCACCGGTTCCATCCCCTCGCCCGTGTCGTCCAGCGCCAATGCCTCGCGGCAAAGCAATAACCCTGTCGAACGACTGAAATACCACTTCTCCGTGCTGCCGGTCGCGGCTTCTGCCGCAATGACATCGGCGGTTTCATCCGCGATTTGGGCTTGTCCACGCCAGTGGAGTTTGGGGTAAAGTTCCCGGAGTTTAATCTCGCGGTAAAACTCCGCATTGAGCCTCATTTGCGCCAACGCTGGCCCGTGAATTTCGCGTGTGAAAATCAGGCTGTCGGCGCTGCGTTGTTGCCAAGCTTTTTGGCCGTTGAATCCCAGCGTCAAAAAAGGGCCGTTTTCGTTTTCTCGCAGCATCGCCAGCGTTTTGTTGGGTGCTTTGCTGTACGTGCGAATCGTTCCCTGCACGGCAATGTTGGGCAGGGCAAAGACGCCTTCTGCCGTGAGCGAACTGATTTTCCGCACAGCGTCTTCGCCACCCAAGACCTGCTCATACCGTTGTAGGATGTTTTCTACCGGAGTTGTTTGGGAGGCCGATGGGGTTTGCCCCAAACAGGACACCAACAGAAAAAAAACGAAGGTGAAGATTTTTAGGCGGGAAGCGTTCATAAGCGCAAAAAAAGTGAAACGAGCCGTGTTGGGAAAGAAATCCTTCTCCAACACAGCTCGTGACCTGAAAGCATTTTTTTGAGGGCATCCCCTCCGATCACAACAAACTAGGATTGTTTGATGTTCTCGCTGACGCTCTTATCAGATTGATGCGTCGAGTTCATCACAGAAGCCACATTGTCAATCGCCTGCGATTTGTCCTGGTATTGAATCATCATCAGGGTTGATTGCAGCTTTTGCTGAAGGGATTGATCCATCGCGCTTTGCAGCGAAGCATTCGCATCCTGCGCGCCGCCAATTGCCCCACCGATACCTGTTACATCTGCCATGATAAATTCCTCCTAAAAAGAGAGAGTTAAACGCTAACACGTGTGAAGGCTATGTTTTTAGCCGTAAAACCCGACCAATCAAACCGCAGTCCCAATTGATCAGAAATTGATTCGCACGCCAACTTAACCATTATTTGCGGCTGCAATCTGGTTACCTATGTAGAAGAAACCGTAACACAGCAGCGTGTCACTTTTTGACGTACACCCTGTTTTTCGGCTGCCTGGCGAAAAGTTTCCTCTGGCGGAACGATTTATTTTTCGGTAGGAAAAATTCGTATTTCTATGGTTCTCGCAACTATAAATTCTTATGTCGTTTGGCAATATTTTGCTATGCTCCCGCGCCAATTGCGGGCGGGGAAATCAATAAGGAGTGTTTGGAACCATGACCAATGAGGAAAATATCGTTGAGGAAAAAGTACCCAGTGACAGCGGGCTGCAAGGCTTATTGGAAAGCCCGCGCTTCATCCCGTTTGTCATCGCGGTGCTGGTTTGTTTGTTGATCGCGGTGATTTCCGCCTACGCCCTTTGGTTTTTCCTGGGCCGTCCAGCACCGCCGCAAGAAGAGACCAATGCTGTAAAAGTCATCACGCCTTCGCCTGCACCTACAATCCCGGTTGCCAGCCCGCGCCCCCTCGCGCCCGCGGGCGAATTGGCGGTTGCCGAAGGTGTCATGACAATTGGTGGCGAGGAGTATTGCAAAACTTCATTTAATTCATAGTTGAGTATTGACAAATGTAGACAAATTGGCTATGCTTTGAATTATGAAATTAAGCGAATACGCGAAGCTTAAAGGCATCTCCTATAAAACAGCCTGGCGCTGGTATAAAGATGGCAAGTTGGATGCCGAACAAATGCCATCGGGAACGGTGATCGTGCGTTCCCCTTTTGCACAACCCCAACAAGAAGAACGCACGGCTGTTTATGCGCGTGTTTCCTCGGCTGAAAATAAATCCAACCTGGATTCACAAGCGGATCGGGTCGCGAGCTTTTGTGCAGCCCGCGGCTATCAAGTAAGCCTTGTTGTGAAAGAAGTGGGATCGGGCGTAAATGACCAGCGGCCTAAATTTCTCAAGCTTCTGAGCGACCCCACGATCACCCGGATTGTCGTTGAGCATAAAGATCGCGCGACCCGTTTTGGTTTCCAATATCTGGAAGCTCTCTTAGCTGTACAAGGCCGCAAAATTGAAGTCATCAACTTAGCGGAGAACGGCAAAGAGGATTTAGTACAGGACTTTGTTTCTGTCATCACGAGCTTTTGTGCCCGTCTCTATGGGCAGCGACGTGCGAAACGTAAAACAGAAAAACTGATTGCCGAATTAACGGAAGTGAAGTAATGCAACTTGTCGAGAGCCATATCATCCGAAAAAATGATCCGCGTTGGGCGGAACTGGATGCGCTTGGCTTTGCGGCAAAGAACTTGTACAACCTCACCAACTATCATATTCGGCAAGAGTTTTTTAAAACGCGGAAAACATTAAGCTGGGGAAAACTCGATAAGTTGTTACAAAAAACAGAAGCCTATCTCGCGCTGCCAGCCAAAGTATCGCAACTGGTTATCAAGAGCGTCACTGAATGCTGGTCAAGTTATTTTGAAGCGCATAAGGCTTGGCGCATTGATCCCAAAAAGTTCAAGGCTGAACCACGCATCCCCCGCTATAAACATAAAGAAAATGGGCGCTATGTGCTGCAATATAACTTGCAGGCGATAGGTAAACGCGAACGCTCCAAGGGAATGATCGCGCTTTCCAAAACCAACATTCGTTTCTTTTCTTCACATGCACGCCGCGCCTGTCAGGTGCGTGTTGTTCCTTCCAGTTCCCATTACACGCTTGAATTGGTGTATGAAAAATCAGTTCAAGCGCCTCAACAAAAACCTCTTCCCTCGCGTATTGCCGCATTAGATATTGGGATGGATAACTTGGCCGCCATCGTCTCTAACCAGCCGGGCACAAAACCCTTTCTGGTAAACGGGCGTCCGTTGAAGTCCATCAACCAATATTATAATCAGGAACGCGCGAGACTATTGAGCGAGTTAGCAGTTGAGAATAAGACCGGCGACCACACAAAAGACCGGAAACATTCACCTCAGTTAGCCAGGCTCACCACCAAACGCAATCACAAGATTGACCACTATTTGCATTGCGCCAGCCGTCTGATCGTAGATGAACTGGTTAAGCAACAGGTGGGTGTTCTCGTGATTGGCAAGAACGATGGCTGGAAACAAGAGATTAATCTGGGCAAGCAGACGAATCAGAATTTTGTTTCCATCCCCCACGCACGTTTCATTCGGATGCTGACCTACAAAGCAATGTTGGTAGGCATTCGCGTGATTTTGCAGGAAGAATCTTACACGTCCAAATGTTCATTTCTGGATAACGAACCGTTGGAGCATCAGGAAACTTATCTGGGCAGGCGTGTGAGACGGGGACTGTTCCGTTCGGCAAAGGGCATCTTCCTGAATGCCGACATTAACGGCGCGGCCAATATTATGAGAAAAGCAGTCCCTCACGCTTTTGCCGAGGGGATAGAGGCTGTAGTAGTTCAGCCAGTGCGGGTTACACCGTACAAAGGGGCTAGTAGGCAGAAGAAGCAGGCCGCTCCTTCAATCCCATTGCCGAAGCCCGCTCGAAATAGCGTGATGTCTCAAATGTCACTATTTTGAGTAACTATGACATCCCGTTGCGTAAGGTTGCCGTCAGCGCGTTCCTGATCGCGGAAACCGAGGTCACGAATGAGCAGTATTTCCAATTCATCAAAGAAACGAATCACAAAGCGCCGCCGGATTGGAAGGATGGCGCGTATGCTAACGGCAAAGCGAACGAACCAGTCGTGCTGGTCACTTGGCAGGAGGCGGCGGATTATTGCCAATGGTTGAGCCAGAAGATTGGGGCCGAAGTGCGCCTTCCCTCAGAAGCGGAATGGGAACTTGCCGCGCGCGGGAAAGACAATTTCCGTTATCCCTGGGGCAATGATTGGGATGAGCGCGCCGCCACCAGCGCCGAAACCAACGGCCAAATCCGCCCCGTAAAAAGTTATCCGCAGGGACGTTCGGGAGTAGGCGCATTTGATCTGGCGGGCAATGTTTGGGAATGGGTGCAGGACGAGGCGCTCGACACCGATGGCAACCCGATCCGTAAAGACGGCCTTACATACCGCGTCGCCAAAGGCGGAGCCGCCAACGAACCCAAAGAATTTCTTACATGTTCTGCACGAAGTGTGCTTCCGCCACATAAACCCAGGAAGTATCTGGGATTTCGTTATGTAGTAATTCGCAAGTAGACGTTCAGGTCACAGCAATCAATCCTCCTTGCCCGTGCCTGTTGTTACCAACCGTTTGTCGTTTGATGGACGGGCGGACGCTGACTATCGCCACCCTGGTGGCAATGGACAGCAACTGCCTCGCAACTATGACGACAATCGTTTGTGAGCAAAGGATTGATTATGACTGACCGCATAAGCACCGATAGATTATCTGTATTTTGCTGGCTCGCCCTCTTCATTTGGGGCGTGGCCCTAACACTCGTTTCCACCGTTCACGCGCAAGACAAACCCGCGCGTCCGCGCCCCAAAATCGAACTTTCAGAAGATGATGATGCGCCGGTTAAGAAGGCCGCACCGCTGCCTGTCAAAACTGCGCCTGAACCTGTTGCGCCATCCAAGCGAAAAGCGGCACGAAAGCCCGTCAGCGCCGCCAAAAATGCCGCCGCGCCCGCCGAAAAATCGTCGCCCGCCAGAACGGCAACAGCGCCACAAGCCAAGACTGAAGTGCAGTCGGAAGCACGTCCGAATGAGGCTGCGCCGGGCGTGATGCAATCCGCCCTGGACGCGGCACTCAAGGCTCCTGCGGAGAAAACTGAGCCGACCAAGCCAGAGCGTGCGACCGTGTTTTTCCTCTCGGACGTTCCCGCTGTCGAAGTATTCCTCAATGGCGAAAAAGTCGGCGTGACCAATAAAGACAAGCGTCTGGCGCTTGCTTTATCACCCGGCCATTACGTCATAACAACCGCGCAAAACGGCGTTGCTGCGGCGCGGCCTTTGATCATTAGTATTGTGGGCAATCGGACAGACGTTACTTTTAGTATGGGAACAGTGGTGGCCTCGCCTCCTGCGACCACGCCCCGCCCTGCGCCGCCCAAAGCTGAACCGTCCGCGAAACCGAACGCGACTGCGCGAAAAATTGTTATCAACAAGTACCTCGAACAAAAAACTGCCGATAACCTCATGATCGAGGATTGGAAGACAGTGCTTGCTCAAAGCCAGCAAGTCCTGGCTGCTACACCGGAAGATGCCGAGGCGCTGCTGCATGTGATGATTGCGCGCGGGCAAATCGCGCATTTGACGGGTAAGTATGAAGACGCGCTGTTGCTGTTTCGTAATGCGCAACATTTGTCTTCGTCGCCGCTGGTGTCTTTGGGATTGGCAAACACGTATCTGGCGATGCAGCAACCGGCACAGGCCGTCACGGCGCTTGAACCACTGATGCAGGCGGAGACGCCGCTTCCGTGGGCGTACAAACTGCTGGGCGCAGCCTACGAGCAACAAAAGGATTACAAAAAAGCGATGCAGGCGTATCGCGATGCGGCGCAGCGCGGTTACGACGGAAATCTCATCACGCTGGCGTTACACCAGAGTCAGGCGCGGCAATGGATGAAGGAAAAGCAGTGGAAGCAGGCGTTGACGATGCTGCTGAATGATGTCAACCAGGCTCCGTCCGCCGCGCTTTGGCTGGACATCGGCGAATGCTACGAACGGCTGAAGTTTCTCTACAACGCCGCCCAGGCGTACACCAAAGCTGTAACACTGGAGAAATCTTCGGCGCTTGGCTGGTTCCGTTTAGGCACAGCGTTGTTTGACTTGAAAGACTATCACGGCGCGAAGACGGCTTTCGATGAAGCGGTACGCCTTGATCCGTCAGGCCGCGCGATTGATGTCAATTACGCCCGCAAACAAGCCCTGGAAGCAGGCCGGAAATTTTAACGACAGCGGTCATCACTACTACCGAAGGAGCAAGACATGGAAATCAACCGATTCAACGGCGGAGCTATCTCGACCAAGGTCAATACCGCGCACGCGGATGCGCGTGACGACGCGCCTGAAGCTGCCACAGAAGGGCGCGATTTCGCCAGTGTTTTAGAAAAGGCCGCGCCGCCCGCACCCCAGCGACAGGAGCGCGAACACGAACAGCCTTCCACTCAACCGCAGGCGCAAGCCACTGAACAAGCTAAACCACAGCACGACCAGGAGCAGGACGATGCCGAGCAGCAAAGCAATGCAGGAGCCAGCGCGCTGCGCTGGCAGGGAAACGCTGCGGCCCCCATCGAAGCATTGGAACTGCCCGCGATTTTGCCCAAGCCGGATTTGGAGGCGCTGCTAGCGTCCGTGCGCACGCAAATGCTGCCGGGCGGGGAACGCGAAGTAACATTGGCGCTTCCCCATTCCGTACTGAGCGGGCTGCGCGTGCAATTACTGGCAACGCCAACGGGCCGCATCACGGCGAATTTCCTCACGAACAACAGCGAAGTCAAAGCGTTATTGGACGGGCGCGCCCACGAATTGGCGGAATTGCTGCGCACACGCGGCGTTAATTTGGTCGCAGTGAAAACGTCGTTTGAGGCAGCCCCGCAACAACAAAACCAATCGCAACAACAGCCCCGCTTCCGCCGCGCGTCGAGCGAAGTGCAGGTTGAGGAGGTCGCCCACGATCTTGCCAGCACAAGAGAACTTCACGCGGATGATGTGGCCCCAGAAAACACCGCAGCTTTATGGCGAATTTAAGCTACTGAACTATTCGTTTTTGAGCCGGAGTGATCGCTATGGCGCGTCTCAATTCTCACATGCAATCAGAACTCACCAAAGCTTACGCCGCTGCGGACGCTGCGTCATTTACGCGGCCAGAGGATGTTCTGGCGATGGAAGATTTTCGCGGCGAGTTGGAGTTTACGATGAGTGTTGTATTTCCTGATGAAGTGTCCGCGACGAACGATGCGGTGGAGGCGGCGGTTGAGCCGGACAAGCCGCGCGAGCGCGCCTCCGCCGCTTCACCGGTTGCCTATTTTCATCCCTGGCACAGCCGCTTGCCGAAAGTTTCGGCGCAGGAGGTGCGCGGTTCAGTGGCCCTGGCGACAGTTCCGCTGCCATTGTTGCAGCAGGTAACAGCGGCGCTCAAAAACACGCTCGCCCGCTTTTGCCGCGCGCACGAAGCAGCGGTCGCAATGCGCTCGACACACGTGCAGGAAGCGAGCTTGCCGTGGTCTGCACCCGCTTCAGAATGGCTGCTGTTCGTTACGTTTTCTCTCGCCCCCGAACGCGCGCCCATCACAATGGTACTGGACGCCACTTTTGCGCTGGCGCTGATTGATTACAGCCTTGGTGGCAACGGCGCAGGCGAGGCAGCGCGGGCTTTGTCCGTTACAGAGCGCGCGATTTTTGAATTTATCCTGTTGCAGTTGTTGCAAGGCTTACAACAACACCTCGCCGCGCCGGTCTTCGTGTTGGAGCAGGTGGCGGTCACGCCACCGCAATGGTTGCAGGAAGCGGCGTTCCAGCGGTTCTTGAATGCCCGCGTCAGCCTGCGTGTGAAGAACGCTTTGGGGATGGTGGAAATCAAAGCAAGCAGCGCGGCGCTAGGCTTGTTGCAGCAATACCAACCGCACTTCACCAGCGCCGACGCGATAGCTGCCAGCGCGAGCGAAAAGCTGCAACAGTATGTGCGATTCCTGCCGGAACTTCGCGCTTCGCTCCTGGTTGGGAAAGTCGAAATCTCTGTTCACGATTTAGCCGAGTTGGCCTGTGGCGACATCGTGCTGCTCAAACAAACAAAACTCGCGTGGCAGCAACAACAATTGACAGGCGAGTTTTGCGTGCAAGCCGGTGGAGCGGGGCAAATCTTTTTTACCGGGCCAGCTTGTTTGCCAGCGGCGGACAGCGGAATGCAAATGCAATTCGCGTCGTTTCATCTGTCTGCCACGCCATTCGTATCACAAGGAGTTTCTATGTCTGACGCAAATTTCGGTAATTACTTTGCAGAATCTGCGGTGTCTTCTCACGCCGAACTGACCGCTGCTACGCCTGCGCCTGCGAATGAAGGCGGTTACGATCTCAACCCGGAATCCGCTGTTCTGGAAGAGGTCGTGAACGAATCGTTGACCGGCTTGGGGCGCACGATTGACGGGCTGTTGGTGACATTACAAGTGGAATTGACCACGCGCCGGTTGCCGTTGCAGGAACTGGCGCAACTGCGCGAAGGCCAGATTATTGACCTCGGTTGTCACGCGACAGATTTGGTGAACATTCTGGTGGATGGGCGCACCATCGCGCGCGGCGATCTGGTGGAATTCGATGGACAAATCGGTGTGCGCATCACGGAAATTGCGGTGTAACGCGAAACGTTAATCTGGCGATCGGAGCGGCCCCGCCTTTGATCTGTAACTTGAAAAGGTTGTCATGCTTTTACTTCTGCTCCAAAACGAAATTACCGAGAAGGCGGCGCAATTCAACAGCGGCCCCAGCGCCGCCCTGATGTTTTTGCAGATGATCGTCGCCCTGGGGTTCGTTGTGGGACTCGCCTACTTGATCCTGCGCGTGTTGCTGCCGCGCACGATGCAACGAATGAATGTCAGCCGCTTGAAAGCGGCAGATTCAACGATGGGAATGATGCGGCTGGTGGACACGCTGGCGCTGAAAGAGCGGCAGCAGTTGCACATTGTCGAAATCACCGGTCGTTACTTCGCCATCGCTACAACAGACAGCAGCGCCACGACCATCACAGAAATTCAAGCCGCCCCTGTCGAGGCGATAGAGGCGCAATTTCATCAGCAGGTTGTCGCCGCCACGTTAGCTAAAGCGAATACGCCGTGGTTGACACAATTCCGCAATCAAATCACGCAATTTTTCAAGAAGTAACACCTCACACGTACTACTACAGCGAAAGGCCACAAACAATGCGGTATCTGTTTTCCCTTTTTTCGACGCTCTTTTTTCTGCCCTTGCTGACGGCTCCCACCTACGCGGCACAAGCCAACACAGGCATTGCGAATCCCATTGTCCTGATTCTGGTGATGGGGGCGCTCGCGCTCGCGCCGTTTGCACTGATTATGATGACTTCATTTGTGAAGTTGTCGGTCGTGCTGGCGATTCTGCGCAACGCGCTCTGCACGCAACAAGCGCCGCCGAATCAGGTCATCACCGGCACGGCGTTGGTGCTGACGATTTTTATTATGGCTCCGGTCGGCGAAAAGATGTATCAACAGGCCGGGTATCAAGGCAATCTCGAAACCGTCTTCAATGACGTTTCGGTAAAAACGATTTTCGAGGCCACGCAACGCGGCAAAGAGCCGTTGCGCGACTTCCTGAAACGGCACGGGCACGAACCCGACCGCAAAATGTTTTATGACTTGTCGCGCAAAATCGCGCAGCGCAACAGCCTGAACCCGGACGACATTCAGCCCGATGATTTTCGCAATCTGATGCCGGCCTTTGTCACCAGCCAATTGACCGAAGCCTTTAATATCGGCTTTCTGCTGTTCCTGCCCTTTCTCGTGATTGACATGGTCGTGTCCAGCATTTTGCAGGCCATGGGAATGTTCATGCTTTCGCCCGTGACGATTTCGCTGCCGTTCAAGATTTTGCTGTTTGCGCTGATTGATGGCTGGGTGCTGCTGATTAAATATTTAGTGCTGGGCTACGCCTGAGGAGAAATGTTTTATGAACCTGTACATTGATTTTGCCGGACAAGCTCTCATCCTCGTGTTGTTATTAGCCGCCCCGCCGTTACTGGCGAGCCTGATCATCGGCTTGATTATCAGCCTGCTGCAAGCGTTGACGCAGGTGCAGGAGCAAACGTTGACGCTGGTGCCGAAGATTTTTATTACGATCATCACCTTGCTGATTTTTGCGGGTTGGATGCTGCAAAAGCTGCTCAATTTTGCGGGGCAGATTTTTGAGACGATTCTGAAAGTCGGACAAGGTTCATAGTTCTTCGCGTTCGCGCTTTAGCCGCAGCAAAGAAAACAGGCTGAAGCGCGAACGATGATCCTGCTTCCAACAGTCCTCGTCTATACAATCCTCGCCGTTTTCCAATTGTCACAGCACAAAACAGAATCTCATCATACTTTGCGCAATAATCCGGCGTTCAATCTCCCTGATCTTGCACACATGGCGAATGAGGTCGAAATAGCTTATGAAATACTTTACTGCAAAATTTTTTACTCTTACCCTGAGCCTGATCCTGAGTTGTCCGTGGCACGCTTTTCCCTCCGCACAAACGCAAACCTTACAAGCCTTGCGCGCCGCGCGCGAAAAAGCGAAACCGTCCAAGCTCGCGCCCGACCTGGAAGTCTTGCTGGCCGATGATGACGAAGAAGAGCGGCAGGCGCTGGCGGGCAAAACGCTCGCGCAGGTGCGCCAGAACCGCCGCACGCACACACACCAACGCGCCCAAGACGAAGGGGATGAGGCACCGCGTCGCACCCGTATTGGCCGCTTGTTGTTGCCCTCTTCCGAAGTCCTGCCCGAAGAAAAACAAAGTTTCATTGTGCAAGTAGACGGTGCCACCGCAAATGTCGTGCTGCGAGAAAAAGTGGTGCGACTGGGCGGCACGATTCGTCAGGTCAGCGGCAGTGCAGGCTTGCTCACGATTGAAGCGCCGCGCACCGTGATTCGCCAAATTGCTGCTGACAGTAATGTCGCCTACGTCAGCCCGGATCGCCCTGTGGGCGCCACCGGGCACTTGTCCAGCACCACAGGCGCGGATCAAATTCGCAATCTGATTTCCACCACGACTCGCCTGAATGGCTCTGGCATTGGCGTCGCTGTGATTGACAGTGCTTACATTATTGACCATCTGTTAACTGGCACCTCCGAATATCTCCCCGAGTTGGGCACCATGGGCGTGTCCTTTGTCCCCGGTACAATTTACAGCAATGACAATTACGGCCACGGCACGCATGTGGCCTCGCTGATCAGAAACGCCGAAGGGAGTTACGGCGGTATTGCCCCGGCGGCGCGCCTGCTGTCTTTACAGGCACTGGATGACAATGGAGCCGGTTCAGCCAGTTCGGTGATCGCAGCGTTGGACTGGTGCGTGGCCAATAAGACCACGTACAACATTCGTGTCATCAATCTGAGTCTGGGGACAATGGCGAAGGACAGCTACACCAAAGACCCGTTGTGTCTGGCGGCGCGGCGCGCGGTGAATGCCGGAATTGTGGTGGTCGCCTCGGCGGGCAACAATGGCAAGGACGCGAATGGTGCCAAGGTTTACGGGGCGATCAATGCGCCGGGCATTGACCCGTCCGTTATCACCGTGGGCGCGAGCAATACGTTCGGCACGGATGCGCGCAGTGACGATCAGGTGGCGACCTACAGTTCGCGTGGGCCGACGCGCGGCTATGTGACGCTGAGTGATGGGACACGCAAGTATGACAACCTGATTAAACCTGACCTGGTCGCGCCGGGCAATAAACTGATTGGCGCGCAGTCCGAACGCAAAAGCTACAATGGTTCCTACGTTACTTCAGGCACGTATTACAACAATCTCATCCTCAATTACCCCTCGCTCAATGTCAGTGAGTCCACAGGGGCGTTCATTGAGGGGTATCTGGGGCATTCAGCCTTGGATGGAACGATGTATTTGAGCGGCACTTCGATGGCGGCGCCGGTCGTAAGTGGCGCGGTGGCGCTGATGCTGCAAGCGAATCCCAATCTGACGCCGAGTCTGGTGAAAGCGATCCTAATGTATTCGGCGCAACCGCTGAAGGGCTTCAATATGTTCGAGCAGGGGGCGGGGCAACTGAATGTGGACGGCGCGGTGCGTCTGGCGCGGCTGGTGAAAGCTACCCTGCCCACGACGGTTGGAGCGGCCTTGCTGAAGTCCTCGCTGCCAACGCCGCAAAGCACGATTGCCGGGCAGAGCTTCAAGTGGGGGCAAGGGGTAATTACGAATTGGGGCTTCCTCACAGGCAGCAACCTGCTGACACAGTGGCAGGGCGTGTATGGTTCCGGGCAAATCCTGGGCGATGCGACCATCGTGTCGAATAATTTCTTTAGTCTGATAGCGGGCAAAACCTCCAGCGGGATCACGCTGAAATCCGGGGCCGTGAACATCACGAGCAGCGGTCAAATCTTGGGCGATGGCATCATTATAGGCGATAGCGTAGCACTGGCGAACGGCATCGCGTTTGCGGATGGGCAAATCCTGGGCGATGGCATCATCTTAGGCGATGGGCAAATCCTGGGCGATGGAACCACCCGCGCGGATACGACGCTCAAAAACAGTTCCGCGTTCCTGGGCGATAACACGACGGCAATGCTACCCGTACCGTAACAGCAGGAAGTGGCGCTTGGCCTGGGATTCGATGGGGCTGACTTCCCTCGGTCGAACCGTATCCTTTGACATCAACGGCGATAGCGATGGCCAAGCCGCACAAAGCATGGACGGTGCGCGTCTGTTCGGCGATCAATAAATTGGTAAATCCCTATTCCCTAAAGCAAAAGGCTGATTCCCATCCCCGGTCAGCCTTTTGTTGTTATTACCAGATGGCTTTCCTTGCCGCCGCGCGAAACTGCCCCCAACAGCATTCACGGGCGAACAAGGGGGGAACAAGCCAATCTCCCCACCTCGGTGATATTTCTTCGTGAAGCTGTGCGGAAAAAGGAAACTCCCAACCTGATCGCCCGATAATCAAGGCATCAGGTAGAGAAACCGCTAAGCCCAAGGCTTAGCAGCGCAGCGATGACTTGCGGCATCTCTCCTCAAGCAATCCTAAACAAACAGCGAATCGGGAGGGCTCCTGATTCAACGATTAACTTTCTTAGCAGGAGTAAGCGTATGTGCAAAAGTGTAGGTTCAGCAGGCGGCGGTGCTGTCGGTGGTGGTTATCAGGCGGGCGGCGGCGGTCAGAGCAAAGGCGGGGGCTGTGGAGGCGGCAGCAGTCGCGCTACAGGCGGCGGCGGCAATCATGCGACGAATGTCAGCAGTGCGATGAACTCGCTCAGCGGTTCGATGTCGCGCGGCGGCAGTTGCCGTGATGGTGGCTATTCCACCCAGTCGTCGTCTAGTAGTAAAGCCTGTGCGCGTAGCTCCAGAAGCGATGCGGGGCAGGGCAGTAAACAGTCCTCCCGTTCCGGCGGCTCTTCCCGCTTCGCCGGCAATGTGCAAAGCGCCATGAATTCGATTGGTCAAACTATGTCTTCGTCTTCGCAGGCGACTCGCCCCATGGTTTGTCGGCCAACCGGAACCGCCCCACAGCAAAGCAGTGCTGCAAGCAGCGCCAGCAATAGCACAAATTTCTCGCAGCAACTACAGGCCATATTGAATCAGGCAATGAACATCGCGTCGCAGGCGGGGACACAAAGCCAGGCCAGTGCCAGCAGCTTTGCGGGCAGTGGCGCAAGCTGTCTGGTCGGTGGCGGCAGCATGAACCTGTCGAGCAATATCCGTGATGCCATGCGGCAACTGCAACAACTCCTGCAACAACTGCAACCAAACTCTACCCAGCCCGGTTCCGGCACAAACACCAACAATAACAACGGCACCACCAGCAATGATCTGTCTGCGTTATTGCGGCAATTGATTCAATTGCTCAATCAACTGTTGGGCAAGTTAGGCCAGGGCAATAACAATACAGGCAGCGGAAATAATATTGGCAACGGAAATAATACTGGCACAGGCCAGAGCAACGGCTTGCAGGGGGTTCTCAACCAACTGAATCAATTGCTGGGCCGTTTGCAAAATGGTGGCAACAACGGCTTGTTCGGCGGCGGCAATCTGGGATGGGGCACAAACAACGGTGCGAATGCTCAAGTCAGTGGCAACGGTGCAGCAGCAGCAACAAATATCAACGGCAATAATAACGTCGTCCTCAATGTTGCTATCAACGGGAATTGTGCGCCAATGGGGCAGAACGGTGGGAATCCGCCTCCGACAAATCAGGAAGTGCGCGGCAAGCAGGATGGTCGCATTCACGGTGACCCGCATTTCGTGGGGGCTGACGGCGACAAATACGACATTATGGGAGAGGCGGGGAAAACCTATAACATCATTTCTGATCGCGGCTTCCAGATGAATGGCAAATTTGAAGCGACCGGCGGCACTACCACCGCGATGAAGGAAGCGGGCTTTACCCTCGGCAACGATAAGGTACAAGTCGGGAGCGACCTGACCATCAACGGGCAAAAAATCACGAACGATGGCAGCTACCTGGGCGGCAAAGTGACCAAACAAGGTTCGACGATTACCGTGAAAAACAATGAGTACGAAGTGAAGCATGCCTTAG
Source organism: Blastocatellia bacterium (assembly GCA_046331525.1). Taxonomy (GTDB): domain Bacteria; phylum Acidobacteriota; class Blastocatellia; order RBC074; family RBC074; genus JAFDVL01. Next base: position 15,214 of record JAXLQQ010000018.1, read on the forward strand.
GCTCAATGGATTGGGACATCAAGACCGGCAACGTGAATTCCGATGGTGTGTTACCGCACGGCCTGTGGGGGCAAACCGTGGACGGCAATGGACAAGCCCGGTCAGGCGACGAAGGCAGTGGCGCACAAGGCGGCGGCGCGATTGACGGGCAGAATGGCCTGTCGCAGAAAGGCGATAAGAACGCCGTGAAGCTTTACGAAACCGGTGGCCTTTTTGACACCAATTTCCAAAACTTCAATCGGTTTTAGAGAGAATCCAGCGGAGCATAACGCGGCAGAATTACAAAGAGAGGAACCACGTCCTGGCTGGGCGGCGGTTTGAGAGAAGGGGTTTTCCTGGTGGGCTGATAATACAATCGGCCCGCAGGGAAAGCCCCTTTTGGTTAGGGGGAAGCAGGTTGGGCCATTCAGTCTTTTTGCTTGCTTTGCCCCCAAAAACTTGGTACAAGGAACCCGCAAATCGTCAGCTTCTTGCACCTTGTTAGCCTGACATAAGATTCACCAATTCTGATTTCTTTTTTTCTTTATGCAAAAGAGATTTTTTCTTGGGATTGTTCTGTCTTTACTCGGCAATGTATCTGGACTTAATGCGCTCTTTATGGGCAGGCTGGACAAGCCAGAGGTGCGTGTTTCGTTGCGTTGTGAAGTCGTCCGACAGGCAAAGGTGATTAGCGCCGAAGAGGTCGGAAAACTGGATTCAGGCGAAGTCGTAAAATTTACGATCACCTCGCAAAATGTCGGAAAGGCAGCCGCGATCAATTACGAAACCAGTGGGCCGCTCCCTGCCGGAACCGTGTTTGTGCCTGGCAGTTTGCAGTCTGATGCCGATATGACGGCGCTCTTCAGTATTGATCAGGGGAAAACTTTTGCGGTGCAACCAATGGTTCCCCTGCGTCAGCCGAATGGCACGATACGGCAGGTGCCTGCCTTGCCGGAAAACTATTCCCATATTCGGTTTATTTGCCAATCCCCCTTGGCACCCGGCACGTCTCGCACCGTTTCTTTTCAGGTTCGTGTACGCTAGCCGTATTTTCTCACCTGGCGGGTCTCGCCTTTTACTCTCAGCAACAACCCACCTAAGGTCACTATGAAAAACATCGGAATGACTTGGTGTCATGTGGTCGCAGTGTGCTTCTTTGGGCTTTTGTTTTTAGTGGGAGAGCGGGCGCAAGCGCAAACTCCTGGCGGGACGTCGGTGCCAAGTACGTTTACCGCCAGTTATAGCGATGGCTCGACGGCCTATAACACTACCTCTAATACCGTTACGATTACGGTCGCGAATGTTGCGGGACTGGCGATCACGCCAGACGCGGGAACGGTGGCGAATGTGGCACCGGGGCAAACAGGCGTCAGCTTTATTTTTACGCTCACCAACAGCGGTAACATTACTGACCAGGTGCGCTTTGGAGCCAATGGTGCGAGTTTGCGCGTGGTCGGGCCGGGCACCATTACTGCTGCTGTGATAGATGTGGATAACAGCAATACGGTTAATGCTGGGGATACTGATATTTTGACGAACGGTACGGCTGTTACCTCGGCCAATATTTTGCTGGGTGCTACGATCAAAGTTATTGCAGTGGTTTCGGTGAGTGGGTCGGCCACTGCCGCACAGACGGTACAGGTGCTCCTCGGCGATGCAACTGGCGGGAGTCCCTCGTATGACAGCCAAAATGCAGACTCTTCAGCCAATGAAGTGCGCACCGCGACCGCCGGGACGGTGAACGGTTTGCAGGAAGCGCGTGGTGATATTACGGCCACAGTGGAGAATGATGCCCAACTCCGGCTCACTTTTTCTGCGCCGTCTGGCCCCGTTTCGCTGGGAACTGACATCACTTTTTCCTCCCTCCAACTGGAAAACACTGGCGCACGCGCGGCGACGGCACGTACGTTGACGAATGGGCCAGTGGGCGCTAATTCCGGTGTGTTTATTATTTTCCCGATTCCCACTGATACCGTGCTGAAAAGCGGGCAATCATTTCCGGCGGGAACCCTTTATACAACCGATGCCTTGACTACGACGCCGTTGTTAGCGAATTGGTCGAGCACTGCACCGGGGACGCTCAGTTCCGTAACACGCATTGCTTTCAACCTGGGCAGTTCGTTGGCTGCCGGGGCTACCAGCACGGCGCTCAGCCTGATTGTTACGAGCCAGTCCAGCCATAACGCTTCAGTCCCGCTCAAAAGCATTGCGGATGCTTTTGCCCTCAACAGCCTGAGCGCCGCCATTACCGATCAATCTGGCGACACCTCAATCAATGCGGGCGATGGCAACGCCGATTTTACCGAAGGCTCTGCCGCTGGCAGCGTGGATGGTGACGGAGTTGTACAAACTACGTCCTGGACTATGGTTGGGGCGGTTTTACTAGGGCCATCCGGTCAGCCCGGGGCCATTGGCTCAACCGATACGAACGACGATTACACCAACCTCAGTATCAATACAGGGATTGCGACCGTTGCCCTGGCGGCAACACCACCGCGTCAGGAACGGTCGTCTTTACCAATTCGCTGCAAAACACCGGCAATGGCAATGACACTTACACGATTACCGCGCTGACAGTCCCTTCGGGGTAACGGTTGAAGTGAGCACCGACGGTGGATCAAACTACTCGACCATCAGCGGCGGCGGTTCAACCACCATGTCTGTGAACTTTCAGCAAACGGGCACGCTCCTGATTCGTGTAACGGTTCCTTCCAGCAAAACAGTCTTGACCGGTTATGCCACGACGATTCGTGCAACGTCCGGCAATACAATCTCGGCCACGAATGACACCATCAATCGTACCTATACGGGTTACACGCAGGTTGTGAATGCGGGAACGGTGAGTAACAGCACGGGCATTGGCGGGTCTACGGATGCGGTGCCGGGCGCGGAAGTCGCCTATACCGCGACGTTCCAGAATGTGACCACGTCGGGCGGTACCAATAACGCGACCATCAACTCTTCTTCCATCATCTTGATCGGTGCGATTCCGTCCTACACTGATTTCAAAGTCAGTTCCGCCGCGAGCAGCCCGCCGGGTGGCGTTACCGTTGCCTACGCTTATTCCAACGATGGCGGCTCGACCTATACCTACACTCCAGCCAGCGGCGGCGGCAGTGCTCCGAGCGGGTATGACCGCAATGTTACGCATGTGCGCTACACCCTGACCGGCAACGTGACGCCGGGCAGTTCAGGGACGATTGGCATGACCGTTCGCATTCGTTAGCACACATACCGCAGGCGTCGTCGCTTGGTGATCTGCCCTCTAGTGCATTTACATGAGCAAGCCATACCAACATTGCACACGAGCAAGGAAGAGGCTGTATGCATTCGCATTCGCCTTTTCCCTTTGCTGGGCGTGGACTGTCGGGCAAGCACAACCAACCCTGATTTTTCAGGTGGAAGGTCGTTATCAGGATGCCGTGAATCGCACGTACCAAACGGTTGCCGCGCCTGTGACGACACCTGTCAAAGCGGTTGCCGGCTTGACCGTTTCGGCAAACGATCAGACTCCTTCCGGCAGCGCCCCGCGCGGAGAACCGTTTGTCCGGCCTCTCACTTTTTGCAATGCCGGCAATATCCCGCAGCCCCTTTATCTTTCCCTGGCCACCATCACTGCGCCAGCGATCATCACAGCGCTTTATTTCGATCTCGATAAAAGCGGCACCGTGACTCCCGGCGATGTTCCGATTACGGTGAATCAAACACGTTCCCCCATCTTACCTGTGGGAGGCTGCATTACCGTGCTGGTGGTCATTGATCCGCGTGAACCGCCGCCGGGCACGATTCTTGACCTGACGATTACCGGGCAGGTGGACATCACGGGCACAATCAATACGCCTGTTTCTGCGACAGGGCGTTTATTAACGCAGATTGGTCAGGGCGCGGTGATGACTGATCCTGACGCCCCCGCGCAACCGCCACGCAAAACTGTAGACCGACCGCGCGTGGCCGGAACGGAACCGCTGACCTATACGATTTCCTTTCGCAATCGCGGCGATCTGGCCGGACAGAATGTACTGGTGAAGGATACGTTGCCCGACACGCTGGCGTATGTGAGCGGCTCGCTCAAATTAGGGAATCGTGCGCTGACGGATGCCGATGACACGGACGAGGGCAAAGTGGAAGGGCAAACGATCTGTGTGAAGTTGGCGACAGTAGGTTTGGAGGAAACCGTCACTTTGAGTTTTCAGGCGCGCCTGCGCCCAGCGGTCGCGCCGGGGACAGGCATTGTCAATCAGGCGTTGCTGACAGGAACGAATTTGCCGCGTGCCGGGGTACAGACCACAACTGCCGTTGTACTGGCTCAACCCTACGGTCAGGTCTTTCAAGGCCACAGTCTTGGCAGCGCGATGATTGGAGGGGCGCGGCTCACACTGACGCGCGACGAAGCGGGTGTGGATGTCGTGTCGCTTCCTGCCGGTACAGGCACGAGCGGTCGTGATTCGCTGGAGCCGAACCCGAAGAATGACAATCCCTTTGTGACCGAAGTCCGAGGCGCGTTCGGGTTTCAATTAGCTCCTGTTTTGTCCGGTAGCGCCCCCGCCACGTATTACCTGCACGTGCGCGCTGACAACTACCGCAATCGCGTGTTACGCCTGACCGTGACGCCCGCCACGAATGGTTTGTTCAGCTTGATGATTGCGGCGTTGGATCAGCAACCCTTGTGCGTGGGGGCGAGCTTTCAATTGACCGATAACGAAGTCACTCTGCCGAATATGGGCTTGCTGGCTTTCAACCTGCCACTGTTCAATCCCGCCGATTTGAGTTTGACCAAGAGCACTGATTTACAACAGGCTGAAATTGGCGATGTATTGAGTTATCGCATTCAGATTGCGAATCCCACGGCGGTCACGCTGACCTATGTGACGGTAGAAGATACACCGCCGCCCTCCTTTCATTACGCGCCCGGTTCTGCGCAGTTGCAAGGTGCGGGCAGCACGTCCGGCACGCCGGTAGAACCTGTTTGGAAAGATGGCAAATTGGTTTTCTCGCTCGGTCAACTCGCTCCCAAGGCGAGTGTCCAGGTGATTTACCGCTTGCGCGTGGGAGCCAACGCGCAGACCGGCGAACAACGCAATAATGCACGCGCACAAGCGACGTTCCCGGATGGCACCGTCGCGCAAACCGGGAACGTGTTTGCCTCGGTGCTGGTGGGGCAAGGGCTGTTCAGCCTGCGCCAGATCGTCGTGGGGCGCGGCTATGTGGATCGCAATCTGAACGGGCAGTTTGATAACGACGACCTGCCGGTGGCCGGGGCGCGACTGTTTCTGGATAACGGGCAGGCGGTCATTACTGATGCGCGCGGGCAGTACAATTTTCCGGCGGTCGAAAGCGGCAGCGTTGTGGTGGCGCTGGATCGGGAATCGGTGCCCAAAAGTTTGCAATTGGTGGACAGCGAGGTGAAGCAGGAAAAAAGCTGGACGCGGCTGCTGCGCACTCCGTTGGGTGGCGGCGGATTGTTGCAGCAGGATTTCGCGCTCACGGGCACTTTGCCTGATCCTGTCATCGCTAATGCCAGGAAAAATCTGATGGAGGTCGCTTCGTCCAACGCGAATTCGTCCGGCTCATCTGGCACCAACCGCACGCGCGGTAGCACGGGTTCGACTACGCCGCCCCGCGTGCCTGCGGCGGTGACTTCGGTGACGTGTGCCCCGTTGACATTGGCGCAAACGTGGAGCAGCAACAACGCCCTGCCAACAGCATGCGCGCAGCTCGCCGCAGAACACGTAACGCCTGTTCCGCCGGGCGAAGTGCGCTTGCTCTCGCCGGCTGCCAATGACGTAGCGAAGACGCCCGCCACGGAGCTGACGGTGCGAGTGGCGCAGGACTGGCAGGCGCGCGTGGAAGTCGAAGGGCAGGTGTTGCCGGAAATGAGCATTGGCAAACGGATCGTAGATCAGAAAAACCGCGTCACGACGATTACCTTCATTGCTGTGAATCTGAAGCCGGGGCCGAATCGCGTGCGTTTGTGGGCGCTGGCGGCGGACGGAAAACTGGGGCCGGAAGTCGAAGCCGTCATCTTTCGACGCGGCCCGGCAGTACGTCTGGAACTAAAGGCAGAACGGGCGGAAATCCTGGCTGATGGGCGAGATCAGACGGTGCTGAAAGCGCGCCTGTTCGATCAATGGAATCATCCGGCAGAAGACACGGAAGTCGCCTTTGCCACGACGGCAGGCCAGTTGTCCGGGACGATGGAGGCTGCCGCTGGCAAGCGCGACGAAACTTCCACGATGGTCAAGAACGGATCGAGCAAACCGGCAGTTCCAGCACAACACGAGCCGCAAGTGGTGATGAGCAATGAGGGAGAAGCGGTCGTCACCTTAATCGCCGAAGCCGCCCCCAAGCGAGCAGAAGTGCGCGCGACGGCGGGAAGAAATTTGCAGGCACAAACGGAAGTGCGCTTAACGGCGGCACTGCGCCAGCCGTTGTTGACAGGGCTGGCCGAGCTTTCGTTCGGCGCGGCGGCACCGTTGCGTGACGCGCAGGACACGCCGGAGCCGTTCCGCAGCTTTACGCGCTTCTTTTTCACCGGTTCACTGTTGCGCACGAATAATCTGCTGACATTGGCCTACAACAGCCGTCGCCCACTGAATCGGTTATTTGGGCGCGACCACGTTTTCGGGCCAGACCCGTTGGAGCGGGTGTATCAGGTCTTCGGCGACGCCTCGCAACGATATAATGGCGCGGCCTCCAATACCAAATTGTTTGCGCGGGTGGATCGCGGTCGTTCTTATGCGATGTTTGGCGACTTCACGCCATTTAGTGATAGCACGCAGGGTTTGTCGCAAGGCCGATTGGTCGTGAATTCAGGTCTCAGCGCGTTTGATAATTCGCACGGATTGCAGGCGGGGCCAGTGCTGGCGGGATACACGCGGCGCTTAACGGGCATCAAGTTGCACGGTGAAAATCGGCTGGGTGATTTCCTGACGCTGGCGGGCGCACGCCCGGATACGGCTTTTGCGCGTGATGTGATTCCGGGTGGCTCGTTGGGCTTACTGCAATTGTCGCACGTGCGTCTTTTGCCCGGCTCAGAAGTGCTGACGTTGGAAGTACGTGATCGCCGCAATCCCGAATTGATGCTGGAACGCCAGCCGTTGGCTCGTGCGGTGGATTACAACCTTGACCCGCTGAATGGGCAGGTCTTTTTCCTGCGCCCGATTTCCGCCTTCGATTTCAACCTGAATCTGGTGCAGGTTGTCGCCACCTACGAATATCGTGCAGCGGGGCTGCAATCCGGCGTGTACACGGCGCGCGGAGCTAAGACCTTTTCAGCGCTGGGCACTCGTGCGGCAGCTTCTTTCGTGCATCAGCAACAGGCGGAATTCGGCCCGTATTATCTGGGCGGCATCGAGGTCAACCAGCCGCTCTGGCAAAAGGGCTGGTTGAATATCGAATGGGCGATGACGCACGGACGCCCGGCTTCTTCGTTGAATTTGGCGGGCTTCAATGTGGCAGGCTTTGCCTCCGGTTTGGGCGGGATTTCCACGACGGCCCCGCTGGGCACCGGGCAATTGGGCAGCACGCCGACTGTCGCGCCGGAACTCGCACAAAATGCCGACGGTGGGCAGGCATTGCGCGTCGAATTACAACAGCCGCTTCCGTTGGCGGAGGCCATGCTCAGCGCCAGTTATGTGCGTTCGAGCGGCGGTTTCAATAATCCTTTCGGCGCAACGGTTGTGGGCGGTTCGCAACGCGCTAATGTGATGCTTGCGCTCAAGCCGGGCGCTGCGACGGAATTGCAATTGACGGGCAGCGACGAACGCAATCGCACCAACAATGTGGACAACGCGCGGCAAACGGTGGCGACGCAGGTTGTGCAGCATCTGAGTGATAAGTTCAGCTTGAAATTCGGCTACGATTTTCGACATTTCGGCGGCACAACCAACGCGCAATTGGTGACAGCGCCCACTGATCCCGCCACCTCACCGACCGTAGCACCGCAGCAAGTGGATTCGCATTTGGTCAAAGCCGGGGCGGAGTGGCAGCCCCATGCCAAGCTGCAAATTGCCGTCCAGCGTGAGCAGAATCTGGCCTCGGCGTCCGATCCCAGCTACCCCACGCAAACGACTATCGGTGCGAAATATCAGGTTCGCACGCAGTCCAGTCTCTTTTTTACCCAACGCTTAGCCGCCGCCCCCATCGTGCCGATCAGCGATGTATTGGCCACAGGCTTTGGGGCAAGCAGCGCCCGCAGCGAAACAGCAGTGGGGATAGAAACGAAGCTCGGCACCGCGACGGGTCTGACCTGTCGCTATCAACTCGAAAACAGCGCGACCAGCACTGACAACTTTGCCGTCATCGGATTGCAGAATCGCCTGCCGCTCAGCCAGCAACTCGCGCTCGAATTGGGATATGAGCGCGGGCAATATCTGGGCGGCACGGGACATGGCCCACTGAGTGTGAGCTTCAATAGCGGCACTTTTGGATTGCAGTGGAAACCGCATCGCGATTTGGTAACCGCCGTGCGCTATGAACTGCGCGACCGCAGCGGCCTGGGCACGGTGTTTACACTGGGAGTCGCCGGAAAAATCAACGAGAGCCTGACCGCGCTCGGACGTTGGCAACAAGCGCATACCAAAGCATTGGGAAGCGAAAATGACGTGACAGCAGGTTCGTTGGCAATGGCCTGGCGTCCGTGGAATAACGACCGCACGGCCTTGCTGTTCAGTTACGATCAGCGCGCCTTTGCTCAGCACAGCCCGACGCTCGTGACCGCGAATCGGAATCGCGTGGATGCCTTATCCAGCGATGGTCTGTGGCAGGTCAACCGGCGGCTCCTGCTGGCGGCGCGCGTGGCCTTGAAATACAGCCAGAATGGTACACCAGAATACCCCCTTGTCTCCGCCTTTACCCTGCTGTCGCAAGGGCGGATGGAATATCGCTTCAATGCCGCCTGGGACAGTGCGTTGGAAGTGCGTTCCGTGTGGCAGTTTGCGAGCCAGACACGCCGCACCTCGCTCGGCGCAGAACTGGGGTATTGGGTGTCCCCGGAATTGCGGATGGGACTGGGCTATAACTTCACGGCGGCCAAAGAACCGGGCGCGCAACTTTACAGCGCCTTGCCGAATGCGAGTCGCAGAGGACTGTACTTTCTGCTCTCTGCGAAACTTGCCAATCGCTTTAACCTGCTGACACAACCGACAACGGATACCACAGCAACAACCGAATCATCAGTTACCTCCCCCTCCCCTAAAGAACTACCACCGACAAAGCAATCTCCCCCAGAAAAGAGGTGAGGTCACACGGCTTCACCTCTTGCCCTTCGGATCAGGTTCGTTCATCCGTATGAGTTTACGATTCATCCTCGCATCAATTTACCAGCGGTTTCGTTGGGCGATTTTCTTACCGGAGCACTGCGCTGGCGGACGCCTGCGACGTAGCGTGTTATGGCTGCTCTGTGGTCTGTTCTGCCTCGTCGCGCAAGGCACCGGTGTGCGCCGCGTCGCCGCGTATAAATCGGGGGCAGGTGTGCCGCTGGCTTTAACGACCAAACCGGCCCCTGCGCCAGCGCCAAGGGCGATGTTCGCCCTGCCGCCGGATGCTGGCCTCCCCGAATGCGGAGCTACTGGTTTTGCCAATAACTTTGTGGCGGGCTGGTTTCATAACGATGGCGGGTGGTCTACCAATCAGGATGCGTACTGGGCGAACCCGCCCAATGGTCCCTACGTCAGCTCGCCGGATCGTAATGCTACCTACTTATCGGCGGCAGGCGCTGAAACGGCGGGAGGCAGTATAACGAATAATGTAAGCAGCCCCGGAGGAACGATAAGCGTAATTGAAGGTGTCAGCGGTCCAGGCACGACCCTGAACGATGCCTATAACAATAATAACTATTTGCAATATTCGTTTACGACCAGCGCCTCAGGCACCTTCCCCTCGCACACCGCCCTGCATCAACTCATGTTTGGGAAGTATGAGTTCACTATCGGTTTTCTCTATACCTTTAGCGTCCTGCTGTCCACCAGTCCCACTTTCACCACAGCAACTCAACTGGTTACCGACTATAACATGACTTTCTCCTCAGGAGATGCCTCATATACGCCGCTAGTGATCCCCACCACCAAGCCCGTTTTGCTCCAGGCCGCGACGACATATTACATACGAGTTTATTTTTATAATGCCAGCACACTTGGTGCCGGCTTTTTTTGGGATGACTTTCAGATAGGGATGGCTCAATGTATGGATTGCGGTGATGCCCCGGACACGGGGACGGGCACGGGCACGGGAAATTACAAAACCACCTACAGTGACGGGGGCGCTTCGCACAGCATTATTGCCGGGCTGCGTTTGGGGACGAACTTGGACGCTGACAATGGCAGTCTGCAAAATGCTAATGCCGATGCCGACGACACCAACGGAGTAGACGACGAAGACGGCATTGCCAGTTTCCCCTCGCTGACCACTGTGGCGGGACAAACCTATACCGTCTCTGTCAGCGTGACGAACACGACCGGCAGCGCGGCTTATCTGGTGGGCTATCTCGACTTCAATAAAGACGGCGATTTTCTGGACACCGGGGAACAGTCCGCCACCGTCACGGTGAATGCGTCGGGCAGTTACAACGTCAGCTTTACCGTCCCGGCAAGCGTGACGACCGGCACCACGTATGCACGCTTTCGCTTAGGCAGCACGCTGTCACAGGTGACGAGTTCGGTGGGGGCCGCGACGAGCGGAGAAGTCGAGGACTATAAACTGACCATTGTCACGGCACCGGATTTAACGATTGCCAAATCGCACAGCGGGAGTTTTACCCTTAGCTCCACGGGAACCTATACGTTGACCGTCAGCAATGGGGGCACTGGGGCGACCAGCGGCACCATCACGGTCACGGATACGTTACCCACGGGATTGACAGTCAATAGCGGCGGCAGTGGTTCCCTCACGCCCGGCGGCACGAATGCCGCCAACTGGAGTTGTTCTTCTAATGCCGCCGCGCCGCAAGTAATCACCTGTACCAGCAGCACAGCGATTGCTGCTGGCAGTGCCAGCGTGTTCACCTTCACGGTCAATGTCGGCGCCAGTACGGCAGTCGGCACGAATAGCATCACCAACAGCGTCAGTGTGTCGGGGGGCGGAGAAGCCAACACGAGCAACAACACCGCGAGCGATCCGACCACCGTCATCGCCGCCACGCTGGCAGCCTATAAATCCATCAAGCTGACGACGGATGCGGACAGCAGCAATAGTGCCAGCCCTGGGGACACGCTGACTTATACGTTGCAATACGCCAACACGGGCAGTGTCAACGTGACGAGCTTTCAGGTGACTGATGTCTTGCCCAGCGGCTTGACCATTACTGCCACGGGGGCGCAGACCGTAACTGTGAGTGGCAGCGGAACGAGCGCGAGCAAAAACGCGAGCTATACCGGAGCGGCAGCGGGCGCGGTGTCGAATTTGCTGGCCGCTAGCGCAAGCTTGAATACCGGCGGCGTCATCACCATCACCATCCCTGTCACTGCCGGCAGCAGCCTGGGCAGCAAAGCGAATCAGGCCACGGGGAGCGGGACGGGCTTGAGTGCGTCGGTCTCGACGGATAACGCCGGAGCCACGACAGACTTGCCCGGCACCGTGACAGCCGCGCCTTATAGCCTGACGATTCCCAGCGGCTCCGTAAGCCAAACGATCACGGGTGGAGTGGATGCGACAACCGTGACCATCAGCGGAGTGCCGAGCCTGACGTTGGTCAAAGTTGTGTCGCCCGGCGGCACGCAAACGCCAGGGACAGACTTGGTCTACAGCAATAGTTTTACGAACGCAGGAACAGGGGCGGCACAGCAACTGATCATCGTGGACGCGATTCCCGTGTACACCGATTTCAAGTTGAATTCCGTCACCACGAGCCTGGGAACAAGCGGTTTGACGGTCGCCGTCGAATACTCGAACGACTATGTGGCCACAAGCCCCGGCAGCGCTACCTGGACGTATACACCGGTGAGCGGGGGCGGGAGCGCACCGACGGGCTATGATCGAAATGTGAAAGCCATGCGGTGGCGCGTCACGGCGGGAACGCTGAGCACGACAAGCCCGAACAACACGGCAACTGTTGGCTTCACGGTGCGGCTGCGCTAAACGGCGTGCAGGACCGAAAGTCGCCAAGCTGAAAGCGATGCCCAATTCTAGCCTTAGAGATGAATTGAAGAGACACGCAATAAAAACGACTGATTTTCTCCTTCCGGCTATACAACAAGAAACTTTCCTTCCCGCTGACCGATAAGCTTTCTGAGGGATTTTAGCGTTTTTCCGTTTTCCCTTTCCTCACCTGCTTCGATTATTTGGGTAATTTACGCAGCAAGTGATTCACCTGTGAATTACTTGGGCGGCTAATCACGAATTCAATTTCAAAAGGAGCCTACAAATATGGGTATGAATAGCATTGGTGGCGGTATGGGAAGTTGCGGCGGCGGTGCAATGGGCGGAATGGGTGGTGGGCATGGAGTTTCTGGCGGTGGCGGTATGGGAGGCGCAAAGGGAAGTAAAGGTTGTGGCAGTGCCGGTGGCGGATCCTTTGGCGGTGGCGGCATCGGTGGTGTGGGTGGCGGCTGTGGGGTTGGCGGCATAGGTGGTGGCAAGTCTACGCGCGGCGGCGGTGGGATGAGGGGCGGTGGCATGCAAACGTCAATGTCCGATGTAACGCAGCTTTTTTCCCGACTGGGCAATCCTGGCGGCGGGAGCTGTGGTTCGCAACCGCCAATGCCAACAGGTGGCAAGTGCGGTGGCGGTTCAGCGATTGGCGGCACCACGAAGGGCGGTGGTGGAGCTGGTGGCGGTTGCGGTTCTGGCGGTGCAATGGGTGCCACAGGAGCAACAGGGGCTACTGGAGCTACTGGAGCGACGGGTGCAACGGGCGCAACGGGTGCTACTGGGGCTACGGGAGCCACTGGGGCTACCGGGGCGGCTTGTGACGATCAGGATTCAAAACAGGTTGCTCAATTGCTTGAGCAATTGATTCAACTGCTCAGCAAATTAACCGGCGGCTCGCAAGCAGGCGCTTGCGGGGACACCGGCGTGGGGGCTGGCAAGCATAGTTGTGCCTGCTAATGACTTCGCTCCTGCGCCTGGGACGAGATCGGTTCCTTACGATTGCAACGATCCTGGTAGTGAACAACTGCTTCTCCAGGAGACCTGAGCGAGTAATCAGACCGGGACTCTGGTTATTCGCTCAGGCGTTGCATAGCTGCTCCGCCCAAGCCCTTTTTCGTATGTTGGGCGTGGCTGTCTGCCTGTCTTTCTGGTTTCGTCAAATTAAGGTTCGATCTTTTAGCTGGGGCAGCGAGTCGAATGGTTGTGAGGGTAATAATCCAACACTGCCTTTATCCTCTACAAGCCACCCGCGCGGCCCCAGCTAAGCGATCTGAAGACCTTTTGACTTGCTCGTCAGGCCGGTCTTTATTGGCCCTCAGCTTCCGGCTTCTCCGCAATTTGTACATCAAAGAACACCGTCAGAACCTTGTCCTGCCGCTGAAACTGTGACCAGATGCGATACAAGCCGGGGCGCGGGAAGTACGTCTCGAAATAGATTGTAGCCGGGCTTGGGCCGGAGCGTGGCAGCGCCGCATCGTCGTGATTTTCCAGCGGATGCGAATGCAAATAATCCGTGGCATCGGCACTCAAAATCAGCGTGTGTCCCCAGGCTCCGAGGTACGGTCGCAAATCTGTTACAGGCCGTCCCGTCTGCGCCTCCGATAGCTTGTAGCGCAACAAGGCGGGCTGTCCGGTGCGCGGTGTTTCCGGCGCAAAATCCAAGGTGACACGCAAACCTTCGACGGTTTTGGTCAAGGTCTGATCGGGCTTGAGCGGCGCTTGCAATACGGCGGCATCGCCTTTGAATCCCGCCGTGACAAGCGTTTGATGAATCGTTTGCGCAACGCCGCCCACGGGCGAGATGTCGCAGAACACGTGATACATCCCCGCTGCTGGCAACACCGTTTCGACCGTGAAACTGCCATCCGGTTGTGGCGTTGGATGAATGTGCTGGAAGTGGGAAAAATCGTGGCGGATCAGGAACAGGTGAAACGGTTTTTCATGCACGATGTGAAATTGCTTCACCTGCGCCTGCGTGACAGGATGAAAGATTGTGAAACGCAAGGTGAGCTTAGCTCCGGCCTGAATACGTTTGGGGAACGCTTCTGTTTTGACGATAAACTCTTCGGTGGTCGCACCTGCCAGCGGCTGCAATTCCATTCCACATTTGGAACATTTGCCAGGCTGTGCCGCTGTCACTTCCGCATGCATCGGGCAGGCATAGGTGGAACTTATTTGTTCTTTCAGTTGCGCTGCCAGTTCACGCGCCGGAACTTGCCCGTGACACACAACGTTGTTGGCTCCTATCAGCAGGAACAGCAGCCCCCAAATTACCACCACAGATTTCATAATGCTCCTTGCTTGAGTCCATTCGGGGGCTGCGCCATTCTCATTGTCGAATGACTCAGCGTAATGACAACGGAATGGTTTTCTCCGTACGATCATTGGTGAGTCGGCCTTGCGCTACGGGCGTCCCCCACGTCACGCCGTCGTTGCTGACATAGATTTTGTAATCCGCAATCGTGCCGTTGATCGCTCCGCCCTGTCGCGGCAAATAGCGCAATGCGCTGAGCGCAAAGCCTGCCTTCATATCCAACACCACCCAATGCGGATGCGTCGGCGTGGTTGTGTACCACTGCGTATGCCAAATGGTATTGATGTTGCCGTCAATCGCGTTCACGGCGCGCCCGTCTTCGCCTTGTGTTTCTTGGCTGTCGGTGGTGATCGTCCAACCTGTGCGATTGAGTACCGCGTTATTGGCATCCAGCAAATTGATTTCGGCGGCGGACGTCCACGGATTGCCGTTGACTTCGGACAGGGCTTCGAGTTTGACGTAGCGCCACGTGGTCGGTGCTAACGTTGGCGCGGTCGGTTCTTCGCTACCGATTTGTTTTAGATACGCGACGAGCTTCGTCAAATCGGTGTCGTTGATGGTGACGTTGTTATGCGCGCGCACGGCTGCCTCCAACGTCTCGGCTGAACCATCGTGCAGGTACGGCGCAGTGAACCACACATCGCGCAGCGTCGGCGTGTCAATGCCGAGCAAGGCTGCACCGAGGCGCGTCCCGCTTGCAGGTTTGAGCGTGCCGATGTTGCGGAGCGTGCCGGTCAGGGCTTCGGTGAATGCCGTACCGCTATGACATTGGGCGCAATTTTGCGTGCGGAAGATTTCTTTGCCTGCGACCGCCTCCGCCGTCAACGTGCCATCGTTGTTGCGGTTCGGACTCGGCGCAAATGTGTTGAGCGATGCGACGTAGGCGGCGAGCGCATCCAGATCAGCACTGACGCCTGTCTTGCGATCACCAAGCGGCTGATTGCGTGTGCCGGTGTTGAATTGGGCATCGGGCATTAAGCCCGTGCCGCCGGACAGATTGCGAATCTGGCCTTCAAAATCCTGCACTTCGTCGAAGTTCGCGCTCCAATGCAGGAAACCCTGTGCGCCCGTCCGACCGCGCAACGCAATCGTGTTGCGCAAGCCTTCGCCAAAGCCGGTCAAATCCCACACGCGGCCATCCTGCCCGCCGTCGTTGTGGCACGAGGCGCAACTGATGTAGGCATCGCGCGCGAGCCGAGTGTCTTTCGCGTCGTAGAAAAATTGCTTGCCGCGCAGTACCTGCGCCGTCAACTTTTCGGTCGCCACACTGTTCAGCGTCGCCAATGTCGGCGCGGCGGTTGCGCCTTCGTTGATGATTTTGCTGACATCCAGCACCGATACCGTGCGATCCATAAAGTTGCTTACAAACAGCTTGCCTCCATCCGCAGACAGCGCCACACCTTGCGGCGCACGTCCGACATCCACGCGGAAGAGTTCGCGTTTGCCATAGCCCTCCAGCACGGCGATTTCGCGGCTGCTTTCGAGTGCGACGAACAAATAATTACCCGTGCGATCAAAGACACCTGTGCTGGCGAGGCCGCCGTTGTTGTGGTCAATGCGCGCGGCATAATCTTCTGTGTTGGTCGTCAGGTTGATGGCCGAGGTGATGCTGCGCACGGTGCTTTCAAAGGTCAGATTGCGTCCGTCGCGCAATGAACCGCGCAAAATGTTGTCCTGCTTGGACGGCACCCACGCATTGACGCCGTCGGGCGAAAGGATTGCCGGGCCGAGATAGTTCGGCAGGCCGCGCCCCGCATTTTCCGTATCGAATTTATCGCTGTGACGCAGCCGAATGGTTTGCGCGATGGCAAGCGAGGTAGCATTAACAACGATGATTTCACCCCCGCCGTTATTGACGTTTGGCGCAGCCGTCTCTTCGCTCGGCACGCGCGGCGAGATGAAGCGGGAAACATACACATTCGCGCCGTTCGCGCTGATGGACAGATGCCGCACGTTCGCCCCGACATTGAGCGCGCCGGTCACTGCGCCCGTCGCAGCATCAAGTTTGTAGAGTTTCCCTGCGGCTTCCAACGTCACATACGCCGCTCCACCGGTCGGAGCGAACGCGAGGCCGAATGGTTGCGAGGCGTACGGCAGCGGGATCGTTTGCACAATCGCCAACGTCGCGGGATCAAGTACGCTGATCGTGGCCGCGCCTTTGTTCGTGACCCAGATACGTCCGTTCGGTGCGACGGCGACGCTGCGCGGCGCGTTGCCGACCGCGATTTCATTGAGCTTTGCGTTCGTCACCGCATCAAACACGCTGACCGAATCGTTGTCCTGATTGACGACCCACAGACGCGGATTGCCGGCGGCGCGCGTTTCATACGCTATGTTCATTGAGACAGTCGGACGATTCGTCGTGACCGGCAAGTGGGTGGCCTGCGAAAACATTGTGCTTTTCTCAACGCCGCGATCATCGGTGGCGGTGACTTTGACAACGTAGAGACCGGGCTGTGCAAAAGCGTGTGAGATCGTTGCCGAAGTCGAATACGCCGTTTCCGCTGTGCCATCACCAAAGAGCCATTTGAAGCGCGGATTGACGCCGTTCGTGACGTTGGCGGTGTACGTGATTGCGGTGTTGACAGGCTTCGGCGATGAAGTGATCGGATTGAGGCTCAACGCGGGCGGCGTTACCGTCCAGAGGAAACTGCTGCTGGCAGAACCGCCACGCGGATCGGTGGCGCGAATCGTCACGTTGTATGCCCCGGCGATTGTGAATGTGCCGGTAATTGCGCCCGTACTGGCATTGAGGCTCAGTCCTGGTGGCAGACTGGTAGCCGTGAACGTCAACGCCTCGCCATCGGGGTCGGTCGCCGTAATCGTAACGTTCGCCGTTTCGCCAACCGCATTCGTGAGGCTGGCGAGCGTGCCTAAAACGGGATTCTGATTCGGTTTGGTCGTAACGGATTTTTCGGTTTTATCCGTCGCAAAACGGCCTTGTGCGATGGGCGTTCCCCAATTGATGCCATCGGCGCTGACATAGAATTTGTAATCGGCAATGGTGCCATTCAGGCTGGCATCCTGACGCGGTAAATAGCGGAAACCGCCGACCGTGTAAGCCGCCTTCATATCTAACACAATCCAATGGGGAGGGCGCGGGCTGGCGCTATACCATTGTGTATGCCAAATGGTTGCCGCATTGCCGTCAATCGTGTTCGCCGCGTTGCCGTTCTCGCCCTGCGTTTCCTGACTATCGGTCGTGACTGTCCAACCGGCACGATTCAGCGGAATGCTTTTGCCATCCAAAATGTTGATCTCGGCGGCGGATGTCCAGGGATTGCCGTTGACTTCGGACAGCGCCTCCAGCTTGACGAACCGAATCGTGCCGCGCTCTGTGACTTGCCAGTCAAAGCTGGCGGTAGCGGTGGCCGCGCCATCACTGACGCTGAGCGTGACACGATAAATGCCACTGTTCGTGACTGTCCCTGTGATGACGCCTGTGCTGTTATTGATGGACAAGCCGGTGGGCAAGCCGGTGGCGCTAAACGTTAGCGGATCGCTGTTGGCATCACTCGCACTGACGGGCAGGTTGATGGCATCTCCGGTGTAATTAAGCTTCGCGCCAGGATTCGTGAGAGTTGGCGCTGTCTGCGTTGTGACTTGAATAACTTTCGCTACCGACGGCACGCCCTGGCTATTCACGGCGAACAGCATCCAGTAGCCGGGCGTCAAAACATTCATGTTGCTGGCAAGCGTGAGTTGATAGTCGCCGGTGGCCGACACCGAAAAAGGCACGCGCAAATAGCGCAAATCCGAATTCAGCGTGTGCGTCAGCCCAGACATCTTAATCAGGCTGAATTTGGCGATGCCTGCGCTGGCCTGTACGGTAATCATTTGGCCCGCGCGTGTTACCGCTGGCGCATTGTTAATGGCGGGGCGCGTCGCCAGTGAACCATCGGCATTGAACAAATAGGGCGGCGAAAATACTTCGTGATCGGGATGATCGGCGGCACACGCGCACAACCCGCCGCCCCCGCTCCACACGCGCCCATCTGGCATCAACAACGCGACCGAATGGTAATTGCGTGGGACGGTGTGCGGCGCGACAGCACGCCAGGTTTGCGTTTCAGGGTTCCAGATTTCCGGCGTCAGAATCGTGCCCTGATCGTTGAACTCTATGCCAGCGGTAGCGCCGCCAATCATCATGACTTCGCCCGTTGGCAGCATCACCGCGTTATGAAATTTGCGCGCGTTCGCCATTGATGCGATGGCGGTTTTGGTTGGCGTTGCCCCATTGACATCAATCACCATCGCCTGATTCGTAGCGGCCTGCGCGTCGTTGGTAAGCTGTCCGCCAGTGACCAGAATCTTGCCCTGCTCATACATCACGGCGGCGGAATATTTCGGGTACCACGTATTGACCAGCCCCGCGTTCGCTACGCTGCCATTGCCCGTGACGTTGATCCAATTCATTTGCTGTGTCGGGCCGCTGTGAAAGAGCAAGCCGCTTGGTGCGAGGTAGAAATATGGTAACCAGTTCTTTTGATAGCCTGGGAAATTCAAAATCGGCGCTTGTAAATTGGCCCCTGTCAGCAATGACCAGCCTTGCCCCGGCGTCCAGATTTCAGGATACACATCGCCCGGCTCGCCGAGTGCCGTGAAGACTTTGCCATTCGGCAACGCCACGCTGCCCGGATACCAGCGCCCGCGATTCATATTTTCCAGCCGCGTCCAACTGTTGGTACGAAAATCAAACGTGCTGGTCATGGAGTTGCTGGTTGAATTATTCCCTCTATCGCCGCCATTCACGAAAACGCGCCCGTCCTCCAACATTACCGGAATGCCGCAGAACATCGCGTGCGAGTTGTTGTTTACAGAGGTGATCTGATTGGTTTGTGGATTCCACAGCGCGGCATACGTGCTTGTGCCGCCCGTGAAGGACGTGGGGTTATTTCCACCCCAGGCCAGAATGCGCCCATCGGGCAAACTTGCCGCCGAAGCAAAGGCAAACGGCCACGTAACTTTTGCGCTCCACTTGCCGCTGACGTTTTCGCCCGCTTCCAGTTGATAGGTTGCTTTGGGCGGCACAAACGCCGGATAGTCTTTGGCGCGCGCCGCCAGAATGTAATCGTTGAAGATGTGATCGGGATCATCGCCGCCGACATTATGTTGATGTCCGGGCAGCGTCGCACGCGCACTGAGTCCTGACGAACGCTCCAGCCGCGCTTCGGCCCACGCTGCTACATCGAACGCCGCGCCGTCGCCTGCATCGGTGACAATGAGCTTCAATTCATTGCGTCCGGCAATATTCAGGGAAAGCTGCTTCGTCCAGGTTTCGCGCGTGACTTTCCCGCTATCGAAAATCCGCACATCATCCGCATACACCTGAAACACGACCGACCCTTTGCTGCCTGCGTTGTCGGCGATGCCAATGCTGGCGCGCAAAAACGTGTATTGCCCATTCAGCGTGTATCGCAGTTCAGACGGCGCAGTCACGACCAGCGATTTCTGATACGAAATTCCTTTCAGTGTTACTGCCCCGGTTTGCTGGCGCAGGCTGCGCACTTCGCGCGACTGTCGCAACGTTTGCGCCGCTGGTTCCAGATCGCTCAAATACACCGCGCGCTGTTCTCGCCAAGTGCGAAGCGTCTGTGGTGGCTCTGTCGGGCTGGCAGGAGCTTCGGTACGTTCGACCGCACTGCCTGTTCGTGCGCCGCGCATTTCGCGCAAAGTCTGCGCCTGCCCTTTGGGCGTTGCAGCGTAAGCAAGGAAGAAAGCAAGAAAGGCCAAGCCAAAAGTTCGCGCAGAGTAAGAAGAATTTACGTGCATAAATAAAGTACTCGGTGACTGGGTTTTCCGGGCAGCACATTAGTTATCGTTGTTACGGTTGTAAGGTTACGTTTGAGGGATGATGAAGCTGTGATAAGGCAATGGCTAATTTTTGTCGAACTCTGGTCGCACCTCACTCGCCGGACAGCCTGAAAATAAATCTACCGCTACACACAACTACCCGTACACGCGCACGACAATAGGACAGCAAGGATTGCCTTCGCTTTTTCGCTGCCGCCTCCTTCCTAACAAGGGACGAATGCGTAGCCGATTTTCCCGCGCCCTGTGAAAAGGAATTCGGCGGCTGTTTATGAATTGTCATTTCTTTGTAAGATAATCGTGAAACCTGCGCATGATTCTTCCTCCTGGCCTCCTCCGTTAGTAAGCTTGCGCTTGCTGCTCTTACAAGAACCGCCAGCAGATTATCCCTCAAAGCCAGTGCAGAATTTACCAGCTATGGGAGCCTCACAGAGTCGTCAGCCGGAAGAAGAAAACTTGAATGCGCCGCTCATTTGGCTGGACGATGCCCGTGCGGCGCTTCATACCTTCGATCACCATGAAGCCATTGCGCGCTGTCAATCCGCGCTGGCAAATCCTGCCTTGAGCGCCGAGGAGGAATCCGCCTTTCGCTGTATTTTGGCCGCCGCGTGGGAAAATCTGGCGCATTACAAAGAAGCAGTCGAAACGCTGTCTAAGTATGAATCGGATGCCGCGCAACCAATGCTGTCGGTTTTGACACGCAGCCGGGTCTTGCTGCGACTTGGCTCTGCGTATGGTGGCACGGCGGAAATTCCCAAGGCGATTTCTTTTGCCAAAAAGGCGCTGGGGGCTGCCGATCAAAGTGGCAATCATTGGCGCACAGCGCAATGTCACGCTTTGTTGGGGACGCTGTACCGGCGGCTGGGGGAATTGTGGTTTGCCCACGAACATCTGGAGCGCGCGATTTTGTTGGCCGAACGCAATGGCGACCGGTTGACGCTGGCGCAGGCTTACAACGGGCAAGGCATTGCGTTTTCTCTCGAAGGCAAATGGAACGAATCAAAACAGGCGTATCAACAGGCGCGCGGACATTTGGCGGATGGTGAAGCGCCGCTGTTGCAAGGAACGCTGGATGTCAATTTAGCCAACATTGATTGTTTGCAGGGGCAAATGCGGCCTGCGGTCAAATTATATGAACGCGCGATCCCGCACTTGGAAATCGCGCAACAACCACGCCTGATCGCTAATGCACGCGCCAATCTGGGCTATTGCCTGCTGCGGCTGGGCGAGTTCTCGACCGCCCAGGCAACGTTGGAGCAAGCACTGGCGGAAGCACACCATTGTGAAGCCTTGTTAATTCAGGGCATCGCGTTGGAATCAATGGGCGAGCTGGTGGCGTTGCAGGGGAAATTCTCGGCTGCCGAAACGTATTTTCAGCAAAGCCTCAAATTGCTGAAAGCCACGCGCAACGGCTTCAACGAAGCGCAAGCGTTGCTGACGCGCGGGCGCTGTTTGTTGCTGGCAGAAGCGCCCAAACGCGCGCTGGAAAATTTCACCGCCAGTTTGGAAATCAATGAACACATCGGCGATCCACGCGGACGTGCGCTGGCACAAGTGGGCGTGATCGAAGCGAAACTCGCGCTCGGCGAAACGGCGGCGGCGCAAACGCTGCTTGCCTCGCTTCATCCGAGCCTCGCAGCCCTGAATCATACGCCGCTGTCTGGCGCTGTTCATGAATTAGAAGGCCATTTGGCAATACAGTCAGGAAATGCGCAGGAAGCCATCGCCAAGTATCATCAGGCAGCTTCGATTCAGAGCGTGCTGGAAGATCGTTATCGCCTCGCCGTGATTCATTATCATTTGGGCAATGCCTATGCGCGCAGTGCAGACAGCGAGCGAGCCAAAATCCAATTAGGCAAATCGTTGACCGTCTTTCGCGCGTTGTCTGTGGCCCCCATGGTGAAGCGCGCGGAAACGTTGCTTGCCAGCCTGCCCGGTGCGACGCGCTCGGAACCAACGGCTAGGGATTGGCCGGAGCGCATCGTCGTCAATTTTACTGCCTTGCTCGAAATCAAAGGTAACAGCGAAGTGTTGCTTCACGAAGCCACGCGGCAATTGCACGAAGAGTATGGCGCTGCGCTTGTCCTCGCTTTCTGGCAAAAAGCCAATGGGCAAATCATAGAGATTTGTCGGCAGGGAGCGGCGACACCGCGCCTGACGGCATTAACATCCACACTGCCTTATCAAAGCGGGGAAGGTGCCGGGTTTTATCGTGTGCAGACCAGAGAAAGCGGCGCTTTGTGGCTTTACTTTCAGCGCGAAACCTGTTGCCTGACCGATGCTTGGCTGACGCTTTTTATTCGTCAATTGAGCGTTTCGCTCGAACAAAAACAATTGGGCGCTGCCTGGCTTGAATCGCCTTCCACCGCGCGCCCAGACAGTGAGGCCGAGTATTCGTTGCCGGGCATCATCTACGCCAGCCCCGCCATGAAAAAGATTGCCGAGCAGATTCACAATTTGCGCTCCAGCAATATCAACGTGTTGATTACGGGCGAATCGGGGACGGGGAAAGAGTTGATCGCCAATGCGATTCACACGCTGAGCAAACGTGCGCAACATCCGTTTGTGCCGTTCAATTGCGCGGCGGCTCCCCGCGATTTGATCGAGTCACAAATCTTTGGTCACAAACGCGGAGCCTTTACCGGTGCGACAGCAGACTCGCCCGGCGTCGCAGGCGCAGCCCATCACGGCACACTCTTTTTGGATGAAATTGGCGAGTTGTCGTTACCGCTTCAACCCAAACTGTTGCGCTTTTTACAGCAGGGCGAAATTCACCGCGTGGGCGATGTCAAACCGACCGCCGTGAATGTGCGAGTGCTGGCGGCGACCAATTGTGATTTGGAGCAAATGGTTGCGGATGGCAATTTCCGCGCGGATTTACTGTATCGCCTGAACGTCATTCAGCTTCACCTGCCGCCTCTGCGCGAACGCCGCGAAGACATTCCGCAATTGATTCATCATTTCTTCCAGCAACACGCGGCGGAGGCAGCAGGCGACGCGGTGTCCCTGGCCCCGGAAACGATCTATTTGCTGACTCAATATGATTGGCCGGGCAATATCCGACAACTGGAAAATGAAATCCGTCGTTTGCTGGCACTGACGCCCGCCGGAAAAGTAATTCAGCCGGAAATGCTCTCCGCCTTTGTGCGCGAACCGCTCAAAGAATTTTCCGCTGGAACCACAGCGCCGCCGCCGCAAAAACTGGATGCGGCGCTCGCGCAAGTAGAGAAGCAATTGATTCAAAGCGCCATGAAACGGCAGCACGGCAATATCACGAAAGCCGCCAGCGAACTCGGTCTCTCGCGCCTCGGCCTGCGTAATATGATTCGTCGCCATCAACTTTCTTTTGATGTAAGTTGATAACTCGAATTACTGGTAAGCAACTTACCAGTAATGATAAGTTGCTTACCGCTTCTTTACCTTCCTCCAGCTACTTTCACTTTCCGCATTTATCTATAACTACTTTATTCAAGGTACTTATCGCTATAAGTTGCTAAGCTGTCTGCAATGGCACAATGGTTGCACTTAACTATTGCGAGAATAGCTGGTCTATAAGGACATAGGAAACTTTCGATCACCGTGACCGATAACTTATAGATTGGATTGTTGCGATTACGAATGAGTAACAAAAGTGCCGGGGGATTGGGCCGCAAGGCTTAAGGTATTCACGTTACTTCAAACCAGGTCGCAGTAATCCATTTCCACTTACCACAGACAATGACTCAATCAGAGTCTTGTTCGTTCGCGCACTGACAGTGTACGAAGTGCCAGGGGGATTTAGCCGCAAGGCTTATGGCACGGAAGTAAACTGTCAGTGCGCGAATTAGTTCATGGTAAACCGGCTGCGGATTGGAATAGTTCGTAATATGGAAAACTTCTTGAGTTTCCTGAGTGCGATGCTGAATTTGCTGGAAGTCCGGCAAAGCCCACAGGCGTTTCTCGTGTTGGTCGGCCTTGCGTTCGCACGTTTCATTGCCTTCTTACAACTCGTTCCTTTTTTCGGCGGACAATCGGTGCCGGGGCGCGTGAAAGTGGCGACGGCGACCGCCTTCGTCATTGTTGCCTATCCATCCTTGACGCCGTTGCTGCCACCGCCGGGCACACCGTTGCCCATCGGGCCATTGGGCTTCATTACGCTGATGGTCAAAGAGGTGCTGGTCGGTTTCGCTCTGGGCTTTGTGGCGACGCTGATTTTTGAAGCGATTCAGATGGCCGGTCGCCTCATTGACATTCAACGCGGCAGCAATTTAAGCGAACTGTTTGCGCCGCAGATTCAAGATCAGGTTTCCGAACTCGGCCAATTCAAATTGCAGTTCGCCATCGTCTTGTTTTTAGCGATTGGCGCACATCGGTTGTTCATCGGCGCGTTGATTGACAGTTTTGTACTGGTGCCGCCGCTCGGCTTTCCGCCTTTGGTTTCCGGCTGGTCGCCGCTGGCAGAATTCTTTGTGACGTTCTTTGGCAAGATGATGATGATTACCCTGCAGCTCGCCGCGCCAGCGTTGATTGCGCTGTTGATGACAGAAATCTTTTTCGGCCTTATTAATCGCGTAGCCCCGCAAATCAATGTGTTTTTCCTGAGCATGCCCGTCAAGGTTTATCTGGGCATGGTCGTCGTGTTTTTAGCTCTCTTTCAATTGCAATCGCAGTTTATCAACCTCTTTGGAGAATCGTTCAAAGCCTTCGAGTATTTACTGAATGGCCTGAGCCGCAAGTTGTAATTTTATGATTAGTCTTGCTCGTTACAGAGATGCGCTGGAATGGATCACGCCCGTGGAAATTCACGGACGGGTCAATGAATTGACGGGGTTGTTGTTGCGTGCAGCGGTGCCGAATGCGCGTGTGGGCGAACTCTGTTTGATTCGCTCGCCGCAACGTTCGCAGCCGCTCAAAGCCGAAGTCGTCGGCTTCCGCGATGGCGAAATGATTCTGATGCCGCTCGGCGAAATCACCGATGTGGCAATGGGGGCTGAAGTGATTCCGACGGGCACATTGCTGAATGTCAAAGTCGGTTGGGGCTTGTTGGGGCGTGTGTTGGATGGTTTGGGCGAGCCGATTGACGGGCGCGGTGTCATTGACCAGTCGGTGAATTATCCCGTGACGGCGCGTCCGCCGAATCCGCTCCGCCGTCAGCGTGTGACTTCCATGCTTTCCACCGGCATTCGCTCGATTGATGGTTTGTTGACGGTTGGGCAAGGTCAGCGCGTAGGTATTTTCGCGGCGGCGGGCGTCGGGAAATCCACTTTGCTCGGCATGCTCGCCCGCAACACCGACGCCGACATCAATGTCATCGCCCTGGTCGGCGAGCGCGGTCGTGAAGTGCGCGATTTTCTCGAACACGATTTAGGCCCGGAAGGTTTGCAGCGTTCCGTGGTGGTTGTCGCCACGTCGAACGAGCCTTCTTTAGTGCGAATGAAAGCGGCGTATGTTGCGACGGCCATTGCCGAATACTTTCGCGATCAGGGACAGCGCGTGTTGCTGATGATGGATTCGGTGACGCGCTTTGCACGTGCGTTGCGTGAAGTGGGATTAGCGGCGGGCGAACCGCCCGCGCGTTCCGGCTTTCCGCCTTCCGTGTTCAGCGAATTGCCGCGCCTGCTCGAACGCACGGGCAATTCGGATAAAGGCTCGATCACTGCGTTTTATACCGTGCTGGTCGAAGGCGACGATATGACTGAACCCATTGCCGACGAAACGCGCTCGATCCTTGACGGGCATATCATCTTGTCACGTTCGTTGGCGGCGGCGAATCATTACCCTGCGATTGATGTCGGGCAATCGGTTTCGCGTGTGATGACCGCCGTGACGGATGCGGCGCATCTGGAAGCCGCGCGGCAATTGCGCGAAGTGCTGGCTACCTACGAAAACCAAAAAGACTTTATTTTGATCGGAGCCTACAAGAAAGGTTCGGATCGAAAAGTGGATTACGCCTTGTCGAAACTTGAGGCCGTGAACGCATTTTTGCGGCAACGAGTGGAGGAGAAATTCCCCGCCAGCTTTTCAATTCCGCAACTGCAAAGTTTGTTTTAGGCTTGGCTGAATGGTGCGGGGATCGCTTTCTTTTCGCGTGTTGCAACTGTGCAATCGCATAGCCGATAACTCTGGCAGAATATGAAAAAGCCAAAGTACCGATTAGAGCCGCTGGTTTACCTGCGCGAAAAAGCCAAGCAGGAAGCGGAACGATTGACCGGAGAGCGCCGCAACAAACTCCTCATCGCCGAAGCCGAACTTGAACGCCGCCAACACTCCGTAACCCAGTGTCGCACCGAACAAAACCAAAAAAGAGATGCCATGCTGCATCAGGCGAGTGGGGGTATCGAAGCAGGCCATTTGCAGAATCACCGGTTGCATTTGGCCGATTTGAAAGACATGGAAGCGCAGCTAAACGAGGCGGTCGAAACGCAACAACAAGTCGTTCGCCGCGCTGAAGTGGAGTTGGAAAAAGCCCTCGCCCATTTGCTGGAAGCCACCAAAGAATTGCGCACCGTAGAAAAACATCGTGAAGTTTGGCGGGAACGAATGCGACAAGAATCCTTGCGGCAAGAACAAAAACTCAATGACGAAATCGGCGCGTTATTGCATCAGAACAAGCAGTAAAAACAGCCTCTCTCATTCCTCAGCCAAATAGCCTTGTTGCACCATCAGCGCACGCAATCGCTTGATCGCGCGCGCGTGCAGGCGCGAGGCCCAGGATTTGGTGACGCCGATTTTCTTAGCATATTCGACGATGTTGTAGCCGCCGAAATAAATCGCTTCCAGCATTTGCCGGTCGTCGTCCTGCAACGCTGAAACCAGGTTGCGCGCCAGCGTCATCAATTCCCGCTTCTCCATTTCTTCCAGCGTCGTCGGCTTCTGATCGGCCACATCAAAGGTTTCTTCGGCATCAAGGGATAAGAGGTAAACCGGCAGCAGGGCATCAATGGCTTCTTCGGTGGCGGTAATCTCGTCGTCTACGCTGAGTCCCTGTCCCGGCGGGTGGTTTTGCGAATCGTCCGCGTGCGATTGCAATGTGTCATTGGCCAGTCCGGCGCGGCGGACGTTGGCGTAATCGCCACGCGACAGCGGCCCCATTTGCCGCAGGGAATCGTAAATCGCGCCGCGAATCCGATACCAGGCGAAGGTGTGGAAACTGACGCGATAACGCGCATCGTAGCGATCTGCGGCTTCGACCAGTCCCAAATACCCACAGGCCACTAAATCTTCGAGGTCGAGGTGATCGGGTAATTTTTTTGCTATCTCTATCGCCAATGCACGGACATAAGGGCGATGTTGCTCGATCAGTTGATCGCGCTCAGCAGCCCTCAGTTTAGCGGCGTCTTCAACAAGTGATGACATTAGTGTTCTCCGCAATAAACTTTCAGGCCGGGGGATTGGCGCAGACATTCTCTGAACACCAGATAAATACAGCGAATAAGTGGAATTTTCCTGAGGGAATTGTTGCTCGCACAGGATAGTCCTTTGCGGCCTTTGAAACAATGGCGGATTAGTCATTCTGCGCACAAAAACAGGCGTTTTTCGGGACAATTTATACGGGGCGCAACTTTTCAGCCGCGCACCCGATAACAGCAGCAGGGAATCTTGTTGCGTTTCATTCAGGCCAGCAGAAGTTTGGTCAGTTTATGTCTGGATAAGGGAGCGGTATGCAAACAAGCGGAACAAATAGTCCAGTGTCTTCAGCAACTGTGAGAGCGGCGTTTCCGGGGGAGCCGCTGACAGCCGAGACAAGGACGGATGTTGCGTTGGAAACAGCAAGCGATGCTGTCGAGACTTCAGACTTGCAGAACCTCGTGAGCCAACTTGGCAATTTGCTGGCGCTGCCGACAACACAGGAATTGCTTTACCAGGCCGTTCCGCTTGGTGCGCCTGATCCGGCGGATTCCGGGCTTGCACCAGAGGCCGTAAACAATGGCTCGATTCCGCTGTTGGATTACTATTTCCCGCTCATTCAACAGGCATTGGATTCTGTGTTGGATACGTTGGAGACTGGCAATATGGGGATGACTGCCGGGCTGAATCATTATCGCCTGGAACCAGACATCCGCCGCACGCACAGCCATCCGCCGCAGTACACTACGTCAGCGAAAAAAACAGCCGACCGCGAAATACGAGAGCGCCAGACCGCGCAGGCCGACGCGCAATCGTTTGCCGTCACCATAAAATCGTTGCAGGAATTGTCGGACGCTTTGACGCGCGTGTTGGATGGGCATGCAGGCTCACCGCCAACGACGAACGACACAGCACCACAAGCGCAGGATTCATCACCACTCGCAACATCTTCGGCGGAAACGGCATCGTCAGACGCGACCGCCAGTGAAAAATGGGCTTCGTATTGGAAATCGTTTCAGGCGATTTCCAACACGTTGGATGTAATGCACACGATGATGGTGATGAATGGGATTCTCAAAGCTAGTCAACGGCGACGAGACTGGCCTCGCTAAAACCAATTCCGTTAGCGCCTCCACTTTGGTTTTCTATGAACGGCTCCGCCTCACCTGATAAAACCGCGTCAGAAATTGCGCCCGAACTGCTCGTGCAGATGCTGCACGGGTCACACACACCAGCGGAATGTTTGGGGATTTCGCGCGCCACGCTGTATCGCATTGCGCACGTCGGGTATCGGTTGTTGTGCGCAGGGCGGTTGGAACAGGCGCGGCAGATTTATGAAGGGCTGGTGGCCGCCGATCCGCGTGACAGCGTGTTTCATTGCCATCTCGGCGCGGTGTATTTTCGGTTGGGATGGTGGGAAAAGGCGCGGGCAGAATTCAATCAATCGCTCGCCGCCAATCCGTGTAACATCGAAGCCTTAGCCGGGCGCGGCGAAATTGCGTTGATCCAGCAACGTTTCGCTGCCGCGTGGGCGGATTTGGCGCAGGCGATTCGCCTTGATCCCAATGTCGCAAAGGCTGCTTCGTGTCGCGCGCGTACGTTGCTGCTGACTCTTCAGCAGGCGGCAACAAAGCCATCAGCCTTTTGAAAACGTTCCCATCTGGGCCAGCGTGTAATCCTGCATCATCAACATTTCTTCCAGCAATTCCAGCAAATCGGCCACGCTGTCCAATTCGCGGCTGGCGCGTTGCGTCTGTCGGTTGGTCATCGCCTCTTGCGGAGCCGCTGCTTCGTGACGTGGCTGCCGTCGCTTTTTTTCCTCTTCGTCCATTTGCACCAACAAAGAGAGTTTGCGCATTCGTTCGCGTTGTTTGTCCAGCAGGGAGCGAATGATGGCGCGCCGCCGCGCGGGCGAGAGGTAACGCAACGCCTCCTGATTGCCGGGCGGAGCGGGGAACGCTCCCAACTTGGTCGGAAACAAATTCAGCCCCAACAAAATGTCAGTCGCCGAAGCACCGCCCGTCGTGCGCAAATGCTCGGCGGCGATAAGCTGCGACGGGTCGCGGCCTGTGACGGCATCCGGCATCAGAGGGCCGCGATTTTGTGTCGTTCCCGATTGCTCCGTAGTTGTTCCGCCGGGCAATTCCGGGGAGATGGACGGATTGGTTCCCGGACGGATTGGCTCATATTGCGGATCAACGTCTTGCGGGGGCAGAGCCAGATTTTCAATGCGTAAATCAGACATGGCGTGTTACTCCTTTTTGCTCATCAGCCACTTGATACACCCAGCGTAACAACACGGCGACGGCTTCGTACAAGTCTTCCGGGATTTCGTCTTCGACTTCGACTGCATACAACGCCCGCGCGAGCGGCACATCGCGCACAATCGGGACACCGCTCTCCTGTGCCAACGCACGAATCTTCGCGGCCATCAAATCTGCCCCGCTGGCCATCACCGTGGGCGCATTCATCGTTGTTTCGTCGTATTGCAACGCGACGGCTAGGTGCGTGGGATTCACAACGATGACTTGCGATTTTTTGACGGCGGCGGCGAGATCGTGCGAAAGCACTTCGCGGTGCAATTTGCGGCGCTCAAATTTATGCAGCGGATTGCCTTCGGTTTCTTTGTATTCCTCTTTGACCTCGTGCTTGGTCATCATCATTTCTTTGCGATAGAGAAACTGTTGCAGGAAGAAATCGCCGATGCCCAGAATCACGAAAGCAATTGCTACTTTCCAGCCCAATTCGATAATCAACGAAGCCGTGAATTGCGCGGCGTTGATGAGCGGTTGCTGAATCGTGGCAATGATGTCGTTGCGATGTCCCCACAGTACCAACGCAATTACCGTCGCGCACACTGTCATTTTGACGATAGTGCGCGCCAGTTCCACGTACGGGCGCATCTTGAGGAATTTGTTTTTGAAGCCTTCGACGGGATTGATTTTGCTGAGGCTCGGCTTCAATGGTTCGCCAACAAACATGCCGCCCACTTGTGCATAGCCAACCAACAACGCGATCACTGTTACAGACAGTAACAAAGGGGCCAGCGCAAGCAGCATGGTCATCGTCGCCGTGCTCAACATAGAGATGGCGGAATGAAGGTCAAGCGAGCCTTTGAACGCCCCTGCCTGCTGCACCCAATGGCGTACAGCTTCGATTAAGATGGAGCCGGTCAGCCCGCCGCTCACGACCAGCGCAATAACTGCCGCAATCAACATCAGCGCCTGGGTCAGGTCTGTGCTTTTGGCGACCTGCCCTTTCTTGCGCGCGTCCTTGAGCTTTTTCTTAGTAGGCTTTTCAGTTTTTTCGCCGTTTTGTGACATGCCGTGAACGTGAACGGGAAAAGGGGTTGAGGAGTAGCGAGATTACCGGGGAGCAATCGTTTAGTGAGCTTCTTTCAGGCGGCTGAGAATATTCATCAACCGGCCTTTTAATACGGGGTCGGCGGCGATCTGGTCGCTCAAATCTTCGACCAAAGCGGAGGCTGCTGCCGTGTCTTTAAGTTTTGTGCCTAATCTCGATTTCACCAGCACGCGCGCCGATTTTCGCACGGCGACCAACAGTTCTTGCGTATTTGATAAATCTGCGGCGTGCGCGATGCGGGACAACTCCGTTTTGGAACTTTCATCCATCGCACCCGCTTCCGCCGCTTCTGTGCTGCCCGTCGCTTCCGGCGTGTCAGCCGCGCCTGCTTTCGAGAAGGCTTCGGCGAATCGCACATCGCTTAACGGTTCTTTCACTTCCGGGGAATCAAGCGCCTGCCCACTCAGCGGATCGGTTCGTTTTATTCTCATAAGTTATCCCTTCTGGGCAATCCTGATAACACTGCGGCAACGAGACACCTAAAGTTACAATGAAGCCGGATTTCCACGACTAATGACCTCCGCCAAGTCCAGCAACGAGGCTGCCGTTCTTCCCTCCGCCGAATCAGGCGCAAGCGTCAGAATGTTTTCCAACTCACGCCTGGCTTCCTCACTTTGTTGTTGAAAGAGCAATGCTTCGGCGCGATGCACGCGCGCATACAAACTTTCGGGTTGCCGCGTGAGACCTTCTTCACAGGCGGCCTGTGCTTCAGCGTAGTGCCCACACTGAAGATACACTTTCGCTAAGCCGACCCACGGGACTTCCGACGATGGCATCAGTTCCGCTGCGCCTTGAAAAACGCGGGCCGCATCCTCCAACCGCCCGCGATCACAGAGCAGGAAACCGATTTCCAAAACCACTTTTAGTTCGTCAATGCCGGGTTGGATCTGCGAGATTTTCATGGCGCGCATCGTACCAGAATCACTCGCCGGATTCACCACCGCCAAAGAAGCGAGCCAGGGCTAGGATTTAATATTCTGCACGGCGGACATGTGTCCATCGTGCCGGGTTTTCAGCAGGTTCGACACCATATTCACTTCCAACGCCTGATCCTGCACTTTTTTCTGCACCATCACCATATTCCAGGAATGTTGCATAGATTGATCAATCACGCGCTGGAACGACATCATTTGCTGCGTGTCGGCACTGCGCCGCACAATGCTGCCCAAAATGCCGCCCGGATTCGGCGCTAAAATATTGGTTACGCCACCAATGATGCTGCCAAAGACCTTGCCCCATTTACTGGGTTCTTTCGGCTCGGTATTAGACGAAACGGAAACATCATCGGCGACGGTCGCCGTCACCGCATTTGTCGCGCCTGTCACTGTATCTGGCATAAAAATTCCTCCAAGTTTGTTGGCAAAGGCGGCACACACGAGCGCCTTTCATCAAGGTTTTCGTTTTTTGTGCGACAAAGTTGCGTGGCGGAGGGAAATTATCTTGGGGAAGGAAATGCAACAGGCAGGAACGCGGTCAAAGAGAGCCTTTTTCCAGGTCTGACAGCACGCGGAGCGCGACCTGCCAGGCATGCAGTGCTTTTTGCGCCGCCGCCGCATCGTGGTTTGAGCCTTGCCGAATCACCCGTTCCAAGTCCTGACAAGTGCGGTGCAGATGCGCACGCATATTGTTCAGTGCGGCGGGCGACTGTGGGGCAAAGAGGGGTTCAAGCGAAGGGAAATGAAACAGCAGGATGGGTTCTGTTGCACCGCGTGGCGTCTGTTGTTGTTCTTCCTGCACATATTGATGATGATTTTCCTGGCTGTTCATGCGGTATTCTGAAGGTGTTTTGTAAAATCTCGCCCGAATTAGCAGTTTGTGATTTTACAGACGGGACGTGTCTTTGTACACTGCTCGTTCGTAACGAGAGAACATCACGCTACGCAGAGAGTCCAGAGTCATCCTCCCTCCTAATTCTCTGTTATCACCTATGCAATTTGGCGGAGTGTGCGGCGCGCACTCCGAGGACAACTATGACCGGTGCTTCCGCCCAGTTTATGGATGTCGTCAAGTCGCTACGCAGCGCGGACGACCACTACAGCCTGCTTGTGCAAGGCGGCCCGCAGCATGGGTTGCGGATCGTGCTGAACGAGCCGGAATTGCTCATCGGTTGGGCGCGTGACGGGCAACATCTGGCGTTCGCCAAAGACGAAATCGCCGTGCCGTGCGTGTATCTCAAAAAAGACTGGCACGGCGTCTCGGCGCAATATTTACAAGCGAAAAAAAACGCCGCCGAGTTGCAGGCCAAAGGCCAGCCGTTTCGCCTGCAACAAGGCAGCAAACTGGATGTTGGTTTGCCCCCCAATACCAAGCGCAAGGACAGCAGCGAAGCCGTATTCCTGCTGCTGCAAGAACCTGCGGCGCTACAATCGTTGGATTCCATCGTCCCCCAGGGATTACCTGAACCGGTCAACCCCACACCGTCACAACCCCAAACTATAACGCCCAGTCAGATCGTGCTTGCGCCGCCGTCACCACCGGCCCCGCCCCGTCGGTGGTTTGGTTATTTTTCTACGGCGGAAATCGCGTGTTTTGCGCTGGGAACGCTGCTGTTGACGGCATTGTTATTTCTACTGTTGAGCTATCTCTAGATCGGACGACGGACGAACGACAAAGAACGAACCGAAAAAGCTATGAGTCAAACTACGTCTACTCTCACTCCGCCTTCTCTGCGTGGCTGGCAAAAGCTGCTGAAAAATAAATCTGCGTGGCTGGCCTTGTTGACGGAATATCGCAGTCTGGTGTTTCCAGTGCTGGCGATTCTCTGCATGTTGACCTTGTTCGTGCCGCTGACGCCGTTTTTGATTGATGTGCTGGTGTGCCTGAACATTGCGTTAACTTTCGCGGTGGTCACGCGCTCGCTGTCCATTTCGACGCCGCTGCAACTGACTTCGTATCCGACGATTTTGCTGATTACGCCGGTTTTTCGCTTGTGCCTGAGTCTGGCGGTGACGCGCAGCATTCTCGAAACGGGACACGCGGGCGACATCATCACGATGATTGGGCACTTCACGTCGCGCGGCAATCTCGTCGTGGCCTTTGTGACGTTTATCATGATTTTGTTCGTGCAATTCATCGTCGTCACCAAGGGCGCGGAACGTGTGGCGGAAGTCGCCGCGCGATTCACACTCGACGCGCTGCCGGGCAAGCAGATGGCGATTGATGCCGATTTGCGTTCGGGCTTAATCACGCAGGAGCAGGCGCGGCGGCTGCGCCAAAATCTGGGGCGCGAATCGCAGCTTTATGGCGCGATGGACGGCGCGATGAAGTTTGTCAAAGGCGATTCGATAGCGACGATTGTGCTGGCGCTGGTCAATATCGTCGGCGGCTTGATCGTCGGCACGCTTTATAAGGGCCTGTCTATTGCGCAAGCCTCGCAGAAGTACACCATTCTGACGATGGGCGATGGTTTGGCGGCGATTATCACCTCCATGATGGTCGCCACGGCAGCAGGTTTCGTGATTACGCGCGTCGCCTCTGAAGATGAGACTGGCAATGTCAGCACGGATTTGATGCAGCAGTTCATGAACGATCCGAAACCGCTTTGGCTGACCTCGATTGCGATTGCAATGATGGCGCTGCTGCCTGGCGCTCCGATTGTGTTGTTATTGGTCGTTGCGCTTGTCATTGCGGGCGTCGGTTATTGGTTGTTCCAAAAGCAAAAAAGAGAAGCGGAGCAGGCGCTCGCTGCCGCTGGGGATGCGCCGCTGGTGGCGACGGCATTTGACGACGTGCGCCCTTCGTACACAGTGCCAATCGCTGCTGCGGTCAGCTTGCCATTAGCGAGTTTGATTGATCCTGAAACTGCCGCCGGGCAGCGTTTGCGCCAGTCATTAGTTCGCCTGCGGACATCGCTGTACTACGACTTGGGCGTTTTGTTGCCGCAGGTATTCGTCAGCGCCAGTCCGCCGGTTGCGCCGTACGAATACTTCATCGCCGTCAAAGAAATTCCCGTGGGCAAAGGCCGCATCCGCCCCGATCATTTATTCATCAACGATGCTGCCGAAAACATTCGTGTGTTCGGCATCGAAGGCGAAGAAGTCGTCAACCCTGCCGATCTGCGTCCGGGGGCGTGGATTCCGGTGGATCAGCGCGAGATTGCGGAAGTTGCGGGGCTGAAAATCTGGGAGCCGGATGAAATTCTGACGCTGCATCTGTCGCGCTTGTTGAAGCGGCACGCCCACGAATTCATTGGCATTCAGGAAGCGCAATCGTATCTGGATTTCGCCGCTCAGGGCTTGCCCAAACTGGTCGAAGAAGTCGTGCCCAAAACCATCACGATTCACCAATTCACCGAAGTTTTGCAGCGGTTAGTGCAGGAGGAAATTTCGATCCGTGACATCAAAACCATCCTCGAAGCCTTGAGCGAATGGGGGCGCATTGAAAAAGACCCGGTGATGCTGACGGAGTACGTTCGTTCGTCGCTCAAACGCTACGTGACGTTTCGCTTCACGGGCGGGCGCGACACGTTGTACGTCTATTTGCTCGACCCCGAAATCGAAGACGTGATTCGTGGCGCAATTCGTCGTACTTCGACCGGATCGTTTCTGTCGCTTGACCCGGCCTTGTCGCAGGAGATTTTGCAGGCGCTCCGACGCGAAATCGGCAATCCCTACAATTCCGGTCAGAAGCCCGTTGTCATTACCGATATGGAACTACGGCGGTTCGTGCATAAGATGGTGGAGATTGAATTTCCCACGCTGGCGGTTTTGTCGTATCAGGAACTCACGCCTGATCTCAATGTCCAACCGCTCGCGCGCGTTTCCATGCGGCCCAGCAATCCGCAGTATGTAACCGACACCGCAGCACTGTCTTGAGGAAGCAAGTTATGGCGAGAAAATTAGAAGCAGAGTGGTTACAAGGCACGGCGTCACTGGGTACGGCGACAACCTGGGCCGTGGAGGAAGTGCGGTTGATTGCAGAACTCGGTTACGCCCTTGCCGAATTGGAACGCACCGAAGAAGCCCTGGTTGTGTTTGAAGGCTTGGCCGCGCTATCTCCGTCTACGCCGTATTTTCAGGCGGCGCTGGGCGCACTCAAACTGCGCCTGTCCAAACCAGAAGAAGCGATTGGGTATTTGGACGCTGCTATTGCTGCGAATGCCTCCGATGTGGCGTCGCTGGTGAATCGCGCGGAGGCTTATTTGACGCTGGGGAAGCGTGATCGTGCCTTGCTGGATTTACGCGCCGCGCTTCGTCAGGACACCCATCTTCAGCCTGACAACCCTTCGCTCGTGCGCGCCCGGGCGCTGCTGGCGCGTTATGGATGAAACCGCAAATCTTTCTTGCTTCAGATAGCAACGATTGAGCAGAAGAGCCGACAACTTTGCTGACTTTATCTTTTGGCAAAGGACATTTTTTCGATGGCTACTATCTGCTTGAACATGATCGTCAAAAACGAAGCGAACACGATTCGGCGTTGCTTCGATTCGCTCAAATCCATTATTGATTACTGGGTCATTGTTGACACCGGCAGCACCGACGGCACGCAGGAAATCATTCGCAGTTTTACAGCGGAAGTACCCGGCGAATTGCATGAACGGCCCTGGGTCAACTTCGGCCACAACCGCACCGAAGGCATGCAGCTTGCGGACGGCAAAGCGGATTACCTGTTGTTGATGGATGCCGACAATGCGTTGCGAATCGTAGACCCGCATTGCAAACAATCACTGACTGCCGACGCCTATCATCTGCAAATCCTCGGCAGCGTCGTGTACTGGCAAACGCGACTGGTGAAATCCGGCCTCCAGTGGCATTCTGTCGGTGTCACCCACGAATACCCGCACAGCCTGAAAGCGCAATCCTGGGAGCGTCTGGAGGCGCTGCAAATCGTAGATTATTTCGATGGCGGCGCACGCGACGATAAATACGAACGCGACATTCGCCTCTTAACGCAAGGCTTGATAGACGAGCCGAACAACGAGCGGTATATCTTTTATCTGGCGCAATCCTATCGCCAGCTTAACGAGCTTGAAAAAGCTATCGAATGGTATGAAAAGCGCGTGGCCGCAGGCGGCTGGCGCGAAGAGGTATGGCTGAGTTTGTACAGCATCGGTCAATTACACATGCAAAAAAACGCTGACGAAAGCACGGTGCTGAAGGCGATGATAGCCGCCTACGAATACGATCCCAGCCGTTGCGAGCCGTTATATGAACTGTGTCGTTACTATCGTATGCAGGAGCGGTATCACTTGGGGCTGGTCTTCGGGCTGCGCGCGATTCAGATTGCTTATCCAGAGGAGGCGATGAATTTTGTCGTGCGAGGGATTTACGATTGGATGCGGTATGACGAACTTTCCGTGTGTGAATATTGGACGGGCGACTATACCGCTTCGGCTCGTCACGCGGCGCATTGCCTGGGGAAAACCAATTTCGCAGAACGAGAGCGGATTCAAAAGAACCTCGAATTTGCCCTCCAAAAACTCGCTCCGCTGGAAGAGAAGTAAGGCAGACCTTACTTCTTCTTCCCCAGCCGGGACGCCCACGAACGCATCAATCCGCCTGTTTTGGTTTCCGTTGTCTCCGCCGCCTGGCGCGCGGGCATTTCGCCGCTTTCTGCCTGTAACCGCGTCATCAACGTATTCAGAATAAATCTTGCGCGCTGTGCCACCGGGCTATCGCCTGCGGGCTGTAGCGCGATGGCTTGTTGCAAATCGTGGGCGGCTTCCTGCTGCCGATTGAAGCGCAAATAAACCTCCGCCCGATTCACCCAGGCCGAGATTTCATGCGGGTCTAGTTCTACGGCACGAGATAAGTGTGCAAGCGCCGCTTCGTTCTCGCCACGCTTGGTAAGTACCGTACCCAGGGCGGCGTGGGCGTAAGCGCTTTGCGGGGCGATGTGAATCAGTTCCTCAAAAATTTCTTTGGCACGCTCAAATTGGCCTTGTTCATAAGACGCGATACCAATATCCCGTATCTTCTGGAAAATGGATTCTACTAACGCCTGTCGCGCTTCTTCGCTCATCATATCTACTTGCCCAGAGCTGGCTATTGCCTGCATTTCGTTGATGGTAAGGGGAGAATTCATAGTGTTTCTAATGTCTACAAGCAGTCTTTTGTGAGCCTGAGTATTTTTCTATAAAAAGGGGTAGCGCCGAATCAATCGCGCTCCGGCGCTACCCAGTTGGCAATCAGGATAAAGGAAGTAAATTTATTTACCCTTTTTGTTTCGGCTTCGACGACAACTGGCTTGACGAACTATAGCTGCTTTGGCTGCCAACGTCGGAGATGTCCCGCCTTCTAGGCCCCGTCGCTCCGGTGGTTCCGGTTGCACCCGTCATCCCCGTTGCACCCGTCATCCCCGTTGCACCCGTCATCCCCGTTGCGCCCGTCATCCCCGTTGCGCCCGTCGCGCCTGTCATCCCCGTTGCCCCTGTCGCCCCCGTCGCACTCGTTGATCCGTGATGTCCTGTGGCTCCGGTAGCGCCGGTACCGCCTGTAGCGCCCGTCGCTCCGGTCTGGCCAGGGTGTCCATGTGACCCCGTCGCTCCTGTACCGCCTGTGGCTCCGGTTGTCCCCGTACCGCCCGTTGCCCCAGTACTGCCACTGGCTCCGGTTGTTCCCGTCGCCCCAGTGGCACCTGTCGCACCCGTATTGCCAGTGGCACCTGTCGCACCCGTGCTACCAGTCGCGCCAGTAGTTCCCGTCGCGCCGGTCGCGCCCGTTCCGCCTGTCGCTCCTGTGTAGCCATGCGGGCCTTTAGGGCCGGTGGCTCCAGTATTGCGGGTTGCGCCTGTATTGCCCGTTATTCCGGTCGCCCCAGTCGTGCCAGTCATCCCCGTTGCGCCGGTCGCACCAGTTCCACCAGTTGCACCTGTATTGCCAGTTGCACCCGTGTTGCCCGTTGCGCCTGTGCTACCAGTCGCGCCCGTTCCGCCTGTTGCTCCTGTGTAACCATGTGTTCCTTTGGGGCCAGTTGCGCCGGTATTGCCCGTCGCGCCCGTGACTCCAGTTGCGCCTGTGGCTCCGGTCGTACCTGTTGCGCCCGTTGCGCCCGTCGCCCCGGTTGCCCCAGTGGCACCGGTCGCGCCTTTGAGCCAGGCTTGGACGTCGTACTTATCTACTGTTCCATTTTTGTCTACATCTCCAACATTTTGCTTGAACCATTCTTCAAAGCTCTTACCATCCGCGCCGGTGGCTCCGGTTGCGCCGGTCGCACCCGTATTCCCTGTGGCCCCCGTCGCTCCTGTACTACCAGTCGCGCCAGTCGCGCCCGTCGCTCCTGTATTACCAGTCGCGCCAGTCGCCCCAGTAGTGCCCGTTGCCCCTGTAGAGCCGGTTGCACCCGTCGCGCCCGGTGCTCCGGTGGCTCCGGTGCTACCAGTAGCGCCAGTTGCTCCGGTCGCACCCGTGGCTCCTGTATTGCCAGTTGCTCCGGTGGCCCCCGTGGCACCTGTTACGCCCGTGGCCCCTGTTGCACCAGTCGCTCCGGTTGCCCCTGTATTGCCAGTCGCGCCTGTTGCTCCGGTTGCACCAGTTGCTCCTGTAGCGCCCGTCGTCCCAGTAGCTCCGGTTGCACCGGTATTGCCGGTTGCGCCTGTGCTCCCTGTCGCATCGGTGTTACCAGTGGCCCCTGTCGCACCTGTATTGCCAGTCGCGCCAGTGGCACCAGTACAACCCGTGGCCCCGGTTGCGCCCGTATTGCCAGTCGCTCCAGTAGCACCTGTATTGCCAGTCGCTCCAGTAGCACCTGTATTGCCAGTCGCGCCTGTGGCCCCTGTGCTACCAGTAGCGCCAGTTGACCCGGTCGCGCCCGTGGCCCCGGTCGCACCCGTTGCGCCAGTATTGCCGGTCGCTCCGGTTGCCCCGGTATTGCCTGTGGCCCCCGTTGCGCCTGTGCTACCAGTCGCGCCCGTATTGCCTGTGGCCCCTGTGCTACCAGTCGCGCCCGTTGCCCCAGTGTTGCCCGTCGCCCCAGTGGCTCCCGTATTGCCAGTCGCCCCTGTAGAGCCGGTTGCGCCCGTGGCTCCCGTTGTGCCCGTGGCTCCCGTTGCGCCCGTGGCTCCTGTTGTCCCTGTTCCACCAGTTGCGCCAGTTGCGCCAGTTGCCCCCGTTGCGCCGCCGCCGCCAACACCCGTACCGCCGCCCGTGCCGCAATGTTGTCCGCCGCCTTGTTGGTTACCTGCCAATGCAGATAAAAGTTTGATGAGCAATTGCAGGAGTTTCATGAGTTGCTGCGTATCCTGCCCGCTCAGACCTTGAACGCCTGTGCCGCTGCCTGCGCCACCTGTGCC
This sequence comes from Blastocatellia bacterium, assembly GCA_046331525.1. Lineage (GTDB taxonomy): Bacteria > Acidobacteriota > Blastocatellia > RBC074 > RBC074 > JAFDVL01. The sequence continues at coordinate 55,320 of JAXLQQ010000018.1, forward strand.
CTGGCAATGTTGTGGCAGCGGAGGATTCGAGGCGGTTCCGCTGTTTGCGCCGCCACCAGATTGCAGCGTGCCGCTGAGCTGCTGAAGGATTTGCTGGAGACTTTTCAGTACATCCTGCAAAGAACCGCCGCCGCCGATTCCTCCGGTATTGCTGCTTTGACCTGTTGAACCCGCACCCGTCGTCGAGCCAGCTCCGCTCATTCCTGACAAGTTGTTGTTGTAACCGAGACCATTGATGTTCATATTTGTATAGTTCCTCATGAGTTCGGAGCCGCTGCTCCTTAGGTGTAGTAAGACGATCTCCTTCACGCATACCTGCAAGCACAACGCGGCTTATCGCTGGTTACCGCCTGCGGCTGGGAAAATCGTTGCGAACGATACTGTCTACAGAGCAGCTTTGGGGGCGGCGCTGAGCAAGGCGCAATCAAAATCAATTGCTTTCGGCGTTTCCAGATCACGGGGCAACTTGCTGTTGGCCGTAGCATTCTCTGCAATTTTTCTTATCGGAGTTTGTGGTGAAGAGTTTCTTGCGCAGGAATCGCGTCACACGGATTTTTCCATAGGCTGAGAAAAAACACGCTGGCACAATTTTTATAGGAAACTATTGCCTATGGCGGACGAAAATCTTTTTGGCTAGCTGTCGGTGTGCTTGCTCGCCTGCCCGGACAAGCGTTCATTGCCGCATCCTGAATTTATGCTGTTTGTAATCCTTCGGAGGAATCTATGGGAAGTCCTATCGCTAATGTCATCGCTGTGTCGCTGCCGTCGCTGAGCGCCAATCCGCAAGCGGCTTCGCCCACCGGTCAATCCAATTTTGCGCAAGTACTGCGGCAAGCGACCAAGGACGCTTCGCCGCAAACCACTGCGCCCAAAAACGAAACCAAAGCCGCTGCGGAAAAGACGCCACTCAACGAACCATCTGGTACATCCGGCACGAAGCTCGAACAACTGCACGTGGATTTGATGCGCAACCTGGATCGCTCGCCTGCCGACGCGACCAGCTTGAATGCAATGTTGCCCAAACTGCTGACGGATCAATCCCGCACGGGGTTGTTGCGCGAAGCGATGCGCGGCGTAGTGGGCCGACGCGAAGCGCTCGACCTGACAAATCGGTTTGGCAAAGTCGAGACGGAATGGAATCAGATCGAACGGCTGATGAATTCGGATCAATCGCTTTCCAACGGCGAATTGATTGGGTTGCAAGCCCGTTTGTATCAAGTCACGCAGCACATCGAAGTCCTGAGCAAAGTCGTGGATCAAATGAACAGCGGTGTGAAAACGATTCTGAACACCAACGTATAATGCAGTCCAGTTATGAGCCTCCCCGTCATCTCAACGCTTTCATCCATTGACGTCAATCGTTCGACGTCACGCCCGTGGCGCGCCCCTGCCACGCCGTTTTCGTCGGCGCAGAATTTTTCTCATACGTTTGCCACCGAGCCGCCGCCGGACGGGTCGTCCGAGCCTTCGCAAGCGCGGTTGCAAGAGGTCTTACGTGAACGCACGTTGGCCGAGATGAAAGCCATTTTGCTGGCGCTGCAAACGGGAGCCAACGATCCCGAACAACTGACGGATTTAATTTTCTATGCGCGTCATCCTGAGTTGATCGAAACGCCGCTCACCAGCGAACAGCGCGATCTGGTCGAAGAGTGGAACAACATTCAGGAACAATTGGTCAGCCCGACGTTGGAAGAGTTTGCCCAGTTGAGCGTAGCGTTTCAGCACGATTTGGAATTTCCCGCACCCGCCTCTCACCTCGGACAAGACGAGGCCGCCGCTTACGATCAAATCATTGCGCAGGCGGTCGGCTGGTGCCCGGGGCTGGCACCTGAAGTGCTGAAAAGCTTACTGGCGCAGGAATCGGCCTTCAATCCGCACGTCATCAATCAATACGGCTATGCCGGTATCGCGCAATTGGGGCGAAGCGAAGCGCGCGAAGCGGGTTTACAGGTCGGTGTGGCTGGCAGCCGTTCCGATGAACGCTTACAGCCGGACAAAGCGATTCCCGCTGCCGCGCGTTTGCTGCACAACAAAGCGCAACGATTGCAGAGCCTGGCCTTTGCACGGTACGGCCAACCGCGCGGTATCGAGTTTTGGAAATTCACTTTAGCGGCGTACAACGGCGGCGAAGGCACGATTTCTTTGGCGATGGGCAATGCCCACCGCAAAGGGCTTGCCATCGCGCAGCAACAAGGCTTGACGGGGATGGAGGCACTGAGTTTTGCGCGCCAATACGCTACGAAGTGGGAGAATTTGCAAACTGGCGGCTTGGCTTCGCCACTTGGACAAGCCGCTGCCGTCTATTTCCCGCGCCTGGCTAACACGAAGTATCACGAAATCGGCAATTACCCGGCTGAAATCGTGCGCCGCGCGGCAGTTTATTCTTAATGCTCTCCGGCTGCCGGAAAGGTGATGTTTTATGGATAGCGTGCAGTTACAAGGCAATCATCTTTCCGGGGCTGCGCCGTTGCCTGAAACGGAAAGGCCCGCGCAAACACAACAGCAATCACAAACGGCATCACAGCCCACTGCGACGTTACCCGCGGCCACCGAACTGAGCGAACAACAAGGCGCATCCTCACAGCGGCAATTCGATTTGCTGGCGAACGGTCGCTATCAAAAGGCCGAGTTGCACGATGCGCTGCTGGGGCAAACCTTAGCTTCGTTATTGCCGCAAGACATTGAAGCATTACTCAATGGGCAATCCAGTTCTACGTTGCAGCCAACACTGGAGCAACAGATTTTTGACTTGCCGTCCTTCAGTGCAAAGGGAATTGCCAACCCCTCGCAAAATCTTTCCCCGGAATTACAAGCCCTGGCCGATTTGCTTTTGTCGCCGCCGACCACTTCGGCGTCGCAACGCTCCGACACTGCACCCTTACATCCCGCAACACGACAGACCGTGTCGCAACTCACCGGTTTACTGGGGCGCGAAGAGGTGAAAAGCTTCATTCAGCGCAATGGCGAGCAAGGGCTGACAACGTTCCATCGTTTGGCTGGACTACTGCAAGACCTCATACAACAGAATGCGCTGCCCGCTAAATCCCAGCAGCTTCTATTGGGCAAAGGCGCAGAGTATTTGACGGCGCTGGTAACGATGGATCAATACCTGGCTTCGTTGGAACGCGAATTTGCGCTGCAACCTCGGCGCGTAATGGAGGCCACGCTGCGTGCGCTGCAAAAGCATAATCTGACTACGCCCGACAAACCGCGCGTGACGCCGCAGGAACTGATGCAGGTGTTACTGGACGAAGCGGACGACGCGCTGGAGTTAGACGGACAAGCGATGTCGCCGCGCGCCCGCAAAATCTGGAAACTGGTGGAATATCTGCGACTGTTGGATACGCTTGACCAGCCGCTGGAAGAAAGCGTGACAACCGACGCACAAGTTGAAGCCCGCCCCCGGCCTCAAGTTGAGGGGAGCTTCAGGTTGACCAGCGAAAGCGACCTCTTGGGGGAGACGGCGCTTTCGTTGGCTCAAACTGCATTCGCCAACCGTGGTATTTGTCGAACAGATACCGTCGTTGCTGCAATCTCTGCGCGATGGCATCGCGGATGAAGCAGGACACGCCCCTGTTGACGCACAATGGCACGCCGCTCAAACCGGAAAAGTTGCTGTGGTTGAATGTACCGGAACATCAATGGTCGCAGTTCACCCGCAACGAACCCGGACAGGATCAGCGCGGTTTGGGATTGTTTGCGCCCGTACCGGAGGCGGCCTTTGATGCGGTGTATCAATTGGTCGGCTTTGACCCGCGTGCAATGAATGGCAAGCCGCTGTTTTTGGGGATCAAAACGCAGGCCAGTCAAGCAGAAGCCCGACCCGCAGAGAACCCGTTGCGTTAGATGTCGAAGCGTTATTTCGCACGATTGAACGACTCAAGGACTCGCTTTCGTCACACGAAAACTCGTTGGGCGAAATGCTGGAAGAGGCATTAGTCGAAGAGCGCCTGCACCTTCTGCTCTTACGCGGGGCCGCGCAAAATGGGCAACCGCTTGCTCACACTCTTAACTTTGAGCCACTGGCTCAAACCGCATAGTTATGTCAACGCACCTCACAGGCGTGGACAGCGAATACGCACTGCGTTCGTTACACCACGAAACAAAAATGCTGGCCTTGTATCGTCGCCAGGCAGCGGCCAATCCCGCCTTGCGTCGTGCATGGGTGAATGCCTGTTGCCGTGCGGCGGCGTTCGAGTGGGTACTTTCACAAGACTGCGATAAGGTCGAATTGCTCTGGCGCGAAGCCGTGCATGTTTTGCAGCAATCCTGTGCTGCGCACAGTCCCAATACGCGCCCGGAAACTGACCAACTACTCTTGGGATTGCATCTCGCGCTGATTACGCGGGAGGCCGAAGCGTTTCGCTCGCTCGCCCATTTTGCGACTCAGGCGCAGTCCCTGCGCACGGCTCGCCAGCCACTGTCAGCACGCGCTACCACCTTGTCGAAGGCTACGGCTTGCTGGCCGTCGCCTTACTGGAACAACGCCTGGAACCAGCACCTGGGCGGCATTGCAATCCCTCCGCGCGGCGCTGTACAATGGTGTCAAAGCTGGCGACGACACGCGCCGAATCTGCTCGCGGCTGGCTGGTGGATGGCGGAACATCGTGCGGTGTGCATGCTGCTCAAAGCGGTTACAGAGATCATCCTGCAAAGTGACGCACCCGCGATAGCTTCGTCGCCCTGGTTACTGCCCGCGTCGCGATTCTCCCCCGAACCTACGCCACCCTTTTCCGCCCAATTTGCCCTGGCGATGGATGACGCGCTGCTGCGGTGGAAAAGTTTGTGACGCTGGACGCCGCACATCATCCGAAGTTGTTTCTGTGGATTCCGGGCCTTGCTTTGTGCCATTTCGCGCGCAGTGCGCGGGTGTCGCTGGAATGGTTGTCGCAACGATTCTCTCCACCACAACCAGGCTATACGCGGCTGCCTGAGCATTGCTGCATTTCTGAATCCTTTTTTCTCTCGCCAATCGTCTGTAGTTCGGGGCTGGATTCTGCGACCGGCGGCTGGTCTTCTTGTAACCCACCCCTATTACTGCTGTTCTTCCTTTTGTGCCAATAGCGCGCGTCCCAGGGTGTGCAGTTGCACAGCGATTTGCGCATCCACGGTGCCGACTTCGGTTTCGATGCGGCAGCCGCCGGGTTCGATGTGCTGATCGGGAAGGATGTCCACGTATTGAATGCGTCCGCTGTGGGCAAAATGTTCGCGGAAGGATTCAAGCGTCGGGAGGTCGGCAGGGTTCGCGCGCAGCGTAATCATCTCGCTTTGGCGGGCTTGTTGTAAGGCTGTGAGGGCGATATAGGCGACGGTGGCAGGATGCGTTTGCAACTCGCGCCCGATGATTTTCTCGGCAACTTTGACCGCCAGTTGCAGCCAGTTCTGTTTCTGAACGCAGCAACGTTTGATCTCGATATTCGAGGCGCCGCCAGCAAATAGGACTCCCATTTCTCCAGCGCGTGTTGCCAGCCTTCGCGGAAGCCTTGTTGCCGCGCATTTTCGACTTCCTGCTCAATTCGTAGCCGCATCTGTTGCGCTTCCGTGAAATTGTACTGTTCGACCAATGCTTCGGCGGTGGCGCGGGCATCATTTACGACACGCTTGACCACGCTCAAATGATTATTGGTAGCAGCGGAGGAGTAGTGTTTTGACGATCGCCAATACTTTTTCGGAATTCACAACGGCGTTTTACTTCGTCGCTGCCAGCCGCATCTGGACGGCGAGTTCATCGGTTTCCGCTACTGTTTTTCGTGCCAGCATCGCCGATGGTGAGGTTTGCCAAAAGGCGATTCTTTGCGAGAGAAAATCAGCGGTTTGGGGGCCGAGTTTTTGCAAGGTGAATTGCGCGCGAATGCGAGGACTGTCGAGTAGCGCAATCGCCAACACGTCCAAGCCTACTTGATTGATGAGCAACGAGGCATCGAAGCGGCCTCCCATAAACGACTGCAAAATCATTTGTGCCACTTCTACGCGCTCTGGGGAAAGCCAACGCAAGCCTTGAAGCTGTTGACCAATCGCTGTTGCATCGGTGGCGGCAAAGCGGCGCAAGAAGGCGGACAACGTTTCGAGTTCCGCGATGCCGCGACAAGCAATAGCAATTTCGCGCCGCCCGCGCTCCCGCAGAAATTGAGGCAGTTGCGCGCGCGACAGATGATCCAACTCCGTGCTTTGGGGAACATCCGTCAACTGAATAAACCGTCGCAGCAGTGGTTGCAGCAAAAAACGTCGTAGCCCCGGATCAATTGGTAACGCGGTCTCGGCGTCTTCTTTGTCTTGTGCCTGCCCCAACGCCCGCCGTAGCGAGTCGGCCACGTCAGCGGGCAATAAGCGCAGCACGCCCGCTTGCAGTACCAGGCTCTCGTTTTTCAGAAGCGGCAACCAGCGGGAAGGATGAATCGGTTCCACCTGCGCGGCTAGTTCTTCATCGCTGTCCGTGTGACGCGGCAAGCGCAGCACCATCTCCATCCAGCGTTTTCGTTCGGGCGACGCGAGTTGTGTGATCTGCAAAACACGCCGCTCCCACGCTGTTTGCTCGGCGGGATTGAGTTGTACCTGTGACCGCACACCGGCTGGTTCCGCGCCCCAGAAATACGCCATCGCCAGCAAAGCGTCTATTCGTTGTGGCACCACACCAACGGAAGTTTCGGACGGATTGACCGCACTCATACTTATGCTCCCACCGCCGTTTTGCTTTCCGCTTTTTTCACCTTGTCCACGCGCAAAAGGTCATCGGTGATGACGCCTTCAGGCGGAAGCTGGCGCGGTGTTTCTGCGGTTTGTGATTTGGCTGACGATGCGACTTGACCATTGCTGGCGGAGAAATTCTCTGGTGGCGTAAGCGTCGCCACGCGCGCGATTTCCTGTCCAGGCTCTATTGTGACGGCTTCTCCCCCGGCGGCTGGCGGGTTCGTTTTCTTCTTTCGGCGCACGTGCAGCGCGTATCCGAGCAGACTCAGCAACGCGAGCAACAGCGCCGCGATGATACTGATAACCACGATATGAACGGTTTGGATTTGCTTTACGGGAAGTGTGGCGGGCGTGAGGCGCGGCAATTCTGTCGCGATTGTCACGCGCACATTTTCCGCTTTCAATTTGGCGACGCTGCCCGCAACCAAATCGCGCACATGCTCCGGTTTGAAGGCTGGTTCTTTCTCGCGCACGACCACCACGATGGAAGCCGTCGCTGAGGAGGGATTGAATTGCAGCACATCGGATTCTGCCGGAGAAACAATCGCTTTGACCCTAACCACCCCCGGCAGTAACCAGATCATTCGTTCAATGTCCGATTCCAGCGCGCTGAGCTGTTGTTGCCGCACTTCTTCCGGGGCCGGAAACAGCCCCGTACTCTTCGTGTTGTCGCGGCCCGCGCGCACCGGACGCGGCAAGCCGTAATCTTTCAGCACTTGATACGATTGCGTCAGGTCTGCGCCGGAAACCATCACGCGCCATTGCTTGGCTCCCTCTTCGCCCGCCAGTTCTTTGGTGGCGTCAATTTTGAAGTCGTTGAGCAGGCTGATAATTTCGATGGCCTCAACTTCATTCGAGACGGTTGCCGCCGCCTCTTTCGCGCGACACGCTGTCAACAAAACAAGCAACAGGCAGATAAAAAAACCGAAAACCAATTTGGGTAGCTTCATACTGATTGAACTCCTACACCACAATCTCTCTGTCAGGAAAAGAAGGTTGTGAATCAGTATGCTTTGCCGGATAGCACGCTGACTGTGAGCGGTATGGTTGCTCGTCAGAGCAACGTCATCACCCTGCTGCGATTCCGCAGGATCGAAAGAGGGGGTTATGTACTTACCGGGGGATCCGTTTCGATGACCGCAAACTCTCTTGGGCTGTTGTCTAGCTTACCAACGAACTGTCGTTTGAATTATAAGATAAATGGCGGCCATTATGGAAAAAGAGACCCGAAGAAAATGGCTATTTTTCGAGGAAATTTCACTTTTTTACCTGCGCAAACAGAAATTTTCGAGGACGAGAAATTATTCTCTTTCGGACAGGAAACTGTGCCCGATTCTTGCCGAAAACCCCTTTGGGTTGTTTTACCCCGGCAGTAAATTTTCCTTTTTGGGAGCCTCATAATTATGAAAATTGACCATCCTCTCGCTACCATTCCCTCGCACGATTTGGAGACCTCTCCCGCGAACGCAGAAAAGGGCGCGTCAGAAAAGAAAGACAACACAGCCGAAAAGGCCAGCACAAAGGAACAGGGCAAACAAGAGCACCCCGCTGCCTCGGCGGCTCCCGACCTTGCTCGTGCCAGCGCCGATGGGATTGATCACGCCGCGCGGATTCGCCACCAGGCAGAACAAGCAAAGCCTGAAAAGACGTCTTCATCAGAAACACCGGCTCAACCAACATCCAACACCACACAAGCGCCGAAGGCTTAACCGACGTCAGCGGCGGAGAAGCAGGAAACCAACAAGGACGCCGCCGACCTTGCATCGCAAAACAAATCACCTCATGACAAGCCAGCGAAGGAGGGAGAAACTGACCTCAACACGGCTTCCCCAAAAAAAGAGTCGCCGAAAGACGAAGCGGTAAACAATGAAGCAGATCAGGCAGAGGACATGCCTACGTGCAACAAAAGACGCCAAAGACCTGTCGTCCTTCCATGCAGCCAGTTTCTGCAAAACACCGTTGCCAGCTTTAGCGCACAGAATGCCGCCACCAGCGCTACCTCTGCGCTTGACCTGGGCGCGGCTGACCAAGCCGCCGGTATTGCGCAAATCGCTGCTGCCCAAGCGCAGCAAGCCGCTGCAGGCCTGGCAAGCCAGTTTGAGCGTTGCCCCCAAATATCAGCCCGCCGCCATCAACAAGCCATCACGCGGCGGACAAAGCGGCAGTTAAGCCTCAAACGCTGCGGCCCGCGCCGAAGACGCCGTACGCGAAAGCAAAACTCGCACCTACCAGGCCAAGCTTCAGAAAGTCATCGACCGTTAAGATTTCTTCAAAAGCAAATGGCAGCAACAGATGCGTGAGAAGTAGCCCAGCCAAATAAGGCAGGAACGCCCCAATAGTTGGTGACATAAGTGATGTCACGTTGGTAAGTACTCTCATTGCCGATTACATTAAACCATTTTTCCAAATGCCCATTCTTAAAATTCAATGACTTACGCCCAAATATGGTTCAATCTAAATTGGTCGGGGTACTTAAGTACCTGAACAAATTTAGGTTGAACCAAGACTGAATTTTGAGAACTGAATCTTCAGACTTGATCCCACACGGCAGCAAGGGCTTGCCGAACCTGATAAAAAAGCGTGTCGGCAACGGCAATCGGCGGGTTCGAGCCACTCATATTTCAACTTCCGCCACAAGGTTTCGGCCAGATCCAGATGGGGTGAATAGGTGGCAGATAAAAAGAGAGGCAGTGGAAACATCATGTGGTTAGCCGCTCCAGATTGTAAAAGTAAGCAAAGAGCTTGAAATGCAAGTTCAGCATGTACTCACGTTTGGAAAACGACAGCGTTTTGCGCGCAAGCGACTCAGCGTTGGCGCAGTGTGTTATTCAGGCGTTCGATATGCGCAGTCTGGCCCGTTTCACTTACTTGCCGACCATTTGTGCGTAGCGGCAGGCAAGCACGAGAGTAAGCGCACAGAAAAAGAATCGCTGTAGCTCGTGCAGCGCTGATAACTCGTCGGCAACTTGCGCCATAACCGCCGACAGGACGCGGCACTGCCGTTGCCGATGAAAAAAGCAAGGATTTGGCGGGTGCGCCGACACTAAAGCTGTTGTGCAATAAGGGTTGAATGGCTAACTTGTCCGTTTAGGAGCAACCACCATGAGCCTTTATCAAAAGATTGCCCGCAAACCCAAACAGTTTCTCACCCTGACCGGGATGGAATTAAGCGAATTTGAGCGCCTCTTGCCGACCTTACAAACGGCTCACGACCAGCAAGAAGAGACTCGCAAGGCCCTGACGGTGCGCACGCAACAAGCGCGGCAACGACAGCCGGGCGGTGGCGCACAGTATGGCAACGACCTGGCCGCGCGGTGTCTGATGTTGTTGCTCTACTATCGGCTCTATGTAACACCGGACTTCCTCTCCTTACTCTTCCACGCTGCTGATAAAAGTGTCATCTGTCGCGGCATCCAATCAGTGCGCGCGGCGTGGCTCACCGTGTTGCCTTTGCCCGCGCACGTGCGCGAGCGGATTCTGACGGCTGCCCAGGAAGTTAGTAAGCAGCGGCAACGGCGCATCGGTTCGGTGGAAGAATTCCGCGACGCTTACCCTGAGTTGGAGTTCCTCATTGACGGCACGGAACAACCCAAACGCAAGCCGGGCAACCAACCACAGCGCCAAGATGATTACTCGGGCAAGAAGAAGCGCCACACGCGCAAGCAACTCGTGACGACCACGCGTAGCGGTTTGATTATCGATCAAAGCCCTTCGGTGGGCGGCAAGGCGCACGATTTCAAAGTCTTCAAAGAGGATCACGCCCAACGGGGCATTTTCAAAGAATGCGTGGGATTGCGCGTCACGCTGTATGCCGACAGCGGTTTTCAAGGCTTACAAGACCAAGTCCTGCCGGTGGAGTGCCGCGTCGTCAAGCGGGCCACACGTAACCACCCGCTGACGCGGGAAGAGCGCGCCATCAACCGCTATCGCGCCAGTCAGCGGATGGCGAACGAACACATCATTGGGCGGCGCAAGAAATACCAGATCGCCGCGCAGGAGTATCGCAATCGCGATGCTGATTACGATACGACGATGGAGATTGTCGCCGGCCTGGTGAATCTGCGTGCGCTCAAGCGCATTAGTCAAAGAACGGGAGTTACTTTCTAAAGCGCACTTGCTTGAGGCAAGTGCGGCTGATGATTTCCAACTCTTATTGCACAACAGGTTTACTGAATGATCCAAATACGGTGCTGCTGTTCTTTCACTTGGACAAAGGTGAACAATTCATCCACTTCCAACTGATCTTGCGCGTCGCCCTCAGCGAGCGTGGTTTTCAAGGGCGGCAGCGTCTGGGCTTTTTTTGAGCCAGTTGAGGACGGTGCGATGGCTGATGCCAAAGATACGAGCGACCGAACGCGAACTATTGCGCTCCACTCAAAATCAGGTGGGAACTTTGACAATCGCGACCAGTTGATGCAGTTAGAATTATATCCTCTCTGATATGTCTAACTACATGACTTTTCCATTACCTTCCCATTGCCGTTGATATTCTGTGTTGATGAATCCTGCAGGCGTGGGTTCTTGATACAAATGGATGAACATCATCAGGAATGCACGCTCCTCCTCCGGTTCGATCATCATTGCGTGTCCAATGCGGCGCTGGAGTGAAAAAAACGCGGCCCAATTCTGCAGACAGCGAATGCGTTTCGATAAATGCTTGTGCCACATCGTAGAGCCAGCTATTACCGTTGCCTGCTTTCCCGCACGTTTCAGTATAGCGGTAGCCATCGAAACGCAAGGCACAGTTCCAGGTGATCGGCCAAAACCTCCCAGGATAATCGTCTTCTTTCATCTCTTCCCGCCCTTCTTTTTCGGCAACGTGGCCTTTTCTATCAGGGTAAGGCCGAGATTGCCTTCCGCCTGACAGTCCGAGCATTGCCAGTCAGGATCGTCTTCCCGAAACACACATCCACCCAGCAGCTCGGTTTCGCCTGCCGGTGGATCAAATGGATAGCCATACACGATGCGCTTGACGTTAGCGGAACCACAACTGGGGCAGGTGGTCGGAAGTCTTTTCATTTTCTTGCTCTCTTCTTCGCGGCCTTCGTGCCGGGCATCTCTTTGCGCCAGTGGTTGCGTTGTGTTACGACGATAACCTTCTTTTGCGCTGTCGTGCGCGTGGTTGGTGTTTTCTTCGTCGGCCCAGCCGTTTGCTGTGTGAAGGACTTCGCTGTCTTTCTTATGCACGCCCTACCTGAAGAGCCTGCAATTGGCCTTCACGAATAAGTTGGCACACACGCAAATCATTCACGCCAAGAACTTCAGCCGCTTATGTTGTACTCAACAATTTCATAGCGACAGATGGATACCTCAGTAGAAAGATTATCGCAAAGCGTGGCTCGGAAAAGTTACTCGTACAAAGGCCCACAGACCCGTTATTACTTATTCCCCATAAGTCATCCCAAAGACGGTATCTGTCAGCCAACGCCGGAAAGAATCATTGTCCTGAAACTGTTTGAAGAGTTGTGCGTCGTCTTTGAAAAGCGCGGTGATAACTCGCTGGAGCGCTTTGTCATGCTCAATGCGGGCATTCTGCTTGTCGGAGTTTTGCTTCGCGTTTTGATACGCCTTGTCTGCCGAGACCTTCGTCGGAATTTCCTCAGTGATGCGTTTCTCCATCCGTTTTGTGTCGGCGAACAAGCCACCGAACTGGTCGTTGAAGGATTTGATGATGTTAGAAAGGTTGTCCAGTTCAGGCTCTGCTTTGCGCCCGCCGCCTGAAGTGGGTACGGGTTCGATTTCGCCATCAGAATCTGGCAGGAGAATCGCCATCGTTGCTTTCTTTTCGGCGCGGTAACTGTCCATGTCAATCGCTTCTAAAATGCCTTTGGCCAGGTCTTCTTCCTTCGGCGCAGGCAGCTTGGAAATCAGAAAATTCAGGAAAATCGAAAGCTTCTCCCAGTCCTGTACACCATACGGCAAGATCGTAGCCAGAAAGTCATAGGTGCGCGCAAAGGCCTTCGCCTTGCCTTTGAAATCAACCTGCCCGTCTTCATCTAATTCGTTCACATAAACCGCCACGCAAGCATCAAGAATCGGGTCGAGCTGATCGCGGTCTGCGCCGTTCAAATACAAGTCAACCAGGGTTTCGACTTGTGTTGGCGCATAAACCTGATAACCATCCAGTTCCGCCTTGAGCGTATGCAACTTGTTCGGATCGGTTTCTGCGCTGAGCACCGTCGTGCGGTAATAATCAGCGAAGGCTTCCTCAATCGTTTTGGTGTTGTTTTGAAAGTCGAGCACGAAAACATCGTGCTTTTTCGGTTGTGCGCGATTCAGTCGCGAAAGCGTTTGCACCGCTTTGATGCCTGACAACGCTTTGTCCACATACATCGTGTGCAGCAGCGGTTCGTCATAACCGGTCTGGAACTTTTCGGCGCAAATCAGAAAACGATAGGGGTCTTCCTGAATGCGGTCTTCAATTTCGCGGCTTGGAAACCCGTTCAGCGAAGACTCGCTCACCTTTTCGCCTTCGTATTCTGGCTCACCGGAAAAAGCCACGATAGCTTTGTAAGGACTCTTGATTTCTTCGAGGTAGCTGCGGAATGCAAAATAATATTGAATCGCTCGTTGAATGCTGCCGGTCACGACCATCGCACGCGCCTGACCACCGATTTTGTTCTGCCCGATAACCTGTTCCAGAAAGTGGTCAACCATGATTTCGGCTTTTTCGCGGATGGCCTTGTGGTGTGATTCAACGTAGCGGCGCAATTTCTTGCGCGCCTTTTTCACGTCAAAGAGCGGGTCGCCTTCGATGGTTTTGGCGAGATGGTAATAACTGTCAACCGGCGTGAAGTTTTTCAGCACATCCAGAATGAAGCCTTCCTGAATGGCCTGTTTCATCGTGTAGCTATGAAACGGACGATGCTTTACTTCGTCGCCGACGCGATAGGGGATGCCGAAAATTTCGAGCGTCTTGTTTTTTGGCGTAGCCGTAAACGCAAAATAGCTGGCGTTCGGCACCAGCCTACGCGATTCGATGATGCGGTTGATTTTGTCTTCAGTGGTTTCTTCTTCGGCTTCTGCACCGCTTTCTGACAAGGCCATACTCATCGCGGCGGCGGTGCGTCCGCCCTGACTGGAATGCGCTTCGTCAATGATGATGGCGAAATTCTTGCCGCGATGATCTTCGCCGATGCGGTCAAGTACGTGCGGAAACGTTTGCACCGTCGTGATGATGATCTTCTTGCCCTGGCGCAGAAAGTTCGTCAGTTGCTGCGTTTTCGATTGGCCGTCGCCTTCCTTCACTGCGCCGATGATGGATGACACCTGCGCGAAGCCTTTGATCGTTTCACGGATTTGTTTGTCCAGCACGCGGCGGTCAGTGATGACGATGATCGAATCAAACGCGTCTTTGCCGTCTTTACGCAAGCCGATTAGTTGATGTGCCAGCCACGCGATGGAATTCGATTTGCCGCTGCCTGCCGAGTGCTGAATCAAATAGCGTTTGCCCGCGCCGTACCAAGCGGCATCGGCCAGCAGTTTACGCACGACATCCAACTGGTGATAGCGCGGGAAAATCTGCACGCGCTTTTTCTTGCCCGTCTTTTCGTTTTTCACTTCGACGATTTGCGCGTAGTTTTCCAGAATGTCGGTCAGTCCGCCGGGCGTCAGGATGCGCCGCCATAGGTAATCAGTCTTGATGCCGTAAGGATTCGGCGGATTGCCCGCGCCGTGATTCCAGCCTTGATTGAAGGGCAGAAACCACGAATCTTTCGCCATTCCTTTTGCGCCTTTCAGTTCCGTACACATCTGCGCTTCGTGATCGTCGAGCGCGAAATGCACCACACAGCGCCCGAACGAAAACAGCAGTTCGCGCGGGTCGCGGTCACGCTTGTATTGCTCAACGGCGTCTTCGACGGTTTGTTTGGTCAGGCTGTTCTTCAACTCAAACGTAGCGATGGGCAAGCCGTTGATGAACAGCGCCAGATCAAGCGCGCGTTGCGTTTGTTCGCGGCTGTAATGCAATTGGCGCGTGAGGCTGAACCGATTGGCGGCGTGGCGCGCGACGGCTTTCAGGTTTTCGGGCGAAGGCGTGCCGTAAAACAGATCAATCGTAAACCTGCCAAACTTGATGCCCTTACGCATCACATCAACCGTGCCGCGCCGCGTGATTTCGCCTTGCAGGTGCGCGAGGAATTTGCGCCGCTCCGGGCCATCGGTTTCAAGCTGCAACGCGGCGGCGGTTTGCTCCTGTGTTGCCGCCAGAAACGCTGCGAGTTGCGGCAAGTCTACGGCGTATTCGCGGTCGTAATCGGTGTTCTTACCGGCAATCCAGCCAAAGCTGGTCATCGCGTCAAAGATCAGCGTTTCCAGCCCTTCTTCCTTTGTGTTGGTGACGGGCGGTCGTTCAGCCGGAGCCGGGCGCGCGGTCTCAATGAGTTTGATGCCGCCCGTCTCACCAAAATAGCGAGATGGCACACTCTCTCCGACATCGCCTAACCGAACTAAAGCCTCTGATTCGGCGAACTCATCAAGGAAGGAAGCGAGGCGTGGATCAGCAGCTTGATAGCCAAGTACGAGGCGTTCGGCTGCGTTGCGTGGCAATTCAATTCTGATCAGTGAACTGTTCGTCTGCACCACGGACATCACCACTACGTCTGTCACATTGACATCCACATACGCGGCAATCATTCGCACCAACCGCTTGCGCTCACGTTCGGTCATGGCTTCGGGCTGTTTGGCGGCGATCAGGTCAATCATCGCTTTTTGTTCGCCCGATACCGGCGGCAAGAGGTCGCGTTCTAAAGCGCACGGCTGTTGTTTGAAGCGGCGAAAATGCGCTTCCGGCCATCTTTCCTTGTCGGCGCGCGTGTGGCAGTTCGCACACAGCACGACGAGGTTTTCAAAACTGTTGTCCTGGGTTTCACTCCACGGAATGATGTGTGCCTTTTCGAGCGATACCGGTTCGCAATCGCAGGCGCAGCGGTATCGGCACTCGAACAACAATTCGCGTTGAATGTCTAGCGAGATGGCAGGACGATTGCTCACGGGTCTTTCTCCTTACAGGTACAGGGCAATGATTGATGTTCGGCTTTGTTTTTAGCGCCAGCGGCGCGGCCTGTTTATAGTTCAGCGGCACCCAGATTCCCCACGCTCCAGCGGAGCGAAATGTGGCAGATGCCGCTCCGCTGGAGCTTAGTGGCAATCACCGCACGGGTTCTATAAACATTCGGCTCCGCTGGAGCCGGGCGCGTGATTTCAAAACAGCAGCGAGGCCGCCTCTTCACGCCTCGCCGTCGTCCAGCGCGTCGGCATCTTCCAGCAATTCTTCGGCGTCGTCTGCGTCCGGCAACGGATCCGCAGCGGCTGCAAAATCGGGCAGCTTTGCCGCCGCCGCGCGCACATCCAATTTGCCCGTCACAATGTCCGCCGTCAGGCGCGTGCGATATTCCTGCATCAGCGCGATTTCGCGTTTAGTGCGGTCAATAATTGTTGTAAGTGTTGTTAGCTCTAAGTCGAGATGCTTCACAATTTCTTTTTGCTCTTCCAATGGGGGCCACGCTGTAACCTGTGAGCCGATACGTTGCACGTTCAGGTTTTCTTGCGTGCTCGTGATAGAGGCTCTATCTAATTCGCTTTTGAGAGAAATAAACGCAAAGTAGAGGAAATCCTTATCAACCTCATCCTTTGAGGGAATGAAGCCAACAGCACTGTCAGGAAAACAAGCGTCGAATCCCAAAATTGCAACATGACCAGTCTTAGCCCCAGTTATTACCATTGCAAGAGTCCCGGCTTTGAAAAGTTTGCTGATCTTGTACCCTGCTTCATTTAGAGTTTGTGTATAACTGGTTATTTGCTTGTCAGCGGTTGCAATGTCTCCAGTTTGGATGAATGGGTAACGACCGCCATAAAACTGAGGCGCATTGCGCGGGCGATGTGAAAAGCGACCGCGAGCTATTTGCACTTTTTGCCTAATTCTTGCCACTTCCCAATGCGCCGGAATGTCGCCGAGCCACGCAATGCCAGAGGGCTTGCGCTTCACATCGGGATTGAGGCCGCGCGTGACGGCGCGGTGGATAATGGCCTGTTTCTGTTCGTTCAGCAGCGCGATCAGCTTGCGCTTGGCGCGGATGAAGCCGTCAAACTTGCGGTTCGCGTGATCGAGAAACCGCACGATGGCGGCTTGTTCTTCTTCGCTTGGAACAAGAACTGGAATTTGCCTCATTCCGGGAATAGACAAATCCCATTGCCCAACCCGCACGCCGTCCGATGCCTGTCCAAAATGTGCGACGTAAGGTTTGCTGCGGAAAAGCTTTTGTCCGAATCCGCGATTGGCAAGGCGAAAGTCAAAGACGTAATACGCAGGGCTGACAATGCCATCACACGGCGCAATCCCCATTGAACCTTGCCACGCTTTCATTTTGTTAATGACCAGATTGCCTGCACGCGCGACTTTATAATTGCTCAGGTCTTCAGGGATGACGTTGTGATTGTCGTCATCGCCTGTCAACGAACGCACGAAAACGCCTTTCTCGCGCGCTACCGAAAGAAGCGGCAGGTCAGGGCGATTGCGCTCATTTCGTGTGCTAATCAACGTGCGAAGACTCCGCACATTCCAATGTGATGGAACTGCGCCGAGCCAGCGAGAACCAGATGCTTTGTACTCCGCGTAAGGCTTGAGTCCTTCGATCATTATCTCTCCTCCAGAGATGTCGTTCGCGCTGATAATCACTGTCGATTCATGGTCGTATCACTGCTACGACTTTTGCGCCAGCGGCGCAAGGGATATTAGCCGGTGGTGCAGGCGCCGCCGGAACCACCGGAACGAACGTGATAAATCCCCTGCGCTCCGACAGGAGCGTAGGACGAGACGTTGTTTCAATGCCGCTGTTTTGTCCTGCGTCCCATCCGGGACGCGGCGGTACGGATGCGCCGCTCCGGTGGTTTCGCTTACGCTCCACCACCGGCTAATGTCCGCTGTGCCTCCGGCACAAAACTACGACTCGACCGCGCGCTAATGGTTGCTGTACCTCCGGCACAAAACATCGGCCAACAGTTCCCGTTTGGGCGAAACCTCTATTGCAAATTGTCTCCGCAGTGCTGAGACAATGGGGGCGGTGCGATTCTTTCAATCACGCCGTGACTCCTTTCGTGATTTCGCTCAGCAAGCCTTCGGTTTCTTTCTCCAACGCCAGAATGTCGGCGCTGATTTCGGCGAGCGTGCGTAAGACGGGCGGCTGATAAAAATGGCGCGTGAACGAGATTTCATAGCCGATCTTCGTCGCCGCCTCGTCCAGCCACGCGTCGGGTGTGTACGGCAACACTTCGCGGCGGAGGAACGCTTCGATGCCGCCGTCTTCGAGCAACGGAATCTGTTCGTAATCGCGCAACTCGCTGTCGGGTTCGTATTCGACGACGCATGCCTTGCCTGCAATTTCGGTTTCATACAGCCCGCGCAACTCATCGGCTTCTGCCTTGTCGGGTTTATGGATTTTCCTGATGACGGGCGGTGCGCTTTCGTCGCGCCAACTGACGGCATTGATGATGACCTTCAAATCGGCGGCGCTGATTTTGATGTCGAGCCTTTTCAGCGCGGCTTCGACTTCGTCACGAAAGACGTTGTGATCGGGGAACAGTTCGTCGCCGAGTTCCTGCCGCAATTGCTGGGCGACGTTGTGCAACAGGGCATCGCGCTTCCACGACGCTTCGTTCAGCAGCTTTTTCTTCTTTGCATCGGGCAGCGTTTTCTTTGCGCCGTCTTCGCCTTCGTCGTCCGTGTCGTCTTGCCCCCAATGCTCAACCAGTTTTTCCAGTTCCTTGCGCACAGCGGCGGGGTTCGTCAACAGCGTCTCGCCCAATTGATCGTACAGCGCCGCGCGAATGTCTTCGTCGCCGGAAGCAAAGCGCAGCGACTCAATCGCCCTGCGGCTGAGTTGGCTGTGCAAGCGCAGCGGGCGTTCGACTTTGACTTTCCAATACCCAAACGCGGCGTTGGGGAAGCGTTTGGATTGCTCGGTTTCCTTAAAGGCCAGGAATGTGTCGCAGATGCGCTGAATATCATCGGCGGCAAGTTCGCAATTTTTCTTGCCCATGTTTTTGCGCAACGGCTTGAACCATTGCGTTGCGTCAATCAGTTGCACCTGGCCTTGGCGATGTTCGGGCTTACGATTGGTCAGCACCCAGACGTAAGTCGCAATGCCGGTGTTGTAAAACATATTCAGCGGCAAGGCGACAATCGCTTCGAGCCAGTCGTTTTCGATGATCCAACGGCGGATGTTGCTTTCGCCCTGCCCCGCGTCGCCTGTGAAGAGCGACGAACCGTTGTGAACTTCGGCAATACGGCTCCCTAGCGGCGTGTCGTGTTTCATCTTGCTCAGCATGTTCACCAGAAAGAGCAGTTGCCCGTCGCTCGAACGGGTGACCAATGAGTATTCACTGTCGCCGCCGTGACTGATCAAAAAGCGCGGGTCTTTGAGTTCTTTCTTGCCGCCCATACGGTCAAGATCGCTCGACCAGCTTTTGCCATAAGGTGGATTCGCCAGCATGAAATCGAATTCGCGAGCGCGAAACGCATCGTTGGAAAGCGTCGAAAAGGCCGCGCCACCGACGATATTGTCGGCAGCATCGCCATCGCCTTTGAGCAACAGATCCGCCTTGCAGATGGCATAAGTCTCGGCATTGATTTCTTGCCCGAAAAGATGCGTTTCAACTTCTTTGCCGTGGTCAGCCGCGATTTGCTTGAGCGTTTCTTCGGCGACGGTCAACATGCCGCCCGTGCCACACGCACAGTCGTAAAGCAGATACGTGCCCGATTCGATTTTGTCGGCGACCGGCAAAAACATCAGGTTCGCCATCAGCCGCACCGCATCACGCGGCGTCCAGTGTTCGCCTGCCTCTTCGTTGTTGTCGGCGTTGAAGCGGCGCACAAGTTCTTCAAACATTGTCCCCATCGAATGATTGTCGAGGCCAGGTAATTTGTCCGTCGCGTAAGGACTGAGGTTGATGTCTTTATCAAGAAACTTTTCGATCAAGACGCCAATGGCATCGGCTTCGGCCAGCGTTTCGATCTGGTTACGGAACTTGAAGTTTTTCAGAATGTCTTCGACGTTGGGCGAGAATCCATCGAGGTAGGCAATGAAATCATCCTTGAGTTTTTGTTGCGTAGCCCGCGCCTTCAAATCGCGCAGCAAAAACGGCGAAGTATTATAGAACGCCTGGCCTGAAGCCGTGCGCAACGCCGCGTCCTGGTTGTCAATCTGCGCCTGGTCAAGCGCCGCTTTCATTTCCAGCACTGCTTCTTTCGTGGGTTCCAGAACAGCGTCGAGGCGGCGCAAAACTGTCATCGGTAAAATGACATCCCGATATTTGCTGCGCACATACACGTCGCGCAAAACATCGTCAGCAATATTCCAGATGAAGTCAGTAATCCAATTGAGTTGAGATTGATCCATAAATAATTTGGCTTAGCTTCAATGTCGAGATTGGCAGTTAGATCGTTATTTTTTCTGCTTTTGTAGGCGCAATCTTTTCCCTTTGCTACGCGATATTGGGTCACGTTTAGTTTTCTGAATACCCGGTTTTTCGACCTGGCTGGTCGCCGCATAATGCAATGACCTGACGATTTTCCGTGATAGCAATAGATGGCGAATTCATTGCGCGGGGTCGGCTGATTGAACTGAAACATCGTTGGGGCGTTGCCGCTCTCAAATCATAAAACTAGCTGTACGCATCGCCTGACCTTCCACATTCCTTTGAGGCAAGAGAGGTGGAACTTCTTCCAACTATTAGCGGGGCTGTCACAAAATTAAAAGCGCCTTTACCGTGAACTTCCGATGGCAATTTTGCAGATAGAATCGGCAACGATGAAGGCGCTACTCGTAACATCCTGGCTTCGGTAAGACGAATGGAAAATGGCGCGCACGTCGAAAGTTTTTGCTTCTATCTGCGTCGCGCATCTTACAAGACTTTTGACGAGGCGAGCAAGGAAGAAACTCTGGGTTTCCGGGCAGGAGCTTGGTTGTCGCGTTATTGGGGCGGTTCTTTTGGGTTGTTGTTGGTTGTCGCGTTATGTGTTCCATTTGTTCCATCGGCACTGGCTAAGGTGCATACATTTTTTTTCGTTCCAACTTGTTCTGAAGTTACGCAAGGCAAGTAAAGCCCTGTAATAATGGGGTTTGGAGAGGCACTGCCTCCCGGAATAACTTTCGTCGCACTTGATAGACCGTCGTTTTGTGTTGTACGGCTTCCTCCTGTAAAACTAAAAAGGCCAGCACGCACAAATGCAGATGCGCCACCTGTGCTTGCGCGCTGCGCGCCGGACATTGCTGCCACCGCAGCTGGCTGCGCAGCAGCCGGAAGAACTCTTCAATCTGTTGCCGCCGCGCGTACCACGCTTTGACTTCCGGCACGCGCAAAGTCAGCGCCGAGGTCGCCAGGAAGCGGTGGCCGTCTTTGACCACCAACACCTCAATCCCGCCGCTGAACTTCCCCGTGCCGTGTCCAAAACGTCGTCGCCAGTGGTGGCGCAACTGCTGCCCTTCCCCACTCCGGTTCTTCTTCACGCGCGTCACGAAATGCCACTCATACGACCGAAACCAGAATAAAGATCAATTAAAGGAGCAAGTGCCTATACCACCCAAACCTGAGACTATAGAGAGCTGGGAAAATGAAGGTGGGCAGGTGATTCCAACCGGATCGCTTCCGCGTGTTGTCATTACACCGGCAGTAACAGTGGAAGGCCTGACTCAACAGGATTCTGCCCTAATAGGATAAGGTTATGTATGTTTAGCGGACAATAACTATGCTTGTTGTACTGCTTGTACTAATTTTGCCAGGGAAGCTTTGGCATCGCCATATAACATACCTGTATTAGGTTTGAAGAAGAGCGGGTTTTCAATTCCTGAAAATCCGCGCCCTTTGCCGCGTTTTAGCACGATTACTTGTTTAGACTTATCTACTTCGATAATTGGCATACCGGCAATCGGGCTAGTAGGATTGTCGCGGGCATCGGGGTTAACTACGTCATTGGCCCCAATGACGACAGAGACATCAGTTGCCCCCATTTCAGGGTTAATTTGTTCAAGCTCGTAGAGCGAAGAGTAGGGCACGTTGGCTTCGGCAAGCAATACATTCATATGTCCCGGCATGCGTCCAGCGACGGGGTGGATCGCATATTTCACAATGACACCGCGATGTTCCAATGTTTCGGCTAATTCGCGTACGGTATGCTGGGCTTGGGCTGTTGCTAGCCCGTAGCCTGGGACAATAACGACCTGACGAGCATAAGCAAGCTGTACCGCAACATCATCTACACTGACTTCGCGCTGTACACCCTCAATGACCTGTCCACCATCGGCGACCGTGCCAAACGCACCAAAGAGGACATTCGTCATTGAGCGATTCATTGCTTTACACATCAAAATAGAAAGAATAAAGCCAGAGAATCCATCCAGCGTGCCAGCAATAATCAAAACATTATTGCTAAGCGCAAAGCCCGTAGCAGCAGAGGCCAAACCCGCGTAGGAATTCATTAGCGACATCACAACGGGCATATCTGCCGCGCCAATCGGCAGCACGAGCAACAACCCGAATAACAATGCCAGTCCGACCATCACACAGAAAAACACCGTGTTTTCGGGCGCAAAAATCAGATAAATAAAGATTCCAATCGTCGTCGCAAACAAGGCGATATTGAAAATATTCTGCCCTTTAAATGTAATGGGCGTTCCGCGCAACAGTTCCTGCAATTTGCCGAAGGCTACCAAACTGCCTGCAATCGTTAGGCTGCCGAACAGCACTTCAAAGCCGAGTGCGGTCATCTTGAAACTGGTCAACTCTGCTCCACCGCGTAAATATTCTGCGATGCCCACTAGCGTCGCTGCGAGTGCGCCGAAGGCTAAGGAGATGGCCTGACGTTGGGGCAGGGCATTCATCGAAACTTTCAGCGCCATCACGGAACCAATCAGTGAACCAATCAGCAAGCCGACGATGATCCAGACATAACTGACGATTTCGTGATGCAACAGTGTGCCGACCACCGCGACCAGCATGCCCATTGCGGCGAGGTTCATGCCATTTCGCGCGGATTTCGGATGGCTCAACCCTTTCAGGCCGAAGATGAATAGGATCGAAGCGATAATATAAGCAATTTCAATAAAATATTTTGATTCCATTAGGAGTTCTTATCCTCCTTTTTGTCTTTGGAATCATTCGGCAGCTTATCCTGAAACATCTTGAGCATGCGTTCAGTAATCATAAATCCGCCCACCACGTTGATCGTGGCGGAGATGACGGCGATGACGCCCAGAATGGTGCTGAGCGTGCTGTGTTCCGCGCCTGCTGTGACGAGCGAGCCAACGAGCGAAATGCCGGAAATCGCGTTCGTGGCTGCCATCAACGGCGTGTGCAATAAAGGGGGAACGCGCGAGATAATTTGATAGCCCAAAAAAGCGGCGAGGGCGAAAACGTATAGCGAGGAAATTAGTATCTCAATACTCACAAAATATGCCTCCTGTTCGGGATCGTGCAGGTGGTTAGGGAGAAAGTATGAACACAAATCAAGACGTTGCTGTTAGTGCTGCTTGCAGGCGCGGGTGTTTGGCCGCGCCATGATGCAGGGCACAACTCGGCCCGACGATGTCGTCATTGAAATCCAGTTTCAACTCGCCTTCCTGAATCATCGGCGTTAAAAACGCGGTCAGGTTTCGCGAATACAATTGGCTGGCGTGGACGGGAACCATCGCGGCGAGGTTGAGCGGGCACATGATTGATACGCCATTGACCTCAATCGTCGCACCGGGTTTGCTTAACGTGCAATTACCGCCCGTCGCACCGGCTAAATCTACAATGACAGAACCGCGTTTCATGTTGTGAACGGCTTCATCTGTAATCAAAATTGGCGCTTTTCGCCCCGGTATAGCAGCAGATGTGACGATGCAATCGGTCTGTTTGGCCTGTTGTGCGATGAGTGCGCGGCTGCGTTCCATTACTTCTTCTGTGACTTCTTTGGCATAGCCGCCGCCGCCTTCGCCGGATTCGCCGCCCATATCTACGGCGAGAAATTTGGCACCGAGCGAACGCACGGCTTCGCCCGCCGCGGCGCGCACATCGAAGCCTTCGACGACTGCACCAAGGCGACGGGCCGTGGCAATAGCTTGCAGCCCGGCGACTCCTGCGCCGAGGACTAAGACTTTGGCAGGCGGCACCGTGCCTGCGGCTGTCGTCAGCATCGGGAACATCCGTGGCACGCGGTCTGCTGCAAGCAGCACCGCTTTGTAGCCGACGATTGTCGCCATTGAGGACAACGCATCCATTGCCTGCGCGCGGGTGGTGCGCGGAATCAATTCAACGGAAAACGCCGTTAGTTCCTGTTGCAGCATCGGTCTGAGTGCTTCCGGTTCGTCCAACGGGCGCAGGAAGCCGATCACGACCGCGCCTTTTTTCAAACGCGCGAGGTCTTCTGTTGGCGGGCGATTAACGGCGACGAGTACATCGGTGGCGGCCAGGAGCGCGGCACGATCTGCGGAGACGCTGGCTCCGGCGGCTTCATAATCGGCATCGCTCGCGCCTGCGTTCTGGCCAGCATTACTTTCGACGGCGATGCGGGCTTTCAGCGCGATAAGTTTTTTGACGGATTCGGGAATCAATGCGACGCGGGATTCGTCGGCTTGGGTTTCTTTCAAAACAGTAATCTGCATCGAACTTCTCATTTCAAGAATCTTGCCTGCGCTGTTGCAGGCAAAAACATCTTACGCCAAATGG
>JAXLQQ010000019.1:0-79441 GCA_046331525.1 Blastocatellia bacterium
CCGTTGCAGCTTTCGTATCCGCTTTAGCCAGGTTGCCCGTGCCGAGGTGCCGACAAGATATGCAATCCCTCCAGTTCCTCCTCGCTCCGCTTAAAGGCGTAGTAGCTGTAGACCGTGCCAGCAACAAACAACACTAACACCAGTGCCAGCCAATACCACGGGATCACCAGACTGCCGATGACAAACACAATGCCGACGCCCGCCACAGAGCCCATCAATCCCAGCAGACCAGTCAATCGTTCCCACAACGGACTGACCGGGATCGTCATGTGATAACCGAGCGCCGCCCCGAAAGCAGCGGCCACGAGCGCGGGCAACATTTGCAGCAGGCTCAGCCACAACGGCGCTAGTTGCCCATTCGCATCCAGCAACCATTTGCTGCCCGTGAATTGCTGCCGGGTGTCGGCGGGCAGCACATAAAACATCACGTTCGAGAAAATGAGCGTCAGAATCGCCGCCCACAGCGCGTCGTAGATGCGCGGCTTTTCCTCAAAGCGTCCGATCACTAAGCCACCGATCAGAAATGCGCCGAGCGTCAGGCCGAAAATCACCAACACCCACTGATCTCCTTCGACCGTGCCGGGGCGTTGATTCGTGATCTGAAGCAATAACGAAAACATGAGCGAAGTCAGCACCTGAAGGCCGACCATAAAGCCAAATCCAATGCCGATCCATTTCATTCGTTCTTTCATAATCCACCTCCTTTTCTTGACATACACAATCCCTCCACTTGCAACTTTCAGACCCGCTGCACGACTGCGCCTCCTTGCAGCAAACAAAGGCAGGAGAGCGGAATTTGACACAATGGCTGCGCATTCTTGCGCGCGTGCACACGCAGCAGAAACCGTCTCCCCAATCACGGCGAAGGCTGGTGCCGTGGGCGAACAATTTCGACCGAGCACGGCGCGTGCGTCGCAATCGCTTGCGCGACGGAACCGAGCAAAAAGCGTTTCCATCCGCGATAGCCATGCGAACCCACGATAATCCAATCCGCGCCCCATTCCTGCGCCTCATCCAAAATCGTACTGGCCGCATGTCCCATCTTTTGCGCTGCCAGCAGCGTTACTGTCGTTTGTTGTTGCAGCGCGCTCATCGCCTGCTCAGTCGCAGCCTGCGCCTGTGCTCGCTGAGCGTGTTCCAGCGCAGCCCAGTAATCATTAGGCAGGAGTACGGGTTCGGTGACGTTCACATACGGTAATTCCGCGACCGCAAACACTTTGATGATCGTGTCGGCAGGCCAGGGGCGACGGGCGACTTCCTGCACCGCAGCCGCGCTGCAAGCGGAGCCATCAACGGCTAATAAAACTTTCATAGTTCCCCCTTTCCCGCTGGACAAGTGCAAAGGCTGTGCCGGGTCAAAGGCACAGCTTTTGCCCAGCCCTGACAGTGAGGAATTTATGCACACAGCAACACCGCGTCGTGAGCAGGTTGGCTGGTATTTTTATGATTGGGCGAATTCGGCCTTTTACACTTCGGTGGTAACGGTTTTTATCGGCCCGTACTTGACGACCATCACTCGCGCGGCGGCGGATGAAAACGGCTTTGTCTACCCGCTCGGCCTTCGCGTCAGCGCGGGCGCATACTTTCCCTATCTGGTTTCGCTCGCCGTCGTGCTGCAAGTGATTTTTCTGCCCGTAGCCGGAGCGATTGCAGATTACTCCAACCTGAAAAAACAACTGCTCGGCATCTGTGCATACGTAGGCGCGTTGGCGACGATGGGCATGTACTTTTTGCAAGGCACGCATTACTTGTGGGGCGGCGCATTGTTCTTGGTCGCCAATCTGAGCTTTGGCGCTTCGATAGTTTTTTACAATGCCTTTTTGCCCGAAATTGCCGCGCCCGCCGAACGCGACCGTGTGTCTTCGCTCGGCTGGGCGCTCGGATATTTGGGTGGCGGGCTATTGCTAGCGTTGAATCTTGGGTTAGTTTCGCAGGCAACCGTTTTCGGGTTAACCACGGAACAAGCCGTACGCATCAGCTTGTCTTCGGCGGGATTGTGGTGGGCGATTTTCACGTTGCTTCCGATGGCGATGTTGCGCCGCAGAAAAAACAGCAACCACCTCGCAGCGAATGAAAATTACCTGACGATTGGGTTCCGCCAGTTGTGGGGAACGTGGCGGGAGGCGCGGCAGTATCCGCAAACGTTTCTCTTCCTCGTCGCGTATTTGCTTTACAACGACGGCATCCAAACGGTCATTACGCTGTCGTCGCAATTTGGGCAGGAAGAATTGCATTTGCCGATGGCGACGCTGGTCACCGTGATTTTGTTAGTGCAATTCGTAGCGTTCTTCGGCAACCTGCTTTTCAATGCGCTGGCCAAAGCGGTGGGCGCGAAGAATGCAGTGCTGTTCAGCCTGCTGATTTGGATTGGCACGCTGGTCTATCTTTACGGCTGGTTGCAGAATGAGTGGCAGTTTTATGGGCTGGCCGTGGCCATCGCATTAGTGCTGGGTGGCAGTCAGGCATTGAGCCGTTCGCTGTATTCGCAAATGATTCCGCCCGCTCACGCCGCGCAATATTTCAGCCTCTATGAAATTAGCGATAAAGGTACGAGTTGGTTAGGAGCCGCTGTTGTTTGGGCTGGCGTATCAATTCACAGGCAATTACCGGATTGCGATTCTTTCGTTGGTTATCTTTTTCGTCTTGGGGTTTCTTTTGCTGAGCCGCGTCAAACTGGTCGCGGTGAACCCGCAACCTGAGAGCGAGACGCTGGCACAAACAAGCTAGCGCCGCGCGCGGAGGAAGCGTTTGCGCAGTTCTTCCAGCAGCAACAACACAGGCCCAAAGGACGCCAGCAAACACCAGTGTTGCCACGATAGCCCCGTCAGGCCAAACGCTGTGGCCAACGCTGGCACATACATCAACGCCAATAACAGCAGCACCTCGACGGCAATGCCCAGCAAAACGGCGCGATTGCTCGTGAAGCCGCGTTGCCAGACGGATTGACGTTCGCTGCGACAGGCAAAGACGTTGCCGATTTGACAGGCGACAATGCCTGCCAGCGTCATCGTCGTTGCCGTTACGTAAACATTTCCACTCGCCGTCAGCGCTTGCCCCGCCAGCCAATACACAAAGAAAAAACCGCTGAGCGACAACACCGCTTCCATCATTCCGAGCCACGCATACGCGCGCAACAACGTAGCGAGATTCAGCAATCGCTCTTGTCGTGAACGTGGCGGACGGCGCATCACATCGGATTCCGGTGCTTCCATTCCCAATGCTAAAGCGGGCACAAGATCAGTGCCGAGATCAACGGCGAGGATTTGCATCACGGTCAAGGGCAGCGGAATGCGAAAGAGGATGAAGGCAATGAAGGGAATCGCTTCGGGAATGTTGCTGGCAAAAATGTACGTCACGAATTTGCGGATGTTGTCGTAGACGGCGCGCCCCTCTTCAATCGCGGCGACAATGCTGGCGAAGTTGTCATCGGTCAGCACCATATCTGCCGCTTCCCGTGCCACGTCGGTGCCGACGACGCCCATCGCTACGCCGATGTCAGCGCGTTTGAGCGCGGGCGCATCGTTCACGCCATCGCCCGTGACCGCGACGACTTCGCCGCGTTGTTGCAGCATTTCGACGAGGCGCAGCTTGTGTTCCGGCGTCACGCGCGCGAACAGCACGTTGGGTTGCGCGAGGAGTAGATGCAATTGTGCATCATTCGTTTTGTCCAACTCTGCGCCTGTGACAATTAACGGATGCGAATGGTGCAAACCGATTTCCCGCCCAATTGCGGCGGCGGTCAAACCGTGATCGCCCGTCATCATCACCACGCGCACACCCGCTTGCCGACAAGCCGCAATCGCGCTCGGCACAGCGGGTCGCGGCGGGTCTTCCATTGCCAATAAGCCGAGCAGCGTCAGGTCGCACTCGACTTCTTCGACCTGCCAGCCGTTGCCTTCGTGTTGCGCGGGGTCAACCTTGCGCGTGGCGACCGCCAGTACACGCAAGCCGCGCCGCGCGAGTTGATCGTGTGCGGCTTCGGCGGCCTGCCGCTGGGCCGCAGCGAACGGAACCGCTTCGCCCTGCCAGTACAGCCTGCTGCAATGTGCAAATACCTCGCTCGGCGCGCCTTTGACACAAGCGACTGCCGCCCCGTTGATACGTTGAATCGTCGTCATTCGTTTGCGTACAGAATCGAATGGCAGTTCAGTCACACGCGGCCACTCGGCCAACACTTCAGCGGGCATTCCCGCTTTTGCCGCTGCCACCAATATCGCCCCTTCGGTCGGATCGCCGAGGACTTGCACTGGCCCTTTTTCCGCCGCAACGACGCGCGCATCACAACAGAGCGCGGCAATTTTCAATAGGTCGGTGACGGGCGGGGTATCGTGGATAGAGGCATCAAGCGGTTGGATTGCGCCCGTGCTTTCATAGCCAATGCCACTGATTTGATAACCTGCGCCGCCGCTCCACAGTTCGCGCACGGTCATTTGATTTTCCGTCAGCGTGCCGGTTTTGTCGGTGAGAATGACAGTCGTCGCGCCCAGCGTTTCGACCGCAGAAAGACGCTTCACCAACGCATTGCGCCGCGCCATCCGCCGCACGCCCATCGCCAACGAAAGCGTCAACGTCGGCAACAAACCTTCCGGCACGTTGGCCACAATAATGCCGATACCAAAGAGAAAGCTTTCCGCGAAGGACAAACCACCGAGTGATTTTCCGACGACGAAAAAGAGAACGCCGAATCCTACGGCCAGCATCGTCACGAGTCGTGTGACTTTTTGCAGTTCAAGCTGCAAAGGGCCGGGGCGTTCGGCTTGCAGGTTCGTTAGTGAAGCGATGCGACCAAATTCGGTTGCCGCGCCGGTCGCAAACACAACGGCTTCACCGCACCCACTGGTAACGGAGGTGCCCGCAAAGACGAGGTTGGGCCACGACACATTCGTTGCTTCCGTAAGCTGCACGGCATTGACGCGGCGCGGGACAGGACGCGATTCGCCAGTGAGCGAGGAATTGTCTACGCGCAATCGCTCGGTTTTGATGACGCGCGCATCGGCGGCGACAGCTGCGCCTTCCGTCAGCATCAGAATGTCGCCAGGAACGATGTCGGCGGCGGGAACCAGTCGTTCCTTTCCGCTGCGACGTACCAGCACCTGCTGCGGCAACAACGCCGCCAACGCTTCCGCCGCGCGTTCGGCCTGATACTCCTGCCAAAAACTGAAGCAGCCATTGATGAGGATCACCGCGATAATCGCCCACGCCAGTTCCGGCATCTGGGCAATCCAGGCCAGCACGGCACCTGCCCACAGCAGCAAGGCGAAGAGGTGAACAAAGTTTGCGACGAACTCCTGCATCCAATGCCGCTTGACGGCACGTGGCAACCGATTCGCGCCGTATTGCGCTTGTCTCGGTCTGACCTGCGCTTCATCCAAGCCAGCAACCGAGGTCTGAGCAGCAGCCAAAGCCTCATTCAATTGGCACAGCGCCCAAAACATCGGCGCATTTGATTTGCGCAACGATTGCGTTGCGGCGCGCACTTCGCCACTGTTTTTTCGGCTTCGCATAACGTCTCGCCTGGGGGAGCTACTCTTTCTATCAGCCCCAACGAGCAACCGTTATGCCAGGGCGGAGGGTAGCTTGAGGAAAAGCTGCCTTGAGGAATCTCGCGCAGGCAATGAGGAGGATGCCACAGTCAGTAAGCAATATTCCGATGGCACAGCCATTACCGTTGTCACAGGCGAAGTAATTTCATAGTAGAAGGGATAGGAATGAAATCAGGTCGCGCGTCGCTCTAATACGCCGTTGATTTCGCCGCCGATCAAAATCACGATGCTCGTCAGGTACAGCCAAAACATCAGTGCCATCACGCTGCCCAGCGAGCCGTAAGTTAGCGTGTAGTTGGAAACGCGCGTGACATAGAGCTTGAAGGCAAACGAAATTGTCAGCCACGCCAGGAGTGCAAAGATCGCGCCGGGCGTAAACCATTTCCACGGGCGCGGCAAATTGGGCGCAGCAAAATAAATCAACTCCAATCCGAACCAGACAAACAGCACGACCAGCGGCCATTGCAACAATTGCCAGCCGTCGCGGAAAGTGCGGCTCCAGCGCAACGCATCGGCCAGCAAGCGCCCCAGGTTGCCGCCGAAAAAGACGATGGCGAGCGCTGAAATAATCAATCCCGAAAAAGCGAACGTCAGCCCTAAGGCTAAACATCGCTCCTTCCACCACGGGCGCATTTTTTTCACGCCGTATGCCACATTCAACGAATAAATCAGCGCGTGCAGGCCCGAAGACGCAGCCCAAATTGTCGCCACGAAACCAAAGCTCAATAGACCACTACGCTGCCGTCGCGTGATTTCGCTCAGGGTTTGACTAACCAGGGTTAAGGCGGTCGGCGGCAACACTTCGCTCAAATAACCGAGGAATTGTTCGAGCAGATGCGGAATCGGCAGATAGCCGACAAGCGCGGCTAGAAAGATCAGCATCGGGAACAGGGCAAACAAAAAATAAAATGCCAGTTGTGCCGCATGACCGAGTACGTCATCGCTGTAGCATTCTTCCAAAACAGCGCGGAGAAAGCTGGGCGGAGATGATGGATGAGCCGGGGTTTCACGTTCCATGCTCTGACGTTGTAACAGAAAAAAAGGCGAGAGTGAATACCACTCCCGCCCGCTTGATTGGCAGTTTGCCTTCCGTTTTAGAACGTATACCGCAAACCAAAATTGATGCGACGATTGCCGCCATTCGTCGCCCATTGATTCAGGAAGTTGGCACCGGAGTTGATCGCGGTGTTCGGCGTCCCGAAATTGCGCGTGTTCGTCAGGTTGTAGAACTCGGCGCGGAATTGTACGTTGTGTCCTTCGACAATCTTCGTGTTCTTGAGCACGCCAAAATCGAAGTTGCCGATGCCATCGCCGCGCACCGTATTACGTCCGGCGTTGCCAACGCGCTGCCCAGTGGTTAAGGCTGAGAAGAACGGTGCACCAGCGGGTTGACCGGCGGCACGCGCCGCCTGCACGGCATTCCACAGGTCAATGATGTTCTTGTCCGACACGCTCACGTTCGCCAGTTGGTTCGGACGAATGGCGTTACCGACTAAAGCATCAATGCCCTGCAACACGCCCGCCGGGTCAGCACCGTTCAGAATCGTGAACGGCGTGCCGCTTTGGAACGTGAGGAAGCCGTTCAATTGCCAGCCGCCGAGAACGTGGCCAATGGCACGATCCTGGCTACGGAAAAACGGCAACTCGTACACAAAATTCGTCGTGAAGCGATGCGGGCGATCATAGCTCGAACGCGCGCGGTCGCCGCGCAGGTTGTACGGGTCTTGCGCGACGGCGACTTCGCCCTGCGGTTGCGGGTTGAAGATTTCCGAAGCGTTGTCAATGAAGCTGCTCCAGGTGTAATGCATCCCGGCGCTGAAGTTCTTGCTCAGGCGCTTGTCCAAACTCACCTGCAACGAGTGATAGATGGATCGCGCGCAGTTGCAGCGCAATCGTTCGACGCCGCGCGTCAAATCCACGCGACGCGGTTGATTGGTCAGCGTCGTGCCTGCCGGGTTGTAGAGGAACGCAGGATCGTTGCGGTCTTTGCGTTCGGCGACGACCGGATTGCCGTCAATGGTTTGGAACAGCGCATTGCCTTTCGTGCCGACCCAGCCGACGCGCATCACGACGTCTTTGCTGAGTTCGCGCGACACTTCCAGGCTGAACTGATCGGCGCTCGGTGCGCGGAAATCATCGCCCGCCGTCGTGCGCGTGATGAAGGGCAGGTTCGCTGTCGGCGGTGCCGTCGCGTTCACGATGTTGGCGTAAGCATTCGTCAGCGAAGGATTCAGCGCAAACACAAACGGGAACGCGCTGGCGATGTTCAGGTTGATGTTGATGAAACCATAATCGTTCGTGCGCGAATAACCGCCACGCAATACGGTTTTGTCGCCGCCCGTCAGCATGCCGATGACGCCGTCCTTGCTGAATTCAGGCCGCCAGTTGAAGCCGAGGCGTGGTTGCAGGTTATTCGTGTCGCGTTGTGGGCGACGATTCAAACGAAAGGCCGCATTGTTGCCGTTGCGCGCGAGAATCTGCTGCTCAAACGGATAAAGCGAGGCAATCGAATTGCCCGGCGTCTCGTAACGCAAGCCGTAAGTCAGCGTAAAGTTCGGACGCACTTTCCATTCGTCCTGCGCGTAGAAAAAATAATCGTACCAGTTGTAGTACTGCACTTCCGATCCGCCCGGCACCGGTTTGTTCACTGCCGAAGCAATCGCCGTGTCGTTGACGAACGTGTTCAGATTTTCATACGCCAGCCGTCCACGAATCGTCGGGAAGAAGAAGCTTTTGACCTGCACGCGGCGGAAGTCAAAACCGAACTTCATCGAATGGCTACCCTTCGTCCACGAGAAGTTGTCGAGGATTTGATAGGTGTTGTTGTAACGATACTGCGGCAGGTTCACGGCCAAACCAATCGCCGTGCGCGAACCGGCGGCATTGAAACCGATCAGGCCGAGTTCGTTGACTTCAATCGAAGGAATCGTTTCGGACGCCGGGTCTTCGGCATTCGTGACCGAGCCATAACGTTGCCACGCAATACGGACTTCATTCACCATCGAACTGCTCAGGATGCTGTTAAAGCCCACGTTGGCGGACTGATTGCGCGCGGGCGAAATCGTCGCCAAGCCGCGCGGCGTGGCCTGACCGGAGCCAACGCTGACCGAGTCATTGAAGAAGTAACGCGCATTGATCGTGTGATTCTCGGTGAACTTGTGATCTACGCGCGTTGACCATTGATGGTTATTGAAGCGGATGCTGTTGGCATTCGTCAGTGAACCGAGCGGCACCGCGACGCAACGCGGATCGCGCGTTTGTCCGGCGGTCAAGGTGGCCGGGCAATTTACGCCCGCGACCGAAGCAAAATATGCGGTGCCGGCTGACCCCGTTCCGGCAGGCAGGAACTTCAAGAGTGCAGCGACCTGCGGGCGACTATTCACGGCTTGCAACGCTTGCCGTCCGGCATCGGTCGGCGCGCCGTTGATCGTGGCACCGGAACCAAGCTGACGATCTGTCCAACGTTGATAGGAGCCGAAGAAGAACGTTTTGTCGCGCTTGAGCGGGCCGCCGAAGGTGCCGCCGTATTGCGTCTCGTTGCGGCGCGGGGCATCAATAAAACCGGCCTTTTTGTCGAGATTGCTGCGCGCGTTGAATTTGTTATTGTTATTGAAAATGAACGCCGAGCCGTGAAATTGATTCGTGCCGGACTTGGTGACGATATTAAAAACCGACCCCGCAGAGCGGCCAAATTCCGCCGAAAACTGATTCGTCACCAGCCGCACTTCCTGCACCAGATCAGGATTGTTCACGGGCTGCTGCGACCCCGACACGCTGGGATCGTTGCTGTCCTGCCCATCAATCATAAAATTGTTCGAGCGCAACCGCATGCCGTTCACCGAAAAGTTGATGCCCTGCGCAAAACCGGTTTGCCCCGAACCAAGCTGACTGACACCCGCTGCCGACAAGGCGACGTTCAGGATGTCGCGGTTCGGCGCAAGCGGCAATTCGGACAGCCGCTTATTGTCAAAGCGCGTGCTGACTTCAGCATTGGTTGTATTCAGCACGGAAGCGTTTTCCGTAACCGTTATCACTTCGACAACGGTGCTGGGCTTCAGCGTCAGATTCAGCACCGCGTTTTGGTTAACCAGCAGCTCGACGCCGGTACGGACGAGCTTGGCAAAGCCGGGGGCTTCGATGGTGAGTTCGTAATTACCGATGGGCAGATTGGGGAGCCGGTAGCGCCCTTCATCATCGGTGGTGACGGTGCGCGCCGTGTTGGTTAAGACTTCACGCACGCGGACGGTGGCATTGGGAATGACGTGCTGCTGCTCATCCATGACCTGCCCTGAAATTGTCGCCGTGGTGGATTGCGCCCCCACAAACGAGTTCAGGCCGATCAGCAACGCGACGAACAGCGCGAGTGATTTGAACCGTACAAACATATTCTCCTCCAGGAAAGTGAAACAAATTCAGCGAGTTGAACTCTTCGGCAATGAGGCTGGCAGTTAGGCAAATCGCACGCCAGTTGTTTAGAAAAAATAAATTTTCGCTGAAAACAAAGCGGTTGCTTGCACAGCGCAGACTGGTAGCGGGAACAAAACCAGGAAGGGAATGGCAAGACCATCCATTTTTTTTGAATATTTTATAATTTCCCCAATTCGACAGATGCGACAAAATGTCACACGGATGAGGCATGATTTCTCAGCGCAGGCTTGATGTTATCGTTCGTTTTCAACGCTTGCGCAGCACGCAGAATCATTTCAGGAGGAAGAAGCAGCTCTTGCCTGTACCTTACATTTTTCGCATCACCTCGCGGTAAGACTCAGGAGCGGTGCGCCAAGAACTTCCCGGCGCGGTTGAATGCCCAGCCCTGGCGCAGCCGATGCCGCCAACCGTCCGTGCTGTCGCTCAGGTGCGCCGTCGGC
Source organism: Blastocatellia bacterium (assembly GCA_046331525.1). Taxonomy (GTDB): domain Bacteria; phylum Acidobacteriota; class Blastocatellia; order RBC074; family RBC074; genus JAFDVL01. The sequence goes on from JAXLQQ010000019.1 coordinate 10,412, forward strand.
AATGCTGACCGTAACGTAGCTGTTGAAATCCGTCGCCGAAAACAAATATTCCGGCGGCGTGCTGTGCGCCAGATGCGCAATCGCTGCCGTGATGATGTCGCCGCCCCACGTGTCTTCTATCGTCATCGCAATGCCGAGCGACACACACAGATCCCGAATCTGCCGCGCTTTGGTCAGGCCGCCAACTTTCGAGATTTTCAGGTTAATAACATCCATCGCTTGTTCACTGTACCCACGCACGACCATTCGCAAATCGTCAATCACTTCGTCCAGCACAAACGGACGATTCGTGTGACGGCGCACGACCAGGCATTCTTCGTAACTCAAACACGGCTGCTCAATGTACACATTTACATCGCGCACGCCGCCCGCCACGCACATCGCCTCGTGCTGCGTCCAACCGCAATTGGCATCGGCAACGAGGATGTCGCCCGGTTGGAGTTCGGCGGCAACGCGATGAATGCGCGCAATGTCTGTCGCCACATCGCTGCCGGATTTGAGTTGGAATTTCGTGTAGCCTTCCGCACGATATTTGCCGACCATCGCCGCCATTCGTTCGGGAGTGTCCTGCGAAATCGCGCGATAGAGCGCGAAGTCTTCGCCCTGACGCCCACCGAGCAACGTCACGATAGGCTGATTACAAACCTTGCCGAAGATGTCCCAGCAGGCCATATCAATCGCCGACTTGACGTACGGATGCCCGCGCAATGATTCGTCCATCCGCCGATTCACCAGATGCAGAGCAGTCGGATCAAGCCCCAGCAAATGCGGCGCAAGTTCCGCAATGCCGGTACGCGCGCCCGCCGCATACGCGGGCAAATACGCCGGGCCCAGCGGGCAGACTTCGCCATAGCCGCTGATGCCTTCGTCCGTGTGCAATTCGACTACGGTCGAATCAAAGACCTCGACGCTGCGTCCACCCGACCATTTGTAGCTGCCCTCGTGCAAGGGCAGTTCGACACGATAAACATTGATGCCGGTAATTCGCATATGCCTTCCTCTTCCTGTGTTGTAGGTTGTCGCGCCGCCAGCGGTGTTGCCGCGCGGGGTGCGTAATTCGATTATTTTTTTCAGTGTAGTATCTCTGCCTGTGACACAGTGGCAGCCGCAGCAGCCTCGTTAGCAATGCCGATGTTCTTCCGTCATCCGGGCAAAACAGCGCAACATTCGTTCGCCATCCGGCGTCACGTCTGTAAACAGGCGAAAGGCTGCCGCCGCCTGAAAGACCGCCATACCACCGCCATCCAACGTGCGACAACCAATCTGGCGGGCCTGTCGCAACAACTCTGTTTCCAGCGGAAAGTAAATAATCTCGGCCACCCACTGTGCGGGCCGCAATAGTTCCAGCGGCAAAGGCAAACCCGGATGCCCCAGCATTCCGACGGGCGTTGCTTGAATCAATCCATCCGCCTCCGCCATTGCCTGCGCCAGATCAATCGTCGCGCGCACACGCTCGCTACCGTAAGCCGTTTGCAAACGGCTGGTCAGTGCCAACGCACGCGCGTGATCGGCATCGTAAATCGTCAACTCTGCCGCGCCTAGTTCCAACGCGGCAACCGCGACCGCAGAACCTGCGCCGCCTGCGCCAAGCAACACGACACGCCGCAACGAAACGCCCGCCAAACCGCGTCGGAAGTTTTCAGCAAAACCGAAGCAATCCGTATTGTAACCAATGCGCCTGCCCGCGCGAAAAACGACCGTATTCACCGCTCCGATGGCGGCAGCTTCCGGCGAGAGTTCATCCAGCAGGGGAATTACTGCTTGTTTGCAGGGATGCGTGATGTTGACGCCCGCAAAGCCCCTTGTTTGCGCCTGCGCGAGCAAGTCGAGTAAGTTCCCCGCATCCGCCTCCAGCAGCTCCAGATCAAACAAATAGTAACGGAGTGCAATCCCGGCGGCCCGCGCCTCGCATTCGTGCAAGTGTGGCGAGCGCGAAGCCTGAATGCCTGCACCAATCAAGCCGACCTGTACTGGATGATGAGAATAATTCTCCATGACGTTAGAGGACATATCGCTAATTAGCTGCGTGACACACGACCGCCGCACCAATTCGTCTTTGCACTTCTTGCGTGCTGACAAGCCGTGTAATCGCCTGTACCGGTTTTCATTTCAGTGTCGGGGGGGGGGTGTAGTACCGGCTTCAGCCGGAAGCTGAGTGGGCCATCCCTTCCGGCTGAAGCCGGTACCCTGCGCCCGACACTGAAGTGAAAGCCGGTATAAGACCCGTTGAGAAGCTTACACTCGGTCGAAAATCCAACCGGGCAGACGATTCAGAGCTGTCCGCTGAAACCACGAGTATGCAGTTATCGCGCCCTCCAAAGCAACCAAGGTTAAGCAGGAAGCATCGCCAACCATGCCACTTTTGCCAGCCTGCGGAATCTTTACTATAGTGTCCGCTGGAAAACATAGATTATGGCCGCGATAGATAAAATCAAACCCCATGTTCGCGCGATCAATGCCTACTCGCTTGATCCGCTGGATACCCCCATCAAAATTAACCAAAACGAAAACCCTTTCGGCATGCCGCAAGCGATCAAAGATGAAGTGTTGCTGCGGGCGTACTCAATTGATTGGGCGCGCTATCCCGACTTTGTGCCGACGCGGTTGCACGAGAAATTAGCCGCGTACACCGGCTGGCGCGCGGATGGCGTGATGGCGGGCAATGGCTCAAATGAGATGATTCAATCCGTCATTAACGCGACGATTGAGACGGGAGTCCGCGTGTTGTTACCGGAACCGACGTTTTCGGTTTATGCGCAGGTCATTAAAGTGATGAACGGCGAAATTGTTTCCGTATTACTGAACGATGATTTGAGCTTTAATATTCCACGGCTAGCGACGGCGATCAAAATGCAGCGGATTGATCTGTCCATTATCTGTTCGCCAAACAATCCTACCGGTTGCACGATCAGCAAACGCGATCTGGAAATGCTGCTGCGCAATAGCACGGGCCTCGTCATTGTAGATCAAGCCTATCTGGAAATCGGCGGTGAAGACTTTGTGCCGTTGCTGAATGATTATCCGAATCTCGTCATCCTGCGCACCTTCTCGAAAGCGATGGCAATGGGCGGCTTGCGCGTCGGCTACTGTCTAGCAGCGCCGGAACTAATCACCGAATTTATGAAGTGCAAAATGCCGTATAGCCTGAATTACTTCTCAATGCTGACGGCAGAAACGGCGCTGGAGCATTTGGATTTGCTGCATCCGCTGGTTGAAAAAATCAAACACGAACGGGATCGGTTGTTTCGTGAATTGCAAAGCATCAAGGGGTTGAAGCCCGTGCCGTCGGCAGCCAATTTCTTCGTTGTCAAAACAGTCATTTCGCCCAGCGAATTGTTTGCGGCTTTGGTCGAACGCGGGCTATTAATTCGGGATGTGAGCAAAGCCCCGCTGCTTCACGATTACGTGCGCATCAGTGTGGGAACGCCGGAAGAAAATGATCGCCTGTTGGCTGCTTTGAGAGAAATTTTTGTATGACACGAACCGCAGAAATTACGCGCACGACGAAGGAAACCGACATCCGCATCGTGCTGAATCTGGACGGCGCAGGCAAGAGCGCCATCAACACAGGTGTGCCGTTTCTCGATCACATGCTCGACCTGTTTGCACGGCACGGCTTGTTCGATTTAGAAGTCAATTGCCAAGGCGATTTGCATATTGACGATCATCACTCGGTCGAAGACATTGCTATTTGTTTAGGCCAGGCATTTCGGCAGGCGCTAGGCGAGAAAAAAGGGATCGTGCGTTACGGCGCGGCGTATGTGCCGATGGATGAAACACTGGCGCGGGCAGTGGTGGATTTGTCGGGACGCTATTTTCTCGTGTACAACGTGCAAAATACGCGCGACAAGGTTGGCACGTTTGCGGTCGAACTGGCGGAGCATTTCTGGCATTCCTTCGCCGAGCAGTGTCAGTGCAATTTGCATATTGAAGTGCTGTACGGGCGCAATCAACATCATATTCTCGAAGCGATTTTCAAAGCCACGACCCGTGCGCTCGCGCAAGCCGTGCGTGTGGACGAACGCATTCAGGGTGTGATGTCTACGAAAGGAACGATTTAAAGGGCAGCCACGAATTCAAACGAATTGACACAAATGACAATTTTAAATCCGCCGCAACTTACGCTATTGTTGTGAGGCAAACTGGTTGGCATTCGTGAAAATTCGCGGGAATTCGTGGCTTAAATTTTATGGCTATCGCAATCATTGATTACGGCATCGGGAATTTACGCAGCGTTGAAAAAGCCTTTACGGCGCAAGGAATTGACGCATTAGTGACACGCGACGAAAAGATTTTGCGGGCGGCGGATAAACTCGTCCTACTCGGCGTCGGTGCATTCGGCTACGCAATGCAAAGCTTGCGCGAGTTGGGCTTTGATGAACTGGTTATCGAAGCGGCGCACGCGGGCAAACCAATCATCGGCCTGTGCGTCGGGTTGCAGATGCTATTTGAAGAGGGCTATGAATTTGGCGTACATCGTGGCTTAGGATTGCTCAAAGGTAAGGTGGTGAAATTTCCCGAAGGCCTGCACATTCCGCATATTGGCTGGAATCAAGTTGCACTGCAACGCCCACACCCAATTTTTCGCGGACTAGAAGACCAATCGTTTTTCTACTTTGTCCATTCGTATTACGTCGAACCAGAAGAGGGTTCATGCATCCTCGGAACCACCGACTACGGCATCACGTATGCGTCTGTCTGCGGACGCGACAACATCGCAGGTGTACAATTTCATCCAGAAAAAAGTCAGGCAACAGGATTGAAATTATTGAAGAATTTTGCGGAGATGTGATTGGAGTCTTAGGTCTGGGGCCTTTGGTCTGAGCCGTAAAACCAAGGCTAAAACCCAAAGCCCCATGACCAACTGAACTATGACAGACCATTTAGTACAAGGCACCGCCGCCAACAATACGATCCGTTTGATTGCTGCGGTTACTACTGATTTAGTGCATGAAGCGTGCAGCCGTCATCGGACTTCTCCTACGGCTTCGGCAGCACTAGGGCGGACGCTGACTGGCGCCCTGCTGCTGGGGCGGACATTCAAGGATTTAGAACTGCTGACGCTGCAAATTCGCGGCGATGGGCCGCTTGGGTCGGCAACGGCGGAGGCTTCGCCGCACGGCACGGTGCGCGGATATGTGAACAATCCCGAAGCCGATCTGCCGCCCAATAAATTCGGCAAATTTGATGTAAGCAGGCTGATTAAAGGCACCGGCAGCGCGATGCTGAACGTTACACGCGAAGCTGGATTTGAGATCGGCTTGCGCAAAGAACCTTATACCGGGTCAGTGGTGATGCCATCGGGCGAAATTGCGGAAGACATCGCGCATTACCTGAACCGCTCCGAGCAAATCAATTCTGCCGTCGCGCTCGGTGTGTTTTATGAATTGGAACAAATGCGCATCACGGCGTCAGGCGGGTTGTTGATTCAGGCGATGCCGGATGCTGACCCGAACATTCTCGTAATGATCGAAGATACTGTTTCCCACATGCCGCACGTAACGGAATTAATTCGACGCGGCGCAACAGCAGAAGACATTTTGCAGGAAGCCGTCGGGATCATTCCATTTGAGGTGCTCGAAAAAATCCCTGTCGAATTTCGTTGCCGTTGCTCCTACGAACGTGCCGTAAGCCTCGTCGCCGCGCTCGGCGAAGCGGAAATACAGGATATGCTCGAAAAAGATCAGGGCGCGCAGTTGACTTGTGGCTTTTGCAATGAAGTTTACGCATTGGACGAAGCGGCGCTGCAACAAATTCTCGCGCCACCCACATTCATGTAATCCCGGATGAATACGAACGAACAATTTGCAGAACACCTGCGCGCGGCGGAAAAACATCTTTCCCGCCGCGATGCCATCTTGCGACCTTACATCAAGCAACACGGTGCATGTCGACTGCAAATGCACACGCGCCATTTTGAAACGCTGGTGGGATCTATTGTCTCGCAACAACTTTCGACAAAAGCTGCCGATACTATTTTCCGCCGCTTCGTCGCGCTTTATGCACCAGCACAATTTCCGAAGCCGGCGGCAATCGCAGCCACGCCGGATGAAGTTTTGCGCGGTGTAGGGCTATCAGGACAAAAACTGTCGTACATCAAAGACCTTGCGGTCAAAGTGGACAACGGTGCTGTGCACCTGAAACGCATCGCAAACATGAGCGACGACGAAATCATCGCCGAACTCACGCAGGTCAAAGGCATCGGCGTTTGGACAGTACAAATGTTTTTGATCTTTTCGCTCGGACGATTGGACGTGCTGCCCGTCGGCGACCTAGGCATTCGGATGGCTATTCAACGTTTGTACGGCTTGGAAGAGTTGCCGAAACCTGCGGCGATTGAAGCGGTTGCGGAGCAAAATCGCTGGCATCCGTACTGCTCCGTCGCGTCGTGGTATTTGTGGCGCAGCCTGGAAAATAAACCGATGTAACTTTTGACGATTTTCTAGCCAAATTTCTGCCGATTTTCTGGAAGCCGCGCGGGATTCTCGCTTTCTATAGGCCAACAGATAATCTCGTGGACTCTGCTAGAGGTCGTCGGAAACTTCCCTCCTACCTAACAAGCCTTCCGGCGACCTCATTTTTTTAAGCCTTCGGGTGCGCCTTGTCATACACTTCCATCAATTTATCCGTCGAAACATGCGTGTACTGTTGCGTTGTCGTCAACCGCGCGTGACCGAGCAATTCCTGAATGGTTCTAAGATCAGCGCCCGCATCCAGCAAATGCGTGGCAAACGAATGCCGTAGTGCGTGCGGGCTGACGTGATGAATTTCGGCGCATTCCTTGCAATATTTGTCGAGCATTCGCCCCACTGACCGCGTTGTGATGCGCGTTCCCTGATAATTCATGAATACTGCATTCGGGTCACGATCATCCGGGTCAGCCTCAATTAACAATTCGCCGCGCACGCCCAAATACGCCTCAAGCGCCGCTTTCGCATGATCGCCAAACGGCACCATCCGCTCCTTGCGCCCTTTGCCCTTTACCCGCAACGTTTGGTGATTGAAATCTATGTCGGTCAGATTCAATCCGACGAGTTCTGACACACGCACACCGCTCGCATAGAGCAATTCCAAAATCGCACGGTCGCGTTTGCCCAGTACCGTGTCAGTTTCAGGCGTCTCGATAAACTGAATCATCTGCTCAATCGAAAGATGATTTGGCAATTTGCGTTCAACGCGCGGACTGGAAACGAGCATCGCTGGATTCTTTTCCAGCACGCCCTCGCGGCAGAGAAAGCGAAAGAAGGTGCGCAGGCAGGCGACTTTGCGATGAATGGAGCTTTTCTTTTTTTTCTTTTCGTAGAGCGACGCCATATACTCGCGAATCGTGAGGTTGTCTATGGAATGAATATCTACGGCGCGGCGCTCGCCTTCGCTGTTCGGCGGCGCGATAAAATCGTAGAACTGCACCATATCGCTCTCGTAATTGCGCAGCGTATGTTCTGAGAGGTTGCGTTCGTACTTCAAATGTTTCAGAAAATCATCGAGATAAGTTTGCATAGACGATTAACCAAGAATCTCTTCGGCACTGAGAATAAGCGTTGGCAGGAGATGTGGCGAAAGCGTTCCATCACGCAATATGCACTGTACGTCGCTGTACACATCGCCCGCCGGGTTGCGGTAAATTTCAATTACATCGTCAGGCAAATTCACAATCCAGAATTCAGGAACACTGGCATTGGCATACACTTTTTGCTTGAGAGTCCGATCTTTTTCCAGCGTCGTATCTGAAACCTCAATCGCCAGCAAAACGTCATCTCCGGTGGGGTGGTGCGTGGAATAATCCGCCCGCTTAGCCAATGTAATGTCCGGCTGTGGTTCGGTAATGTTGCTGAGACGAATGGGATTTTGCGCGCGGAGGTGAATGATTCGTCCAAGTTTTTCTCTTATGACTTCATCTATGCGGTCAACACACATAGCGTGACGGGGGCCGATCGCTGCCATTTCAATAACCTCTCCTTCGATCAGTTCAATCCGTTCCTCTGGCGCAAGAATGCCCGCTTCCGCCATGCGATGATATTCCTCTACTGTAAATCTGCGGCGTGGAATTGGTGTGGCCATAGCTCCTCCTGCTTTGGGCAAACGATGGGTATCAAAGTAATCAAGTTGTGGAAGAGAAGCAACCGCAAATTGCGGAACGACGCAATGGGTACGCAAGCATCCTGCATGTCTGCTTTCGGTCAACCGTGCGGCGTGAACAGCAAGTGCACGCAGGATGCTTGCGTACTCAGAATCTCATCGTTTGATTTTCTGCCGCACCAACTGTTTGAAGTCGAGTTCGTTTTCCATGCGAAACTGTAACTGCGCAGCGTAAACGGGCAATTCGCTTTGCGAGAGGGCTTCCGGCGGCAGATTTGCGGCGTCTTTTGCCGTTGTGATAATCGCAGCGGCAGCCTTCGCGCGGGCCGCAGTGAGAAGCGCTTGAAACTCTTCCGACGAGTAACGATGATGGTCGGCGAAAGTTTGCTGATGAACGAGCGTAAGATTATTTCGCGCTAAATCGGCGAAGAAACGTTCGGGCTGTGCGATGCCGGAAAAGGCGGCGATTTTTTGCTGCTTCAAAGTCTTAAGCGGCGTGGCAGCGTTGAGCAATTTGAAATTGGTGATTTCGTGATGTGCGAAAAATAATGGCGGGTTGGAGGCACCGAACAAATGCAGCAGCGCGCGAATATCATCGCGCACAGCATTCGTGATGCGCGTGCCGATCACGACATCGGCGCGGCGGATTTCTTCGAGCGGCTCGCGCAAACGTCCGGCAGGCAACAGGCGGCCATTGCCAACTGGGTCTTCGCCATCAAGCAAAAGCAGATTCAAATCGCGGTGCAAACGTACGTGCTGGTAACCATCGTCGAGCAGGAAAACATCTATTTTCGCGCGCGCCTCCAGCCACTTCCCTGCTTCGTAACGGTCAGCATTTACAACCACGCGCACGCCAGGGCAGAGTTGTGCGAGCAGGTACGGCTCATCGCCTGCTTGGGCTGCATCGCATAAAATTTCCCGCCCATTGGAAACTTCGACCAAGCCTTTGCTGCGGCGTTTGTAACCGCGACTGAGGATGGCGACCTGCAATCCTTCGGCTTTGAGAAAATTAGCAATGAAAGCAGTGCAAGGCGTTTTGCCGGTGCCGCCAACGGTGAGGTTACCGATGCTAATAACGGGCGCGTTGAGGCGATGAATTTGGATGCGCCCCGAACGATAACGACGAAGATGCCAACGAACGCCCGTGGCGTAAAGAACCGAAGCCGCCCATTTCAGTAATGAGCTAATCACGTTCGATCACATCGGCTAGTACCGCTACCGTTCTGGCTGTCGCGCCGCGATTGGATTCGACAGTAGCGCGCGCGTTTGCGCCTAAGGTTTGGGCGCGCGCATCGTCATGCAAGAGGTCAATCAACGTTTCCTGCAATGCAGCGATCAACGTGCTGTCGGTTGTGCCCTGCAATTGAATGACAGCTTCGTGGCGCAGAAATTCTGCCGTAATTTCGCGGAAGTTTTCCATATGCGGACCAACGATAATCGGCTTGGCATCACGCGCGGGTTCTAGGATGTTGTGCCCGCCCTTCGGAATCAAACTGCCGCCGACGAAGACGACGGAAGCGTAACGATAGATGGAGGCCAGTTCGCCAATCGAATCCAGCAAAATCACGTCTGCCGTGCGCGCGGGGGTTTTAGCGTTCGTCAAGGCAGTCAGGTTGCCAATACCTGCGGGTTCGGACTGCGACACAGACGCCGAACGGCGCACGTGTTTGAAAGGCGAAGAGTCGAGCAGTTTGGCAACAGCTTCAAAGCGTTCGGGGTGACGCGGAGCCAGCAACAGGCGTACAGCTTCGAGCCCCGGTGCTTTACGGACTTGGGCAAAGGCGGCAAGCAATAATTCTTCTTCGGCATCGCTCGTACTACCTGCAACAATCAACGGTTGTGAGGTGAGGGCAAATTCGGTGTTGAGTAATTGTGCAGAGGTGTCCCTCGTCGCGGCTGTGTGGCTTTCGCCGATGTCGTATTTTATGTTGCCACTAACGATGACGCGCTCGGCGCAAGCGCCGAGCGCCTGAATGCGTTCAGCGTCAGCTTCGCTTTGCATTAAGAAGTGCGTTACATTCGTAGTCACTTGGCGAAACCAAAAGGCAAATTTTTGCGAACGCCGAAACGAACGATCTGACACGCGGCCATTCGCAACAATAACGGGAATGTTGCGGCGTTTGCATTCGCGCAGGAAGTTCGGCCACAGCTCAGATTCCATTAACACCACAGCGCTTGGCTGAATCGTCTGCAACGCGCGCTGGACTGAAAAGCGCCAATCAAGCGGGTAATAGCAAAAGCCATCCGCTTCTGAGATGCGCGAACGGGCTACGGCTTGCCCTGTGGCGGTCGTCGTCGAGAGGATCAACCGATACGCCGGAAATCGCTCGCGCAATGCCTGCACGAGCGGATGCGCAGCCAGCGTTTCGCCAACAGAAACTGCATGAATCCAAATCGTCGGACGCCCATCTGCCTGCAACGAATCGGGCAACGCACCCAGGCGTTCCCGAAAATTGTTCAGATATTTTTTATGCAGAAATGCCTGAAAGAGAAAGTACGGCAGTAAGGTGAGAAAGGCCAACGAGAGAAAGATGCTGTAGAGAAAATACATAAAACAATGGTCTTTGATCTTTAGTTTTGGGCTTTGCCTGCAAAAAACAAAGCCCCAAAACCAAAGACCAAAGCCCTAATACCTACTTCGCCCGCTCCATATACCGGCCTTCAGTCGTGTCTACACGAATCTTTTCACCTTCTTTGATGAAGGCGGGAACCTGGACAGTAATGCCGGTTTCGAGTTTCGCAGGCTTGCCGACGTTGCTGACGGTTGCGCCCTTGATTTCGGGTTCGGTTTCGACGACGGTTAATTCGACGACGGCGGGGATGGTGATGCCGATGGGATTGCCCTCGAAGAATTCGATTTTGATGACGGTTTCGGGTAAGAGATACCCGGCAGACTCGCCCAGCACTTCTTCGTTCAGCGCAACCTGTTCGTAGGAATCCATATTCATAAAATGGTACCCGTCGGCGTCGCTATAAAGAAATGTCATTTCGATTTCTTCAAATTGGGCACGTTCGACGGATTCGGTCGAACGAAAGCGATGTTCCGTGGTCGTGCCCGTCTTCATATTGCGCATGCGGGTTTGCACCATTGCGCGCAGATTGCCCGGCGTGTGGTGATGAAATTCCAGAATGCGATGTGGCACACCGTTGTGCAAAATCACGATGCCCTTGCGGATTTGCGTTGCTTGAATACTAGCCATGGGGAAATGTTTCTCCTATCAAAAATAACTAATTTTTTGCGTTGTATCCTTACATGAATGCGTAAAGTATTGCTGCAAAAGTGCAACAGGATAACGAATGCAGGGCAGTGGGTCAAGCAGAGAAAGCAGCGCGAAAAATACCACATTTTGTGGCTTGACCGGGGCGAGACGCTCCTCTAAGATGGGCGGCGTTGCGGGGCTTTACTGCTGCGTTTGTGATCGCAACATTAATTTTTGAACCTATTTCATTTGTCGGGAGACTTTCGCATATATCTGTTGGCAAACCTGCTCGTCACTGAACGAGACTTTAACGCCACAGAGCAACGTCGCCCACCTGTTACGACAGGTTCAAATGAAGTTGTTGACACGGCGTTGGCGGTTGCCCCGTAGCTCTTTTCTCCTTCATCCTCGTTCTTCCAATTTCGCCAGAATTTCTTTCATCACCTCCGACGCGCCCGCGCCAATCGTATGCAAGCGAGCATCGCGCCAGAAACGCGAAATCGGGTATTCCGTCGTGTAACCGAAGCCGCCGAAAATTTGCATGCAATCGTACATTACGCGCTGCGACAGGTCGCTCGAATGCAGCTTGGCCATCGTGACTTCGCGCACGGCTTTCAGCTTGCGGTTGAATAAATCCAGTGCGTGATAGGTCAACCACTTTGACGCTTCGACCTGCGTGTCGAGTTCAGCAAACTTGTGCCGCCAGACCTGGAATTGTCCGAGCGGTTGCCCGAACGCTTCCCGCTCTTTGCCGTAGGCTTTGGCCAAAGCAATGGCGCGTTCCATCCCGTACACTGCGCCGAGTGCGGCGACCAGCCGCTCGCCCTGAAAATTTTCCATCACGTAATAAAACCCGCGATTCATTTCGCCCAGCACATACCGTTTCGGGATGCGGCAATTATCGAGAAACAACTCGGCGGTATCGGAAGCAAGATTGCCTACCTTCTTCAGCTTTTTGCCGACGGAAAAGCCTTTCACATCCGTCGGGAACAGCACAAACGTGACGCCTCGGTAACGGTCTTCCGCCGTGCGCACCGCGAGCAAAATAAAATCGGCGCGCGTACCATTTGTGATCCACAGCTTTTGGCCAGAAATCACCAGTTCATCGCCTTCGACCTTCGCGCGTGTCTTGATCGCCGCCACGTCGGAGCCACCACCCGGTTCACCGATGCCGAGCGCCGCCATCCGTTCGCCAGCGATGGCTGGGCGCAGGAATTCTTCTTTCTGTTCCGGCGTGCCGACATCATCAATGAAGGGCAGCGTCATATCGGATTGCACCATAATCGCCATATTCACCGCGCCGCTCATCGTGTACGACAGCCCTTCGATGTAGGCCGCCGTCGCCCACCAATCCAGGCCGCTGCCGCCGTATTTCGGATCAAGGCGAATGCCAAATAAACCAAGGTCGCCAATGCCTGCTTGAAAATCTCTTGGGGGAAAATGCCTGCGGCGTCCCACTCCTCAGCATAGGGCGCGATTTCGCGCTCGGCGAACTGCCGGACGGTGTCGCGCAGCATACGATGTTCTTCAGTGAAATAGGGAAATTGTAATTGAGTCTCTTCCATAAAATTCGCCTCCAGTCATTGCAGTGTCGTCAACGTGATAAGCATCGCGCCCGGCCCGACGACTTCGCCTTCCGTCACGCGAATCGTTTCGACGATGCCATCCACCGCCGCGCGCATCGTCTGTTCCATTTTCATCGCTTCCAGGATGAGCAGCGGCTCACCGGCTTTGACCGCCTGGCCGACAGTCACCAAAATTTTCGCCACCAGTCCCGGCATGGGCGAAGTCATCGAACCTTGTTCGGCGGCGGACTGCACATCCGGGTGACGCGGCAGACGGGTGATCGTGCGCGAGCCGAGCGAAGAATGGACGTATAACTGGTCGCCCATTTCCGTGAGCCGAAAATTGCGCTGCACACCGTCAATAACGAGGCGAAGGTGCGGGGCATCACACGAGAGAACCTGCGCTTGTGCGGTCACGTCGAGCGCCGTTACTTCAAACTGCTCGCCCGCAATATGCCGCCACGAAACGGCGGTTTCCTGCTGGCCCAGTTGCAGCTTGAGCGACGGATGGCGATACGGATTGTTGCGATAACTCGGCGGCAGATTGGCCATCAAGGCGTCCGACGTTTGCCACGATTTTTGCCAATACAATGCCGTTGCGATCAGCGCTGCCCGATCCAGGGTGACATTCTTCGGCCTTCGTCAGTTCGGCGAGATGTTCCGCGACGAAGCCAGTGTGGGCGTGGCCGAGGCTGAAGGCTTCCTGCCCCAGCAAACGCCACAAAAATTCCCGATTCGTCGTCACGCCCGGTATGGACAGGCGTTGCAGCGCATAGCAGCTTACGAATGGCTTCAGCGCGCGTCGCGCCGTGCGCAATCAGTTTAGCCAACAGTGGGTCGTAATTGATGCCGATGACGCTTCCCTGCTCCACGCCTGCATCAATTCGCAAACCATCCATCGTGGGCACAAGCCAATCGTAGATGGTTCCGGTCGCGGGCAAAAAATCATTGCCGGGGTCTTCCGCATACAAGCGCGCTTCGATGGCGTGGCCGGAAGTTTGCAGATTGGATTGCGTGAACGGCAACGGCTGTCCTTCCGCGATTTCGATTTGCAGCCTGATCCAAATCCAAGCCCGTAATCATTTCGGTCACGGGATGCTCGACCTGCAAGCGCGTGTTGACTTCGATGAAATAAACTCGCCCGTCGGCGCGAGGATGAATTCGACAGTACCTGCATTCGTGTACTGCAACGCCTGGCCAATGCGCACCGCCGCCGCGCCATTCGTTCGCGCAGTTCGGCAGTAACGGCAGGCGACGGGCTTTCTTCGATAATCTTTTGATGGCGTCGTTGCAGCGAGCAATCGCGCTCGAAGAGATGCACAAGGTTGCCGTGTGTGTCGCCAAGAAGCTGGATTTCGACGTGGCGCGCGTGTTCGATGTATTTTTCCAGCAGCAGCGCACCATCGCCAAACGACTTTTCGGCCTCACGCCGCGCCGTCAATGGCGGCCTCCATATCATCTTCCGCCCACACTACACGCATACCTTTGCCGCCGCCGCCCGCCGAGGCTTTAATCAACACGGGAAAGCCGAGATGAAGCATTTGCGCCCGCAGCACCGCATTGCTTTGGTCTTGGCCGTTGTAGCCGGGCACCGTCGGCACGCCTGCCTCGGCGGCAATCTGCCGCCCGGCAATCTTCAGCCCCATTTGCCGAATCGCTTGCGGTGACGGGCCGATGAAGGTGAAGCCCGCTTCGGCACACGCTTCAGCAAACGCGGCGTTCTCCGACAAAAAGCCGTAGCCCGGATGAATCGCGTCGGCCTGTGTTTTTTGCGCGGCGGCGAGGATGCGCGCCGTGTTCAGATACGATTCTTGCGCCGCCGCTGCCGATGAACACGGCTTCATCTGCCGCGCGTGTGTGCGGTGCATTGACATCCGCAGCGGAATACACAGCAACCGTAGCGATGCCCATCTGACGACAGGTGCGAATGATGCGCACAGCGATTTCGCCGCGATTGGCGATCAGGAGTTTGCGGGTAGAGTGCATACGTTTGACGAATCGGGTTTGAAAATGGAAGCGCGCACTATAGCAAGCAACCCGTGACAAGGAAAGTTTGGAGCCGGGGATTCTCTGGGTAGGCGCGCATCTGGCGTGCCAGCCCTGCGGGAAAGTTCCGCTTTATCGAAAGCTCAGCACGCCAGATGCGCGCCTACCCAGAAAATGCGTGCCCTCCCTGCCCACAAAATGACCTCTTCCCTGACTCCTTACTTGCGCAGACGCGCGCGCGTTTCCGCTGCCAAGCGTTGCGGAAAGGCAGCTAACAGTTCGGCTTTCGCTGCCAGCCAGCGCTGATCCTGCGCCGCCAGCTTTTCCTGTGCCCGTAAAAACCGCGCAACGGTTTTGGGAGCCGGGCCGCCGGGAACCGTACGCACGGCCACAAAATTTTGCGGGCAGAGGGCAGCCAGAAGCGTTGCGCGCGAAGTTTTTAACTCACGCCCCAGAGACATGCGCGCGGTTTGTTGCAGCACATCAACGATTTCTGCGTGCGGCGTCGTCAGACTCGGCACTTGCCTGACTGTTTGCGCGACGAGATGATGCGCAGCCTTGAAACTCAGTTTTTCTTCGCGCACCAACGTGTCAGCCAGCTCGGTCATCGTCAGAAAGCTGCCCGCCGCTTTCTGTTGCAACGCGGCCTCATCCACGGTGATGGATGCAACCGCGCCCGCCAGCAAATCCAGCACGCGACGCGCTTCTCCGAAGGTGGCAAACACGAGGGGTTGCAAATCGTCTTCGACATCTACAATGTCGCCGAACGGCGTGTTGTGCACGCTGGTCATCACAGCGATGGCTTGACTGTAGGCTTTGCTGCACAGAATGCGGGCGTGTTCGAGCGCGACCGGATTTCGTTTTTGCGGCATGATCGAAGACGTTTGCACGTAGGCATCGCTCAGCCGAATAAACGAAAACTCCTGCGTCGCCCACAGCAACAAATCCTGCACAAATTTGCCGAGCGAAATCATTGAGGTTGCCAGCACGCTGATCGTCTCGCACAGATAATCAATGCCACCAATCGCGCCGTAAGAATTCTCCTGCAAGCCTTCAAATCCCAATAAAGACGTGGTCAGCGCACGATCAATCGGAAAACCCGTTGTCGTAATTGCACAAGCACCAAGCGGATTGCGATTGACCGTTGCAAACGCAGCCTTGCACCGCTGCAAATCGCGCGTAAGAAATTCAATCGCGGCAGAAAGGTAATGCGCAAGCGTCGTCGGCTGCGCCGGTTGTGTGTGCGTGTGCGCGGGCATCACCGTTGTCAGATGCGCCTGCGCCAATAAAATCAGGCGGGCACGCAATGTCATCAAGCCCTGCATCAGGGCTAGCAGTTCCTCGCGCAACGTCATCCGATACATCGTCACGTCAATGTCGTTGCGGCTGCGCGCGATGTGAAGCTTGCCTGCAATATCGGGATCAATCAGCGAAGCGAGTTCGCGTTCGACGTAAAAGTACAAATCTTCGACCGTGCCGTCATAACGCGCTGCCAGGATTCGCTGGCGATCCAGCTTATCAAGGCCGCGCAAGATAGTTTTTGCTTCTTTCGTCGTCAGAATCCCTTGCTCAGCCAGCATCAGACAATGCGCGTAATGAATATGCATTAACGAGGGGAAAAAATAGCGTTGCCCATCGGCAAAATTCTGGGTCAGCACCGTTGCGGCGTACACTGGGGCAGGAAATTTTTCATTATTCACGAATCAATAACTCCTAAAAATGCCTAAAATTGATGAGGGATGGAAGCCGCACTATAACAGCGTGAGTGGCGGCTGGGAATCCTTTTCGCACGCTCCTTCAGGTAACAAAATCGCCCCGCGCCTGCCTTGACAAGCCTGCGCCGCCCGCCAATAATGCACGCGCACCTCACAAGTGGTCAGCGCTTGTATTCATCGCATTAGCCGCGCTTTGGTTGGAGGTCACGCTCCCCTTACGGATACCGTTGAAAGAAGGTTATTTTGTCAATTTCAGAAACTGCCATCACAGCTTCAGAAATCCCGGAACTGTCGCTTGCCCGACGTGGCAAAGTGCGGGATGTTTATCGCGTAGACGATGACCGCTTGCTCATCGTCGCCACCGACCGCATCTCGGCATTCGATTGCATTTTGCCGAATGCCATCCCGTACAAAGGTGCGGTGCTGACACAGATTTCCCGCTTCTGGTTTACGAAATTCGCGCATTTAGTACCGAATCACATGCTTGCCAGCCGCGTCCAGGATTTTCCGACTGACGTGCGCGACCGGCTCTCGCCCGCCTCGCAAGCGGTGCTGGACTCGCGCGCGATGTTGACGCAGGCAGCCGAAGTAATTCCGTTTGAATGTGTCGTGCGCGGATATTTAGCCGGGTCGGGTTGGAAAGACTACCAAAGCACGGGCGCGGTCTGCGGCCATACATTGCCAGCAGGATTATCGGAGTCAGCGCAATTGCCGAAACCGATTTTCACGCCCGCTACGAAATCAGAAGAAGGCCACGACATCAACGTTTCGGTGGCTGAAATGGCAGCGGTAATTGGAACGGATCTAACCACCAAACTCGAACAACTCAGCTTACAAATTTATCAGGAAGCCGCTGCCTACGCCGCTACACGCGGCATTATCATTTGTGACACGAAATTTGAATTTGGCTTGCGCAACGGCGAATTGATCTGGATTGATGAAGCCCTGACGCCCGATTCGTCTCGCTTCTGGCCACAGGCGAGTTACCAGCCGGGTGGCGCGCAGCCTTCGTTCGACAAGCAGTATGTCCGTGATTATTTAGAGACGCTCACGTGGGACAAAACCCCTCCGGCCCCGGCGCTGCCAACGGAAGTGATTGCCAACACGAGCGCAAAATACCTGGAAGCCTATCGCTTACTAACCGGAAAAGACCTGGCGGAGGAGTTGGGTGAGGAGGACAGGAGCCTTGCATGAAAAATGAAATGGAGCAGTTGATTGACCGCATGATCAGCGGCGGCATCCTCTTTGAAGAAGCCACCCAGGCCTTTGAGAAACAGTTCATCTTAAGGGTCATGCAACAACACAACAACAATCTTTCGAAAGCCGCTATCACCCTTGGCATCCATCGCAACACGCTCAGCAAGCGTATCGAACAATATCAAAACGGCAACGGCACCGCGCCGAAGCCTGCGAAAAAACGTAAACCCACCACCGCCCGTGGCAAGAGCCGCTAGGAGGCTGTCAGGGAATCTTGTTGGCTTGGGATTCGCATCCAATCTGAAGAAGCAAAATGAGGCGCGATGAAATAATCGTTGCCTACAGCCCACCCGCTTTACATCATTTACAAAGTCTTTGCCTGGCCCTGAATTCTTTTGCGTACGCGCTTTGGGCTAGATAGCGCACTGCTCTTGCTGTGTAGGAGGAGTCGCAGTATGCTCCGGCTTCCGCTCTTTAACCAAGCTCACACATCTGCCGCACTCGGAAGCCAGGCAGGATGGAGAAACAAACATGCCCGAATGGTTACAGGCCGTTGTTCATAACGGTCAGGGAATTGCCCCCGGAACCTTGATTGCCCGTCTGGTATTATCGTTTGCTCTGGGTGCGGCGGTCGCTGGCATTTATCGCTGGACGCATCGCCGCGATGAAGCGCCGTCGCCCACATTTCTGACGACACTGGTGTTAATGACCATTGTGATTGCGATGAGCACGCAGGTCATCGGTGACAATGTGGCGCGCGCCTTCAGCCTGGTCGGTGCGCTGTCTATTGTGCGTTTTCGCACCGTCGTGCAGGACACGCGGGATACGGCCTATGTTATCTTTGCTGTTGTGGTAGGAATGGCGGCAGGCGCGGGCTATTTTACGGTGGCCCTGGTTGGCATTTTTATCACAGGCCTCGCTTCGTTCGTGATGCGCCCCCAGGCTTTTGCGTGGGAACTGCCGCTCACGCCGCTGACGCTGACGGTTCGCTTAAGCAATGGCCACAATCCTGAGGTCTTGTTTTCCCAGCCCTTTGCGCAATATATTGCAACCAAAGAACTATGTGCAACAGCACTCGCCAAACGGGGCGGCGCGCACGACTTTACCTATCAGGTGCAATTGCGCGAGGGCGTGTCGCAAGCCGCATTGATCGGGGCGCTGAGCGCAATGGAAGGCGTACAAAGTGTCTCTTTATGGCGTAATTGAAATGACTTTTTTTTGGAGGCTGTGCAATTTAATGCTGTCAGGCCGTGATTATTTACAACTTTTACAAATTCTTTGCCTCGACTTGAGGATTTCAATCCTGCGGTCTGGCATTATCCTTCGTGAGTGCAATGGTGCATTCATTGTTCAGCAACCAAAAAAGTAGCTTGTTCGAGGTCGGGAAAGAAAGACGTGAGAGCCCCGGTCTCGGACAGGCTACTTTATTATTTTCCCCACCTTTTGGAGGCCCCACATGCGACCTTTGCGAACAATCCAGGTTATTCTGTTTTTCTTGTCCTGTTGCCTGACAACCGCTTTGGCTCAAGACCCCAACGTAGCCAAAGCCAACGAACTAATAAAACAAGCCCGCGAAGCCCTCGGCGGCGAAGCCAATCTGAAAGCCGTGCAAAGCTTCGTGGTCGAAGGCAAATTCAAAGCAATGATGATGGGGCGGCCCTCACAGGGCGACCTCAAAATCGAAACGCTGATGCCCGACAAATATCTGCGCACGGCTTCGCTAAGTACGGGGCTGACAATTTTGCAATGCGTGAACGGCGAACAGGTCTGGCTCGACAGTAGGATGCCGCAAATGGGCGGCGGCGGCGGTGATTTTGGCAGCGGCGGCGGCGGCGGGTTTGGCGGTGGTGGTGATGGTGGTGGCGGCGGCGCAGGTGGATTTGGTGGCGGCGGCGGTGGTGGCGGTGGATTTGGTGGCGGTGGATTTGGTGGTGGTGGCGGCGGCGGTAGAGGTGGTGGCAGAGGCGGCGGCGGCGGGATGGGCGGAATGGGTGGCGGTGGCGGCGCAGGTCGTCCCGGCGGCGGAATGGGCGCGATGATGAACAATCCCGGTATGCAACGACAGGTGCGCAATGATTATAACCAACTGCTGCTTGGCTGGTTCCTGACGCCACCTGCGAACCTGGCGGTGGAGTATTTGTTCGAGCGCGAAATCCCCGCACAGGATGGCAAAGTGGACGTCGTACGTGTGACGGGGCCGGACAATTTCTTAATGTGGCTGTTACTGGATCAAAAATCGCATCGGCCTGCGGGCTATGTTTACCGCATGACGCCGCCGCAACGTCCAAATACGACCGACGCGCGAAGCGAAGCGAGCAGGAAATGAATGTGCAGGTGTTCTTTGCTGATTATAGAAAGCGGAAGGCAACCTCCAAATCCCGCATCAAATCACCAAGATCAGCAATGGTCAACCAATGGAGGAACTCAAATCGAAGATCAAATTCAACGAGAAACTTAAAGACAAGAAGTTTGAGAAAAAAGAACTAAACGCGGGCACGTATAGCATCCATTGCTAAGCCAATCAGGCAGCCACGAGGCGGGAAAGGCTTTCGTGGCTGTTCAGCCTGCCCTGCCCACTGCACACGGCACCACGCCGAAATTAAATCGCGTGTCACCGTGCCATAACGCACCACGCGCCGCCCAGCAAAGAGCGAATCGTAGCCTTAGTCAATTTCCCGTCCCGCCACGCTAAATCCACCTCGAAACCACCGCGCGCGCGCAAGCCTTTGATCTGTCCGGAAGGCCACGCGGACGGCAGCGCGGGCAACAATCGCAGAGCACCGTTATGGCTTTGCAGCAGCATTTCCGCAATGCCTGCGGTCGAGCCGAGTTGCCATCAATCTGAAACGGCGGATGTGCATCGAAGAGATTGTCATAACTGCCGCCGCCGCCGCTGTAGCGCATTTCCTGCGACTTACCGACAGGCGTGAGCAACAACCGCAGCAGCTGTGCGCGCGTTCGCCATCGCCCGTCGCGCCCAGAAATTCAGCTTGTGCGCCAGCGACCATCCCGTAGCCAGATCGCCGCGCTGTTCCAAGCTCTTGCGCGCGGCAGCAGCCAGGTCAGAGCGTTGCGTCTGGCGTGATTTCCGCGCCCGGATAGAGTCCCATAAATGCGACACATGGCGATGCGTCGGCTCGCGCTCGGCGTATTCTTCCAACCATTCCATCACGCGCCCATCTGAACCGATGCGCGTTGGCGGCCAAGGCGGGCACGCTTTGCCGCCAGTTCTTTACTGAACTCTGTGTCCACGCAGAATGCGCGCAGCTTCGATGCAGGCATCAAAGAGATACCGCAACAACTGTTGATCTATCGTCGGCCCCATACACGACTGATGCCGTAGAACCGTCGGCTAGCTTGAACGCATTCTCCGGCGACATTCGCAGGCGCGGTCACGAGCCATTTGTGTGTTGGCTCTTCGATCAGCATATCAGTATAAAACTGCGCCGAGCCTTTCATGATCGGATAGGCACGCCGCAGAAATTCCCGGTCGCGCGTGAACAGATAATGATCCCACAAATGCTGACACAACCACGCCGAGCCGGTCGTCGTCGAACCCCACGAAGCGCCTTCGCCCGGCGCAGTAAAGCCACACGGATTTGTGATTACGTGCGCCACCCAACCGCGCGTTGTAATAGGCCCTGGCCGTCTTCGCGCGCCTGGTTCTGCAACGAAGCAATCAGCGCAAACAACGGCTCGTGCAGTTCGGACAGATTGGTGTTTTCGGCCAGCCAGTAATTCATCTGCACGTTGATATTCAAGTGCCAGTCGCCATTCCACGGTGTGTCGAGCGTATCAGCCCAAATGCCTTGTAAGTTTGCGGGCACGCCGCCAGGACGCGCGAAGATGAAATCAGCAAATACCGGCCATACTGAAAATACAATGCCATCAAGCCCGGATCGTTGTCCCGCGCCCCACTCGTCAAAGCCCGCAATCGCTCATCCGTGGGCAGCGCCGCATTGTCCGCGCCGAGGACAAGCTCGACGCGCTGAAAATAGCGTTGATAATCGCGCCGATGCGCAGCCAATAGCGTCGCGTAAGATTTCGTCACCGCCTGCTTCATATCCGCCGCCGAAGCAGCAAGCACATCCGGCGTGCGTCGCCCGGCAAAGCCTTGATAATCGGTTGCAGCGGTCAGGAACAGCACAACTTCATCCGCGCCATTCACGCGCACGGCATTGTCAATGACACGCACTGCGCCATTGCGATTCAGCACGCGCAGGCGCGCGGCATATTTCATCCCTTTGCCATCTGTGCCGTTGTTCAGTTGCCCGCTCATCAGCAGACCGTTTGTGCCCTCTGCGGCAACCTCCGCGCGCTCAGGCCGATCCAGCGTTACCGTAAAAGAAAGCTGCCCTGGCCTGTCCGCCGTCAGTCGCATCACGAGGGATTGATCTGCCGCCGTACTGAACACTTCGCGTTGATACCGCACGCCATTTTGTTCATAGGCCACACGCGCAACTGCCTCGGACAAGTTTAAATCGCGCCGATAGTTACTGACTGCGCCGCTGTTTGCAAAGCGCAACCGCAGATTGCCGAGTAGTTCATACGAACCATACGGCACCGTACGGCCCTTCGCGCGGTTGGAACCTTTGCCCTGACAGGTGAAATTGGCGTAGACCAGTTTTTCGGCTTCGGCGTTTTTTCCGGCAAGCAGCAGGCGGCGGATCTCCGGCAAATATTGGGCAGCGTCCGGCCTGTCCGCGTCTTCTTTGCCGCCCGACCAGAGCGTCCCCTCATTCAGGACAAGTCGTTCTTCCTCCACGCCGCCATAAACCATCGCGCCGAGCCGCCCATTGCCAAGCGGCAAGGCTTGTGTGAATTCCGTCGCAGGCTGACGATACCAGAGGCTGAGCGGTTCGGCAGGCGCAGGAGCTTCGCCCAACAGACGTTGTGTGGCAGGCGCAGACAAAACAGTTAGGGCCAGCGTCAGGAAAAAAGCGCGAAGCGTGCGGATGAGCATATTTTTTCAGATGGAAACGTTTCGCCGGCTACTCAGCAAACTGGCGGCGGTCTTCACGGTTCGGCATTTTGTTTTTGGCAACAGGTGGACGACGAATCAGAACATCCAACCCCAACATTGCGCCGGTATTGAAAACCAACAACACGCCCACCGCGGCCGCTTCAATCAGCGTTTTATTGACCAACCAGTAATTCGCGTCGCTGCTGGCTGGAGCCGCCGTGCAATAAAATAACATCAGCAACGACAGCGCGCCCCAACAACCCGTGCGCGTGAATAGTCCCAACAACAGCGAAATGCCAATCAGCGCCAAGCTAATCACCATTGAATTCAACGCTGCCGGTTCGCCCATTGCCAATAGCCGTTTCCAAACTGCACAAGCGACCCGTTGGAAGCTTGCAGATACGACGCCGAACGCCACGAGGCCAGCGGAATCCCATCTGCACCCCAGCCCGGCAAGCTGAATTTGTAATAGCCTTCGTAAAGAAAATGCCAGCCAATCAACGTGCGCAACAACACCAGCGTGCCCTGTTGCAGGAAAGAAGTATTTTTGCGTTGCCCCATGAAATCTCTCGCGTTCACCGTAGTCGGCCGAACGTTCGACCACGCGCAGCGCGCCGCTTCGTGCAGAACACGAAACCATGCCGGGCAACAGAAATCTCTGTTTTACTGTGACGGGGCGACCCTAGCGAGTGCGCAACAGTGTTTTACAATATTGAATTAGGTGGCAAGCCAGCCCAGAGTAGCAGGTTCCCAGTCACGGGAGCAGGAGGAAAAAATTCTGCTTCTTCATTCGTCATTCTTCCTTACGTTGACAGAAAAACTGTCTTTTTCTGTCAACGTAAGGAAGAATGACGAATGAAGAAGGCAGAATAGGTGGTGCCTACACGCCGCCGAAAGCAGAGAAGCCGCCGTCAACGGGAACGACGATACCGGTCACAAACGAAGACGCAGGAGAGAGCAACCACAACACCGCACCGAGCAAATCTTCGGGATTGCCAAAGCGTCCCATCGGCGTGTGAGCAATAATGCTTTCGCCGCGCGCGGTCAACGTGCCTTCGGCAGGGTTAGTCAGCAACGTGCGGTTTTGTTCGGTGATGAAAAAGCCGGGGGCGACGGCATTAACGCGCAAGTTCGGCGAATACTCTTTCGCCAAATGCACAGCGAGCCATTGCGTGAAGCTGTTGATGGCAGACTTCGCGGCAGAATAGCCGATAACGCGCGTGAGCGGGCGAATCGCGCTCATCGAAGAGACGTTCAGAATCACGCCTTCGCCCTGTTCGACCATCGGTTTGGCAAAGATTTGTGTGGGAATCAACGAGCCGAGAAAGTTGAGATCGAACACATAACGCATCGCGTCTTCGGGCATATCGAAGAACGACATATCAGGTCGCGTCGTCGCGTTCGGATTGTTACCGCCTGCGCCGTTCAGCAACCCGTCAATGCGTCCGAACTCAGCCAGCACGCGTTCTTTGGCGGCGTGCAAAGTATCGGCTTGCAAAACATCGCCGGAAACAATGATCGCGCGGCCACTGCCGCTCATCGTTTCCAGCAGGCTTGCGCCTTTGGCTTCGTTGCGGGCCAGGATGGCAACGTTCGCGCCACAGCCTACTAAGGACTGCGCCATCGCGCTGCACAGGATTCCGGTTCCGCCCGTTACAACAAATGTGCGCCCGGTGAAGTCGTACAGCCGGGTGACATCGGCAAGATTCATGCTGGTTATCCTCCTATCGCCGCCGCTTCATCGAAGGGCGCGAAATGTTTATTGAAGTGAATTTCCAGCACACGATAGTACGTCTCTTCGTCGCTTTGCAACGTGGCGAAGAATGGCGCGCGGAATTCAGGATGATGCAGCACGGAACCGAACGTCACGTGCAACACTTCGCGCGCGTGAAAATCGTCGAACAAGGCGGTGAGCTGATCGTCCGCGAGTTGCGTTTCATCCACCATCTGTTCGACTTCGGCAGAAACGTGATACGACGCGCGGTCAATCGCGTAGCGGTCGCGCGCAAACGCAACAATCTGCCGCAACAGCGCCGGATTCAAAATGCCAATCGCGCGCAAGGCTTCCAGATAGCTCGTGCCCGCCGTTTTCAAATGCACCAACTCGCCCGCCACGCGCGCCGCAATCGGATAGACGCTGAATTTATCCGAACCGGAATGCAAACTGAGTTTGTAAGGCGAATGTCTGCGACACGGCTAAATGCTCGGCAAATGATTTCTCAAACTCTGCCAAATCGCCGATGTATCCGCCCTTTTCAAGCGTGCCGACGTAACGCGGTGCCAGACTTACCCACTTCACCAAGCCGCTTCAATTCGTGCGCGATATAAATATGCTCTGCCAGCGTCGTAACGGTTTCGGTTTCGTCCACACTCATTTCCAACTCGAGCAGCTTGTCGCCCATTACATTTTCCAGATGCCATGTGACCGTGTGTAACGACGCGCCCGTATTTCGCGGCGGCGCGTAGCAAATCTTCGCTCAAACTTACCGAGAACGCGCCGAGATCAACCGGCGCGCTGCCGAGTTGTTGTTGCAACGTTTCCCACGTCGTTTCCAGTTCGGCCCAGGGCAACGCTTCGACTTTCGGACGTAGTATTTCAACAGACGCAAAATTGGCTTCGTTGTCCACGTGTTCGCCCGGATCAATCGTGTAGAATGTGAAGCCTGCCGCCGCGCACGAATCAATGTCATCCGTATTCTTCAAGTGATCCGCATCCGCGCCAAAGCCACCGCGCCAGCCTTCCTGAAAGATGCCCCACATCGCATCGTCCATCACCTCCTGCGGCGTGCGGCCCGTGCGTGCATTTTCGCGGATGGATTGCTGCGGCAGGATCGGTGCCATCGTTGAATGGCAGATCGCACGAATATGTCCCGGCGTGGCCAAGCCTAAGCGATCTCCGCACCCACCACTGTCCAATGGTTCAGGGTTGAGGAAGTTAAATACGTTGCGCAACGCTTTCGCATTCGCCGCCGAGGTTTCGCACAACGAAAGCGTCAGCGTTTTGCCATCCACAGTGATGGTGCTGGCGTACTCTGGTTGATGAATTCAGCACCGATTCGTCAGCCAGCAAGCCTAAGATTTTTGCCCGTCGCGGCGTCCGAGAAAAAACAGCACGTTATCAATTGCATTAGCGAAGTGACATATACCTGCAAGCCGGACAGCGTGCTTAACTCTGCGGCCAAAGCCTGCGCCTCATTTGCCGCCAGTGCGGGCGCGAGCGCAGTTGTTTGTAAATACGTTGTGAGCGTTGTGGTCATGAGATTTCCTTATGTTTAAGTAAGTGTTGTCAATTATCTCGTCTGCGTTTTGGCGTCATTCACCATCTGCCATTTCCCATTCACCATTTCTCTGCATAAAAAATCGTTCAGCGCACGAAATAGGTCAGAGTGCTTTCATTAAACCAGACCTTTTGCCCGCTAACCAAATGTCATTACAGAAAAATGGTACAGGGTAAAAGGTGAATGTGTACGTGTCATGGTCGCCGTTGCCGCTTTTGCCAAGCCGGGTAATCACGCTGTAGCAGTTCCGCCGGATTGCCAACATACCAGCGATAGCCATTGCGCCGTTCGTATTCGATTTCCGCCAAAGAATATTTGATGACACCGTCGCGCCCGCAAAAAATCGGGCGATTCGTGCCGATTTCATAAAACCGCGCCCAGAGCGCAGGCGCATTGGCATCTGGGACGACAACACGATCACGGCCATTTTCAAAGAACGGATCGCGTTGTTCGACGACTTTGATGCCTGTGAGTTTGACTTGTGCGAGCCAGGTAATAGCAGCTTCAATCGCGGTAACAATTGCAGGCGTCGGCTTATCAATTCCCATCAGAAAGCGCACGATGCCGACGCTTTCCGCACCGCTGAGCGAAATCTTTTCATAGGTACGCGCAGGCGCTGGAGCAAAGGTGACTTCATCGTGTTGCGCACACCACGCCGTTAGCTTGCCATTTACTTTGATCTGACATTTCAGAATGCAGTCAATGCCCTTCTCTACAGCCTGCGCTGCTTGGCGACGGCGCACATCGTCCACAAAAGTGTAGACGGCTTCCTTGCGCGCAATGTCACGCAACAACGTCATCACACCGATCATTGCATCGTCATTGAAGGTGATGTGTTTGTAATAGCCGGTCAGACGCGGGTAATACTGTGGCCAGCCGCCGTTGGCGTATTGCATTTTCAGCAGATAATCCAAGCCCAATAAAAACGCAGCTTTGAAGCGTTCCTGTGGCTTAGCCTGATAGACGCGCGCCAAATACATCATCTGTGTGTAGGTCGCGCCGTTGTCAATCAGCGAGTCGTTCTGTTCCTTTTGATCTATCACCTCAGCCCTGCCCGCTGGCGTGAACGGTTTGGCCATATCAATATTTTTCGGCCATCCGCCGATGGTGCGTTGATATATCAACAGGTTGTCGGCAATACGCACGGCTTCATCGCTCGCGTACCATTCCGCATTTTGGCGTAGGGCATCCTTCCAGGCTACTGGCTTAACTTGCGCCGTAACGGCAAGCCCGCCCCACAAGACAACCAGGCAGAAAGACCATTTGATTGATAGCAGCATTTTACCTATTCCTCCCGGCGAAACGCGAAGCGCCTGGGAGCGCACGCGGCTCGCGTGCTGAGGTGGTGAGCGAATCCACTCCGAGAAAAGTTATTCCTTACAACGCTTTAGCACGCGAGCCGCGTGCGCTCCCCAGGCGCTCGCGTTCCGCATCAAGGTTTTGCGTCCGGCGAGTTGCGGCTGCGGCCTTTTTTGGCGGGTTCGATGGTCACATTTTTGAAGGAAATCGAACCGGCATGTTGAATTTGCTCAGTGCTCTCAACGCCGCGAAAGGTGCAATTCAGGAAGCGAATATCATCAATCGTGGCACCTGCGAATCCAGCAATCCACATCACGCGCGGGCTGCTGGCACTGGTTACGTTTTCAATTTGCACGTTACGCACGACCGGCTTATGAGGGCCATTGGGGCCGGTTTCGTAGAGGAAATCCACCGTCAAAATCGCTTCGGCGACCTGCCCAACTTCGACGTTGCGCATAAACACGTTCTCAATCACACCGCCGCGTCGCGCGTTTGATTTGAATCGTAAGGCGCGATCCAGATGCGGGCTGTCCATTTTGCAGTTTTCGACGAAAACGTTGCGCACGCCGCCGGAAATTTCGCTGCCCATCACGACACCGCCGTGTCCGTCTTTCATCGTCGAATTGCGCACGATAATGTTTTCCGACGGGACGCCAACGCGACGGCCATCGTTGTCGCGGCCTGATTTAATCGCGATGCAATCGTCGCCAGTGTCAAAGATGCAATCTTCGATCAAGACGTCTTTGCACGATTCCGGGTCGCAGCCGTCGTTGTTCGGGCCATGACTGTTGATTTTGACGCCGCGCACGGTGACGTTGGTGCAGAGCGCGGGATGAATCTCCCACATCGGCGAATTGATGATCGTCACGCCTTCAATCAGGATGTTGCGCGAACGATAGGGCTGAATGAAATTGGGCCGTAGGTACGATCCTTCGCCATACACACGTTCAACCACCGGCACGCCTTTGTCGCCTTGTTCGCTCAAGCGATTGCGTGCGGCAACCTGTTTGGCGGGTTGTCCCTGCACACGGCGATTCCAGCCCCACCAGTTTTCTACGCTAGCCGAACCATCGAGTGTGCCAGTACCAGTGATGGCGATGTTTTCCTGCTCGAAGGCATAAATCAGCGGCGAGTAATTCATCAACTCGACGCCTTCCCAGCGTGTAAAAACAACGGGCAAATACTTCGCCGGGTCGGGAATAAACTTCAGCGTCGCGCCTGCGCTGACGTGCAGATTGACGTTGCTCTTGAGATGAATCGCGCCCGTCAGCCAGACGCCCGGCGGCACGACGACGCGCCCGCCTTGGGCTTTACTGCACGCCTCAATTGCCTTGCGAATCGCTTCGGTGCTGTCGGCATCGGCGACTGCGCCATAATCTGTAATCTTGAAATCCCGATTCGGGAAACTTGGGGCTTTGATCCGCGCCAGCAACGTAGGTAATTGTTGCCAGCCGCCAGCGGTTTGGCTAAAAGCCAATGAGGTCAGCAAACACAAACCGAACACGAGCGCGGCAACACCGCGTAGTCGAAAAAGGTAAGAGGGGTTCATAAAATTTTCATTTGCCGTGTTTTTCATAGGCAATCATCAGCGTCAAATCTTCGTTGCCTGTTTGCTTCAGTCCGTGCGAACTGCCCGGACGGGTGAGAATCGCATCGCCGGGTTTCACAGGGAATTCTTTGCCATTCATCTGCATCACGCCGCTGCCGCCGAGGATGTAATATACCTCGTCAATTTCCTGCAAGTGATAGCCAATCGCCGCGCCCGGTTTCAGCACGCGCTTTTTAAATTCAAATTTGAAGCCATCGGCCTTCTGAAAAAACGTGTAGCCCACCGATTGCCCGCCGCCTTTATGCGGGCCGGGCTCCGATTTGGCAATTTCGGCATCACGTTCGAGGATATAGCCTTTATCATCACTGCGACGATGCGCGAGGACTTGCCAGGTGGTAAAAAGAAAAGCTGCGAGGAAGCAGGCAGCCAACACGAAGCGGGGTTTCATAAATTTTCCTGCCCAGAGAAAACGGGCCTTCGTCAGCCAAAACCTGTCAACCAACGAAAGCCCGCTGTCTGTAATTAGAACGTCAACTTGAAGCCATACTGAATCTCACGTCCGATGTACCCCGGACGTTTGCTGACGACTTTGCCGAAGTTCGCATTGTTGAAATCAGTGCTGGGATTGTCCCAGTTGATGTGATTCGCCAAGTTGTAGGCTTCGACGCGGAACTCGAACTTATAGCCTTCGTGAATGCGGAAGGCTTTGCTGAGCGTCGCGTCTACCTGGCTGGTGCCGGGGCCGAACACGTTGTCATACGTCCACGGATTGGTGCGTTTGGAGCTGGCCGGATCGCTGCTTGTCCCCGTGGGCAAGGCCGCAAAGACCGACTTGTCGAACCACGCGCCGCCCGATCCCAGGGTACGGCTGTCCAGATGCGGATTGCCGCTCACGATCAGGTTTTGCGAGAAAACCAACTGGCGACCCGAATACCAACGATTGGTGGTCGTCAGTTGCCAGCCGCCGACGGCCATATCCACCGCCTTTGGCGCATTCTTGAGCAACCATTGACCTCTACCAACGGGTAACTGCCACGTAATCGCGTGGTTAAAGCGATGCCGCGCAATCGGCAACGGACGCCAGGTCAAATCCTGCTTGAACTGGGCAATGTCGTCGAAAAATTCCGTTTGCTCTTCGCGTTGGTAAGCGTAATTCACCAACATCGTGAAGCCTTGCGCGAAGGGGCGTTGCGCCTGGAATTTGTACGACTGCACGTGCAGCTTGCGCAGCGCTGTGTTGTTTTGGTTGATCGCGCCGTATTGTGGATAGGGCCGCAGCAACGAGGCTACCGTAACCGTCGCCGCGCCATTGCGCAACGTGCCGGGGAAAACACTCGGCGTGAGGTAATTGCGGAACGGATTCGCCACCGACGCATTCGTCACCGAACGCGGTTGTTCGTAGGTGAAACTCGGATCGGCTTGATTCAGATCAATGTTGATCGGCACGTTCGTACCGTTATTGAAAAAGTAATCAAAGCTCACGATGATGCGCTTCCAGATGTCGCGTTGATAGGACAACGAGTAGCGGTCGTTGTTTTGCGGCTTCAATTCAAATTGGTCGAGCGTGATCGTATTGCCCAGATTGGTGTAACGCCCCAGCGATTTTTCCGTCGGTTGTTGCAACGGATTCGCGGGAATCAACACACCGTTCGCGGTATACGACGCGGTCGGGAACGGATTGGAAAGCAACGCTGCCGGAAGCCCGGTATTCGCGCCAATGCTCTGTAAAGCCTGCGCCGCCGTGTTGGTCGAATAACCGGCGTATTGCGTCACGAAGCTGCCGAGCGGATCACGAATCGCTGACGAAGGCGACATATAACGCGACCAGCCAAAGCGCAACACCGATTTGCTGTCGAGCTTGAACGCACCGCCGAGACGTGGCAGGAAATTGGTCGCTTGCCGCGCCCACGCATTGCGATTGTTCGCGTCAGTAAAAATCCACGCGCCGTTGTAAATCGGTTTGTAACTTTTCGTCGCCAGCAAACTCAACACCGAAGCAGGCATCGCGGGCGGCGTTGCCTGAAATTCAGGAATCGGATTCGTCAGGTCGAGCCGTTGCGACAACCGGTTCTGACGATCCACCGGGCCGGGTTCATATTCCCAGCGAATGCCCAGATTGAGCGTCAGCCGCGAGTTCACTTTGTAATCGTCCTGGAAATACGTCGAATAGCCTTTGGTCACGACTTCCTGCACCGGGATGCGTTGCGCGTTGGTATTGGCATCAAGCACGCCTAACAGCATCGTCGCCCATTCGTTGCCCGAAGTGTTGATGTTGGCGCTGGTGTTCTGGCTCGCCGTGTTATTCGCGCGGAAATTCAGGCTAATCGGAATGAAGCGCGCGCCCTTACCTTTGTCTACGCGCAGTTCGCCACCAAATTTGATGCCGTGATTGCCCGCGTACCAGTTCATGCGCGCCGAGCCGCCCCAGCCTTGCGGGCGTTGCCAATATTCGCTGCTGCCGGGGCGTCCGATTTGATTGGTCGTCGTGCCGGTCAGCACATTGATCGCCGGGTAATAAATCAAATCGCGCGTGAAGATGGACGAATACCACGGATTGCTCGGCCATAAAGCCTCAATGCCCGTTTTGCCGAGCACGTAATCGTCGGCGGCGAACTCGTCAATCAGTTTCTGGTAATTCGCGCGGAGGTTCAGCACTTTGGACGCAGAGATCGTGTACACCGTATCCGCCGCGATGCTCAAGCCGTGACGATGGCTGCCTGCCGCCGGAAACAGTTTGCCCGCCGCGTTGTCTGCGGGGCTTCGACAGCTGGCGTTGAAGTAGCCGTAGCGGACAAACGCCTTCAGCTTTCGCTGGCGCTCCAATCCACACGGTTCGAGACGTTGTAATAGCCTACGTTTCCGTCTTCGTGCCTTGCCAGTTTAAATCATTGCCCGACAAGTTGGGCAAAGGCGCTTCGGCCAGCAGTCGCGCAGGTCGCATCGAAGCGATTTATCGGAATGATGTTGCCCGCAAAGGCCGGCGCACGCCGCTGCTGCCGGTGGAAGTGAAGGGATCGTAAACCGGACGCGCGCAAGTCGTACCTGTCGCACAAACAGCGTAGCTGCCGATGCGCGATTGGCTGAAATCGCCTTTGCGCTCTAGCGCCGTCGGCACCGTGAGCTTCACCGTGATCGGACGATGATCGAACCACTGTTCCCACGAAGTGAAGAAGAATAATTTGTTTTTCACGATGGGGCCGCCCACCGTGCCGCCATACATTTTCAGTTCGTGCCGCGAAAAATAGTTTCGTCCGCGCCTGCCGTGCGCGGAATCGTCAGGTCGCCAAAGGCGTTAAAGATCGGGTTGCGGTCGTAGTAATAGCCCGAACCGTGAAACTTGTTCGTGCCCGATTTCATATTCAACGGACCACGCCACCGCGCTGTAACCGTACTCGGAATCCACGGCATTCTTTTGAAACGAGACTTCCTGCACAGCTTCGATGGAAGGCGTGTAGGAAGTTTTGTAGCTCGAAGTCAGCGCCACGCCATCAAGCTGGATATCGTTGGCGCGCGTCGTGCCGCCGCCCGCGTCAAACTCATTCGCATAGGCGTGATGATAAGGACGGTTTTCGCCATTCGCGTTTTCGCCGCCGTTAATGGTCGGGTCAAGCGCGATCACGTTGTACGGGTTACGTCCGCGCAACGGAATCTGATTGACAATCTCGTTGCTAATCGTCGTCGTGTCGCTGGACGAATTGAATTGCACGGCGACGGGCGAATCTACGATGGTGACGGATTCATTGACCGCGCCGGTTTCCAGATGCGCGTCTACTGTGATGTCGCCGCGATTTTGCACCGTGAAACCGCGTTGCTCGAACCGTTTGAAGCCATTGGCTTCAACCAGCACCGTGTAAATGCCCGATTCGACGAAATCAAAAATGTAGCGGCCTTCGGCATTGGTTTGCCGGGTGACTTCGACGCCAGTGCCGTCGTTTTTCAAAATGACTTTGGCATTGGCAACCGCCGCGCTGCTGGCATCGGTGACGACGCCCTGCACTTTAGCGCGATAATCCTGTGCGCTGACGAAAGCTGCGAGTGAAAGGAGGAGCACAACTACCTGAACTATGCCCCGTCCGCTGCGCGTGGCGAAGAATCATGGGGAACCTCCTGAGGTAATGAAAAAACGCTTGTCATACCGCACAAGCAGAAGGCGTTCATTGCACGGCAAACATCCTGTTTACCGCTCCGCTGAGAGTAGCACCGCCAGTGGCAAACAAGATGTTTGCTGTACCCTCAAAACTGAGCTAACGCCCAAGCCGTCCCGCCGCAAAGCCAAAATGATGAATGGTGGTGGTTCGATGAACCGCTGCCAGCAAGTAGTGTGAAAGGATTGGTGTGTTCCCTTTTCTACGGATTTCGACTTGTCTATGAGTAAGTCAAGGAAGCGGATTTACAGCCGTGCCACCCTTCTGTAAAATTCATAATCTCGAAGGAATTGATCGGCAAATCCGATAGATCAGGAGGCCCTCGCCGATGGACTTACATCAACTCAAAGTCTTTCATTCCGCCGTGCAGGCAGGCGGTTTCACGCACGCCAGCCGCCAGTTGCACCTCTCGCAATCCACCATCAGCCAGCACATCAAACAGCTCGAAGACGAACTCGGCTGTCCGTTGTTTATGCGCGTCGGCAAACAGGTGATTCCGACGCAGGCCGGACAGTTGTTGCGCGAACATTGCGAACGGATTTTTCAGGACGTGAAGAACGCCGAGATGTCCATTCAGGAGTTGACCGGACTCAGCAAAGGCAAAGTGCGTTTCGGCAGCGGCGCGACAACGTTGATTTATCAATTGCCGCACGTCCTCGAAGCCTACCAGACGCGCTATCCCGACGTAGAGTTGATCGTCGTTTCGGAAATCAGCGAAGTGATTCGCCGGGAAGTTGCCGCACATCGGCTGGATTTAGGATTGGTAATGCTGCCCGTCGAAGAAACCAATTTGCAGGCCGAGCCGCTCTGCGCCGAAGAGTTGCAAATCGCGCTCCCCGCCCGGCATCCGCTGGCGCAAAAGCGAGTGTTGCGTGCGCATGATCTGCGCCAACTGCGCTTTATCCTTTACGAACGCAAGACGGTCATGCGGCAATTGATTGATAACTTCTTTGCCGAACTCGGCGTCCAACCGCAAGTTACGATGGTGATGGAAAACATCGAAGCTATCAAAAGCCTGATTGGTGCAGGACTCGGCGCGTCTGTCCTGCCCGTCCACGCTATCGGCAACGAGGCTGCCGACAAGAAAGTCCGCCTAATGCGCGTTGAAGGCCGCAAGCTGCACCGGCAACTGAGTTTGATTACACTAAAGTCGAGTTATATTCCAAATGCGGTTCGTGAGTTAGGGAAATTGATTGCGGCTGAGCTGCGGTAGTCGGTGGTAACTCCAAGTTAAGCGACGGCAGAAGCCCGCCTGTAAAGGAGGGTGCCTTTACAGCCTACGTCCTCCTTCACAGGCGGGCTTCCGCCACCTAATGATCAAACTTCCAAGACCACCGGGATAATCATCGGGCGGCGACCAATTTCTTTTTGGATGTAGCGTTTCAAATCCAGGCGGATTTTCTCTTTGATAACGGTCCAATCTACGCGCTCTTCGTGCGACGCTTTTTCAATCGTTTCGCCGACGATGACGCGCGCTTTTTGCAGGAAGCCGTTATTTTCGTCCACGATGGCGAGGCCGCGTTGCACGACTTCGGGCGCGGCTTCCATCTCGCCGGAGATTTGTTGATCGCGACAATCGGCAGCACTACGCCATCATAGGCCAGATGCTTACGGTGAATAACCATGTCGTCAATAGACCTGAGCGCGAATCGTCAATCAGTACGCGGCCCACATGGATTTTCTCGTTGATGCGACCGCCAAATTCGTCCAGTTCAATCACGTCGCCGCTCTCGGCAAGAATAATGCGGTCTTTGCTGTGGCCCCAGGATTTTCCAGCAGCGGCGTGGCGATAAAGCTGTCGCGGTTTCGCCGTGAATCGGGATGAGATATTTCGGGCGGACGGCATCGTACATAATTTTCAAATCACCTTGCGCGTCCGTGGAAACGAATGCGCGCAATGCTGCTGTCAATCACGGTCGCGTCCTTCTTGAACATATGGTTCATCATCCGCGAAATCGCGCGTTCATTGCCCGGAATCTGGCGCGCCGAAATAATGACCGTATCGTTGGCGATAACGCTCGCATCTTTATGCTGATCCACCGCCATCATGAGCGCCGACATCGGCTCGCCCTGTGACCCCGTAACCAGCAAGCAAACCTGATCCTGCGGCAACTTCTTTGCCTCGGCAGGCGTGATGAGCAAGCCGTGCGGCACGTCCAAATAATTGCCAGCCGCTGCGCCGTCTCAAAATTGCGCACCATACTGCGCCCAACCAACGCGAGTGCAATATTGCGCCGCCAAATCGCAATGATTTTGCAGCCGGTGAATGCCTTGTGGCAAAACACGAAACAATAACGCGCGCCCATCCGCTTCGTCAAAGATTTTTTGCAATCCGAATCACCGCGCGCTCGAACCTGTGCGCCCATCGCGCTCGACATTCGTCGAATCCGCCAGCAACGCCAACACGCCTTTGTCGCCGATTTCCGTCAGCCGCTGCAAATCAATTGCCGGGCCGACGACAGGCGATTCGTCCACTTTGAAATCGCCAGTGCGAATCGCACACCCAGGCGTCGTGATCGCTAGCGCTACGCAATCCACTAGCGAATGCGAGACGCCGATAAATTCAACGCCGAAATCGCCGACCGGAAACTTTCGCGTGGCGCAACTTCAATGAGCTCGGTTTTGTTCGATGAGGCCGAATTCCTGCAACTTGTTTTCGACCAGCCCAAACGTGAAGCGCGTGCCATAAACCGGCACATTCACCATCTGCAACAAAACGGTAGCGCACCGATATGATCCTCGTGCGCGTGGGTCAATACAATTGCGGTGATTTCGTCACGGCTTCAATGTAGGCTGAAATCGGGAATGGCGATGTCTACGCCCAGCAGGTCTTCATCGGGAAACATCATCCCGCAATCTACGATTATCATCTGACCGTCATAGCGAAACACGGTCATGTTCATCCCAAAAAATCCTAATCCGCCGAGAGGTGTAATCTCTAATCTACCAGTTGCCATATAACGCAGTATACTACCACTTTCCGAAAAATAGTCGGCCAGTATAGCGTAAAGCCAAAATTACACAACCAAAGTATTTGTCCGGGAGCAAAGTGCCCTTACACACCGATGTGAATGCCTTCGTGCGCCTTTTAGGCACACCAGTTGCTCTTATCGTTTTTGTCCCCGGCACACATTCTTTGTCGGTGACAATTTCACATTTGGCGGGGATTTTTTCCTCTTCCCGCGAAGATTTCCGCAGTGGTCTTGTGGAAATTTTCTCTCGTTTCATTGTTTTGTCGTTCGTCTGCGTCTTCATTTTTTGAGTTTGTCAAACCATCAACCGGACATTCGTCCTTTCCTATCTGGAGGCAATTGCAGAGCTATGAAACGCACGCTCATCCTTCTCCTCGTCGTCGCCATTACAGGCATCTGCTGGTGGCAGCAAAGCACGAGCGCAAGTAATGCGCCCGCCAAAACCATCACTTTCACGAAAAACATCGCCCCAATCTTCAATGCCAAATGCGCGGAATGTCACCGCCCTGGCGAAGGCGCGCCATTCTCGACATTGACGTACAAAGATGTGCGTCCGTGGGCGCGTTCGATCCGCGAGAAAGTCTCGCAGAAAACGATGCCGCCATGGCATGCCGATCCGCATTTCGGCACGTGGGCGAATGATCGCCGCCTAACCGATGACGAAGTCGAAACCGTCAAAGCTTGGGTGGATCAAGGCGCAAAAGAAGGCGAGGCGAAAGACTTGCCGCCGATGCCCAAATTCACCGAAGGCTGGGCGATTGGCAAACCGGATATGATTATCCCGATGCCGAAGGAATTCACGCTCGAAGCCAGCGGCCCGGACGAATATCAGTACTTCGAAGTTGATCCCGGCTTCAAGCAGGACGTGTATGTGCAAATGGCCGAAGCCCGGCCCGGCAATCGCAAAATCGTGCATCACATCATCGCCTTCATTCGGCCTCCGGCAGAAAACGCCGCGCCGCGTCCGCGCCCGAATCTGAGCAAAGAAGAACTCGCCGCCCTGCGCGCCAAGATGGAAAAAGAATCGCCCGTTTACCGCGAAGGATTTCTGGTACGCACCAAACAGGATGCGCCCGTCTGTGACGACGGCTGCAACGATCCAAAAGGCGGGCGTCTGGGACGCGCGGATCGTGGCTCAGAAATGGAAAACGGGCAATTGCTCTGCGGCTATGCGCCAGGAATGAA
Source organism: Blastocatellia bacterium (assembly GCA_046331525.1). GTDB lineage: Bacteria > Acidobacteriota > Blastocatellia > RBC074 > RBC074 > JAFDVL01. Next base: position 47,545 of record JAXLQQ010000019.1, read on the forward strand.
TCAAGCGGTTTGGGAACCCGGCACAGTCAAAAAAGTTCCTGCTGGTTCCAAGATCATGTTCCAGATGCACTATTCCAAAGCTGCTGGCAGCGTGCAAAATGATCGTTCCAGCATTGGCTTGATTTTCGCTAAGACCGAGCCGAAAAAACTGGTGCACACGATGGGCATCTCCAACAATGCTTTTTTGATTCCGGCGGGTGCCGACAATCATCGTGTGACGGCGTGCTGGACAGCAAACAGCGACATAGAACTTGTCAACCTGATGCCACACCTGCACCTGCGCGGGAAAGCGGTTGAGTACAAGGCGATCTATCCCGACGGCAAAACGGAAATCCTGCTGAATATTCCCAACTACGATTTCTCGTGGCAGACGGTCTATTACTTCAAAGAACAGAAAACCCTGCCCAAAGGCACGCGCATTATGGTGACGAGTTACTTTGATAATTCGCCGCGCAATAAATTCAATCCTGATCCGACCAAGATCGTGCGGTACGGCGAACCCACCTACGACGAAATGATGATCGGCTGGATGGATTACATCGTGAAGAACGAAGCGCCGAAAGCCGTCGCCAGCAAGTAGCGAAGGATGGGAGATTTGAAATTGGAGATTTGAGAACAAGGCGTTCGTATTCCAATTTCAAATCTCCCATCTCAAATTTCAAATCCCAAGTTCCTGAACCAATGCGGAGAAGTTGATGAGAACGCGACGAAAGATGCGCTTGGCGGTCGTTAGCCTTCTGTTCGGCATTAGTGTGCTGGCCGTGCCGATTTCCCGGCAAACGCTCACGCGCGAAGACGCGCAAAAACTAAAAAGCCCGCTGCCTTTTACCAAAGCTTCGATTACGCGCGGGCGCATTCTGTTTCTGAACGATTGCACAGGCTGTCACGGCAATGATGGCAAAGCGCAAGTAGACGTGATCGCCGACGCCACCGACCTGACCGAACCCAAGCTCTGGAGAAGCGGTACGAGCGAAGGTGAAATCTTTCGCAGCATTCGTGATGGTGCAGGCATCAGCATGCCGCCGTACAAAAATCAGATTCAGAAAACCGAAGACCTCTGGCACCTCGTCAACTTTATTCGCAGCCTGTGGCCGGAAGCCCATCGCCCCAAATTGCAGGAGGAAAAATGAAGAAATCCAAGCACCCGCAACCCGACAAAACCCGCCGTAAATTTCTGACTAACTCTGCCGCCGTCGTCGCTGCCGTTGGCAGCACCACCAACGTGCTCGCCAACGCCGTACCCGAAATCCAATCCATTCGCATTCCCAAAGAGATTCCCGCAGCGCTGGCCGAAGCTGCCGCGCCCGGCTCGTTCGAGGGTAAAGGAATGACGGGCGCAGAAGTCTTTGCCAAACTGTGCAAGGAAGAAGAACTCGCGGCGCTATTCTGTTGTCCTGGCAATTATACGGTCATCAATGCGATTGCAGCAGCGGGCGTGCCAGCTTACGGCGGACGCACGGAAGGTGCGATGTGCGCGGCGGCGGACGGCTTCTCGCGCGTGACGGGCGAAGTGACGGCGACTTCGGGCACGGAAGGCCCCGGTTTCACACATATGATTATGAACATCGCGGCGGCGAATGCGGCGCGCACGCCGTTGCTCGTACTCGCGAGCAATATGCAACTCTCCGGCGAAGACCGCGAGCAGTTCATTCAAATCTCGTATCAACAGCCGACCACCGAAGGATTGAAGAAATACGGCAAACGCATCATCGCGCCGAATCGCGTGTATGAATACGGTGCGTATGCCTTCCGTCAACTGAAATCCGGCATCCCCGGCCCGGTGCATCTCGACTTTCCGGCAGAAACGGCGCGGGCACGGTTCACCGAATCCTCCAAGCTCACCGACTTTTACAGCAAAGCCAAATACCGCAGCGAATCGCGCGCCTGCCCGTCGCCGAAAGAAGTCGAACGGGCAGCCGATATGATCGTCAAAGCCGAACGTCCCGTGCTGATCGCCGGACAAGGCGTGTTCAATCGCAAAGCGTGGGACTTGCTGAAAGCCATTACGGACAAACACGACATCGCCGTCGTCGGTTCCGGCCCATCGCGCGGCATCTTTCCTGACGATCATCGCCTATCGGCCAGTATGTCGCCCGAAGCGTTGATGAGTGCGGATGTAGTGGTTTTTGTCGGCCAATACTGCATGCCGAGTCCGGGCGAATATCGTTTCAATCCCGACATCAAATCCATTCGTGTGCATCCGGTGCAGGAAGATTTAGGCCGCAACTGGCCGCTTGATCTCGGCATCGTCAGCGACGAGAAGATGTTCCTCGAATCGCTCGCCAACAAACTGCCCGCGAAGAAACGCGATGCGTGGGTCAGCGAACTCGCCAGTGCAAAGGCGACATTTGAAAAACAACATCTTGACACCTACGCGCTAGGCGTGAAGTACAGTCAGGAAACGAACACTATTCATCCAGCCGTGATGGCAAAAGAAGTACACGACTTTTTGTACAAAGGCAGCCTTGATCCGAAACAAACCGTCACCGGCTCCGGCGGTTGGACAAGCGGCCTGTATGCCGGTCGCTGGCTGCGTGCATTTCGCCCTGCGCAAACGGTCGTCTGTGCCTATCAATACGGCGCGATTGGCCCGGATATGGCGATGATGATTGGTGCCGGTGCAGCCGTGCAACGCGGCGTCGGCCCGCAGGCGGCGTACAAAGGCGCGCCGACGCTCTGCATCACGAGCGATGCGGGCGCGGCGTACAGCTTGTTCGAATTGGACACGGCAGTAAAATTCAAAATTCCGACGATCACGCTGATTTACAACAACAATTCGTGGGGCATGTGGCCGAGCGCGGCAGGTTCGGCGCGTTCGATGCAGATGTATCTATTCCAGGAAAATCTGCGCTACGACAAACTGGCCGAAGGGTTAGGCGCGCGTGGCGAATACGTGCAAACGGCGGAACAATTGCGCGAGGCTTTGAAGCGCAGCTATCAGGCCGCCGCGAAAGAAAGTCTTTCGACTGTCATCAACGTGCAGGCGCTGAAAGAATTCACATCGGCCAAGCATTATCCGCCCGGCGTGGCGCTCAATCCTGAACCCGGCGTAGGAGCGTTTGCGCATTGAAACAAGCAGCCCTTTCCATCTCCCCCACCGGAACGCGCGCGCGTTTGGCTATTGTGGCAGATGCTTTACAAAGCTATGCCGAACGCGGCGTGTTCCGTGGTTTCAGTCAGGACATTCGCAACACCAAAGCCATCTTTCGCCTGCTCTGGCACCGCGACCGCGTGTTTGAGCTGGTCTTTGCGCCACAGCAAAACACGCTACGATTTGCGCAGGTATTGCCGAATGTAGCGACGGAGATGTATCAAGATTTGCAGGAGTTCATCAACGCACGTTGCACGTCGGAACTGCCGGAACATCGGCGTATTGATCCGAACAAAGTGCAAATTTTATCGGCTCGACGCGGCGGTAACGTGTCGCTCACGGCACAGGTGTTGGATGGCGACGACGAATACGCCGCGCGCAAGCTGATTCATCTGGTGCATGAAATCTTTCTGACGTTTTTGATGGAAGGAGAGTATTACGAGTATATGGTAGAAAATTTCGATCTTGATCCCGACCGGATGTGACGCTTCAGGCCCACCATTCTTTCCCCTTTTCCCAAATCATCACCGCACCAAACCCCACGCTAAACAACCCCGCCGCCACGCGCGCCAACCAATTCAATTGCGTAAAGCGTGTCGCCGTCAAATGAAAAGGCAAACTCAGCAGCGTACTCATCAGCATCATTCCGCCCACCGAACCAATGCCGAAAACCGCGATATACAAAAACCCTAGTCCGGCGGATTGAATCGTCGAAAGCACCAACAACATCAATGCCGCGCTGCCCGCCAGTCCGTGCAGCATCCCAATCCAGTAAGGCCGCTGCCCGATCTTGTAACCGTGATGCGAGGTGTCGTGCGCAGGATGCGCCGCCGCTGTCGCCGCGTCGTGCAAATGCGGATGAACGTGTTGATGCCCGCCGTGTTCGTGTTTGTGCAAATGCAGCTTGCCGCCGCGCGCCAGTTTCACCAGCGCATTCATTCCGAGACCGATGAGCATTACGCCCACGCCCATTTCCAGCGTTCGTTCGACCTGTTCGCTAATCGGGATTTTCAGGAACAACACAACCACGCCCGCCAGCAACAGCGAAGCCGTATGTCCCAGTCCCCACAAACCGCCAATCAGCGAAGAACTGAGCCAGCTTTTACGCTCGCTCACAATCGTCGAAACAGCCGCCAGATGATCGGCATCCAGCGCGTGTTTCAAGCCGAAAAGAAAACCTGTACCCAGCAGCGCGAGGCTATAGGCAGTGGTCGTTGGCAGGGTGAAGAGATATTCGGTCATAGTCGTTGGTGTCCTCTTTGACCAGTGTACCGAAGTGAGAGGGAAAGACAAATGCAGCGGTCATCTATTTTTGCCGCTGCTTGCTCGGTGGGAAAAACTGATCGCGCACTTTCCATACCGCTTCCATATCCAACTTCTCGCCCGTGAAAATGATCTGGCGGCTCTGTTTGTCCTTGCGGTTCTTGAGGTAGCGCGTCACATTCATCCAGCGGATCGTCTGCCTGCCGCTCACTTCATCCGTCTGGCGAATAACGAGGTACACATCCACCGGCTGGTTGAGCCAGTATTCAAACTGGCGTTCGTCCAGCACGTCGAACACCTCGCGACCATCTTTCAGCCGCGTGCGCCGATAAGCATTGTCGTTCTTGAGTTGGATGTGGATGCTCTGGCCACTCGGTTTGCCGTCGTTGCCTTTGAACTCAATCTCGCCGTCAATGCCGTATTCAGTCAGCGCCACGAGCCGGAAGATTTGGTTGGCCTCGCCGGCGATGGCCATCATGTGGCCGATCAGGATTTGTTCGAGCGCCTGCGCATCCAACCCGCGCGTCGCCGTCGCGTCCATTGCCAGAATCTTTCGCGCCACCGGATCACTCTTCAACCGCTGTTCGATAAAATCCTGCAGCGGCACTTTCTCGTCGCAGCCCTGGCAATAGATGAAGTCTTTCCTGTCAGCAATCCGCTTGCGCACTGCGTCGAGGTCTTTCACCGGCTTACCGCAGTCGGGGCACACGTAGCGGCGGTCGCGCGTGACTTCGCAGCCGTAGCGGGCGAGATGGCGGTGGACGTATTCGATGAAGATCGCCTTCAGTTCGTCGGGCACCTGCACGTCAAAGTACAGGCGGATTGTCGCCGTGCCTTCGCCCTGTTGGTTGTCAATCTTCAAGCCCAGCGTGTGGCCTTTGCCGGAGGCGAATTCCGCCGCGTTGCGCCACAGTTCGCGGTGCGCGAATTCCTGGCTGTACCACAGCCGCACGACCAGCGTCGTCCACACCGTTTGCCACTCGCCGCTGAAGGTGTACGACACGAAGATGTCGGGATCGCGCGGCAGGTCTTGTTCGCGCCGGTATTGCGAAGGGAAGACGAGGTGCCTCCCCTGCGGCGTGTCTTCGGCGATGCAAAGCGAATGATCGAGGAAGGTTTGCACCAGCCCGCGCAACAACAACTCTTCATCCGGGCGATGCCGCAGCCTTTCGACGCCGGTGAAATCGAAATCCGCCCGGTAAATATCGGCCTCCAACACACAGCCGATCTCGTCGGTGTGCGCACGCGCGGCGCGGATGATCGCTCCGGCGTACCCGTTCAGCAGTTCAGGTTGCAGCAACACCAGATCGCCGAACTTCAACGGACGCGCCAGCCCGTGATTCGCCAGCAACGTCACCGCCGTGCGCACATCCGCTTCGCCAAACCTTTCGTTCGGTAACGCCTGCTCCAACCGCTGCGCCAATTCAGCAAAGCGCAACAGCCGTATGTCGCGCTCGTCGCGCATCGTCATCACAGCGGTCTTGAGTTCAGCCAGCATACGCGGCGTACTCGTCCACGGCAGTTTGTCCCACGGGATGCTGGCGGCAATGAGTTGTTTCAGCTTGGAAGGCACGCCGTTGTTTTCCTGGTCTGAACAATTGCGACCGTTCTTGGCGCTGGTGACCAACCAATCATCGAGGCCGTGATCTTTGCAAAAACGATCCAGCTTGGTTGTGCCCAGCTTTGGTTCGCCGACATCCACCTGCGAGAAGATCGCCAAACGCGCAGCCTCCCGTTTTGAGTCCTGATTGTTGGCGGCGGTCTTCAACGCCTTCAACCAATCGCCCGCCTCGGCAAACGGATTCTCTTTTTGCGGATTGATGAGTAGCAGCGCCAACGCGGTTTCATCCAGGAAGAGTTGATGGATGAGACGGTAATCTTCCTGCCCGGCCAAGTCCCACAGCAACGCCTCGCGTTCGAGCGTGGTATCGGGCGGCAACGGCAAATCCAGCGGCCAAACGTTCATGCCGTGCGTGCGATCTTTGATGACGTATTTGTCTTCGATCAAGCGATGCGCGAGTGAGGTCTTGCCCACTGTACCTTCGCCGAGCAATACGACCTTGGCGTTGACGTAACGGCGCGTGGGTTCGGCAGTCGGAGCGGCGATGACGCCTATTAGCCGGTATACGTAGATGGTTGAAGGATTTGATGAGCCAATCACCAGACGCTCCGCTTGGGGACTGAAAGCGACTGAGACAGTCCGCCAATAGTCGTCGCTCTTGTCAATCACCTGCAAACACGCCCCTGATTTCCAATCCCAGAGCCGAACCGTGTAATCAACGAACCCCGTGGAAGCGATCAAGGTGCAGTCGGGGGAGATGGCGACTGAATGCACCCTGTTCTGATGGCCCTCCAGCGTCCCGACACAGGTTCCCGCTTCCAGTTCCCATATCTTGACGGTCTTGTCGTTCGCCCCCGAAACGGCAAACCGTCCGTCCGGTGCGATCTGGACGGATTTCACGATGTCAGAATGGCCCTTCAGCGTCGCCAAGCACTCACCCGTTTCGAGGTTCCAGAGACGGACCCGCCCGTCGCGATGCCCCGACAACGCTCGAGTTCCCGCCGGGTTGACCGCGCTGCTGAACACGTCGTCTGCGCCATCCGCCCCGCACTTGATCGGCTTCAGGCACTTGCCCGAAGCCAACTTCCACAGCCGGAGCGTTTTGTCCCATCCGCCCGAAAGCGCGTGGGCGTTGTCGTGCAACGCGACCACAGACCAGACCTCGCCTGTATGGCCCTTCAGCTTCGCCACTTCCCGCCCCGATCCTGCATCCCAAACTCGAACGGTCTTGTCGAACGACGCCGACAGAATCCGCTTCCCATCCGGCGTAATCGCGACGGACATCACACGATCCCCATGTCCTTTCAGCGTCGCCCGGCACTGGCCGGTTTCCAGATCCCAAATCTTGATCGTTTTGTCTTCCGACCCCGACGCCGCCCAGGTTCCATCCGGGCTGACGGCCAGACTGGTGACCCAGTCCTTGTGCCCCGTGAGCTTACGTTCAAGCACGGCCAGAGGCACGGCTTGCTCCGGCGGCTGTTCTCTTTTCGGCTTGGGCTTCGGCTGTGCGGATTCCTTCTTCGGCTTCGGCTTGGGGATTCGTTGCAATCGCGATGGCTTTTCGGGTTGCGGTTTCGACACGTCTGTTACCACTTCCGCCTCCGCCCGGCACGCGGCCAGCAATTCACCAAATGCCGCCTCCGCCTCTTCCCGCCAATCTACATATTTGTAACGCCGCAGCGTGTCCGGCATCTCGCAATCGCTCAGCAGCAGCGGGATGAAGCGGCGGCCTGCATTGCTGGGGTCGCGATGGATGGCGGTGCTGCGCTCCAGGGTGACCCAGCCAGAGCCGAGCGCATTTTCTGAGAGGCACAATAACAGCACGCGCGATTGTTCCAGCCCTTCATCCACCTTGAAGGCGATGATGTCGCCAACCTGGATGCACCATTCATCGAACCACACTCGCAGCCCTGCATCGCGTAATCGCTCCGCCAGTTGCCGCACGCGCGGTTTGTCTTTCGAGTTGTGGCTTAGGAACACATCGTATTGCAAGTCCTTGCTCATAGTTTGTTCCACCTGCACGCGGTGCGCGTCGAATGATGCTGGTATCTCACTCGCACGATGATCGCCTTCGGCTGTCTGAGAAAACTTGCGGCTGAATCCGGCGAATGGAGTACGAGACGGCAGCCAATATACAGTTGCCGCAAGGTCGGGGCAAGGAAGGCGAAGCGCCAGTGACACAACACTGACGCTTCGATTTACTACGGGAACAGAGAACGCGCGGGCAAGCGCATCACTGCGGTTTTACAACGCGCGGAGGCGTTTCGCGTTTGCCATCGCGGCGCGTGTGATCGGTGCGCGAGGCGAAGGTGAAATACGCTACGGCGGCGTCGTGATCGGAAAGGCGTTCGGGGCGCGTGTCGTCGTTGCGATAGCTTTCAGGAAAATCAGCATTGTAACGCGCGAAGGCAAGGCGGCTGAAATAATTTAGGAGCGAGCTGTTGACCAATTCGTGATCTATTGCCTGCGCATTGCCGCCGAAAGAATAGGAATAGCGTTGCTCAGTCGGCACCAGTTCAATCAAATCCGTCAGCGCGGGAGACACCAGCGCGGCGCTCGCCAGCACAACCTGCTCAGCAGGTGCGGGCGTGCCTTTGATCGTGCCGATAACGTCCACGTAGCCATCGCTGAATTGATAAGCGTTGTAATCGCCAACAGAAATAATGCGCTCATTCGGATTCGCCTGTTGCCGTGCCTGAATCAGGCGCGCCAGGAATTCCGCCTGTGCGCGCCGCTTCTCGCGCACGCGCGCGCCGCTTGTCGGGTCGTCCAGTCCCAGCAACGAACGCAGATGATTGACAATGACAGTAATCGGAAAGCTTTCGCCCGTCTCGGAACTGACGACCGCACGCATCAGGAGCGGCGGACGGTCGTTGAGCAATTCGCCCTGTCCGCTCGGATTCATAAACGTCGCGTCTTTGCCTTCCTGCGATACGCTCACGACTTTGACGCGCGTGGTTTTGACGAGAATGCCGACATCAATGCCGCCGGGATCGTTGCCTTCTTCAAGATAGGCAACATACTTCGGGTCGTCCCGCCCGGCAGCAACGGCATCGGCGTTAATTTTGTCGGCTAGTGTTTGCAGCGTCTCCAGGTTTTCCATCTCTTCGACGCCGAGAATATCGGGCAGGCGCAGCACGTTGCGAATCGCCAGCGAAGCCTTATTCAAGCGTCGCTGAAACGCTTCGCTCGTCAGCACGACATCGTTCCCTCTCGGATCGTCCGTCGTGTCAAAGAAGCGTTCGAGATTGGCGGAGGCTATTGTGAATTCATTTAGCTGTGGCGCAGGGACAGCTTGCGCGTCGAGGTTGCCGCGCACTTTCGCCTGCGTTTGATTGCCGGGCAGCGGCAAAATCGTGTAGGTGCGTGTGCCGTAATCCAGAATGCCTTTCACATCAGTCAGCACTGCACCGGAGGTAACTTCCAACGTAGCTGCGCCGATCAGCAGATCGCTGTCCACACGCAGACGTTCGGGATTGCTGTCAAAACGCGGAATCATCGCGGGCAGGTTGGAAGGCACTTCAACGCCCGGCTCGCGGAACGGGCGCGCAACACCCGTAATCACGGCATAAAACATTCCGTTTGAAGTCGCCGTCGCCGCCGCTTCGCCGCCACTTGCAAAAAATCCGCCCGTGGGGGACACGGCAGTAAGCGATGCGATTTGGACAAGCATACTTTCGTATTTTTCCAACTGTTCGGGCGAGCCACTGGGATTCGTATCGGCGGCGGTAATCGTCACTGCCGCAGGCAAGGCATGGCCAGTGGACAATAGCGTAACAAACGGCGAATTCGCCAACTCCGTCATCGGCGGGCTGTTGGGATCGCTCGACGGGCGAAATTCGGTGACAGTGCCGAGGACTTGCACTTCATTGCCGACAGCGGCAGAAGCAGGCGGCGCGGAACTGGTGAAGACGAACACAGCTTCTGACGTGTTCGGATCGTCGTCTGGCGTGGCGGATTGCAGAAAGAAACCATTGCTTTTAATGCCCGTCACAATGCCCGTCGTCGTGACGACTTTGCCAACGAGCGGCGAGGCACTGCCCGTGCCTTGAATCGCACTAATGGACGTGAGAGATGGCGCGGCAATCGGTGCATCGCCCGTCTTCGGCGTCAGCGAAAAATCATCAATCGCCAAACCATCATCCGCGCCTGTCGCATTGAAATCTGTCCAGCGAAGAAAGAACGTCGCACCCGTGGGAAGATTCAACCCAGTCACGGTGGCGCTGATCTTTGTGCGATTGGCCGCGTCATTGCCATTTTTCGCGCCCGTGGTGCCAGTCGTAACAGGACTCTCGAAATCGAGTTCATCCACGTTCATCCAACTGCCCGTTTTCAGATTTGTCGCGTCCAGGCTGTACTGAAAATCCAACCGATCCGCGCGCCCGGCGGCACCAAGTCGCCATTGTTCGCCCGTGAAGGAAATCACCACGCTTGTGATCGGCGCGCCCGTGTTGTTGGTGAAACACGCGCCCATCGTCGCCGTCAGGCTACTGCTTTGCAATGTACCGAGCGCGCGGTCACTGTTCGTGCCAAAGCTGTAGGTGTCGCCCGCATTACTCGCGCCATCGCTTGCGCGATAATTTTCATCGGCGGAGGTGCCGGTTTCGCTCAGGCTCCAGCCCGGCGGCAGGTTGGCCGAGGTGCCTGTTGCAGCTAAGGCATCAAAATTTTGTGTGTACGGCGCGCCAATCGCCGTCAGGCTGATATTCGTGCCTGCTGACGAAGCTGACCAGCGAAACAGGGCGGTAATGATGATAAAGAAAAGGAGTGCGACGAAAGCGGAGCGTGTCAATGGTTTCATGGGTTTTCTCGTGTGCTGGGAAGCGCGCTCATACTACTACGAGAAACGCGCGAAAAACCACTGCTTGTTTTGCCAGGCGCACGAACCAGCCCAGAAAAAGAATCAGCCACGAAGTTCGTGGCTGACCGGGAAAATAATTTTTGGAGTGACAGTTTACTTTTTCTTGCCACTCTGACCAAAAGAGCGAATATGCGAAAGCACAGCATTGACCTCCATAGGCTTCAGTGAATCCTTAAAGCCTGGCATCGTACCTTTGCCTTCTTTGATAATTGTGGGCCAGTGACCCCGACTGGTGACTTTGGCTAAATCAGGCGTAAAATTTTCCACTCCCCTGCCACCAGCACCATGACATTTAACACAATGTTGATTATAAATGGCCGCGCCTCCTGCGGGAGCACCATTCCCAGCGGCTTGCCCCGACAGGGACAAGAAACCAAACATTCCAGTGGCGCTGCCTAAAATGAGCAACGTAGCGATTCTTTTCATTTGCAGTCTTCCTATCTTTCCAAAAGTAGCGGGCGAACATGCGCCGGTTAAGTTAAAGTCTATCTGTGGAGAAAAAAGTTACAGACGGTAAATATCGTAAAGGCAAAAGCCCCACGAAATCAAGGAACCAGCTTCCCTCAAACCCCTTCGTAGCCAAGACAGTCAGGTGCCAAAGAAAAAAACCGACGTTTTTTATTTTTTTGATTGTGTCTGTTTGCTAATCATAAATGGCAGCGATAACTTACGACTTGGCCACAGTATATCCGCCTATGAACGGAAGCCACCACAAGATACAGTACCCGGCTTAAACAGTCGCTTAATTCCAGGGCGGCCCCACTCTCCCTATTTCAAGTCTCACTTGAGATTTCCTACTTGATGCCATTGCAAAAATTGGCTTTACAGACATTTTTGCCCGTGTTAGTGTCGCGTTGTCGGTCGGTGTTCACGCGCATTTTTACGCGCTTCCCTAATTGAAGTAATTGACGCAAAGCAACCGTCTTCAGGCCATCCTGATCCTGGGGATTTTCTCACAACTGGAGGTGTTCACTTGAAACAAGGTCTCAATTCGTCCACGACAAGAACTTACCCGAATCAATTAGTTGTCGCCCGCACATCTATTGCCCTGCGGCTGCCGAAATATGCCTGGATTGGCATGGTGTTGCTGGCGATGGCGTTGCTGGCAACGGCGGCCATTTTCCGCGAACGCGATGGGTTAAGGGCGGCACAGGCGTCGTATAACCGCACGCAGCAAACGTTGCAGATGACACAGCAACAAACTGAAGTCTTGCTACAAAGCCTGCAAAACCTGCAACAAAACAAAACGGTCGTTGCACAGGAAGCACAAAAGAAATTGAATTATGTGCGTCCGAACGAAGTCGTTGTCGTTGTCCGCTAAGAGCGGCCAAATCTGTATTTGTGAGTGAAAGCGCGCGTCGCTTTCACTCCGCTCCGCTCAGCCAGGCCGCTAAACTTTTTCCCGTTCGTTCTTCAAATTGGGTTTGCAGCGCCGGCAAATAGCCGTTGGCTTCGTCCAATAAAATCCGCTCAATGCGACGCAACGGAAAAAAGACGGTCGCAGGGAAGATGCCTGTTTCCCCTTTTGCCAGCATCCGCAGCAATTCGTCAAAGCTGTTCAGATCAATCCCGCGCAAGGTAACTCCGGCAGCATTGATTTCGTCCAACAGCCCCCAAAATTTTTCGCGGGGGTCACACAAACTTATAAGCACACAAGCACCAGCCGCAATTTTCATCGTATTTTCGTTCCTTTGATTCTTTCTCCGCAACCTGACTTCGCGTTTCGGCGTTCGTGCGGGCAGGAGTCCCACACTATGCCCAAAACCCAGGCAAACCGCAATCACCTATCCAGACTTCATCTCACGTCGCTGGTGGCAATTGACGAAGCGATGAAGCATAGGATCTGACTCGCTGACGACCGTGCGCAGTCGTGCACTTGTACAGCAAATATCCTGTCTGTTGTGGTGTTATGCTGCGTGCCGTGATGCCCGGCGCAGACACACTACGCAACAAACAAGACGCTTGCCGTACCTGGGAATTCCTGAAAAGAAGGCTTGCCGCTCCTGCCCGCTTTGCGTATCATTTCGGCGGTTTTTTCAAATTGCAACTGTCCCCGTTTGCTGCCCTTAGTTCCCCATTCCAAACCTTGACTACGCTGGAGGTTTTTCCATTATGGCGATGATTCGTTTTACGGCCAATTTCGATGATCTTTCGACAGATCGCGGGTTTCAATTTCGCTTTCGTTGCGACAAGTGTGGCAATGGCTATCAGTCGCGTTTTCAGAATTCGCTGACCGGGATGGCGGGCGGATTCTTGCGGGCGGCGGGGGATTTGTTTGGCGGCTTGTTGCACGACGCGGCCAACAGCGCCTATGACATTCAACGCGCGGTCGGCGGCAAGGCGCACGACGACGCTTTCGCCGCCGCCGTCGAAGAAGCGAAGCAGCATTTTCATCAATGCACGCGCTGCGGCAACTGGGTCTGTCCCGAAGTTTGCTGGAATGCCAAAGCCGGTTTGTGCGAAGGCTGCGCGCCGAACTTTGAAGAAGAACTCGCCGCCAGTCACGCGCAGGCCAAAGCCGACGCTACGCGCCAACAGCTTTATGAGAAAGCCTCCCAAACCGATTACGTTTCCGGCCTAGATATGAGCGCTGATTCCGTCACGGCTGCGCCCTCGCGCCAAGCAGTTAATCCCGTCACCGAAGCGGCCAATACGCCTTCCATCGTGGGACTCTCCTGCCCCGCCTGCGGCACCGTGGCCAACGGTAAATTCTGCCCGGAATGCGGGCAGGCGATGAATGCCAAATTGCGCTGCAAAGCCTGCCAGGCCGAACTGGAAGGCAAGCCGAAATTCTGCGGCGAATGCGGAGCCAAAATCGAATACTAACCACCGTTTTTATCCCTGTCTGGAGAGTCCACATGAAAATGTTTCGTCAATTTATTGTTAGTGCCTTCCTGTTTTCCGTCGCTGCTTTCATCATTCACGCGCAACCTCCCGCGAAACCTGCGTCGGCCAGCAGTGTTGCCGTCATTGATACGAATGCTTTTTTGAACGAGCAAAGCGGCATTCGTCGGCTTTTGGCTGTGTACAAACAACTCAATACTGAATTCGCCTCAGTAAATGCCGAGTTGGAAGCAATGCAAAAACGCATTGTGGCGATGAATACAGAAATCAACAAAATGGGCAAAACGCCTGGCGCACAGGCCAAAGAAGAAGAAGTGTTCCGGCTGCAACGCGACTTAGATACGAAAAAGCAAGCGGCGATTTCTGCCTTTGAAAAACGCCGCGTCATCCTCGTCGCGCCGATTGAGCAGCACATTGGCAAAGCCTTGCAGGAATTTATTTCGGCGCACGGCATTAACGTCCTGCTGGACGCCAGCAAATTGCAGGACGCGCTTCTCGCAGCCACACCTACAGCCGATGTCACGAAAGCGTTCATTGACGAATACAACACCAAATATCCGACGGCCAATGGCGTAGCAAACAATCGGTAGGCGCAAATTTCCCTGATTGCTGCGGCCCGCCCCCTGCAGAGTTGAAAACAACGATTGTCATCCAGCAGGGATCAGTCATCAGCAATCAGGGGCCAGTTTAGCCGATCAATTCCTGCCTCTGCTGCATTCCCTTCATACAGTCAAAACCTGATATTTCTCTCATCAAGTTTCTTTACTTCTGAAGCAGCCTTTTTGTGTGCCTGCACATCTGAGACGCTGCCTTTTCTAGCAAGGCATTTGTTCAGATTTGGAGGTAAATTTCTGATGAGTAGTTTTTACAAAACCCTGTTCGGGATGAAGAATCGTTTTCTCAGTTCCCTGCTTTCCGCCGCATTGCTGGTCACGGCGGGAACCGCAGTCACAATGCGTACCCACGTCTTCGGACAACAAAGCGCCAGTCAACCACAAGTCGCACTTCCCTCGCCCGCTGACCTGTCACGTACCTTTATCAGCGTGGCAAAGCAAGTCAAACCGGCTGTCGTCAACATTGATGTCGTGGAAAAACCCGCCGTGCAAACATCACAGCGACAGGCGGTTCCGCAAATCCCTGGCTTTCCGCCGTTTGGATTTGGGCAGCAAGCACCGCGCAAACAACGAGGCACGGGTTCCGGCGTGATTGTCAGCCCAGATGGTTACATCCTAACCAATAATCACGTCGCGGGCGATGCCAGCGAAATCAACGTCAAACTCGCTGATGGCAGCGAACACAAAGCCAAGCTGATCGGCAACGATCCAGAAACTGATTTGGCCGTGATTAAGATTGACGGTAGCAGTTTCCCGTATGCCAAACTTGGCGACTCCAGCCGGTTGGAGCAAGGCGAATGGGTCATCGCGCTCGGCAGTCCGTTTGGGCTGGAACAGACGATGACCGCAGGCATCGTTTCGGCAACCGCACGCGATTTGCGCAGCGGCCCGTATGACAATTACATTCAAACCGATGCGTCCATCAATCCGGGCAATTCGGGCGGCCCGCTTGTGAATATGCAGGGCGAAGTGATCGGCATTAACACGATGATTTTCTCTCGCTCCGGCGGCAGCGAAGGTATCGGCTTTGCGATTCCGGCCAGTCTGGGACAAAAGGTTTACAGCCAACTCGTGAAAAACGGCAAAGTTTCGCGCGGTTATCTGGGGCTAAACCTGCAAAACGCAACACCGACCTTAGCCAAATCGCTGGGTTATGAAGGCATTACCGGCGCACTCATCGGTGATGTAGCGAAAGACGGCCCGGCAGTCAAAGCGGGCTTGCAAAGCGGTGATTTGATCGTCGAATTCGACAGCAAGAAAGTCACCTCGGCGAAGCAATTGACCGAGATGGTTGCGGATACCGCAAGCGGCAAGAGCGTGCAGTTGAAATACCTGCGCGATGGCCGCACGCAAACGGCGACGATTCAAATTGGCGAACGTCCGTCACGCAATCAGACTGCGGCGCGTGTACTCAACGACGACAGCCAAGGATTGAAGCTAGGCGTCTCGGTTGGCAATGTCACGCCGGAAATCGCCGCGCAGTTGAAGCTGAAAGTAAACTCCGGCGCGGTGATTCAATCAGTGCAACCGGGCAGTGCCGCCGCCGAAGCGGGTTTGCAGGAAGGCGACGTAATTCATCGTGTCAATCGCACAACGGTCACTTCCGTCGAATCCTTAACCAGCGCCTTGCGCAGTCTGAAGGGCGAAAAAGAAGTGGTCTTGCAAATCGAACGCAACGGCCAACTCAACTTCGTTACGGTGAGTTTCGAGTAAGCCTGTTTTTGTTGGGACAGCAGAGCGTAAGGCGAGAGAATCAATTCGCCTTACGCTCTTTTTTTTGGAGCGCACAAAGTACCGCAAACATCTTGTTTGCGACGCAGCACATCAAGGCAAGAAGCACCGCCAACAGGATGTTTGCTGTACGCTTCCCTGTTTGTAAATCCTCCGTCGCTAAGCGACAATGCCGCCGCAATTACGCATCTTACCCAGGAAAGGAATCCGTCATGTCTTCCGAACCCAAACTGCTTGTCACGCTGGAAAACGGCATCAAACGCATCACCTTCAATCGTCCGAACTCGCGCAATTCCGTGGATCCCGAAACCTTCGCGCTGTTCCAAGAAGCGATCCGCGAAGCGGCGCAGGACGAATCGCGCGTCGTCATCCTCTCCGGCACAGGCGAAGCGTTTTGCTCCGGTGCTGATCTCAACGCGATGCAAACGCGCGACGTGGCCACATACGATGTCACGACCTCGTTACGCGAAACCACGAATCCCGTTATTCTGGCGATGCGCGCGATGCCCAAGCCAATCATCGCGCGTGTGCACGGAGGCGCGGCGGGCATCGGCTGCAACTACGCGCTGGCCTGCGACATCATCATTGCGTCCGAGCAGGCGTTTTTTGCCGAATTGTTTGTGCGTATCGGATTGATGCCCGATGGCGGCGGCACGTTCTTTTTCCCGCGTATGATTGGCTATCACAAAGCGTTTGAGTTGATGGCGCTCGGCGAAATCGTTTCTGCCGCCGATGCCGCACGCCTCGGCATTGCGAACAAAGTAGTACCGTTTCCCGAACTCGACACCACCGTCAATGCCCTGGCTGAACGCCTTGCCAAAGCGCCAGCCATTGCGGTTGCGAATATCAAGGCCGGGCTGAATCACGCCCTGACTTCTGACCTCGCCGCCGCGCTGGATTTTGAAGCCGTACATCAAGGCGACTGTTTCCGCTCCGCCGATTTCCGCGAAGGCGTCACGGCATTTTTAGAGAAGCGCAAGCCAGTGTTTCTACAGGAAAGTAGCGCTATGAACCTTGCTGAATCGCTTACCTATCTCTACCGACTCGGTCACGAAACGCTGGCGCTGAAGATGGGCTGGAAAGCGGTCGCGCCGTTGTGTCGCGCGCTGGGCGATCCGCAGTTGCAATATCGCGTGGTGCATATTGCGGGCACGAACGGCAAAGGCTCAACCGCCGCGATGGCGGGAAGCGATTGCACTCGCTGCCGGGCATCGCGGGCTGTACACCTCGCCGCATCTGGTCACGATTACAGAGCGACAGGCGCCAACGGAACGGACATTTCAGAAGCGGAGCCTGCGCGGCTGGCCACGCGCGTGCGTGCGGCGTGCGAAGAGCTGGCAGGCGCGCAGACGCCGCCCGCACTGCCGACTTTTTTTGAGCAGGTCACAGCGATTGCCTTTTTGTATTTTGCCGAACAGCAGCTTGATGTAGCGATGCTGGAAGTCGGCTTGGCGGCGTCTGGACGCGACGAATATTTGCGCGCCGACCGTGTGCGCGATCACGCCTGTGAGCCTGGATCATCAGGAATATCTCGGCACACAACTCACCTCCATCGCGGCAGAAAAAGCCGGGATTATCAAACCCCACGTCCCCGTCGTCGTCGCGCCGCAACCAGCCGAAGCCCGACAAGTCATTGCCAAACGCGCGGCAGAATTGCAGGCTCCGCTGATTGAGGAAAATGCGGCGCTGATTGACGAAGCGGATACCGGCTTGTTTCATTTTCAGTATCACACTGCGCTTGCCGATTATTCAGTGCAATTAAACCTGCGCGGCGCGCATCAGGTTATCAACGCGCGCACGGCAATCCATCTGGCGGAACAACTGCGCCTACGCGGCCTGTGCATTCCGAAGTCCGCGATTGAAGCCGGACTGCAACAGGTGAACTGGGTCGGGCGGTTGGAGATGATCGAAGTGAAAAACCGCCAACTATTGTTGGACGGCGCGCACAATCTGGCCGGGGCGCAAACGTTGCAGGAGTTTATACGCGCTTATGAAACCGCCCTGCCCATCACGATGATTTTCGGCGCGATGAGCGACAAGTCCATTGCCGGAATGGCAGAAATGCTCTTTCCGTTTGCCCATCTCGTCATCGCCACACGCATCAACAATCCGCGCAGTGCTGATCCGAGCCTGATCGTGGATGCGGCGACGCAGCTTGGCAAACCCTCCCTTGCAGCAGCGTCCGTCGCCGAGGCGCTGACTATCGCCTTCCAAAAAACCGCGCCTAAAGAACTGATTTGCGTTTGCGGTTCCCTGTACCTGATTGGCGAAGTCAAAGAGAGGTTGACGGCAGAAGCCTAGCCGATACGTGTACTGACAACGCAAGTTGGAAAGAGGCCGATGGAGCAACAAACAAGATGTTTGTTGTACATTGTCTGCTAATGACGTAGTGCAAACATCCTGTTTGCACCTCTAACTTAATTTGCCAATACAGGTACGGCAATCATCTTGTTTGCTGCGTGCGGCGCAAACATTAAATTTCATCGCCCTGCCCGTGAGTTAGGCTAGAATCCTGGTATGAAGTAAACAGAGATAGAAAAACCAACCTTTTCATTTATCTAACCTAATTTCTCACCAAAGGATATTTCAATGTTCACGATGAAATTTAACATTCTCACAATTTTTGCAGCCCTTTTGTTGTGCTGCGTGGTATCTAACCGAACCCAGGCGCAGGCCAATTTGATGAGCAAAATCGGCACCGTCTGCATGGACGCCGAACGCGAAAGCACCGCCGACGGCACGCGCGTGATTGTGTGGCCGTGCAAAGCCAGCGCGAATCAAAAAGTTTCGTACGATCCGCAAACACAGGCGCTGAAAATCGGCGGCAAATGCCTGGACGCGAAAAGCGGTCAGGGCAATGACGGCGATCAGATCATTCTTTGGACTTGCACCAAACAACCCAATCAAAAATGGCGCTTTGAGAAATCCGGCGATGGCTTCCTCATCGTCGGCATCAACAATAAAGTCATTGACGTGCGCGGCTCGAATCTATTCTGGAACGGCATTCTGATGCAGCCGCGTGACCTGATTCTTTTCAGCCGCAACGGCGGAGTGAACCAAGTTTGGATGACAGGCAGCGTGCGGCGGCAGGCAACCGCTGACCGACCGCTGGAATCCGGCCTCTCGCTGGCCAATACGGGCGGGGTGCGCGCGGGACAGGTCATCGCAGCAGGCGGAGGCAACGTGATTGCAGCAGGCGGGGGGAATGTGGTATCCGCAGGCGGAGCGAATTAACCTGTCCATCGAAACAACGGCCCAGTGAGGCTCGCACGTGCGAATCACTGGGCCGTCACGCAGTCCCGGAGGATGAAGAGGACATCAGGCTCTTCTTCATCCTCAATTATTTTCCGAGAAGAAGAATGGAGAAGGCAGAATGAAGAGTTGAGAATGGCGCTCTACTGACTTGTTTTCAGCACCTCAATCACCACCTTTGCTTTGGCCGGAAAATTTATGCCTAAGCGCACTTTGTTTTTCCCTAACTGCTCTTTGATACGTTTGTCGGGAACGATTACCGTGAGCTGTTTTTTCGGCGCGTCCCAATGCCAACTGATTTCGCCAAGGCCGGTGGAGAGGTTGTTGATGTCCAGCGGCAAATTCGCCCACACGGGCGTCGCGCCCGCACCGATAATCAGTTCCTGCGTCGCTTCGTTGTAATAGCCGAGCATATCCAGTTGCAGCAACAACAGCTCTGCCGCCGTGTTGTAAAGCGGTGAAAGCTGTTGCGGCGTGATCGCGCGCACCTGTTCCCATTTGCTCAGATTGTGTTCTTTCGTGACCGCATCGCCCCACGTGTACAAACCGGCAATCGCTTGATTTGCCCAAAAACCACGCAGCGTCTGCCACGTCCTATCAGGTTTATCGAGCAAGAGCCATTGATGCGCGTCCGCGAGTTCGAGCGCGGTGTGCGCGGAGGATTGCAGGAAGTTGCCCTGCGCATCGCGCAACAGTTGCCAGCGTTTTTGCAAATCTGCCTGGAAACTATCTTTGCTCTCTGCCGCAACCCAACTCGGCCAGAGACTGACGCCGTAGGCGGGATTAAAAATGTCCAGTTGCGAGGGTGGCGCTTTTTTCCATTGGGCTTTCAATTCTTCCGCACGCACGCGCCAGGACTTGGCTTCATCAGGCATTCGGTATCGCTCGGCCAGCGTGGCAGCGCAGAGCAGGCCGCGATAATTGATGGCGAGGGCGGCGGGCGGTGCCGTAAGCGGAGCTTTGACGATGCGCTGTGCTTGCAGGGCGACGTGTTGCCAGAGGTCTTTATCGCAGTCCGTGCGGTTCACGCGCGCGGCGACTTCCTCCGCGGCCCACAACGCCCAGCCCGGCGCTTCCAGCTCCATCACGTTCAGCGGGCCAGGTTCGGCGTCGGCAAGATATTTCAGCAACAACGATCTGGCCACTTCCAACTGCCCGACGCGAGCCAAGGCGACGATGACTTGCGCACCCGCGCGTCCTTGGCGTTTGGTGTAACTGGTCGGGTCGCCCGGCCAAACATTCAACCCATCCAGTCCCGCGAGCAGATGCGCGGTCTGCGCTTGCAAAGAGGTGCGAAAGTCGGAGTCGGGCAGGTTGACCATTTCAAATTTACTTTTGGCAATGGCAAGAGGCGGCAGCGGCGATTTCACTAAATCGGTGACCATCACTTTCCAGTTTTTTGCACCAGACAAATCAATGCGCGCCGCGCCCCAGCCGTCTGGAAATTTGCGTTCGCCCGTCGGCGGCGCAAACGATTTCAGCCAGTCTTTTTCGCCTTCGTGCGCGAATTGCACTGCGCCAGGGTTGAGCGTCTTATCGAAGCTGGTCCCCAGCGATTGTTCACCAGCGGCTTTTCATCACGTCCCAGCGGGCGAACAATCTCGCCACCCGCCGGGCCGACACTGCGCAGCACCAGTTGCAGCTTGGCCGAGGCATCAGCCTTATTCACCACGTCAACGACCATTCGTTAGGCTTCTCGCAACGCCACGTTGCATCGTACGCCCACACCTCGATTTTAATGCCCGTCAAACCACCTGGCTCAGGAAACAGCAATTGATGGGCGTTTCGCGCAGGGATTGTTATGCAGCACCAGATCGCTGGTCGTGCTGACTTTGCTGCCGAACGTGTCCATCCGGCCAGAGCAGGCTGCCCAGAAACTGCCAACACCAGGACTGAAGCCGCCACACCGGGTTCCCAGTATCCTTTCGTCCGCTCGGCACTGCCCGGCACGCCGAGCAGCACGTGCGCTTTATGCTGTGGCCAATAATCTTTCCGGCGTCCCATTTCCACCGCAACGCTTCGCGCAGTGTCGCCGAGGTAGGCGTGGGTGTCGGAGTAGGCGTAGGCGTGGGAGAAGGTTTGACCGGAGGCGTAGACTTGGGCGACTTGGTCGTAGTTTTCGGCAGTTTAGGCGGCAGCGTCACTATAGCTGGTTCTGCTGCCGCTTCTGTGACTGAGCCGCTTCTTGGCGGCAACAACGCCACCAACAGTAAGCAAGCTACCAAACAGGACAAGAATTCCGACGCGTCGAATCCCCTTCGTGACAGAATGACGAAAACGCAAATTGATCCAGGGCCTCATCTCCATACCTCCAACAGTTCGCAAAAGGCGGTTGTGAAAAAGACGACTGAGAAAGATCAGCACAATTCAATTGGGCGTTTCGGTGCGGTGCAGGCTGCTGAATTACCTGACACGCGTGAGGAAATTTTGTTGTGAGGAAAAAAAGCGGCGCAAGACTACCGAAGCGCTTGCACAATGTCAAAATAATTCTTGCGGTAAATTTTCCGCAGGAGCGGGCGGCAAACTACCTCCGATTTTTACAGCCACAAATAATTCCTACGCCTGGGCCATCGCTGGTCAGCCTCAAGCGGCTTATGCTATGCTGCGCGTCTTTTACGACACGAGAAGTTGCCAATGTACGACAGGCGGCTCGCCTGTCCAGACGTGGAAATCATAAAAATTTGTGACAGGCGCGTCGCCTGTCGTACCCTTTCGAGGAGGAAGACTTGAGCGTTTTAGTTGATCAGAATACGCGTTTAATTGTCCAGGGATTGACGGGCAAAGAGGGCACCTTTCACGCGCTGCAAATGCGCGATTACGGCACGAACATTGTCGGCGGCGTCACGCCCGGCAAAGGCGGCACCACGCACGAAGGCTTCCCCGTCTTCAATACCGTTGCCGACGCCGTCGAAAAAGCGGGCGCGAATGTCACCGTGATTTATGTGCCGCCGCCTTTCGCCGCCGATGCGATTATGGAAGCAGCCGATGCTGGCATCGCGTTAATCGTCTGCATCACGGAAGGCATTCCGACGAACGATATGCTGAAGGCGTACCACTACGTTAACGCACGCGGCGTGCGTCTGATCGGCCCGAACTGCCCCGGCGTGATTTCGCCCGGCAAATGCAAAGTCGGCATTATGCCTGCCCGCATTCACAAAGAAGGCAACATCGGCGTCGTCTCCCGCTCCGGCACGCTCACGTATGAAGCCGTCGGCCAACTTACCGCCCTGGGCTTGGGCCAATCCACCTGCATCGGCATCGGCGGTGATCCGATCATCGGCACGTCCCAGCGCGATGCGCTCGAACTCTTCAATAATGACCCCGACACCCACGCCGTCGTAATGATCGGCGAAATCGGCGGTTCGGCAGAAGAAGAAGCCGCCGAATACGTCAAAGCCAATATGACCAAACCCGTCGTCGGCTTCATCGCCGGGCAAACCGCACCTCCGGGTCGTCGGATGGGCCACGCCGGCGCAATCATCGCCGGCGGCAAAGGCACGGCGGCGGAGAAATTCGGCGCGATGGAAGCCGCTGGCATTCATATCGTCAAAAGCCCGGCAGACATTGGCGCGAAGGTCAAAGAAGTGTTGGGATAACTCCGAGTCGTTTCACGAAGAGAAGCAAGGGCAGGACGAAACGCCGTTGACGATAATCTTGGCGTTTCGTCCTGCCTTTATTTACAAATCCTGACGATCTCGCTTACGTCCTCTTCAAATCGTCAGAAAGTTTCCAGTTGCGACTCGATCTCATGTCTCAGCGTTTGCATACGTCGAACGAAATCGGCGGATTTGGAAGGGCACCGGCCAGCCCCCACAATGAAGTTCAAGCCCTGATACCCTTTCCAGCCCCAATCTGTTTCGTCATAGATTTGGGAACAAGGGTTGAAGCCTAGCCCCCGTCCATTCAGGCGCGTCGGCCCAATTCGATTGTAGTAGGTCGAGTCCGTCAACCAGTATAATCCGGGGCCAGTCGCTGGTTCCCACCCTCGATAATCGCCATAAAATTGGTTTTCCTGAAATTGATTGTTTTGCCCGTAGCACAACACCCCGGCGATTCCCGCCGCACCAAAGATGTTCGTGGGTAGGTGGCATTCCCACGATTCTTGCCTGCCTATCTGGCTACTTCCTGCCAGCCTCGGCCAAGCATGCTGTGCCCGGGAACCAAAGTAATTGTCGTGCGCTTCTGGACCGACGTAGACTTGCGCCACTTTGGCAGTAAAAGGTGCAACCGACTTCACCACTCCATCGAGCGGATCAACCTGCCTGCCCCCCGCCAGATGATTGCCTGTAATGACGCAGTTTTTCATCTCGTTTTGGAACAACAGGCCATAATCCGGCAGGTTGCGTGTGCTGGCAGGCGAACCTACGAGCGTAGTCAGGATATTTCCCATCACTATCGCCCTGGCGTGATGGCCAAGGATATTGGACAGCGAAGTATAAATCTGGCGATTTCCACCAAGCCAGATTCCGGTTACCGGAGACGTATTGGCCGTAGTTTGCGGCGGAGTGAACGATGTTCCTGCAATGGGGAAGGGCGGAACCTGAAAAGCAAGCACATTGTTGCGGATTATAATCTCCGAGTAAGAGGCAGCATCATTTACATCATGCGGATAGCCCAGGGCCAGGATGCCGCGTTGAATATACTTTTTCGTCGGGCTGTAATACCAGGCTCCCAACGAATTGAGCTGGTTTTTCTCAATCCACTGCTGGCCTTTTACATAAATCAACCCAATTGGGTTTGAGACGGAAATTGTATTTTCGCTGATGATTGTCTGCGTTCCTGTATGGGTGGCGTTAAGCAATGCCGGGCGGTTCGCATCGGTCATATACACGGGGTATTGCGTGATGCCAATCCCGACATCGCCCCGGTTCCAATTGCCAAATTGCGTAGCTCCCAGCGCGCTCATCTGGCAATGCGAGATTTCGATTTTGTCCAAACTAACCGGGCCGTAGATGCCAATCCCCACGTCAGTAATCCAGGCCGTTAGCGCCGAGTGACGGATACTGATTTCGCCTTTGACACTGTTGCGCAACGGATAGTTGACATTGGCCACACTGGCCGGGGTGGGCGGATAGGGCAGGACAGGAAATTCCGATTGTGGCGGGCCACCAATGCCAATTGCACCATAAATGCCCCGGTTTATCGTTCCATCGAAAAAGGCGGCGGTAATGGTGCAATTCTGCACAGTAAAGCTATTGCTGCCCTGCACCTGGACTGCAAATCCGACTGTTCCCAAAGCTCTCGTGCCATAGTAGGAAATTTCCAAATTTTCCAGCGTAATGGCCTTACCCGGTGCGTTGACAAAAATGACGCCCGCCGTACCGCTGGGACGTGCGCTTTGAATGACGGGCTGCCCCAAACCATCGGCGAGGCCAACTATGGTTACGGCTTTCGTCAGAGAGAGGAATGAATTCGCCGTTGCGCCAAGGTCATACGTACCGGAGTGAACATAAATCGTCCCTCCCTCAGCGATGTTCGTTAGCGCCTGTCCTAACGCTGCCGCTCCTCCGCTCTCGTAGACGTGAATGACGGAAGACTGTGCGAGCGCGACGTTACGATACCATCCCCCCAAAATCAGCAGGCAGAGAAGCGTTGCAACGTTTCCTGTTGCTGGCTTCCATATTACTTGAGAAGTGCTTTTTGGCTTCATAGCATTCCCTCCTCTCGAAATGTAAGAGATCGTTAGATTACGAGCTGGTAAGAGCTAACGAACTTTCTCAGTTACGTTCATAATGGCGGTGCCGTATGGCACGCCGCCCGGATACAAAATGTCGTAGCGCATTTGCAGACCTTCCAGGTCGCCGCCCACCCCGTAACCGCTGGCAGAACCAATGACAAAAGCTTTCAGCAAATCAATCGTTGCCGTGAACGTGCCTTCCCACTTGCCGCCTTTGCCATCAATCGGCCATTCAAACGTTCCCCAGCACGGGCCGGAGTAGTTGGCGTTCAGGTTGCAGTTGAAAACATAGCGCGGCGTGCCATTGAAAAATGCGGCGGCAGGCCCGGCCAGTTCCTGATAGTTGAAATAGCGCACCGCACCGCGCACCAGCGCGTATTTTGTTTCTGGCGTGCAGGGCGGCGAGGGCAGTCCTGTGAGCCGTCCGCCCACACAGGTCACCGTTCCCAAAGTACCGCCGGGGGCACTGATTTCCTTGGCCGTCGCGTAACTGAACTGCAGTTCCGGGTAGTGATTGTAGGATTTCCCGTGCCTTTCGTACTGCGGGTCTGCCACCTCCTGCGCCTGCGCGGTAGCAAGCGCGAAAACCAGCAGCAGCGCGGCCAGACTGGCCGTGTAAGTGAGGTGACGCAAGTGATCGAAAAAGTTTTGGGAGCTGTTTTGGCGTTTCATAAATTTCCCTCCTTCCGCAAGTCGCCGTCCCGCCGCGTGCGGCACAACAATTGATCTGCCACGAATGAGGGTCATTCGTTGAGGAAGATTACGCACTGCCGGAACGTGCGGCGGAAGCACGAAGCGTTTTCGTATCCGCTGCATCGTGAAGCGGCGGGACTTCGACTCGATTTGATCAATAAAGCTGTTTCGTTTTTTTCAAATTGAAGATGTGGTCATCTTCAAGCCACAAGATAAGCCGTGCGGCAATCCTTGTAATGAGGGAAATCTGAGGATTGTCTGAGTTTTTCAGCCATTCAGTCAGGGGGAAACCATGAGACTACCCGAAGCACCACGCCCAGCCGACTATCATTTCGATGATGTCGTCGTGGAGGGCCGGAATTTTCGTATTCGCAAACGCGATCAGATGCGCGTGCTGGAACCGCGCGCATTTGATTTACTGCTATACCTTATCCAACATCGCGGGCGCGTGATTGACAAGGAAGAGTTGTTTGCGCAGGTCTGGCAACGCGCCTTTGTCACCGACAGCGCCTTGACGCAGAGCATCAAACAAATTCGCCACGTACTCGGCGATGATGCCAATGCGCCGCGTTACATCGAGACAGTTCCCAAACGCGGCTACTGCTTCATCGCCGTCGTAAATGGCGAGCCGCAAACAACGATAACCAAGCCCTCGCTGTCCTTCGACTCGCTGGTAGTGCTGCCGTTTGCGAACCTCAACGCCGAGTCGGCATTGGATTACTTTGTGGCGGGCATTACCGATCTGCTCATCACCGATCTGGGCAAGATCAAAGCGCTGAAAGTCATCTCGCGCACCTCCGCGATGCAATATCAGGACGCAGCCAAGCCGCTACCGCAAATCGCGCAAGAGTTGAAAGTGAAAGCTGTCGTGGAAGGTGCGGTGCTACGCATCGGCGAGCGCGTGCGTGTCACTGTGCAATTGATCGAAGCCGCCACGGATCAGCACGTCTGGGCCGAATGTTATGAACGCGACCTGTGCGACATTCTGAGCCTGCAAAACGAATTGGCAGCCATCATCGCCGACAAGATTTGCGTACGGCTGACGCCAGAGGAAAAAGCGCGGCTGGCCGCGCGTCCGCAGGTTGCGCCCGAAGCCTACGAAGCGTACCTCAAAGGAAATTATTTCCTGCACAAATTCATCCCCGGCGGGCCTTACAAAGCGATTGAGCAATTTCAAATCGCCCTGGCCAAAGAACCGCGTTACGCTGCCGCCCAGGCCGGACTGGCCGATGCCTACGGGCATTTGGGATTCTGGGGGCTGGTGCCACCCACAGAGATTGCGCCGCAGGTGGAAGCCTTAGCCCGGCAGGCGCTCGCGCTCGATGACACGCTGGCCGAAGCGCATACGGTTTGGGGCAAGCACAAGTTTTATTACGAACTGGATCGCGCCACGGCTCGACAAGCTTTCCAACGCGCTTTTGAACTTAACCCGAACAGCATTGAAGCTTGCACGATTAATGCGCTCTGTCTGGCAACGATGGGGCAATTGGAAGAAGCGTTGGCGGAGATCAAACACGCGCACGAACTCGACCCGCTGGCCCTTCCCGTCAGTGCGATTGTCGGCTGGCATCATTACGTGCTCGGTCGGTGGGAAGAGGCGATTGACCAGTGGCAGCAAACGCTGGAACTGGAACCCGGCTTTACGCTGTCGCATTGGTTTCTCTGGCGCGTGTACCGCTTGCAGGGGAAGTTTGACGAAGCAATGCAGGAATTTTCGCACCTGTTGATGTTGTATCCGCCGCCGGTCATCGCTGCGGCACAAGCAGGCTACGCGCAGGGCGGTTACCAGCAAGCGATGCGACAGGCGGCGGAACAAATGGCGCAACTGGCCCAGTCCCGCTACCTCCCGCCAATGCACATTGCCATGCTTTATGCCCACGCCGAGGCGCACGAACAGGCGATGGATTGGCTGGAACGAGCGTATGAGCAGCGCGATCCCAAACTTATCGCCGCGGGCGTCGAACCGGATTGGCAACGGCTGCAGGCATCGCCCCGCTGGCATAGCCTGCTGCACCGTTTTTGATTCGGTCGGCAACGCATCACCGCCTTCGCGTAGCCTTGCCATTACGACGCTGACTTGGTAGCTTGCACGCACTATGACCAAACTCCATTTTCTCGGCGCGGCTGGCACCGTCACCGGCTCGAAATTTGTTTTAGAGTGCGATGGCTATCGCGCGATGATTGATTGCGGGTTGTTTCAAGGATTAAAGCAATTGCGCCTGCTGAATTGGGAGCCGTTGCCGCTCAATCCGGCTTCGATCAACGACGTGGTGTTGACGCACGCGCATATTGACCACACCGGATACCTGCCGCGCCTCGTGCGCGACGGGTTTCACGGAACGGTGTATACCACGAAGGCGACGGCGGATTTGTTGACGTTGATGTTGCCCGATTCGGCGCGCATTCAAGAGGAAGACGCCGAATATGCCAATCGCAAGGGCATCTCGAAACATCATCCGGCGCTGCCGCTTTACACCGAACGCGATGCGAAAGCGGCGTTGCGACTGGTGCAGGGCGTGCGGTACGAAACGCCGATTCAACTCAGCAAATTTGTGACGATACGGTACACGCAGGCCGGGCATATTCTCGGTTCGGGCTGCGTGAAAGCCGAAATTCACGAACCGCAACAGGAGCCGTTCAGTATTCTGTTTTCCGGCGATTTGGGACGGTACGATGAACCGATTTTGAACGATCCTGCGCCGGTTCACGAAGCGGATTACCTGCTGGTCGAATCCACGTATGGCAATCGTCGCCATGAACAAATCAATCCGAAAGATCGCCTCGCCGAAATCATCAACGACACAGCGGCGCGCGGCGGCAAAATTATCATTCCGGCGTTTGCGATTGGGCGGACGCAGTTGCTGGTCTATTACCTGCGCGAACTCGAAGACGAGCAGCGGATTCCGATTTGCCGGTGATTGTGGATTCGCCGATGGGCGCTTCGGCGACGCGGTTTTATGCGCGGCATGAAGAACACGATATGGATATGCAGCGCCTCGCCGAAGACAATCGCAATGCGCTGGCGACGCATCATTTCCAACTCATCCAGGGGCGCGAAGGCTCGAAGGGATTGAACGCACTGCGCGGGCCTGCCGTGATTATTTCGGCATCAGGGATGGCGACGGGCGGGCGCATTATGCATCACCTATATCACCACCTTCCGAATGCTAAAAATACAGTTGTACTCGTAGGCTACCAGGCCGAAGGAACGCGCGGGCGACGGTTGCAAAACGGCGAAAAGACGCTGCGATTGCTCGGCGAAGAGGTGCCTGTAAATGCGCAGATTGAAACCATTGGCAGTCTGTCCGCGCACGCTGATTCGTCTGAAATTTTGCGTTGGCTGCGCGGCTTCAAACGCCCGCCGCGCCAGACGTTTGTCGTCCACGGCGAGCCGGAAGCGTCCGCCGCCCTGCGCGATTTGATCGTGCGCGAACTCGGCTGGTACGTCACGATTCCCGCCTATCAGGAAGTCGTTTTACTGCCCTGAGCCTGCGGTATGGCGGTTGCTTTTGCTTCTCTCCTGAACGACGAAAACGTAGAGGGAGAAGGCAGGGCATGAAAAAATATCTGGTAACGTTCACCGTGTTCCTCACGCTCACTCCCGGCAGCACGCGCACAGGAAACGCCATTTCGCATTAGCCGGGAAGAACTCACGCAATTACTGACACGCCTGAATCACGACGCGCGGCAATTTCAGCAGGCACTGAAAATCGCCGTGCCGCAAAGCGTGCTGAAGGTTCGCCGCTCGGCACGTACATTCAGCAATACGCCGACGAGCTACGACAAATCACCGAACGCTTGCAGGAGCGCGGCAAAAAACCGCGCCCGCTGGCGGCTGACGCGCAGGAGGCGCTGAATCGCGGGCCATATCTGGAAACGTTTATGAGCAGCTATCAACTCGGCGCGCCAACGGAACAGGCGTGGCAGGCGCTCGCGGCGGACTTGCAGCAGTTGGCCGAAGCCTATCGCATTGCAACCTATTGGGGGGTGCCTACCGGCATCGGCGCACCGCCGCGACCGGAGTTGGAACCGTTGGCAAATCAGTTGATCGGCACGTATCAGTTGGAAGAATCGCGCAGTGAAAACGCTCGCAAAATGGTCGAGCAGGCGGCACGCGACCTGAGCGGGATTGAACGACGGCAGTTGCTGACGACCGTGCTGCAACAACTCCGCGCGCCCAAAACCGTTGCGATTGATCGGCACGGCAATCAGGTCACGCTCGCCACGTCGCTTCAGGCTGCGCACGAATATACGGCCACCGGCCACGCTTACTCCGAGCGCGTCGGGCAAGAGCGCGTGCTGCTGTACGGCAATCACTTGCGCCTCAACACGCCGGGCGAGGCGGATAATCTTTTTGCCGTAACGTATGCGACGATTGAAAACGGCACGCGGCTGCACGTCACGCGCACGGCGTTTTTGTCCAGGTTGTCGCGCCCGCTGATTGTCGTGAGCTACTACAAAAAAGTGTCTGACGTGCCGCAATTAAAGCTGGGGATAGAAGAGGCAGAAAGCCCGGCGGCGACGAATGCTGAAGAGCGGAAAAAGAAACCTTGAACTACATTTTCCGGCGCTGCACGAGCGGCTATTTTCCATTTTTAGTACAACAAACATCTTGTTTGTTGCTGCCCGGTACTCTTGCCCCTTAAATGACGTTGGAAGTGCAAACAAGATGTTTGCACTACAATAAAGCAGCAAAAGTACAACAAACATCTTGTTTGTTGCTGCCCGCCATACCTTGCCAACGTTATTTGTAAATAAATCTATGTCTATTCTTCATTATCTTCCCTGAAAAAGAAGGGAGAATAAAATAGAGAATGGAAAAAGAAAGCGGGCGCAGCCGTACGACTCAAGTACAGCGAAGAAGACCTTCCCGTCCTCCTGTCATACGCTGGCGCGGGGGAGGAAAAGAGGGAGGTGTATTGTCTGCGGCCTTGCGTCGTGCATCCAAATTGCATACGGTTGCCGTATGCAACAGACAACACCGAATGATTCGCCGCGTTCCCGGACGCTTTTTCGCCGTTGGTATTTTTGGGCTGGGCTGAGCGGACTGGTGCTGCTCCTGGCAATTTTCGCGTTCGCCTGGTTTTACTACCGTTCGGGTAAGCTGAATCGCTATGTTGCCACGCAAATCGAAATGGCGTTGCAGGAATATGGCGTACGCGCCGAGGTCGGCGGCTTTGAAATCGGGCGCGGCATTCGTTCGGCGACGTTGCGCGATGTGAAGTTGTATAACCAGACAACCGGCCAACTCATCGGAACGCTGGAGCGCGCAGTCGTCGAATTGAGCATTACTGATTTGTACGCGCTGAACCTGCGCCGCAACGTCGTTTTTCAGCGGTTGGAAGTAGAGAACCTCGATTTATTCGTCACCGTTGACGCGAACGGCAAAAGCAATCTGGACGGCCTACACCAAGCACCGCCACGTGCGCCGAGTCGCATCACCTTCGATGTCAACAACCTCGTCGGCGAACTGAAAAGCGGCAAGCTGCACGTCAACGATCAGCAACATCACCTCACCGCCGAACTGCCCAAATTACAAGCGACGTTTCAGCCTTCGCGCGAACTCGGTTTCGCTTCGGTGGCGACGAAGTTTGCGGCGCTCGACAATCGCATCAATTACGAAGGCCGTGAAGTCGCGGTCAGCAAAATTGATTTCGACGGCAACCTGCTGGAAACAGGCGCAGAAATCAAACAAATCATAGTCAATTCGACGCTCGGCACCGTCACCGCTTCCGGCAAAGTCGAAGACTGGCAGCAGCCGCGCTATCAACTCGACACGAAAGTTCATGCCGAATTGGATGAGTTGACACGCTTTGCCAGCCCCGACACCAAAATCAACGGCGTCGCTGAATTCACGGGCAAAATCACGGGCGAAAAGACGAATTACCAGATTGCCGGACAAGCCTACGCGCCCGATTTGACTGCCGCCGGATTACGCGTGCGCGAAGCCAAAGCGCAACAAATCAACGTCACGCCCAAAGAAAATCAGCTTGCCATCAACGTGCAGCAAGTGTCGGCACAAGCCGTCGTTGGTCGTGAATTTCAGGCGTCAGCCTTATCCCTGCCGCAAGCCAGCATCGAAATCAACACAGGCGATGGCAGCACGACGATGCAGGCCGCGCAGGCCAGCGCCGGGCAGTTGCGACTGACGACTACACCCGCGCAAATCAACCAGATTCACCTGCAAAATATTCAAGCGAAGTTCGCCGGGGCAACGATCAATGTGCAAAGTGACGCGCGGATTGAAACGGCGAGTTATCAAAAAATTCAGGTCGGCAACACGACGGGCAAACTGGCGCTGACAGACAAC
>JAXLQQ010000020.1:0-76563 GCA_046331525.1 Blastocatellia bacterium
AGAGGCTGATTGGTTAATAAGAGTGTGAAACTCATTGGGATATTTTGTTTTCACTCTTCACTTAATCGGTGATGGAGGTGTAACCGCATTAAATCAATTGTAGCGTTACCCCCCTTCCAGTGAATCTGCCTATGATTACTCCCACGAACTGAAGGCGAAGCACTATTCAGGGCATCCGATTACATCGTGCTGGCGAATTAAATTTCAACAATCCACCAACAAAGAACAATTATAATTACAGAGAACGATGCTGCTATGCAGCGAAAGTTTTGATCGTACCACCTGTTACGCTCGTAATACAATAACTATTTGAGGAAGTTTTGACTAAACAGGGAACTTCCCCTCCCGGTCAAAAACCCTATTAAGGCTATTGTCAGGCTTACTGCGGGGTGATTGCCTAATTTTTACTGATTATTTCTTGCTTACAAAAACGTAGGAAATTTACCATTCAAACCTAACATTGTCAAGTGGAAAAGTTAATGTTCCTTTAGTCAATAAATCCCTGTGCTCTAACAGTTTAGATGAAGCTGGAAAGACCTGAACACTGCCATATTATTTGGAAGCTTGCGAAGGGTTTGTGATGTGGTCTCCCCTTGATTGGATACCTGAATTCAGCAAATAGAAGCTGGGCGTAGGGGCGGAAGTTAAGCGTGTGACTGTTAACATACCTCACATTTCTTTTTCCGCTGGTCAAAAGCGAAAACCCAATCCTGTCACCAACAATCGCGGATTGTAAAATTTTCCATGAAATGAATCACCAATTTTTTCCATATCTACATGAAGGCTGAATTTGTGCCCACAAAGACAACCCATCTGAGATTCGCCCTTTCCAGCAAAGGCTGAAAGGTCAGTTAACAAATTAGTGCGGTGAAAATGAGCAGCCCATTTCCTCACTGCCGGATGCAATAGACGCGGGAGATTGCCCGCCGTTCTCACAACCTGCTTGCCCACTCCCGCTGCTCACGCATGTCAGGTACGTCTGCTTGCTGTATGTCCGTACAACCTCTGAATTCTCTTACTCTGCCCCACACGCTGTTGCCCCTTCCGGGACTCGTCTACCGGAGTGCTGCTCTGCAACAGGTCGCCGAGCAAATCTATCGGATCAAAGACCATCCCAGCATTGTTCTCGTCACCGGAGAATCCGGGACGGGCAAGGAACTTGTCGCGCGGGCGCTGCATAAGCTCAGCCACCGCGCCAATCACCCTTTCGTTGCCTATAACTGTAGCGCCTTACCCATGCAATTGGCGGAGGCGGCATTGTTTGGGTATCGGCGCGGGGCCTTTACAGATGCAAAAGAAGACTCGCTGGGCGTGATTCGGGCTGCTGCCAACGGGACGTTGTTTCTGGACGAGATAGGAGAGTTGCCAGTGGAACTCCAACCGAAATTGCTGCGGTTTCTGGATCAGGGCGAAATCCATCCGCTCGGCGAACCACAGCCGCAACGGGTCAATGTCCGCATCGTGGCGGCAACGAATGCCGATCTGGAAGAGCGCGTGCAGGCTAAAACCTTTCGTGATGACCTCTACTATCGCTTGAATGTTTTCTCGATATGCCTGCCACCTTTACGAGAACGGGGGGCAGATATTGGAGTTCTGCTGGATCATTTTCTGCAACTGTACGGACAGCGGGCCGGGAAACCACAATTGCGGCTCAAACGAGAAGCCCGTACCGCTCTTTTGCAATACCACTATCCAGGGAATGTGCGCGAGTTGAGCAGTATCGTGCAAAGAATTGTGGTCTACGGTTCCAATCAGCAACGTATCAGCCGCGCCAACCTTGTCCAATATTGCCCGGAACTTGGGCGACTGACTGCGGGAGGAAAGGTTGTTGACTTGAAGTCCCTGCTTCCTGAACATCTTCCCATAGAACTGTCATTACAAGAGGTCAGAGTAGCGTGGGGAGAAGCGTTGGAGCGCAAGCTCATCGCAGAAGCGTTGTGGCGACACGGCGGAAATGTGAAGCGGGCGGCGGCTGATCTTGGCTGGGAACGTTCGACCTTACGCAATAAGCTCAAAGCCTACAAGCTTCTTGCCTAATGCAACATTTGCTCAAGCGGATACTAGGTAGACACGCTTTGTTTTTCGTGTAGTCGGTACTCAATCTGTTGAAAACGTAAATAAAAGAGAAGACAGAGAGTTAGGGGGCTTACGTGAATTGGTGCTTGGTTTTGGTGGTCAATGATTGACCACTTTGCATGAATTTAAGAATCACTTTCCGCTTGCGAAAGCATCGTTAAAACTTTTTATCTTCCTTGCTTGCCATAAGTTAAAACAAAAATCCAGACCAGGGGACAAACCGTGGCTCGCCAGTTGACTAGCAGAGGGGCGGAGTCATCACGAAATCTGACAACATTGCCAAGCTGACCCCCCATCAATCGGAGCGGCTTCAGCAAAAATGCTTCAATCAAACCTGTTTTGGTGAAGCTGCCAACGCATAACACGTTGCATCACGTAACGGCAGAGAGCCTGTCGCACGGTTCCACAATTTCTTTGAGACCAGTTCGTTGCCTATTTCGGGGAAAGGCCCGTTGTCGCTTCCCTTTTTTACCAGAGGTTTCCATGAGAAAGATTACCCATTGCTTACTTACCCCGGCCCAAACATTGATTGTAAAAATGTCTTGTTTAGGACACGCCTTGAACACCACAATGCGCCGCTTATCGGGATGGCGGGAAAACAAAATGCACGCTGTTGCCCCGCAACATGCGAGGCATATTCATTGGCAAAGCATATCTCTATGGCGACGCGCGATCAGCCTTATGCTGTGCGTAGTGCTACTGGCAAATCCGATTCTAGCCATGCCACAAGGAGTCCTTATTCTCAGCAATGAATTCCGTTATAGCTTGGCCTTTTATTGGTATAACAGCGGACTGGCTGCTAAGTTCAATGCGTGGTTTCAGAAACCTGCGGCGGTGCAGGATACAAGAGGCTGGGATGGCAAGGGCGCACCGCCGAATACTCCCCCAGAACCCAGCGTGCAAGAGAAGCAAGCCAATCGTGATGTCAAAGTCTCCAAAATAGAAATTTCGCCGCGTGACGTGACAATTCATACCGGTGAGAAAGCGGTCTTCGCCGCAGTTGCCTACGACAAAGACGGTAACTTAGTTCCAGGCGTAAAATTTATCTGGGATGGCTCTGATGAAGACAGGAAACGCAAGATGAGCGTGTCGCCACGAGGCATTTTTACCTCTCCGGTGCCGGGCAACTACAAAGTCACAGTCGAAGCCTTAAATAAAAGAGATAGCGTCAAGGTAACGGTCATCGGCGAGAAACTTAACCCCAAAGACCCCGGCGTAAAAGGCGAGCCGATTTCCACCTCTGACAAACCGAAAGCGAAAATCTCGCGCAACACAATAGAGACACCAATGCAACGCATTGGCGGCGCGGCTCCCACTGTGCCGGACGAGTCGAACTTGCTCAAAAAAACATCTGCAACAGAACTAGCGCAGGTTGGGCGTAAAGGAACACGGTATGCGGCAAAACCAATGGCAGTCACCGCCGCCGTGCAAGGTGGTAATTACGATTACTATCAGTGGAATGGTGGCAATTACACCGAGGCCGATGATCCAGGACGCGAACGTGGCGATATGGCCGGTCACGCAGCAGATGGCGGTGCAGGCAGTGGTAACTTCCAATTCTCTGCCCCCATCACGGGTTTGGACGGACGCGGAATAGACCTTAATCTGGTGCTCAACTATAACTCGCGCATTTGGCATAAATCCGGTTCGGATATGTATTTTGACATTGACGGCGATTACATTCCCGGCTGGACGTTTGGTTTTGGGCGAATCGTCACGGCAGGGAATGGTTATATGCTCATTGAGGCGGATGGTACTCGCCACAGTTATGGCGGCAATCCGTGGAGCTACTCGGCTCCCAATACATCATTACAAGGGTTTGATGGTTACACCAAAGATGGTTCCTACATCAATTACTGGGCGCGCGGCTATCGTCCGCAATATGGTAGCTACATTCTGGACGCATGGGCGAAATTACCGAACGGCACGAAGATCATCTACGGCGCATCGGCCAATCTCGGCGCTTATCCCACGCAAATTACCGATGCCAACGGCAATTACATCACGATTACCTACGTCAATAATCAAGGGCCGCAGATTGACACGATTACCGATACCTTGGGACGGCAAATCAAATTCAAATACGTGGATTTGCTAGTTGGCAGTGTCTACAAAAAAGTGGTCGTCGCAGTGACGGTACCGGGCTTCAATGGCGGGGCAGATCGTGTTATTGCACGCTATGCTTATGATACCAAGAGTTTGACAGATTCCGGTTCCAATTACGGCTTTAGCGGTGTTACCTGTCGGGTGCAAAATGCCACGATTGCACGACTCAAAGCGATTTACTATCCCGCCACGAATACAGGCTATTGGTTTGGGGATTCAGATTCCTATTCCACCTACGGTATGCTCCGCAAAATTAGCGAACGACGCGGAATGGCATGCAGCAACCCAGATGTGACAACTGCGGAGGCGAATATCACGAATTCGGGAGTGATGTCACGCGAAGTAGTCTATGAGCATACGTCACAGGCTGGTTATAGCAACACCTCCGGCCCTTTGACGGATGTACCGACCTATAACCAAACGACGGAAGATTGGTCGGGGCGGCATGCAAGCGCCCCCCACAACATTCCAAAGCCTGTCACTGAATACAACGTTACAACCAATAGCAGCACCATCACGACTCGAATCACTCGTCGTGATACTAGCTCTTCTGATGGCCTGACAACAGAGCAAATCACCGACAACAACACAAGTTCGCAAACCTATGGGTTATTGTTGGAAGACACCACCTTTCCCACTAAAACCAGTTCGACCGTCTTGCACAAATCCAAAGTTTATTGGGAAGTTCCTGACCTTAACACCTACCCCTCACATTACGGTGCGCCACGTCCGAATCATACTGAAGTGACAGATGAGCGCGGGCAAATGACCTCGACTTATTACACCTACGGTGTCAATTATAATCAGGTGGCGGATGTACGTGAATATGGCTACAACAATCAGTTTCTACGCCGCACCCACACCGACTACATTAACACCACGCCTTATATTGGTTATTGGAGTAACAACCCCTACGGTAGTTATTTCGGACGCCACATTTACAGTTTGGTGAGCGCCGTCTCGGTCTATGCCAGTGAGAATGATGATTCAGTGCGTGTCTCGCGCACCGAATATCAATACGATCAACAGAGCGGGCAGCAGCTTTACAATACGCCTGATGTGCCTCAGCATGAATTAGTTTCTGACCCCTATGATCCGGGCTATCAGATTTGTGATTGGGTCTGGAATGGCTGGGATTATGACTACATTTGTAACACTTATTACACCTATGACTCCGGCACAGATAAACGCGGTAACATAACGAGTGTCAAACGGTACGCTGATGCGTTGAATGTGCCAAACGATCCGCTTGCCTTAACCGAAACGCGCAATTACGACATCTGCGGCAATTTAATTACGGCGGCTCCGGCCTGCTGCGAACAAACGGTTTACACCTATTCTATTGATACTAAATATACGTGGCCTTCATCGGTTACGCACGGGTTAATTTCCGACGCATCTCAGCG
Source organism: Blastocatellia bacterium (assembly GCA_046331525.1). Taxonomy (GTDB): domain Bacteria; phylum Acidobacteriota; class Blastocatellia; order RBC074; family RBC074; genus JAFDVL01. Next base: position 5,589 of record JAXLQQ010000020.1, read on the forward strand.
TAACACAATTAGCACGGTCTACGACTTAAACACTGGCTTAGTAACAACAGCCTATAATCCGAATGGTCTTTACTCCACAACCACATATAACGCCTCAACTTTGCGCCCAACTTTTGAGTATGGATTCAGGTCGTCTTCCAGTCAGCCAGTGGGTTACACCTATCACGAGTATTATGACAACACCAGCAATAATGACATGGCGATTATAGATTTCAGTTATGAATCTGGCCTCAATGGGGCGAGTTGGGCAAATCGCGTGGACAAATATCTGGACGGGAAAGGGCGCGTTGGGGCAGAAATAGGTTTCACTGCCGGATATGAAATGGATGTCGTGGCGACTATTTATGATCAATTCGGGCGCGTGAAAACGCAATCACGACCCTATCGGTTAAACACAAGTTGGGGGCTTGTTGGGACGCAGGAGTGGACAAATTTTAACTATGACGTTCAGGATCGTATTACCAGCGAAGTCGCGCCAGATGGTAGCATCAGTTATCGCTATTACAATGAAACGTCCTATCCGAGTGGGGCTACTCCTGGTGGGCAGACTATCCGTCTTAAAGATGCCTGGGGGCGAGAACGCTGGGCGCGAAGTGATGAACAAAATCGCTTAGTTGAAGTTGTAGAACCTGCACCAAATGGTGATGGTACAGTGGCAAGCAACGGCTTAATAACAACTTACTCTTATAACACGCTCGGCAACTTGACAGGGGTCAATCAAGGCGGGCAAACCCGTAGTTTCAAATTCGACAGTTTGGGGCGCATGACGAATCAAAAGCTGGCTGAGCGTCAGGCAACGCTGACTGATAGCGGCGGCGATGGCAGCACTTGGAGCGATTATTTCAAATATGACAATCGCGGCAATCTGATTCAGCGCATAGATGCGCGGCGTGTTAAAACGAACTTTGATTATGGTAGTGACCCCCTTAATCGCCTACAAAGCGTGAGTTATGATAAGTCCAATGCACTGGATGCAACAAATATCAAAGACGCTGCGACGGTGTCCTATACCTATGAAAATACATCAAGCAAAGATAAGACGCGATTACTTAGCATAAGTTTAACTGCTGTCAATGGGTTGCCTACGGATTTTGGTAATCAATCCTTCGGTTATGACAGCGAAGGTCGTTTGAGTAGTCTAACGCAAAAATATGGCAACAGTCGGAACGCAACGACCAGTTACGAATATGACACACTGGGGCGTACAAAGAAAATTTTCTATCCGGCTCAGCAAGGGCAAACCGGCAATCCGATCCGCGAAGGTACCCTGACTTATGATCTAGCCAGCCGGTCTCAATCACTAACTTATAACAGCACGGCGATGGCGAATAATCCGGTTTACAATCCCTCTAGCCAAACAACACAGCTTGATGTCGGCGGTGCAATTCAGGAGCAATATACCTTCGATCCACAAACCGGTCTGCTCACCAATCAGAAAGTTAAGCAAGGCTCAACTACACACATGGATTTGAGTTATGACTACAACAACCTCTACACGGGAACAGGACAGAATTCAACATGGAAAACAGGCCAATTAAGCAAGATCGTTGACAATAAAAATAATGAGCGTAATAGGCAATTTACCTATGACAAATTGAGTAGGTTAAAGGAGGCGAAAGGTGGCTCTTCTTTCACCCTGTGGAGTCAAACATATAGCTATGATAATTGGGGAAATCGCACGGGCGTGGCGGGTAGTGGATTTGCAGCGACCATTCCAGCAAATACTATCGCAATCGGCTCTGATGGGTTGACAAGCGTCACCTACGATACTGCGACAAACCGCATTACGAGTGGTAGTTTCAGCTACGATGCAGCAGGCAACCAAACCCAAGCAAATGAGAATGGGTTGGTAAATAATTATAAATACGACACCGCAGGCAGATTAGCTGAAGTTACGAATAATGCTGGCACACATACCTATGCCTATGGGACAAGCAATCAGCGGTTGCAAAGTGTAGAAGGAAGCAACACGACTTTGTACACATGGGAAGGCGGAAGTGTCATCGCGGAATACAATGGTGCGGGCACTGGGATGACCTGGACAAAGAGCTATGTATATTTAGGCGCAAGATTGTTGGCAGTCGAGTCTCCGCTTAGTGTGAATTCTACCGAGATTCAGTATCAGCATCCAGATCGGTTAGGGACGAGGCTTGTGACGAACACAGCGGGCGGAATTGTAAGTGAGAATATCGGTTTGCCTTTTGGGAATATCATCGCAGGCGAGTCTACAAATATCGGGGGGAGCGCAACGAAGAAACGGTTTACGACCTATGATCGTAGTGACACAACAACCTTGGATTATGCGGTAAATCGCAATTATTCAGCAGCACAGGGACGCTTCACACAGGTTGACCCAATTGGGATCAACGCCTCTTCTTTGGAAAACCCACAATCGCTAAATTTATACGCATACGTCGGAAATGATCCTATTAATCGCACCGATCCTGATGGCCTATTCTGGAAGGAAATTGGAAACTTCTTCAAAAAGGTTGGGAAATTTTTCAGCAAAGTGGGAGAAGTAATAGGCCGTGTTCTCAACAATCGGTGGGTACGAATAGGCGTATTCTTATTAGGCTTTTTTATGCCTGGGCTAAAGCTTATCAGTGCTGCCTTGGCGAAAGTCGTAAATGTTGCCCTCAAGGTTTATAATTTCGTTGCCGATGTAGGCGCACAATTGCAACTCTACGGGATGCTCTTCCAAGGGAAATTTAAGGAGCTAGGATTAAGCTTAGCGAATGGGCTGGTAGGAAATGCTATCTCCAATTTGATTGATCCGATAATCGGGGGGGTGCAAAAAGCTTTATTCGATCCGAAATTTGACGAACTAGCCGACCTCTTTGTCGGGGGATGGAAAGGGTTCAAGCAGGCTTGGCAAAATCTTGGAAATTCTTTTGGGCAAAAGGTCTTCAATCTTATGTTTGGTTATGGGAATTATGGGGGGGCTGGACATCCTCCTGATGGTGCATTCGACCCTCAAGCCGGTCAGTTTAATCCTGATACCCCTGGAATTGATAGTGTTGATAATAGGTTTAAGGGACACGATAAGCGGTATCGAACTGCTGGCTACAGCAAGTTAAAAGCCGATGTCATTTTAGTAGGAGGTCTCTTCTTTTCGTCTCCAAGACTGCATGCTTCAGACATCGCGTTTTCAGGACAATTTAGAGGCCGACCAGGCTCTGGAAGTGTGTATAAATTTGTAGCTACTGCTGCCTTTACGGGAATGGCGATTGGGAGAGGCACTGCGAAAGCCTTCAAATAAAGGGGGGGAAGGTTCGTGCGAATTTCATTGAGGTCGGTAGGCGTAATGATATACTGACAATCGTGGCAACATTGGATTGACTTAGATCAATCGCGGTGGGCATCGGAACTGCTCAATTTTCGTTTGTTCGCTCTCTCAATGAAATTCGCACCATTATTCAATGATTCATCACAACTCGGAATCATTATTACAGTTAAAAAGATAACCCTGCCTTTAATTTAACAGAGGGATTTTACAATGCAGTATTCAATTAGTATTGTCCTTTCTTGCCTAGTGATATTTTGTTTTATGCCGATGAGGGAAAAGTCATCAGTTATACGGAATTCTGATTCAGATGCTACTTTGCCCTTTATGCAGCAACATCGAGAAAACACGTCAGATCAGATCACCTTGCGCCAAACTCTTCCAGACTCTTCGGAAAATCTTGAGGCCGCCTATATGCGACTGGGATTTAGCCCTGATGGGAGGACGCTCATCACAGGGCCAGCCCATAAGGAGGCAAAAGTATGGGATGTATTGTCTGGAAAGTTAGTGGTGGCTTTGAAGGGGAAAAGCACGGGTTCTGTAGCCAGCTATAGCCCGGACGGAAAATATGTCATTACTGCACCAGGAAAAGACCTTGTAATATGGAATGCTCAAACGGGAGAGTTAATCAAAAAAATATCGGCTGTCGGAGGTATCCAGGCGGTGGGTGGGATAATAAAGGTTCAATATACTGCGAATGGTAGTTACCTTCTTGGTACAGATGGCACTTGTCGTGGGACAGTTGTTGATCTAACGGCAATGAGTAAAATTAAAGAGATCATGCCGAAGAGTTTTCTCGGTAAGAATAACTATGAAAATGGAGCATTAAGCCTTAGCCCTGACGGTCAGACTGTACTTGGCGTTTGTGGTGGCAACTCAAAGATTAGGCTTTATGCGATTCAGACAGGAAAGGAACTCAAAACTTTTCCGGCACACCAAGGAACATACGCGGATGGAACGGATTTCTACGAAACGCACAGTGTCATGTTTCTTCCAGACGGAAGACGCTTTGTGACATTAGGAATCGGAGGAATGAAGCTGTGGGATGTAGCAACAGGGCAGCAATTAACCAACTTTGCCAAGCATCGCAGCACAATCTACGATGTATTTTTGAGTCCTGATACGAAGTTGTTAGGCGCGGTCAGCCGCGATGGAACGGCGATTCTTTGGGATTGGGAGCAGGGAAAAGAGAAACATACTTTTTCTGGCTATAAAAGTTTTGTTTCTCGACTTGCTTTTAGTTCAGATGGGAAGATTATAGCAGCAGGCGGAAAAGAGGTAAGAGCCTGGGATGTAGAAACAGGTAGGTTATTAACCTCAATTGATAATAAAGAGCAAGAAGTTAAAGAACTTATATTTACCAAGCAAGGAGAATGGTTAATTGTCTCCGACGAAAAGAAAGTTACTGTTTGGAATCCACAAAGCGGTGTCTTGGTTAGAGAGTTGGGTAATGCGCGTGCGCCTATAGCTATTAGTGCTGATGGAAAAATATTGGCAACACGCGGGATGCAAAAAGATGTTTTACTATGGGATTTACAATAAACCTGTTTAGCTATAAGAGTTGTAGACTTGCCCGTGTCTGAAATCAACTAGACTTTTCCTCTGCCTCTACACGTCTCACATAAAATAATCGGTGGGAGTAGTGTGCGCAGACCAAGAGAGGTTATCTATGTCCCTCACGATGACGACCAGCCCTAAGCTGCTCCGACATGCACTTTCATCCTCTAAAAGCAGCCAAAACTTATCTGCTCCTTTGCTCGTTCCGCGTGATTGGCGAGTGCAAAAAGTCATCAAGCGATTGCTCAATAATTTACACCAGCCGCATTACCGCGACAATCTGGCAGAAACAGTGAGTCTTTGTCCAAAACAATTGACGCGGGTGTTTCGGCAGCAGACTGGCTTCACGCCACTGCAATATCTGAAGCGGTTGCGTTTGGAAGAGGCGAAAGACCTGTTGGCAGACTTCACGCTGAGTATTCAGGAAGTGTTACAGCAAGTTGGCTATGAAAATGCAAGTCAGTTTAGTGCTGATTTTAAGCACGCTTTTGGTCGCACGCCGCGCCAATACCGACAATTAGTGCTGAGCCATCAGTGAAATGTCCTTTTTTTGTTAGTGATGTCCATTTTTTGTTAGAAATAGTGTCCCAAACCACAATAAAACTGTGGTAGCGTTTTGGGCGTCATCTGGTAGATAAAGTTCACGAGTCCACAGTTGCACTCTCATTGCAAGAATGCCGACTGTCGTCCTCGCTCTCGACAAAATTCATTTCTTCCTGTGTGGGCAATTCGCGCTCACGTCAGGAATCGTGTGTCCAGCTTCTGCGGCTGGGGCGAAAGGATTTCTATGCCATTTTCATTTCGACGTTTGTCTAAAACACAATTGATTGCGCTGGGGGTTATAGCTGTACTGGGGATTGCCGTCTTTGGGGTTAGCGAGAAACTCAAATTGGCCAATACCCCTGCTCCTGTTGCACGAGCGCGGCAGATAGAGCCTCCACAGAATCAGTCTCAACCACCCCGCTCCAAGCTGGAATCGGAAGTGATTGTGCTGCGAGAGCGCGGCTTTGAGCCTTTTGAAATTACTCGTCCGACAGGAACCTTTGCTTTAACCGTGGACACTCGAATTGGGGGCAGAAATGCTGATCTTGTTTTGAGTCAAGTTGCAGGCGAGAAAGTTCGTGAGGTGAAGCTACCAGTCGGCAAGAGAGCTTGGAGAGAACAAATCAATCTGCCACCAGGAAGATATATCTTGACGGTTGCCAACCAACCGAATGCGATTTGCAAGATTACGATCACACCGCCGCGCCCCTCTTAACGTTGGCAGCAAGGTCTAAGATAACCTCACTTTCCTAATGTAACGCTGATTCATCTACTTGGAGTTTTTTATGTTGCTCTTCAGCTATTTTGAAAAATACGGCACTGTTGTTCGTCTGAAAACTATAGGACTCATTCTTCTCTGTTTATTTGGCGTTACAGACCACACCTACGCGCAATATGATAAAACCGCCGGCGTCACACCGAGCTTACTGACTCCGGGTACACCTGCGGGAACATACCCCTTAGAAGGATTCGATACAGTAAATTTATACAATGGGAACATGAACTTCAGTCTGCCCCTCCTCACGATCAAAGGCCGTGGCAGTGTCAGTCACACGATTAACTTGCGAATTGAGCAGCGTTGGCAATTAGATGGTTATTTCGCTTCGCAAGGGATTTACACGCCGATGGCACATTGGTGGACTGGGATTGAACCTGGGTATGGGCCGGGCACAATGGAGGGCAGGTATCTCAATGACCCCTGTGGTGATCCAGTCTATAGCGGACAGCAAATCACGCGACTCTACTTCACCACGCCTGATGGAACCGAGATTGAGTTTCGTGATCAAGAGAGTCGGGGCGAAACAAAACTTGGCAACTGTTATCCGCATGGCATCTATAGCCCTACTTTCAACCGCAAAAAAATATTTAATGCAGTGGACGGTTCAGCCGCGACGTTTATTTCCGATACGGACATTTACGACTGGAATGGGATTGGCGACACATATATTTTTCCAACCGGAAACTTGATGTGGCGTGATGGCACTATGTACCGCATAGTAAATGGTCAGGTGAGTTGGATGCGGGATCGTAATGGCAATCGTTTGGAATGTAATGGGAATGTATTTAAGGATTCTTTGAATCGTGAAGTCACAATTACCACGCACCCTCAAAGCCCTGCCCCAAACTATTATGATAAAATTACCTACCGGGGGAATGATGGTGCCATCCGGGAAATTAAAATTTGGTATAAACCCTTGGAAGATATTTTACGGGCCGATTATCAGGTTGGGACGGCTCCTTATACGCGAACCTACGATCAATTATTTGGCTTGGGAAGTTCCCAGACTCGGCATAATCCGTTGAAAGCGGCGTCGGTCGAATTGCCGAATGGAAAAAGTTACCAGTTTTATTACAATCCTTATGGCGAGTTAGCGCGTGTAGTATTACCTACTGGCGGTGCTTACGAATATGACTGGATGGGTTATATTAGTGGCAATCCTGACATCATCCGGCGCGTGGCAGAAAAACGAGTCTATCCGACAGGTGGGCAGGGAACAGCTTTCTCGGTGAAAACGATTTTTTCCGATAATCAGACTCCAACCGGGACAAATTCCTGGTTCTTCACCGAACAGCGCGATGCTGCCAACAATTTGCTGGCCCACAGCAAGCATTACTTTTACTATAATTCCGTTAGTTCCACATACCTTTGGACTCCGTTTCAAAACAGGCCATACGACGAAGGACGCGAAAATAAAACAGAGGTTTACAACACCTCTGGCAGCAACGTGTCGAACATGCTGCGAGAAACAAGTCAAGTGTGGACAGCTAGTTTTTGGGGGGCGGCTCCTTCGTCGGACACGCGCATCAGTGAGAAGGTAACAACGTTATCTGACATCAGTCCCAATCTCGTCTCAAAAGAGACTTACAGTTATGACGCCTATAACAATAAGACGGACATCTATGAATACAATTTTGGAGCGGGAAATTATGGAACTCTTATCCGGCGCACGCATACAGACTATGTGACTACCAATAATAGTGCGAATTATGCGACGGCTACCAATATTCACTTGCGCGGGCTACCAAGCGTGATACAGGTCTTTGATGCTAACAATATCAAGCGGGCCGAATCGCTCTTAGAATACGATAACTATAATCAAAGTAGTTCGGATGTCTTCCATGCTGCACTTATCCCGCGCAACAATATCAGTGGGCTGGATAGTATCTTCACGACTAGCTATTACAACCGTGGTAACGTGACAAAAACGACGCAAAATCTTCTGGATGTGAATGGAAACGTCACCAGTTCCATCTACAATCATGCCCAATACGACATTGCCGGAAATGTGGTGAAAACGGTTGATCCACGCAGCACTACCTCGAATCTTATTACCACAACATTTGAATTCGATGATCGGTTTGGCTATCCCAATGGCGAAGCACAGTCCAACAGTACGCCGCCCGCTCCTGGCTCGACCTGGCTGAATGGGCAAACGACCTACGCTTTTCCCACCAAAGTCACCAATGCGCTCGGACATATTGCCTACACGCAGGTAGATTATTTCCTCGGCAAACCCGTTGACACCGAAGACGCGAATAATATCAAGGGAAGTTTGTACTATATTGACGCCTTTGACCGTCCGACCAAAGGTATTCGGGCAGTCGGCACGGCGCTGCAAAATCAAACGCTCATCACTTACGACGATACGAACCGAATAGTTACGACCACGACGGACAAAGATGCGAACACCGATGGCGCACTGCAAAGCAAAGCCTTTTATGACGGCTTAGGACGGCTCTATCGGAAGGCCACGTATGAAGGAACGATTCCGGGCTATAGTCAGGCTCAGTGGGCTATTGTGGAAACGCACTTTGATGCGCTGGGCCGGGTCTATCGCCGTAGTAACCCTTTCCGCGATGCCTCTCCGATTGTGGCTTTGCCAGGCAATGCGGAATGGACAACTTCAACTTTTGATGCGCTCAGTCGCGTCCTCACCGTTACTGCGCCAGACAATACGGTGGCGACAACCAGTTACATAGGCAATGAGGTCTTAGCGATTGATCAAGCGGGCAAACAGCGCAAGAGTGAATCCGATGCGGTTGGAAGACTCGTGAAGGTCTGGGAAGCGCCGAACGATCCAACCAATTTCAACTATCTTACCACCTATGCGTATGACACCTTGGATAATCTGACAACTGTTACCCAGGGCGCACAAACGCGCACCTTTGTCTATGATTCGCTCAAGCGTTTGAAACAGGTAACTAATCCTGAGAGCGGGACAACAACTTACACCTACGACAATAATTTCAATTTACTTACTAAGTTAGATGCAAACAGTATCACGACGACCTATGCGTATGATGCGTTGAATCGGAATACGACTACCAATTATTCCAATACTGCGATCACTCCTGATCTGACGCGCAGCTATGATGGTGCCACCACTGGCAAAGGCCAATACTGGGAATCCTACGCTGGGGGAGATTTTACGAATGGCAGCAATGTTGAGTACCAGAAGATCAATGCCTACGATGTGCTGGGACGCCCTTTATCTGTCACGCAAAGACAAAAGCTGAATGGCACCTGGAGCGCGAGTTTGTACACCACGGCACGCACCTACAATCTGGCTGGCAATGTGCTTTCACAAACCTACCCGTCCGGCAAAGTCGTGAATTACAGCTACGATCAGGCAGCCCGCCTGACGAGCTTTACCGGGCAATTAGGAGGTATCACAGGGCCGGGTAACACGGATATTAGTTATGCAAATAACATCAAATACAACGCGCGTAGCCAGATGATCCGTGAGACTTTTGGCACGACGACAAATCTTTATCATCGCAACTACTACAATCGGCGGGGGCAACTGTTTGACGCCCGGCTCGGCACGGATAGCAACACAGCTTACGATGTTGAGAATCCAGTGGTTTGGCGTTGGGCAACGGGAACATGGAATCGTGGAGCGATCCGGCTGAATTACAGTAGCACGGGAAATGATTATGAGGATTATACGACCACCAATGGCGCGTTGGTGAACAACAATGGCAATGTGTATCGCATGGATCATTTCATTCCCGATAACGACAGCGTGACCTCCTGGAAAATGAATGCCAATTACTATAATTATGACGCGCTTAATCGTTTGCAGTGGGTGCAGGAAAATCAGGTCAATAATGGCGCAGAAACGGTAGCTTATAAACAAACCAATTCGTATGATCGCTGGGGCAATCGCACGATAGATCAAAGCAATACCTGGGCGATGGATGGAAATGTTTGGGTGGAGGATAGTCTTCCAAGCAGTGCGGTAGCAGTAGGTGATAACGACGGTTGGAATTGGGTGACCGCCGCTCCGACACCGTTCTCCGGGTCGTCAAGTCACCAATCCAGCACTGTCGCTGGAGTCCACCAACATTACTTTTATGGAGCAACAAATACGCTGACGCTTACGGCCAGTGATAGTCTGTATGCGTGGGTTTATCTTGACCCGACGAACCCGCCCACAGAGGTGATGTTGCAATGGAACAACGGCGACTGGGAGCATCGCGCCTATTGGGGGGCTGATCAGATTGGCTGGGGAGTGAACAATACCAACAGCCGTCGTTATGTGGGAGCGTTACCAGCAACCGGTGGTTGGGTGCGCTTGGAAGTCCCGGCTTCCGCCGTGGGCTTAGTCGGCAGCACCCTGAATGGAATGGCCTTCACTTTATATGGCGGTAAAGCAACGTGGGATCGGGCCGGCAAGACTGCTCTTATAGGGGGCGGAATTAACAAAGAGAAGTACACCGTAGACGCGACAAATAACCGCTTCACGGAACTCACCTATTATGCGTCAGGGGCTGTCAAGGGCGAAAAGACGACTGGGACGGGACGGATGGAGTATCAATACGATGCCGAAAATCGTGTCATCGCTTACGGGTATAATATTGTTACGACCCCCGGCAATCCGGTGACCAGTCGCTATTTCTATGATGCCGATGGTAATCGCACACGAAAGATCGTGAGTGGCACGGAAACCTGGTTTGTTTATGGATTGGACGGTGAATTGGTGGCAGAGTACAATGCCAACGGCGCGGTGGGAAGCCCGCAGAAAGAATACGGCTACCGTAGCGGACAATTGTTAGTGGTGTATGACACCACAGAAACGACGGCGGACAAGAAGCTACAATGGATGGTGACGGATCACCTCGGAACGCCGCGTATGGTCATTGACAAGACAGGTAGCCTGAGTGGAGTAAAACGACACGATTACCTCCCCTTCGGCGAAGAGCTTGGAGCAGGTGTGGGATTACGAAGCGCGGGAAACGGCTACACGGCGGATCAAGTGCGACAGAAGTTTACAGGGTATGAGCGGGATACGGAGACCGGACTGGATTATGCGCAGGCGCGGATGTATGCGAATGTGCAGGGGCGGTTTACTAGCCCTGATCCACTACTTGAAAGTGGGCGGCCCGAAGACGCACAATCTTGGAATCGGTACGCATACGCCCGCAACAACCCGCTCGCTTATATCGACCCGACAGGACTGAATTATGAGCATCTCAAGGGGCGGCAAAAAGATTTGATTGATCAATGGGCTGCTGCTCAGAATAAGGCGAACAAAACCAATATTAGTGCAGAAGCGATGTACAATGGACTTACCGAATCACAGAGAAGTACCTATGAATCCGTGACGCACGCGATGATGAACACCCAGCTCAAAGATGATAAAGGGAATTCCCTCGGCAATGCGTTGGATGCTGTCCAAAGCATAACTTCTATTGCTGGCGACTCCAAAGATGGCGGTGCCCCGAAAGACGCGAAATCGGATCAACAGTTCCGAGTGTATGTAGAAATAAAGAGCGGCAAAGAGTTGATTGCTGGCTCCGTACAGTTCGATAGCGGGCGTAATAAGGGTGGGCTTCACGAGGGCTATCCTTTGAGCTTCCGGCTCAAGGGAGGAGTGCCAAGTCTTCAGGTCTCAATGAGCGAGGACTTTAGGCGGGGAGATAATGATGTAGATTATCTTCCGAAATGGCACCCTTTGCATCTTACCAAGGCTAATTCTGACATTCGCGATGGCAATAACTACAAGAACCATACCAAACGTTTTGGGCCAGGCTTGGTAAACTGGTGGGAGAAAAAGAAGAAGAAATGATTAAACTGATTCTTGAGAGGCTTGTTTTACTGTTGCTAATGTCGGGCGTTGTGGTTCCAGCGACGGCGCAGAATAATGCGCTGAAGAAGGCTGACCAGCAGGCAGAAGTCGCCGTGCGATCCTTTCTTAACATCTGGTTGGTTGACAGAGATGTGAAGCGTGCCACTGGCTACCTCAGCACTGATAAGAACTTGTGTGCGCCCACAGAAATGCCGGACTCTTTTCAGCTAACTGCAAGATCGACGGCTCTGACCACGCTCAGGAAAAACCTTCGTCGTCCGCTGAAATGGATGTCTAGGCGGAAATCACTGTCAGCAGCGATTTCCGCTTTTCCCTCTGATCGCCAATCAGTAGATGGTGGCGTTTTGGTGAATAACAGCCCTGAATTCAGACTGTTTCGAGTTACCGAGAGGGTCTTAAATAATTGTAAGGCACCGGTGAATAGTCCTCTATATGAGGCTGTATTCACCTTCGGGTTGGGGCCAGATCGCGGTGCCGGGATGTACTTCGTATTTCATAAAGAACGAGAACAATGGAGAATTGTTTTGTACGATTGGCTTGCGCAGTAGGGCGAGACGGCCTTATCAACAAGCAGGCCAAACTTGCTCTCCCTCACCGCTGATGAACTGCTACGGGGCATAGATCACTCATTAGCGCAATAGATAAAGATTTGCGCGCCCATACATCTGCCGTTTGAGCAGTTTCAAGCGATTCAACCACCCTTCGCTTTGCCCGTTACTTCACTACTGAAGACAGTGGCTGTCGGACTATCGCTTCATCCGTCTTCAGGCTGGCCGCAAAGCTGGCTTATTCGGGAACGCTACTTTCCTGTACGCGCTGCCACCAAGGATCAAAGTCGCGTTCCGCGCGCTTGTTGACAATTCCTGCGCCAATGTTTGCGTCTGCGCGAATTCGCACTGGCTTTGCACCAGTGCTTGCATCATTAAAGAATCAGCCTTCCCAGTCAAAACGCTATCCGCAGTTGTCTGCGATTCGGGAATCCCTCGACATACTCCGAGACCCAAGCGGACAGCGGCTCCGCCGAATGCCCAAGATAGTCTTTGCACATCGGCAGAATCCGTTTCTTCTCGTCCAGGTAGAGCTTGTCCAAGAACGCAAAGAAACTCTGCGGTGGATTAGCGAGAACCGTGCAAGCTTCGGTTAGCCCTGCGTGGAAAACGTGATTCTGTTTCTTCAGCGCGAGCGTCCATTTCTTTTGGGCAAGCAGGTAGAGTGAAGCGGCGAAGAACGTGGTGTCGAGAAACGCTTCAAAATTGAGATTTGTCAGAAACGAGCCGTCTTTCTGTTGTTGCCCCCATCCACAGAACGCCATCACCTGTTGGCTGACCAATAGTTCGTTCGCTTCCGTCACCGTCTGCCTCTCCATCTGCGTCCAATCACAACCGCAGGCACAAATCGTCAACGACGTGCGATCCCAATAGAGACGCTTCCGACACATCGGACATCTGTCCATCAACAGCAACTGATGCTTCAGGCAAACCGTCACATGTGCCAAGTCCCAATACCAGCGGTGATGTGGGCTTTCGGCCAGACACGCAGGGCAGAATTTTGGGTACTTGAATTTGATATATCTGACGGGGATTCGGGCCACCCCAAGTGTCACCCATTGTCCATCATCCTGATAGCAGATTCGCTGAAATCTGGCTTCGTCATACCCTGTTGCCTGCGCTAAACCTGACAGATCAGGGCAACAACGGGAAGAAACGCGGCCCTCTGTCGGTTCTATCGTCCAATGCAACGCCGCCTCAATTTCCTTGATCCCCGCGTACCCATTGTCTTCGGCGAGGCGCAGCAAATAGCCCATCAAAGTTTCGTCAGGAGCAAGATGGGGAATGACGAGGAAGCGGGCGGCAGGGCTGCTTTGCGCAGAACTCGAACTACTGGTCATGAGCTTACCAGAGAGGGCTGGTTAGTTGCTGTCAGTAGTTTCGTTGACGGGGCGTCAGATAAAGCAGAACAAAGATACGCGAAAACTTACTATAGGAAAAGACGCGATAAGAATTATCGGAAAGAAAATATTGCCTAAAAAAAGGATACCGAAAGGGGGGCGGTATCCTTACCGTGCTGCAACACAATCATCCGCCAAGGTGGTGTGCAACCAGATAAATCAGCTTCAGCAGAATCACAATCAGTTCAACGAAACTTAGGATTATGGTGTAACGCTTTATCTGGAAGTGCAGTTTATCTGATGCCGGACACTCCAATTCCAAGTGTTCCTCGTCCATCTTAGTCAATATACGTTCTAATATTTTTTTGAACATAAGTATGCTCCTTTGGAGATTTACTCCATCTATTCTGTTAGTAAAATAGACACGTAAAAACCGAAGGCTTGCGTGATGGCAACGGTGCGACTCCAATCACGGAGACACACCAATAGGGTATTGCCAGATGGACTTTCCTGTGGTATCTTATCAAATGCTACTTCGATAAGATTTTTAGGAGAGTCCGCTGATTTCAAATCACGCGGGCTTTTCTAGTTTTCAGTATCAACTTATCACCACAGACACGATTGCCCGTGATGCTTCATCAATTCCTCCTTTCCGGCTCAAAGCCGAGAAGAGAACACAGCTATCTCTTGATAGCTCCGCACGAATTTAGGGGGTAAGTGAAACTCCCAACAGGGGGTGAGTTAGAGGCCGGGCTGAATACTTCTCACCTCAATAGCAACAACCTAGCTTTGGGTGCTAAGTGTCTTTTGAGGACTCGCCAAAACCGCCGAAAAAGATTACTGGCTTTGTCCTTCAAAGGCAAGGGCTTTCCACTATTTCTGCAAGTTTTACTTGAGGTCAACTATGGGTTGTAACCTGGAAAGATATAGGGCAAGTAGGGACTTCAGAGAGCCTCAGTTTGAAGGTTACTTGCACAACGGTTTCCCCCGTCAATTGATATGAGAGAATAACCCTTCATTGCAAATCGCACCCACCGGAAAAGAAGTTGGCCGATCTATCTTTGGTGCGGTGGGAAGACAACATAGATGCAGGAAGTGTTACGGGATATTTGCCGACGCGGGAGATATGCACAACTAGCAAGAAAAGAGGTCAATTCGCTGTGACTGCGTTTTTGTCGCTTACTATCCCAGGGGTTACTTCAAGAAAGCACCTGCTGGCGCAAACGGCGAGGCTGCTATCGAGCGCGTTTGCTACCGCATCCCAAACAGCAAGGCACAAAGAAATTTTGCTTCGCAATCACCGCCCTTTCGTTCCTTTCCGGCATCCCTTTAAGGCCGGAGGGAACGTTATGCTTTATGTGATTGACGGCTTGAAAAACAGTTACCGGAAAGGAGCAACAACTGGCGTTTATGGCAAGGAAGTCGGCTCAGTTGCAAACAGATTGGGAAGTAGCGGCAAAACGAGGAGATAGTGGCTCCTCGGTTTGCAATCAAACAACAAATTATCTGTACAGTCCTTGCTTTAGTTCAGGATTGGGTTACTGTATAAGTCCCTAACCGAGAGACTCAAAATGTTTCAACACAGCAGAAATTCCACCACTCCGAAATCGCCGTGGCTGCGTTTTTTAGATGCCGTCCATATCCGAGGATACCTTTCCAGAGAAGCCCACCACAGAAGCCTTTATTTCATTTATTCGTAGAGCCAGAATCACTTTTTCATGTAGGAAATTCACTTTTTCATGGAACGGATAAGGGGAACCACCACCGTCACAACAATCAGCACGGTAAGAAACGAAAGCTGAAACGCCGGATCGAATAAATCGCGCGGTTGCCAGGTCAACAACACCAGCGCCGAAGCTGCCAGCGTATTCGCGCCCGGTGCCGTGCGGAAAATGAATTCTCCCAGCAGAACAAACGTCAACATCACCATCGCCCGCGTAATCGCCGGTTGCGCGCCCACCATCAACGCATAGCCCCACAACAACGAAAGCACCACCGCCAATCGCACGCCACGCGCTGTGATGATCCTGGTTGCCAGCCACGAAATTACCAGCGCCAGCAACGCCACATGCAAACCGGAAATCACGAGCAAGTGATACGTGCCACCCACGCGAAATGCCTCTGCCGTGTCGTGCGGAAGGAAATATTGATTCCCAAACAGTGCCGCCGCCAGAATCCCTGCGGTGGGCGGCGTAAAGCTGCGCAGCAAAATCGTGATCGCTTGCGCGCGCACAGCATAAAGCAGGGCCAAGAAGCGCGAAGGCGTGCTTTCGCCCAACCGCTCGATCAACAACGGGCTTTTGATTAAGCCCGTCGCATCGTAGCCGCGAAATTCCAGCATCTCGTCAAAATTCGGCGCGCCTGGATTGCGGTATCCTTGTGCTTTGCGCAAATTCGCCAGCGCCCGAATCCGCACGCCGTAGCCAAGCCGCAACGCATCAAAATCTGCGCGATCCTGCGCTGCTGCAAACGGCACGACCAGGCGCACCGTGCCCGAAGCTGCTTGCGCTTTGCCAAGTGTGGCGATGCGTTCGATAGCGACTTCCAGATAGATGCGCTCCGGTGCCAGTTCCGGCGCGGTTTGAATAACGCCCCACACCTCGACCGGTTCAGCCGCCTCAATGACACCGCGCGCGAAGAGTTGTTTAATACGATGGTGCGCTACGCCTGCGTCATTCAATGACCAGCAGAGGCCGCCGCAGGCGCAGCAGCTTAGCAACAAAAAACAAGTGATCCACCCTTCGCGCTGCCAGCGACGAAAGCCAATCAGGGCGAGGGCGGCGGCAAAGAAAATAACCGCAACAAGCAGCCAGGATGAGCGCGCAAAATGAAGGAAACGTGCGGCAAGCAGTTCGCCCACGATAAAGGCGACCGCCAGAAAAATAAGCGGTTGCTGGCGCACCGTGAGTTGAACGAAGGCGAGGCGACGAGGCATAAGGATTTAGGCGACAGGCGGCTACCCTGTCGCCGATTGTATACAGCTTGGGTTATTCTTTGACAGCAACGGGCGGCTAACCAGTTGTGTCTCTAATTTGCGGACAACTTTATGACTGTTTCTATGTGATAGGTTTGCGGAAACATATCCAGTGCAGTGATGGTGGTCAGTCGATAGCCACCCTGCGTCAATATCTTTAAATCACGCGCCAACGTGGTCGGATCGCACGAAACATAACGAATGACGGTTGGTTTGTGTTGCAATAAGCGGCGGATCACCGGCTCGCCTGCGCCCGCGCGCGGTGGATCGAGTAGTACAAAATCCGGGCGCGGCAGCTTCGGTTGCTTAAGCCAGGTTTCGACCGAAACGGCTTCGTAGCGAATGTTCTGCACCTTATTGCGTTCGGCATTGGCAAGGCCGTGACGAACCGAAAGGCGGCTGCCTTCAACGGCATACACCTGGTCGAAATGCCGAGCGAGCGGCAACGAAAACAAACCGGCTCCGGCATACAGGTCAAAGGCGATGCGGCCTTTTGCTTCGTCCGTTGCCTCGCACACAAGCTGTTCGACCAGTAACCGATTGGCCTGAAAAAACGTGCGCACGCCGAAGCGATAGTTAAAGCCGAGAATCGTTTGCTCCACGGTGCCGCGCGCATCTACTTCTGCCGTGCGCGCGTTTTCGCCGGTAGCGGGGGTGGCCAGTACTTCGGTATCGCCTGCGGTCAAGTAAACGCGCGTTGCGCTCTTGGGAATGTTTTGCGTGCGCAACGTTTGCAGCTTGTCCTGCGCCGTCGGTAATAAAATCGGGCATTCCGTCACTTCACAAAGGTCGTGCGAGTTGGCTTGAAAATAGCCGAGCCTGCCATCTGGCGTGCGCTTGAGTTCAGCGCGCGAACGGTAGCCGAATTCGTCTGCTGCCAAAACTTCAATGTCCTGCTCCCACACGATGCCGCCGATGCGGCGCAGCGATTCGCGGATGATGTCGGCTTTGCTTTGGCATTGTGCGGCGTAATCCAAATGCTGCAACTGACAACCGCCACAGATACCGAAGTGACGGCACGGCGCGCTGCGGCGATGCGGCGAAGGGACGATAATCTCTTCTATTACGCCGCGCGCAGAAATTGCGTTCAAGTTTCGTGACCCGCACGCGTAAGCGATCTCCGGGCGCGGCAAACGGAACGAAGACCGTTTGCTGATTTACGCGCCCCAGGCCGTCACCGCCGTAAATCAGTTTTTCAATCGTGATTTCGTAAATGTCTCCGAGGCGCAGATTCATTACAGGTAAAACAGGCCGAGTCGTGGCACGCGGTACTCATCACGGAGTTTGCGCGCAATCCAATTATTGAGCGTCTGTTCGTAGATTTCCTTGTCCATATTTTTGCGATAACTCTTCAGGTCTTTTTCGCCTTGCGCGCGCAATTCCGCCAGCTTTTCCGCGCTCGCGTGCTGCTGAATCGCGTCGAGCAAAAAGCTTTCGATCAAATTCAGATCGGCATCCATCTGCCCCAGAAAATCATCGTTCGGCTTGCTCAAATCGTGGCTGATTTCTTCCAGCCGACGCGCGGCACGATCAAAGGATTCGGCCAGCAAAATATCGTCGGCGTAGCTGATGCTGAGTCGTGTTAACGTCTCCTGCCATTCGTGTAGGGCCAGTTTCAGATTGGCGATTGAAAAACCGCCGATTTCTTCGGGCTGGGCTTCATCCTCTGCGCCATTTTCTTCGCGCCCGCCGACGTGGGATTCCAGATACTGCTGGTAAGCTTTCTCGACGGCCTGCTGGCAGTAAAAGAGGTTGTTGACCCACTGCCCGAATTTACGCGGCTTTTGGTCGTAAATGTCGAATGCCTGATTGATGCCGCGTAGCGCAATGCGCAACGGCACGCCGCGTTGCTTCCAGGTTTCAATCAACGCCCAATCAAGCGGCGAGACTAACAAATGTTTTCCCCGCCGCCGCACAAACTCCTCTTCGACTTCGGTGAAGTAATTAAAATAATTCATTGAGAGAAGATGGGGGATGCTAGATGCTGGAAACTGCGGCTCTGCCCTCTTAAAGTCTCTTTAGAATTCATCTTCACCCCTAGCATCCAGCATCTAACATCCATCATCTATTTCCTGTTTTTCTCGTAAATCAGCCGCAAGCCTTCGAGCGTCAAATCATCGTCAATCTCTGCGATCAATTCGCTGCCGCGTCCGATGAGTTTGGCCAGCCCGCCCGTTGCAATGATCTTCGTGTCTTCGCCCAGTTCGGCAATCATCCGCCGCAGGATGCCATCCACCAGACCAATGTAGCCGAAATATAAACCTGACTGTACGCTGCCAATCGTCGTTTCGCCGATCACTTTGTCAGGATGTCGGATTTCGACGCGCGACAACCGCGCCGCACGCTGGAACAACGCTTCGGCAGAGATGTTGAGGCCGGGCGTGATCACGCCGCCCAGATACTCGCCGTCCTGGCTCACCGCATCAAACGTCGTCGCCGTCCCAAAATCCACGATGATGCACGGCGCGCCGTAGCGTGTAATCGCTGCCACGCTGTTCACAATGCGATCTGCACCTACATCCGTTACCGGCTGGTAGCGAATTGGCATCCCGGTTTCGCTGCTGTGATCCACGTAATACGGCGTCAGGCCAAAGTAGTTTTCCGCCATCTTCGTCAGCGTAAAATTCAGCGGCGGCACGACGGAAGAAATTGCAATGCCCGTAATCTTTTCCGAATCCATTTTGGCCAGCGTGAAGAGGTTGCGGAAGAGGATGCCGTATTCATCAATCGTGCGATTGCGTTCGGTGGAAAGCCGCCAATTCGTGATGAGCGTTTCGCCTTCGTAAACGCCTACGACCGTGTTTGTGTTGCCAACGTCAATGACCAGGAGCATAAGATTTTCAGGAAGTCGCGCCGTTGTTTTTCAACGAGCCAGCATCTTACCAAGCAGGAGGAAAATGCGGCAAGAGCAGCGGAGGCCGGACGGAGAAGCAGAGAGGGAGAGAAAGAGCGATGGAGAGAAAAGAAAGGTTCTTGCTATAAGCACATCTTCATTCCATCTCTCCATCGCTCTTTCTCTCCCTCTCTCTTTCTTCATCCTGCTTGCCGTCGCAGGTGGGTTATCTCGCCGATGAGTAGCGGACGGACAAGACCGGATTCTGTTTTCAACAGCAGCGCGCCGCTTTCATTCAGCCCACAGGTTTCGCCGCGTAGTTCTTCGTGATCGAAATGCACAATGACGGATTTGCCGTGCGCGTAGGTCGAAAGCTCCTGCCAGCGCGTGAGGATTTTGTGAGCGCGATTGTGGCGCAACTCTTCATACCAACAGGCAAGGCGGGTTAGCAGTGCGTTGCGGACAGTGGCGGTTTCGCACCGCAGCCCGCCTTCGATGTGCAGCGAAGTTGCAATTTCACGCAGCTCAGCGGGAAAAGACAGATGATTCAGATTCACGCCAATGCCGACAATCACGCGCGGCGCGGCCTGCGCCACGCTGGTGCTTTCGATCAAAATTCCGCTCAGCTTGCGGTCATTGGCCAGCACATCGTTCGGCCATTTAATGTCCAGCCGCACGCCGGAAAGAGACGCTTCTCGTAGGATTGCTTGCAGCGCCTCCGTAACGGCTACAGCGGTCATCAAGCTTAGCAATGGGAATTTTTCGGCGCTGATTTCCGGGCGCAGCAGCACGGACAAATACAAACCTTCGCCGGGCGCAGAATGCCACGCGCGCGCTCGTCTGCCACGTCCGGCGGTTTGCTCATCTGCCGTCACGCAGGTGAATTCCGGCGCGTCCAACATCTGTTTCAAGTGATCGTTGGTCGAGCCAAGCGTTTCGTAATGATGAATCGTGAAGGGCGGATGAAGTTCAACGCGGAAGGCGGAGCGCAGAGCGCGGAGTGGAAATTCTTCGGCATTATCTTGGTTCATTGTTCAGCGATCAGACTTCCGCCTTACGAGGTTCTGATTTTGAAGCTGATGTCTACCGCTGGCGCAGAGTGCGTAATCGCACCAATCGAAATCAAATCCACGCCCGCTTCCGCGTAGGCGCGCACGTTGTCGAGCGTGATGCCGCCGGAGGCTTCGGTTAAGGCGCGGCGGTCGGCGGGCGCAGCAGCTTTGACAGCGGCGACGCATTCACGCACCTGATCAGGCGTCATATTGTCGAGCAGGATGATGTCGGCATTGGCTTGCAGCGCTTGGTGAACTTGTTCGAGGGAGGCAGTTTCGACTTCAATCTTATGCAGGTGGCCAGCGGCTTCGCGCGCACGGCGCACGGCTTCGGCGATGCCACCGGCTAGGGCAATGTGATTGTCTTTAATCAGCACGCCGTCATCCAGTCCGAGACGATGATTGCGTCCGCCGCCGCAGGTAACGGCGTATTTTTCCAGCATACGCAGGCCAGGTACAGTTTTGCGCGTGTCTACAATTTGCGCGTCGGTTCCGGCAATTGCATCAACGAAGAGCTTGGTTTTTGTGGCAATGCCGGAAAGATGTTGCAGGAAGTTGAGCGCAGTACGTTCGGCAGCGAGGAGCGTTTGTGCTTCGCCTGCGACGCGCGCGAAGACTTTTCCGGCTTTGATTTCATCGCCGTCGTTGGCAGTGGATTGGATTTGCGTCTCGACATCAAACCACCCAAAAACCGCGTCGGCGACCTCAATGCCCGCCAACACCAAATCCTGTTTGGCCAGAAAACTGCCGACACCACGCGCGGCACTGCGAATCGTCGCGCGCGAAGTAATGTCGCCGCGTCCTAAATCTTCGAGCAAGGCGCGCTCGACAGCTTCGTAAATGTAATCAGAGTCAAGCGGTAAAATCATAGCGTGTGATTTATGCCCCAACTGAACAGAAGATACAAGGCTGGCTTTACGCGCAAAAATTTTAGGCGGGAAGGTTGCCCGTGCGTCGTTGCCACAACTCAACGGCAAGCTTGATGGCGGTAATCATACTGGCAGGATCGGCTTTGCCCTGCCCGGCGATGTCGAAGCCGGTGCCGTGATCTACGGAGGTGCGGATGAAGGGTAAGCCCAATGTGACATTCACGGCTTCACCAAACGCGAAGCATTTGATCGGAATCAAGCCTTGATCGTGATAGCACGAAACAACGAGGTCGAATTCACCGCGCGCTGCCCGGAGAAAAATTGTATCGCCTGAATGAGGCCCGCTGACGTTGATGCCGAGCGCATCGCGGCAATGCGCAATCGCGGGCAGCATCTCGGTGGCTTCTTCCGTGCCGAACAATCCGCCTTCGCCGCCGTGTGGATTAAGCGCGGCAACGGCGATACGAGGTTGCGCAAAGCCAAGCTGTTGTAACTCTCGATGCACGAGGCGCAGCAATTTTTCGAGCGGTTCTTTTTTGACGTGGGCGGAAACTTCTGTCAGCGGCAGATGCGTGGTCAGTAACGCGACGCGCAGATTGGGCGCGACAAAGGACATCGCAAAATCCTGCGTGCCTGTGAGGTGCGCCAACATTTCCGTATGGCCGGGAAAGTGATAGCCGCCAAGATGCAAAGCCGCTTTATTGATGGGAGCCGTAACCATCGCGTCAAGCTCGCCTGCTAGACACAATTGCACAGCGGCTTCGATGTACTCTCCCGCCGCACGTCCAGCAATGTCTTTTTCCTGTCCCATCGGCAGCGCGGCGGGCAGATTATCGAGACTATAAATTAATGGCTCATTGGCAGACAGAGCTAATGCTGCCAGCGACGTGCCGGGGGGAAGTACCGCAAAATTATGAGAGAGTTGAAAAGACCGCGCCCAACGTGTGAGGTATGGCGCATCGCCAATCAGTATGGGAACGCAAGCCGCAAGTACGTCTTCACTTGCGGCGGCTTTGAGCGCAACTTCCGGGCCGATGCCCGCCGGATCACCAATGGTAATGCCGATGAGTGGCCGTCGAGCCACCTGCGCGTTGCTGGTTCGCAAAGTCATAGCACTGCACGCCAACGGCGTAGACTCAGGCGCAACACTAGGCACCGCTATTTCTTCGCGGTTTCACCATCTTTGTAGAGGTATTTAATGTTGTGCTTGAGAATCAGCAGATTCGGCCCTTCCAGACGATTCAGCTTGAGGCTGTTTTTGTCATACCATTCAATTGAGCCGTGCAACGTTTCGCCGTCCTGCAACACGATGACCATTGGCGTATGGGCATCCATCTGCTTTTTGTAATAAAAGCTTTCGGCGTTGGTTTGCTCCGGTGGAACCTTTTTGCGTTGCGCCGCTGCCGCCGCGGATTGCTGAGCGGATTGCTGCGCCGAGTGTTGCGCCGCGCGCGCCGCGTGGACTTGCGCTTCGCGTGCTTTGACATCAGCCAATGTGGTGCGAATTAACTTCCTATTCAAGTGAGTTCTCCTTCTTAGATCAGATTTTCATGGGCTAGGCTGGGCGAGAGGCATTTTCGCCCTCGCTTCTGACTTCCACCGCTATCTCCCCAGAGAGTTTGCATGATGTGTGCTCACGCCGCGCTTGGTTGCGACAGAGGCTCTGCTATTTCGGTAGTGTGTGAGGCAAACTAACCGCTTGTCCCAAAGGTTACTTCAAGACATTACTCGTGCGAGCATCTGTAAAGGCAAAATGCGGGAATCATCCATTTGACGCCAAGCCCCGCGCCGGGATGATAGACAGCACTGCTGTTCAATGGGTGCCGCTATGCTAGCGCACATTAAACACGAAGCGCAAGCCGCAAGCTGCAATAAAGCTTACGGCTCGCTAGTTTTTGCGACCGCTGGTGAACTGGCGAATCCGGTTAGGAATTAGTCTGCCTTTTTGCGGATATACGCAGGCGTATCATAATCTTCCTGCCGCGACGCCGACGTATTATTCGTACCCAAGACGCGCGGTGTGGTGGGAGCCGCGGTGTTTTGTCGTACGGGGAAGTTATGTAAATTCTCGGCGGCTTTGGCTTTCTCAAAGCCAGTGGCAATGACGGTGATTTTCATCTCATTCTGCAACCGCTCATCCGTCACCGTTCCGAAGATAATGTTGGCATCCGGGTCAGCTTCGTCGTGAATGATGTGCATTGCCTCATCCACTTCAAAGAGCGTCAGATCGGCCCCGCCTGTGATGTTAATCAATACACCTTTCGCTCCTTGAATCGTAGCTTCTTCGAGCAAGGGGCTGGAAATCGCGCGGTGCGTGGCTTCCTGCGCACGATTGTCGCCAAGTGCGTGCCCGGTTCCCATCAGCGCCATTCCCATACCCTTCATAATGGATTTCACGTCAGCAAAATCCACATTGATAAAGCCGGGAACCGTAATCAGATCAGAAATGCCCTGCACCGCTTGTCGCAACACATCATCGGCCATGCGGAAGGAGTCTGACAGGGTCATATTGCGATCTACTGTCTGCTTGAGCCGTTCATTCGGAATGGTAATGAGCGTGTCAACGACGGAACGCAATTCCTGCAAGCCTAGGTCAGCCTGTTGCATGCGACGTCGGCCTTCAAAGGGAAAGGGCTTCGTCACGACAGCGACTGTCAGTGCGCCCAGTTCTGCCGCAAGCGAGGCGATAATCGGTGCCGCACCTGTACCCGTGCCGCCGCCCATGCCGACTGTGACAAACACCATGTCTGCGCCTTCTAGCGCTTCCAGAATTTTGTCCGTGTCTTCTAAGGCGGCATCACGTCCGATTTCCGGGTTGGCTCCTGCGCCTAATCCTTTGGTCAGGCGTGAGCCAATCTGTAATTTAATCGGGGCATGCGCGCGTTTGAGTGCTTGGGCGTCCGTGTTTGCTACCAAAAAATCAATGCCCTCAATGCGGGCATCAATCATGTGATTGACAGCGTTACCGCCGCCACCGCCAACTCCGATCACCTTGATTCGTGCTCCTGAAGTGGGAGGATCTTCATCAAAGCTGATGTCTAATCCCTGGCGATCATCTATTGCCATCCTTGGCCTCCTGCTTTACGAGCAAGTTTGGAAAACATGCCTCTATGTTGGTTAATTGGTTTCTTCGCTCTTTCCGGGTCGGCCATTCGGGCGTTTACAGCATGGCGACGAGATAACAAATTTTTTTTCATCTTTAACCGCATTCGCTCAAATCGGAAAGAATCTTGTGACGAGGCTTGTCAATAAATTGAAATACAACAAATCGTGAGATTGAGTGGCTGTCAAAATGCCATTCGCATGGATGAGCGAGAACTTATTTTAATGCGTCATCTTGTATGCGATTGCGGATTTTAGCACAACATCTAGATTTGCCAAGTGCAACTCAACCAATCTGACTCCTCATCGCAACTTTTTTTAAGCTAGTGCTTAAAAAAAGTGATATTAGTTCTTTTCAAAGACAAAAATTAGGCTTCAACACAGGAAAAACGCCGCTTCTATAAATGCAAAAAGCTGCGAAACATCCCTTTAAATTTCGCCGCTGTGGACGCACCAATGGAAAGCGCCATTCCTGCTTTAGCCTGACTGAATTGTTGTCCGCCGCGCCGTAACCCATACATTGCCAATCCAACCGCCGTCGCATAACCGGGGGTGGCGACTTCCTCAAAAGGACTGCCCACGTCATGAGCCTGCCGACACGCACTGGCGCATCGAAAATTTGTTCCGCCACCTCGACGATGCCCGTCAGCAACGAACCGCCGCCTGTCAAAATCACGCCACTCGACAACTGGCGATCAAAACCGGAGGCACGAATTTCGTCCTGCACCTGCGTCAACAACTCTTCGGCGCGCGGTTCCAGAATGCCGCATAAAATATCGCGCGAAAGTAAGCGCGGTTCACGGCCGCCGACACTCGGCACCTCAATCATTTCGGATGCACTCTGCTGATCCATCAACTGACGATACGTGCAGCCGAATTCGCGCTTAATGCGTTCGGCCTCAGGAATCGGTGTCCGTAAGCCAAACGCAATATCGTTGGTAAAATGATTCCCTCCAATGGGGAAGACCGCTGTATGCCACACCGAACCACGCTGATAGATTGCAAGATTAGTCGTTTCTCCACCAATGTCAACCAGCGCCGTTCCAAACTCGCGGTCTTCGTCATTTAAGACGGATTCCGCAGCGGCGAGCGGTGCTAACAATAAGTCTGACACCATCAATCCGGCACGATTCACGCTCGTCACGATGTTTTGTTTGGCCGCAATCGGGCTCGTGATAATGCGCACGGAAACGGCGAGTCGTGAACCGAGCATGCCGAGTGGATCGCCAATACCATCCTGATCGTCTACCGTGTATTCCTGTGGCAACACATCAGCAATTTCTCTTCCGGCGGGAATCGAAATTGCGCACGCACCATCAATCACGCGCTGGATGTCTTCGCGGGTAATTTCACGGTGACGCGAGGACACCGCAATCACGCCTTTGCTGTTGTGGCCTTTGATGTGCGAGCCGCCGAGCGCGACAAAAGCCTGCTCGGCGTGCAGTCCCGACGTGCGTTCGGCCAGTTCTATCGCCCGCTTGATGGCATCCACTGCCGCATCAGGATTGACGATGACACCTTTGCGTAAGCCTTTGGATTCGGCTTCGCCAATGCCCAAAACCTCCAGTTTTCCATCGAGCGGTTCCGCAATCACGGCGCGCACGTTCGTCGTGCCGATGTCCAGTCCCACGATATGATTTGCAAATTTTCTAGCCATAATCAGTAACCTCTTTCGGGTGAGGAGTTATTTCAATCCCACCGCCACACGATCCGCGTGCATGACGTTGAGATAGGCAATGCCATCGCTGTGAACGAGTTTTTCCGCGTCCGTAATTTTGTAAAAGCCGAGCGTCGAAAGGTCTTTGCGCTCAATCGCGTCCAGCACCTTCAACGCTTTCTCCAATCGCGCGCGAAATTCCGCGTCGCCCAGGAGCACGTCCACGTTGTATTTCTGTAAATGCACGCGCACGGCTTGCGGTTCCTGCAGGCGGACTTCATCAATCGACTCGGACAGCTTTATGCTGCCCTGATCCAACTCGGTAAGCAGGCGCTGATAGGTTTCCATGCGGCGACGATTCGCGGCCCTGAGTTCATTGCTCGCGCCTTCTTCCAGACCATTGATGATCGGCGGTACTTTGTCGGTTTGGTTGAAATCGAGTTCGCCCAAACTGCGACCGTCACGGTCTACCCAGACGATGGAATTGCTCGGATTGCGCCAGGGCGCGACCGGTTCGCGTTCGTGAACGGTCACACGCACGGCATCAGGCAGCACACGCGCGACATCAGCTTCCAGCACCCAGGGATTTTTTTCGACCGTTGTGCGAAGCGCCTGCAAATCAAGCTGCCACAGTCCGCGCATTTTGTAGGCGTCCAAGCTACGCAGCACCTCTTCGCGTGAGGCGCGCTTGGTTCCTTGCAGTTCGATTTCTTTCACAACAAAGAACTGCACGCCGG
Source organism: Blastocatellia bacterium (assembly GCA_046331525.1). GTDB lineage: Bacteria > Acidobacteriota > Blastocatellia > RBC074 > RBC074 > JAFDVL01. The sequence continues at coordinate 32,677 of JAXLQQ010000020.1, forward strand.
ACAGTCGGCTGTATGCCATCACGCCGAACGTCAAGACTAGCAGGGCGGCGAGGGCAATCAAGCTTAGATACATCCACCGCTTCGCCGCCTCGCTCACGGCAGCTTTGCGCGCTCGCTTTTCAACGCGCCCCGCCGGGATTTCGCGTTTGCGCGCCTCGCGTCGTTCCGCCGCGCGTTGTTCGTTCCGCTCGCGCCATTGTTGATCGTAGCGTGCTTGATAATCCTGCTCTTCCGCTTCCTGCTGATACTCTTCGGGCAAGCCACGCCGCCGCGCGGAGGAAGTGGTTTTGGCACCCGTAATCACTTGCGTAGCGGGAATGCTGCGGCTCGCACCGCTGCGATGATGCCGCGCCGCCAAATTGCTGTAACCGGTATTTTCGTTGTTTGGGGATGAAGCCATAAAAATCTTAGCTTGCTAAAAACTCCTCGCCTGCTTTCCACACACTACCTGCGCCGAGCGTCAGCACCAAGTCATTCGGTTGTGCCACGTCCGCAATTGCCTGCGCGCCCTGCTCAACGCTGCCGATGTAGCGCACGTTGCGATGTCCGAAGCGTTCGATGTCTTCCGCCAATGCCTGTGCCGTCACGCCGGGAATCGGTTCTTCGCTGGCCGCGTAAATATCCGTCAGCAGCACCACGTCTGCATCATAGAAACTTCGCGCAAAGTCTTCGCGTAAGGCCGCAGTCCGCGAGTACCGGTGCGGTTGGAAAAGGACGATAAGACGGCGACCGCTCGATTTCGCTGCCGCCAACGTCGCGCGAATTTCTGTCGGATGATGTCCATAATCGTCAACCACTAAAATGTTGTCGGCGCGTTCGCCCTTGACCTGAAACCGCCGCTCGGCTCCGCGAAACGTTTCGAGTGCGGACGCGATGATTTCAAACGAAAGCTCTAAATCCAGCCCCACCGCAATCGCTGCCAGCGCATTACTGACGTTGTGCATGCCCGGCACATTCAACTGCACGCGGCCTAAATCCTGCCCGCGATATTTCACGTTGAAGGCCGAGCCGAAGCGGTCGTGTCTCACTTCGACTTGCGAAGCGGAAATATCGGCTTGGGCGGTCATGCCGTAAGTAATCAAGCGGCGCGTGATGCGCGGAATGATCGCCTGTACATTGGGGTCGTCGAGGCAAATAATGACTGCGCCGTAAAACGGAACCTTGTTCACGAACTGCACAAAATGTGCCTGAATCTCATCAAGGTCTTTGTAAAAATCCAGATGCTCGCGGTCTATGTTGGTTACCACGGCAATCGTCGGATCAAGTTTCAAAAAGCTCTTATCGCTTTCGTCCGCTTCGACCAGAATAAAATCGCCGTGCCCCAGCTTTGCATTGCTACCCCATGCATTCAGCCGTCCGCCAACCACGACCGTCGGATCAAGCCCGCCCTGCGTCAGGACATATGCCGTCATCGAAGTCGTCGTCGTTTTGCCGTGCGAACCGGCAATCGCTATGCCGTATTTCAGGCGCATCAATTCGGCCAACATCTCCGCGCGCGGAATCACCGGAATCTGTTTGCGTACCGCTTCAACCACTTCAGGATTGTCTGCCCGCACCGCTGTTGACGTGACGATGACGTGCGCTCCTTCAATATTGCTTGCCTTATGGCCTTCGTGAACGATGCCGCCCAACGCTTCCAGCCGATCCGTAATCGCCGTGCGCTTCATATCCGAGCCGGACACGCGGTAGCCCAGATTCAGCAACACCTCGGCAATGCCGCTCATGCCGATGCCGCCAATGCCGACGAAATGAATATGCTGGAACTTGGAAAACATAATTTGAGATTTGAAATTGGAGATTTGAGATGAGTTGGTTACAAACTCACAAGGCTGAAATTTGAGCGGTTCTTCCCTCTCAAATTTCCAATCTCCAATCTCAAATCACCTTATCCTCTCTGCTATATCAACTACTCTTGCCGCCGCGTCGGGATGCGCCAGCTTTTTGCTGGCTGCGCTCATTGCTGCCAATCGCTCGGCATCGCCAATCAAAACCAATAACTCGCTGGCCAATCGTTCGCCGCTCAACTCTGATTGCAAAATCATCCGGCCTGCGCCTGCGCGTTCGACGGCTTCGGCGTTTTTGCGTTGATGATCGTCGGCGGCCCAGGGGAAGGGAATCATCAAGGCGGGACGACCTGCTGCTGCTAATTCAGCAACCGTCGTTGCGCCCGCGCGTGAAATCACCAAATCAGCGTTGGCAAACTCATCCACGATCTTTTCCAGAAACGGTTTTACCGTGACGTGCAGCGATGATTTCGCATACGCTGCTTTCACTTTTTCAAAATCCAACTCGCCCGTTTGGTGCGTGATGGAGAGGCGCTCTTTGTGCGGTTCCAGCATCGGAATCGCCGCGATCATCGCTTCGTTAATCGCGCGCGCGCCTTGACTGCCACCCGTAATCAAAATGCGAATCGTGTCGCTCGGCGTTTTTGCCGGAATGCTGAAAAACTCGGCGCGCACCGGATTGCCGGTGATTTCCGCTTTGCCGCGAAAGAACGATTTGGCCTCGTCAAACGAAACCGCCGCCGCTTTGACAAAGCGCGCCAGCACGCGATTCGTGAAGCCGGGCAGCGCGTTCGATTCCGCCACCATCGTCGGCACGCCCAGCAATGATGCGACCATTAACATCGGCCCTGACGAATATCCGCCCACACCAATCACGACATCTGGTCTGTATTTCCCAATCAAAGAACGAACCGCAAAAAAGCTTTTCGGTAGTAGCAGGAGCGATCTCATACGTTTGGCAGCATTCACTCCTTTCAGCGCAGCAACTTCAATTAACTCTAGTTTGAACCCTTCGCGCGGCACGATCTTCGTTTCCAGGCCGCGTGCAGTGCCGATAAAAACAATGCCGCAGTTGGGATTGCGCCGCCGGAACTCCTGCGCAATCGCGACACCGGGATAAATATGCCCGCCCGTGCCGCCGCCTGCGATGATGACGGAACCGATCATTCCTCCGCCTTCGCCTGTTCCGAGATGTTGAGCAATACGCCGATAGCGGCTAACGCAAAGACCAGCGACGAACCGCCCGCGCTCACAAATGGCAACGTAATGCCTTTTGTCGGCACTAAACTCAGCACAACGCTCATATTGAAAAACGCTTGTGCAATCAGCATCGTCGTTAAGCCAATGCCAAGCAGTTGCCCGAATTGATCGGGTGCGCGAAAGCTTGCTTTCAAGCAGCGCCACATCAGCAACCCAAACACCAGCACAATCACAGTTGTGCCGACAAACCCCAACTCTTCGCCGACAACCGCAAAGATAAAATCGGTTTTGGCTTCAGGTAGAAAACCAAGCTTTTGTTTACCTGCTCCCAGGCCCACGCCCGACACGCCACCGGAACCAACGGCGTAGAGCGATTGATTGATCTGATAGCCTGCACCTCTTCGCACCGCAGGCGAAGCTTCCGGGTCCATAAACGCAATCAATCGTGCCAGTCGAAACTTTTCGCCCATAATGTAGACATATCCGACAACTAACACAGGCGGAATCAACGTCAGCAGATGCCAGATCGGGACACGCCCCACCACCAGCAGCACGACAAAGATAATGCCGAGCATCAGCGCCGTACCCAGATCAGGTTCTTTCAGGATGAGCAGAATGAGTGCGCCAGTTACGATCCCCGCAGGCAGAAACGTCGTGCGAAAATCCCATTCGCGCTGTTCTTCATTGCGGCGCGTCAGGAAGTAGGCCAGAAACGTGACCAGCACGATTTTTGCCAGTTCAGATGGTTGTGCTGACAGCGGGCCAAAACGAATCCACCGCCGCGCGCCATTCGCTTCACGGAAAAACAGCACCGTAATCAACAGCGTCACGCTGCTCACCAGCCCCAATAAAATCAGGGTCGGCGAAGCGTAGCGTTGATAATCAATGCGCATCAGAATCAGCATTACCACGATGCCAATCGCTGCCCAGCCCGCCTGCCGCAAGACCGCACTGAACGAGCCTTCAAGCTGCGTCGAAGCGTGAAAGCCCGACGCGCTGTACACCATCACCAGACCAAACAATGTGAGGCCGATTGCCGCGCAGGCCATCAGCACATCCCATTGCGCTTCCTCAATGGCGGTGAAAAATTTATTGCTGATAATTTCCTTTGCCATAACTCAATTTTGTTGCGCCAGGACAGCGGCCTTAAAAACTTGTCCGCGATGTTCGTAGTTATCGAACATATCAAAGCTCGCACAGGCCGGTGCGAGTAATACCGTGTCGCCTGTGTTCGCTAGTTTCCTGCCAAGTATAACCGCGCCTTCCATTGTCGCGGCACGATGAAGCGGCTTGGTGTCAGCGAGCGCGGCGGCGATTTTGTCCGCGGCGGCTCCAATCAGGATTACGTGTTCGCAGCGTGCATGGATGAGCGGCACGAGCGGAGCATAATCGCCGCCTTTGTCCTTGCCGCCTAAAATCACAATGACGCCTCGGTCAAATGCTTCAAGGGCTTTGATGGTCGAATCCACATTCGTCGCCTTCGAGTCGTTGTAAAATTTCACACCGTTGATTTCGGCTACAAATTCCAACCGATGCTCGACGCCTTTGAAGTTGCGAATCGTTTCCCGCATCGAATCTAGCGATGCACCGCAAATCAAACCGACCGCCAGCGTCGCCATCACGTTTTCGAGGTTATGCGCACCGCGAATGCCGATTTCATTGCGTGAAAGCAAGACGTGCTCAACGCCATTCGCACGCGCAATCACGTCGTCGTCGCGCAGGAAAATCCCTTCTTCCAACTCGCGATTGTTGCTGAAAAACGTCTTGTGCGCGTTCGTTTCCATCGCGGCCACACGCGCGTCATCAGCATTCAGCACTGCCAAATCTTCCGGCGTTTGATTGCGAAAGATATTCGCCTTCGCTGCCGCGTATTCGTCCATCGAAGCGTAGCGATCCAGATGATCCGGCGTGATGTTCAGCAGCACAGCGGCGAACAAATGAAGCGACTGGACAGCTTCAAGTTGAAAGCTGCTTAGTTCAATCACCGTGAAGCCATCGGTGCGTGAGGTTTCGACCAGTGAAATTAGCGGCGTACCGATGTTGCCGCCCACTTGTGTGGGCAAGCTTGCATTTTTCAGCACTTCGCCAATTAACGTCGTCGTCGTCGTTTTGCCATTGGAGCCTGTGATGCCGATCAGCCGACCTTGCAGGAACCGCGCGGCCAGTTCGATTTCGCTGATGATCGGTACGCCAGCGGCCATCGCCTTCTGAAACGGTTCCAGCGCGAGCGGCACGCCCGGACTGGCGACAATCAATTCTGCGTTTTCAAATAACGTAGTTGGGTGTGAGCCGCCAATGACTTCAATTCCTTGCGCCTGCAACTCTGCGGCAACGGTGATGCTTTCCAGCGGTTGTGCATCGTTGGCAATAACGGATGCGCCACGTGCGTGCAAAAACCGGGCGGCAGCGATACCGCTTTTGCCTAAGCCAACCACCAGAATTTTTTTGCCCGCCAGTTCCATTACCGTAACTTCAACGTTGAAAGCGCCAGCAGACCAAACAGCACTGCCGCAATCAAAAAGCGAAAGACAATTTTCGGCTCTTTCCAGCCTGATAATTCAAAGTGATGATGCAGCGGCGACATCTTGAAGACGCGCTTTTTCGTGAGCTTGAACGACATCACCTGGATCATTACGGAAAGCGCTTCGAGCATAAACACGCCGCCGATGATCGTCAGCACGACTTCCTGTTTGATAATGACCGCAATCGTTGCCAACGTACCGCCAATGCCGAGCGCGCCGACATCGCCCATAAAAACTTCGGCAGGCGGCGCATTGAACCAGAGAAACCCTAGGCTCGCGCCGACTAACGCACCACCAACAATCGTCAATTCCGAGATTGTCAATTCGCCCGTTCCCGTGCTGCGAATCAAATCCAGATACTCCGCAAACTTCGCGTGCCCTGTGACGTACACAAGCGCCGTCAATGCTGAAGCCGCCACAACCGTGACACTAATTGCCAAACCATCTAGGCCATCCGTCAGATTCACCGCGTTCGAGCAAAACACCGTAAAGAGCATCAGAAAGGCCAGGTACGCGAGAAAGGGTAACGTTGGGTGAAAGTCTTTGAAGAACGGCACGCTCAACACCCAGCTATAATTCGTCAATTGCTTCAGCATCAGGCCAACAATTAACGCCGTGCCAAATTGCCCGACTAATTTCTGCTTGCCAGTTAAGCCCAGGCTCCGTTTCTTTTTGATCTTGATGTAATCATCCAAAAAGCCAACCAGCGAAAAGCCCAGCGTGCCAACGAGGGCAATCCACAGATACCTGTTTTTCAAATCTGCCCACAGCAGCGCCGAGACGACAACGGAGCCAATGACCAACACGCCGCCCATCGTTGGCGTTCCCTTTTTGGCCTGATGATGGGCCGGGCCTTCTTCGCGGATTTCCTGCCCAAACTTGAACTCGCGTAATTTGCGGATCATCCACGGCCCCAGCCCCAGACTTAATAAAAATGCAAAGATCGTGGCATACGCGGTGCGAAACGTGACGTACTGGAAGACATTGAACGCCTTCAGCACCGGATAGGCGTGGGCATACTGCTCAAAAAGTAATTTGTAGAATAAGTAGTAGAGCATTATGCAGTGTAATAAATTCCTCGCTGGGGATTTATGTTGCTTTTCCTCCTAACGCTGCTTTCAATCGTTCGACCACGCGCTCTGTGCGCACACCGCGCGAGCCTTTGACTAAGACTAGATCGCCCGGTTGCAACTCGTTCAGCAATTGTTCCGCCGCTTCTTCCGGCGTCGCGCAAAAGGTCGCGTGACAGGAGCCGATTTCGTTTGCGCCTGCGACTAACTCGCCCGCCAAACCGCGCAGGCCGAAAAGGCGCTCGATGCCAGCGGTGGCGATGTCTTGGCCGCATTGGCGATGCATTGCTGCACCCTGTTCGCCCAGTTCGAGCATTTCTCCGGCAATGACGATGCGGCGCGCGTACCCTTTGGCCTGCGCCATTGCCTGCACGGCTTGCAGCAGGGCCGGGGGATTCGAGTTGTACGAATCGTCAATAACCGTCACGCCGTTAGCGAATTGGATGAGTTCGCCGCGCATCTTCGACGGCATAGCGGTGTTGAGCCGCGCCGCGATTTGCTCCGCTTGCAAACCAAAATGATGCCCTGCCGCCGCCGCTGCCAGTGCGTTGTAGACGTTGTGCTTACCGAGCAAGGGCAAGTGTACGAATGCTTCGCCGCTCGGCGTGCGTAGTGTAAACGCCGTCGCGTGCAAACTTTCGTAATTGATGTTCGTGGCGCGAATGTTTGCTGTGGCCTCAATGGCAAATGTCAAAGAACGAATGTTTGTTCGCCGTGCCTGCATTGCAATTACCAGCGGATCATCGGCATTGAGAATCGCGGTGCCGTTCGGTTGCAGGCCGTCAATAATTTCGGCTTTGGCTTCGGCGATGCCCTCGCTGGTGCCGAAAAATTCAATGTGCGCGGTGCCGACGTTGCCCACGATGGAAACTGTTGGCGGCGCGATTTCCGTTAGTCGTCGGATTTCGCCAAACGAACTCATACCAAATTCCAGCACGGCAAGGTTGAAATCACTCGGTTGTGCCGTTGCCGAAATCATTCGTCCAACCGTCAACGGCAATCCATAGCTCGTATTTAAATTGCCAAGCGACTTGAATACTTTTGGCGTTACTGCTTCCAGTACGTGCGCCGTCAAATCCTTCATCGTCGTTTTGCCCGCGCTGCCCGTCACGGCAACAATTGGACGTTGCCACGCGGCCAGCACTTTTTGCGCCAGTTGCTGAAAGGCAAACGCTGTATCGGTGACAAACAACAAACAGTCTTTGTGCGGGGCAAGGTGTTTGGCAAAGGGCAAACGATGATGTACGACCAATGCGGCCAGCGCGCCTTTGTCCAAAACTTCGGCAACGAACTGATGCCCGTCTACGCGCTCACCGGGAATAGCGACGAAGATTTCACCTGGTTTGACGAGGCGCGAATCAATCGCAAAGCCTGCGGGCACGGCTTCCGCTACCGTCGGCGAAAGACGATGCGTGGCACCGCAGAGATTGGCGATTTCGCTCAGCTTCATTCTTTTTATTAACCACGGGGAGCACGGGGGACACGGGGAAGTGACTACTACAGAATTGATGGAGTAAAACAAAAACTCAAAAAAGCTCCGTATCCCCCGTGCTCTCCGTGGTTAATCTCTGGATTTCCTTTCGCGCAGTGCTTCCTGCGCTACTTCGCGGTCATCGAAATGAATCTTGCCGCTCGCTAAAATTTGATAGTCCTCGTGGCCTTTGCCTGCGATGACGATCACATCATTCCGTTTGGCCTCGACAATCGCCTGAAAAATCGCAGCGCGCCTGTCTTCGATCAGTTCATAGTTGCCGTTCGCCTGTTTCAAGCCTGCTTCAATTTCGTGCAATATCAGCAGCGGGTCTTCACTGCGCGGATTGTCTGACGTAGCGATGACGTGTTCGCTCAACTGTGCCGCCGCCTGTCCCATCAACAGGCGTTTGAGCTTGTCGCGATCTCCACCGCAGCCGAACACTGTAATGACGCGCCCGCCGGTTGTCTTCGCCGTGTCGCGCGCCATTTGCAAAACGTTCACCAGCGCGTCCGGTGTGTGGGCGTAATCCACAACAACGGTAATGTCATCTTCGCCTGCGCTTACACGCTCAAACCGGCCTGCGGCACCTCGGCTGGCACCGATGCCGCACGTGATGCTTTCCGCGTCAATGCCAAGCGCAATGCCGATGCCCACTGCGCACAGGATGTTGTAAGCGTGCGGACGCCCGACGAGAGGCGAGCGAATTGCGAGATCACCGAGAGGAGTGCGAGCCGTGAAAGACAGCCCAGCAACGCCAAAATCATTTCGATCAGCGGTAAGATCAGCGCGCGAATCAAGGGCATAACTCAAAACCTCGGCGCTCGTCACAGACGGCAACTGCGCCCCGTAAGCGTCGTCTACATTGACGACGATGAAATCTTTGGCTTTGACAAACAGCTTACGTTTCGCAGCGGCGTAAGCTTCCATCGTGCCGTGATAATCCAAATGGTCTTGCGTGAGATTGGTGAACGCCGCCACAGCAAAATCCAACGCATCTACACGCTGCAAATCGAGTGCGATTGAGGAAACTTCCATCACTGCATATTTCGCTCCGGCCTCGACTGCGCGCCGCAGAAAATCCTGAATATGTGACGCTTCAGGCGTCGTGTGTTCGGCGGTCTCTTCCTGCTCGCCGATGCGATGACTGATTGTGCCCATCATCGCAGGCACCGCGCCCGCCGCGCGAAAAATCGCTTCGCACAAATGCGCCGTCGTCGTTTTGCCATTCGTGCCGGTGATGCCGACCAGTTTCAAAGAGCGCGAAGGATGCCCATGCACGATTGCTGCCGTGTGCGCGAGCGCCGCGCGGGCATCGGCGACCTGCAACCACGCGCCAGCAAAATCAGCCGGGCGTGGGATTTCGGAAATAACAGCGAGCGCGCCGCGTTGCGTAGCTTGTTGGACGAAATTGTTTCCGTCCGTTGTTGCGCCTTTGATTGCTACGAAAATGCCCCCCGGCACAACGCGGCGCGAATCGTGAGTGACCGCAAAACTCGCGGGCGCGATGGTTGTTTCCATCTTGTCGCCGCTCGCTTGTGCGCGTAATTCCCGCACGATGTCACTCAGTAAAGTCATTTTGGTCTTAGTTCTTTGTTTTTTGGGCTTTTGGCAAAGGCCAAAGACCAAAAAACAAAGGCCGAATTATTTAAATTCAACGATCAACGTATCGCCCACTTGCCGCTGGCTTTTGGCCAGGCCGATGCCGATGGCTTTTAGTTTTACGCGCGCCTGACTGCACAGGGCGACGGCCTCGCGCAAGTTGCGTCCAACGACATTGGGCGCGTTGGCAACCGCCTGTTTCGTCGCTTGTGGTTTAGTTGCTTCGGGCGCTTTTTTCACAGCCACAGCGGGCGTGCTGGACGCTTTGGGCGTAGGCAATTTTAAAATAGGCGTTGCCTTCGGTGCCGCCGTTGCTTTGGCAATGGCGGGCGTCGCCGTTGGCGTTGCGGTCGGCTTGACACTTGCCTGCGGGGGTGGCGTGACAGCGGGACGGTTCGGTGCCGGAGCGGCGGCGACCAGCGATTTCGCCAGCCCTTTGTCGCGTGCCTGAAATTCTTTTTCCAGTGCCGCCATCTTTTCTTTGTGGTCTTCGGTGTCGGGCAACACGCCGTAATCCACCAGCGCCGCCTGCGCGATTTGATTGAAAACAGGAGCCGCGACTTGGCCGCCCTGATGCGCGCCTTTGGGATAATCCAGCACGACGATAATGGCAAAGCGGGGGCTGGTCGCGGGAACAAAGCCTGCGAACGAGGCGACGTACGCGGAACTGGAATACGCGCCGTTGATGACTTTTTGCGCCGTCCCGGTTTTGCCTGCGGCGGTGTAGCCAGCCAGTTGTACGGCGTGGCGCGCGGTGCCGATTTCCACGACATCGGCGAGCATGGTTTTCATCGTGTCCGCGGTTTGCTCGTTCACGACCTGACGTGTTGCGGGATTCGCCTTCCACAGTTCGCGTTGTTCGGCGTCGCCGCTGACGATTTGTTTGACGATGTGAGGTTGTACCCAAGTGCCGCGATTCGCAATCGCCGCCATCGCGCTGACCGCTTGCACCGCGGTCACGCCGATTTCATGCCCCATCGGAATCGAACCCATCGAATTCTGCGTCCAGTTCTCAAACTTGCGCACAATGCCGGGCGATTCGTAGGGCAAATCAATGCCAGTTTTTTTGCCGAAGCCAAACCGGGTCAAATAATCAAACATTCTCTCTTTGCCAACTTGCATCCCAATCTTGATGGCCGCCACGTTCGACGATTTGGCGAGTGCTTCTCTCACCGTTAATTCGCCGTAGGGATGCGCGTCACGCACGATGCGCGGGCCAATCGCAATCTGTCCGTTGCCACAAAAAATCTTGTTTTCCGGTTTGACGATGCCTTCCTGAATCGCGGCGGAATAGGTCACGATCTTGAAGACCGAGCCGGGTTCATACGGGTCAGTCAAAGCACGGTTGCGGCGCGCATACGCTTCTTTGTCCGAGCCGGTTAAGTGCATCGGATCATACGTGGGGTAATTGGCGAGCGTCAGCACTTCGCCATTGCTGATGTCCAGCACGATGGCGCTGCCGCTTTCGGATTGGGTTTCTTCGACGGCCTGCGCCAGCATCTTTTCGGCTTTGTACTGCAGCGTGGCGTCAATGGTCGTGATGATCGTCGAACCGGCAAGGGCTTCCTGATCGGCGCGCGACAAGACGTGGCCCTGACTATCGGTTTCCAAAAAGCTTTTGCCGCTTTGCCCCGCGAGTTGTTTTTCCTGCGTGGCTTCCAATCCGGCGGCTCCGATCAGCGAGGGCGATGGCGTAGCGTCAGGCGCGGCTTTGCCTTTCGCAATCACTTCAGGTTTGCTGACAAAGCCGAGGATGTGCGCGGCTAGGTTACTTTGCGGATAGAGGCGCTGCGGTTCGTGGAGGATTTTGATGCCCGTGAATTTGCGAGCAATTTTTAGATCAGCGCTTTCGGTTACGTTACGCAACGCATCGACGGCTTCGGGCGCGACTTTTTTTGCAATGACGAAATCTTTTAGCTCGCCGTGAAAGCGCGCGTTCAAATCGCCTTCATTGAGCTTGAGCGTTTCCGCCAGTGTTTTGACGACGAAGGGCAGGTCTTTATCTACGATCTGATGCAAATCCGCTTTGATCGTGACGGTGTCGCCACTGAGGGCGAGCAAGGTGCCGTGCCTATCCACAATCGTGCCGCGTGCGGCGGTGACGTTTTCCAGGCGTTCGCGTTGGCGCGCGGCTTTCTCGGCCAGTTCTGCGTGCCGCATGATTTGTAAAAAGGCCAGCCGCCAGATAATCACGCCCATCCAGGCGACAAAAAGGCACGCGATGGCTAAGTGCCGTCCGGTAAGGCCGCGTTGTTTCTTTTTGGTTGCCATACCCTACTCCTCGTGGACTCTGCTGAGGTCGTCTTTAGTGCCTCGCTGTTTTGGCTCGTGGTTGCGGGGCGGATTGTATTTTCGCTTTTTCAGTAGCAGTTACTTTTTTTGTGCTGCTCACAAGTTTTTTCTGATCCATCTCCAGCGGAGCCAGATCGGCAGACTTGCGCGCTTCACGATCAATTTCCTGCGGGCTGGCCGCATGTTCGACTTCGGCTTGCAGCCGTTGATTTTTGGCTTTGATGTTTTGGGTCTGGTCTTTCAGCTTGATTTCATCGCGTCCAAAGGCATGCGCGATAAAGTGTTCGCGCAAACTGTACATAAAACCACCCGCGAACAAGACGCCGCAAAAGAGCAAGCCGACCAATGCATAAGGCCGCGAGGTTGCTTTGGCCACCTCTTTTGCTTGGGTGGGCAACTGTAATTGCTCATCCAGCGCCAACAGCGATAGGCCACGATGCTTGAGCGTACCGACTTCCACCGTTGGCAGCGACCACGCGGGCGTTAACTGAGTCAACAAAGGAGCAGCCGCGCGCGTGATGGGTTTCGCCGCAGGTTTCACGCTGTAATTTGCCTGCGTTCGTTTCGCTACCGGCCCGTTCTGAATTTGCGGGCGAAAAGAATTATTCATATTGGCAATTCCTCCGGCACGGGAATTGGGGGTCGTTACGTGTAAATGATCGGCTGCAATTTCTGGCAAGCGCGAAGTTTCGCGCTGCGCGCGCGGGGATTCGCTTGCAGTTCACTTTCGCGCGGTTGAGCGGGCTTGCTTGTGAGAAGCTCAACACGCCGCGCGGTGCCACAACGACAATCCGGCAGCTGAGGAGGGCAAACACAGTGACCAGATTGAAATTTCAATGCCTGCTTGATGAGCCTGTCTTCAAGCGAATGAAACGTAATCACCACTAATCGTCCGCCCACTTCCAGCAAATCTACCGCGTCGGCGACAAACTGCGGTAATCCGTCCAATTCACGATTCACCGCAATGCGCAACGCCTGAAATGTTTTGGTCGCCGGATGAATTTTCCAGTGACCTTTTTGATGTATTGCCGCCACCACCAAATCCGCCAGTTGCTTGGTGGTTTGGAGCGGCGCTTTCACGCGCGCCTGCACGATGCGATGCGCAATCCTGCGTGCCGCGTGTTCTTCTCCAAATGCAAAAATCAAATCCGCGAGTTCGCGCTCGCTCAAGGTATTTACAAGGTCAGCAGCCGTCGTTGCCTCTGTCCGATCCATCCGCATATCCAGCGGCGAATCTTCATTGAAGCGAAAACTGAATCCGCGCTCTGGCGTATCGAACTGGTAAGACGACACGCCCAAATCTGCCAGAATGCCGTGCACTGCGCTGATGCCTTTTTCAAGCAACGCTGCCTTGATTTGGCGATAGTCGTTATGCACTGCCGTAAATCGTTCGCCAAATCCCGCCAGCCGTTGCTGCGCGAACGCAATCGCTTCGGCATCCCGATCAAATCCGATGATGCGATTTTCCGGCGAGGCTTGCAGAATACCTTCGCTGTGTCCGCCCATTCCGAGCGTCGCGTCAACGAACAATCCTCCTGCTGTCACATTCAACGATTCCAGCGATTCACTGAACATCACCGGTAGATGCATGTTTTGGGGAGAAGTGAGAGACATGGCAAATTTCAAAACTCCAATCTCAAATTTCAAATCCCCAACCGCGCAATCTGCTCAGCATCTTCATCCGTGAACGGATGTGCATTTAGTCGCAACCGGAAGCGATCTGCGCTCCAGATTTCCAAATAAGTCAAATAACCAAAAATCGTAACCTCACCTAACAATTCCGCCGCGCCTCTGAGCAACGGGTGAATCAAAATCCGGCCTTGCGGATCAAGCGTTTGCAGTTGCCCGTAATAATTCACGCGATCCAAAAATTTGCGTCTGGTTGGATCCATCGTGGGCAACAGCGCCAGCTTGTTTTCAATCTCCTCCCACTCCGTCAGCGGGTATAACCGCGCGCATTCTCCGTCCAAACTTGTCACGTAAAAATCAGGATTGCCGTAATGTTGATCCAGATAGCGCTTGAAGCTTGCAGGAATCTTGATGCGTCCTTTATCATCAATGGTGGCTGTATAGCTTCCGCGTAACATTAAATAGGCAAGCTGAAAAACAACGAGTTGACAATGAGTAGCGTTGGAGAATTCAAGTACGCTTTTCGGTTAGCTTTTATCTAAGCCCCTTTTTAATCAAATGCTTATGCTCTAAGGTTGAGCTTCAATTTACACCGCTAAATTACTAAAATAGACCACCTTATTCCACTTTGTCCCACTGGATTGGCGCAGTGTATGGCACCCTTCTGGCGATGTCAAGCAATTTTATGACGAAAATCTTGCTAATTTCTTTCTTCAGGTCAGCTCAGCTAAATGCTTGTATAAACTGGACAAGAGGATTTAGGATAAACCTATCATTTCGTTGAGTTTTGTTAAACTGAAGGAGCCCGCCTTTGTTGGTAGTTCTGCCCGGCGAGGCTTGGCATTTCCGTTGCTTCCTAGTATCTTGCCAACTCTTTCAATCATAAATTTCGTTTTTGTACTGATGTCTCAATCACTGCAATTACTTACGTTCGGCCTGCTTGCTGCCGCCGGAAATTTGCTGGGCGGCTGGTTTGTCGCCAGAGCGCAAACGGCGAATCATCCGCGACTCAAGCGTCTGCTGGCTTTTGGCGCGGGGTTTATGTTGGCGGCGGTGGTGCTGGAAGTTATTCCCGCAAGCTTTGCGCAGGCGGGAGTGGACGGCGCGCTGGCGATGGTCTGGCTGTTGGCTGGTTATCTGATTATTCAGCTGGTTGAACATACGATTGCTCCGCATTTTCATTTTGGTGAGGAAGTGCATACTGAAGAAATGCATCGTTCGGGCGTGGCCGTCACGGCGGTTGCGGCGCTGACGTTTCATGCATTTTTTGACGGCGTGACAATTGCTTCTGGCTTACTCGTCAATTTTCGTCTGGGGTTGTTGTTGTTTTTAGCGGTGTTGCTGCACAAAGCTCCCGAAGGATTTACAGTAGCTTCGATTATGATGAGCGCCGGAAAAACGGGACGCGCGGCGTTGAATGCCACGTTGCTCATTGCTGTGGCGACTTTTGCCGGGATTTTTTGCGTGGTATTAGTGGATCGCGCGCTTGCGTTTGCTCTACCGCTATCGGCTGGCGCGACGTTGTATATCGCAGCTTCTGATTTGATCCCAGAAGCCAACCGGGAAGGTGGCTGGCGCACGTCGCTCTTTATTTTTGTCGGTGTGGCATTTTTTTACCTCACGCATTTGTTGCTGCACCGCCTTTTGGGGTAAGTGCAATTTTTTCCTGAAAAAACTGGCGTCATAGAAGAAGAAGGAATATTATTTTAGCTGTCGTGTTTTCCTTTTCAACCCAATTGCTTTTTCCACTGAAGCAATGTTTGCGCGACAACCTCAGAACGACCTGAAGTTGCTGCTGTCAGGAGGCCGCCATGCAAAAAATCGTTTCTCGGTTCGTAGCCCTCTCCTTCGCCTTGCTACTCATCGCCAGCGTTGCACAAGCGCAGTATCTGGTGTCGAGCAAAGCAGGTTTTGTTAATCGTGTGGAAGGAAAAGTCCACCTCCACGGACAGGGCAGTGCGCCCGATGATATGCACGCCGCCTCAATGGCTTCGCAGATGAAGGAGGGCAATCAGATTTCCACCGATGCCAACAGCCACGCGGAATTGCTATTGACGCCCGGCTCGTACCTGCGCCTGAACGAAAAAACGACAGTGGAAGCTGTGCGCACTTCGCTGGAAGGCAGCCGTTTTGATATTGTGCAGGGATCGGTGATCGTCGAAATTGGCGAAATTGACAAAAAGAGTGCAATCGAAATCGGCACGCCGCGCGGCGTAGTGACGATGAACAGAGCTGGAATTTATCGTATTGATGTCGTCGGCAAAGATGTTGCCGTGAGCGTGCGCAAAGGCGAAGCTTACATTGGCACTCGTGACCAATTGCTGACGAATAATGTGATCAAAATCGGTGGCAACCGTGTATATCGCTTAGTTGGCGATGGCGCGCCACAAACTGCCAAACTTAGCGCCAAAGTATTTGATGAGTTCGATCAGTGGAGTTATTTGCGCGCCGAATCGTTGGTCGCGGCGAACTATTCGCTGCTGCAACGGACGCGCTCGCGCAATGCGCTGCTGTCGGGGTGGATTTACGATCCAATGATGAACAGCTACACCTTTGTGCCAAGTTCGTGGTTGTTTGTTACACCCTATGGTTTTGGATTTTACCGGCGCTACAGTGATTGCGACTGGTGCTTTGGCGGGTACCTTAATCCCTATTATTACAATGGCGGTTATTACGGCAATGGATCAAACAATGGCGGTGGCGGTGGTTCCACAAATGTCGGGAGCGGTGGTGCGCCGCCGCGTGTGACGGATGAAAGCCGTTTGGCGAATCGCACGCACACGCAACGTGATACGCCAAGCCGTCAGGTTGAGCCGTATTCGCGTCCGACGGTTTTCTATCCAACAGATCGTGGAGCGAGTTCGAGAGGGATTGATTCTCAGTCTTCTGTGTACAGTCCTTCCTCGCGCTCAACTTCATCTTTCCCCAGTTCTTCTCCTTCTTCTGCACCTGCGTCGAGCGTGCCGAGTCGTGTTGATACTAGCTCACCAGCCAGTTCAGATCGTGGCGGCGGTGGCGGGCGCGGCGATTCTTCACGCGGTACGAGCGGCCCGCGTGGCAACTGATAGCAGTTTTGCAATTTGAAAAAAACTTACGCGGCGAATGAAATGAAATCATTCGCCGCGTAAGTTTTTTGTCTCGAACTTTTGCTGCCCCTCGTTATTTCTTGTCCGCCTTTTTGTCGTCCGCTTTCTTTTCTTCCAGCTTATTTTCAGCGGGCTTCGTTTCTGCTGCTGCGTCTTTCTTCTCGTCCTTCTTCTCTTCCGGCTTTTCCCACGCGGCAATGGCTAAGCGGTCGGTGTCGCCAATCTTTTCTTTGATGATCGTGAGCGGCAGATAAATCGTTTCATTTTTGGCAAAGTAATATGTGCAGCCAATCGTGACGCTGGTATCCGTTAAATCTACGACGTTTTCCGTCAGCGGAACCGCTTCAATGACTTTGTCATCTTTGCCTTTGCGTTGCGCTAGCAAGCTGTCGTGCAGTGTGGTGTTTGATTCCGTCAACTTCTTCTGCGCGTCGGCAGACAGCATCGCCTGCGCTTGATTGAAGTCGCCTTCTTTAATCAGTTGATTGAATTTATAAATCGTTTCATTCACCTGCTTCGGGTCATTTACCGCAACGGGCGGTGGCGGCGGCGCGACTTTGCGACTCGCCACTTTTTTGTAGACGGCGAAAGAGCCGAACAAACAAAGAATCGCAATGATCCAAAGGAAAATCGGAGTAGATTGGCCTGTGCGGGGATTTTCCCGACTGGCCGCTTCGTTGGTGTCTTCAAATACTGTTCTCATCTACAGCCTCGCTAGCAAAAAGGGGAAGTTGATAAATACGCTCGCTGGACTTCAAGTTAACGCAGCCCTAATGCTGTGTCAAATTGAAGCTTTTCCGTTGCATCCCACGCGGGAGATGGCTAAGCTTCGCTTTTTGCTTTTGCGCTACGAGAACCACTAACACTGCCCTGGAAAGAATTTATGTCCACCAAAACAACTCTTGGAATCTTAGGTCTTGGCACCGTTGGCACAGGCGTCGTCAAATTGCTGCGCGACAACCCGCAGTTTGCAATTCGCGCCATTGCGGTGCGCGATAAAAACAAACCACGCGAAATAGATCTCTCAGCTTTTCATGTCACCGATAACCCATTTGAATTAGCCGACGACCCAAACATCGAAATCATCGTCGAAGTCGCCGGCGGCATCGGTCAGGTACACGAAGTCGTCAAGCGTGCCATCACGAACGGCAAACACGTCATCACGGCGAATAAGGAAATGATCGCCAAATACGGGCCGGAGATTTTCGAGGCGGCCAATCGCCACAACGTCACCGTCTTTTTTGAAGCCGCTGTCGGCGGCGGCATTCCGCTGATTTCGACGCTCCAACGCGGCCTGCAAGCTAACCGCATCTCCAAAGTCGCAGGCATCGTCAACGGCACGACGAATTACATCCTGACGATGATGGAGCAGGAAAAGAAACCGTTTGCTGAAGCCTTGCGCGAAGCCCAAGTCAAAGGCTACGCCGAAGCTGATCCGACGGATGACGTTGAAGGCAATGATGTTGTCTACAAGATTGCGATTCTCGCTTCGCTCGCGTTTCAAGCACCAGTCGAAGTCGGGAAAATTTATCGGCAAGGCATCACGCAAATCAGCGATTTGGACATTCAACTGGCCAATGAATTCGGCTATCGTATCAAGATGATCGGCCTCGCGCAGCCGTTCGGCAGCGCAGGCAAAATTGATGTGCGCGCGCATCCGATGCTCGTGCCGCAGCATCATCCGCTGGCGGGCGTCGAAGGCGTCAACAACGCGATTTTTATTAGCGGCAGCGCCGTCGGCGAAATCATGCTTTCCGGCCCCGGCGCGGGACAGTTCCCCACCGCCAGCGCCGTCGTCGGCGATGTTATTAACTTAGCCAGCGCTCTGAAGCTCCCGGATTTTGCGCGCTACTTCCAGCCCGCGATGAATTCCCAAACCTGCGATGTCAGCCCGATTGATGAAACAAACAACGCTTATTACATTCGCCTGCAAACGCTGGACGTGCCGGGCGTGATCGGCAATTTGGGAATGGCATGCGGCGAACACGGCATCAGTCTGTTGGGCCTTGTGCAAAAAGGCGTGACGGAAGACGGCATCGCCACGATTGTGTTGCTGACGCATCGCGTGAAAGAAAGCCAGTTACAGGCGGCCTTGCGCGATATCCGCAAACAAGATACAACAAAAGACATTCCGGTTGTGTTGCGCGTTCTGAGTTAAGGTAAAATCAAGGTCTGCGGTAAATCGCAAAAAGCAAAAGCGAAAAGGGCGGTACTTTTTATTGTTAGTTTGAAAACTTCTCTCCGGCCTTTTACGTTTGCCTTTTGCGATTTTGCCTTTTGAGTTTTCGGTTCGCTTTATGCCCCAGCTTAAGCTAGAAAACAGTTTGGTGGATGATCGCTACGAGGTGCGCGAACGGCTGAGTCTTGGCAGCTATGCCGAAATCTTTGTCGCGCGTGACCGTCAGGCGAATGAGTTGGAAGTCGTCATTAAGGCGCTCAACACCAATTTGCAAGGCACGCCAGAATCTGACCTTGAGAAGACACTCATCGAAAATTTTCAGAACGAAGCGATGGCGCTTGATGCCGTGCGCCATCCGCACGTTATTTTGCGACTCGGACACGGCACGGCAGCGGATTTGAATAGTGTGCCGTTTCATTACCTCGTGCTGGAATATTTGCCGGGTGGCGATTTACTTCGATTGTGCAAGGGACAACCAGGCAGCGCGTTGGAGTTGCAGAAGGCATTGTTTTATTACAAACAAGTCTGTGAAGCCCTCGCGTATGCGCACAGCAAAGGCGTTATTCATCGCGACCTCAAGCCGAACAATTTCCTGCTCAGCCGCGATCATTCCTTGCTCAAGGTCGCCGATTTCGGCGTCGCAAAAATGAGCGGCGAAGAAAACGCCGAAATCACGCGCGTCGGAGCCGACATTTACGCCCCGCCAGAACATCACCCAGACGAATCGCGCGGGCATATCGGACGGCTGACAGCCGCGGCGGATATTTATTCGCTGGCGAAAAGTTTTTACACCATCGTGGGGGGCCGTCCTCCTTCGCAATTCATTCGCCGCCCGATCACATCCTTGCCAGACACGATTCAAGCGCAGCCCTGGAGCGCGAGTTTATTGTCCGTGCTGAATCGCGCGACAGTGGAAAAGCCTGCGGAGCGGTATGCGACGGTCATCGAGTTTTGGAGCGAGCTGGCAAATGTTGCCGCACAAATGCCCGCCCGTGTCGTCACAGTGGAAGAGGACGCGACGCGGGTGCGTTCCAAGGAAGCGAAAGTTGAATTGAAAGTCGCCCCCACGAATATTCCCGCCTCGCCCGATCAACCGGAATTCACCTCGTTATTGCCAGAGGCCGCGACGAATTTGCCGAACTCCACGCCACCGCCCGTAGCCGAGAAGCGAAAAATCGTCGTCAATTTCGATCCTCCACCCGCCGCCCCTGTTATAACGCCGAAATCCGCTCCGCCACCGGTTGCGCCGCGTCGCCGCTCTGCCGTTGCGCCGGAACCGGACATCCCGCTCGAATCCTTTATGGCACCGATGTGGCGGCGGGTGGCAGTGGCGTTGTTGGCAATACTGTTTTTAGCTACGCTCGTGAGCGTCTATCGTTATGCCAGAGAACGCCGCACGGCTTCGGCGAACACTTCTTCACCCGCCAATCCGATTGATAAAATTTTTGGCGAACAACTGGAAGTCATTGCCGACGGCCTGACGGTGCGTGGCGGGCCGGGGGCGAGTTTTGAAAAGCTCGGAGAAATTACGCAAAATTCCAAGCATCGCGTCATCAGTAAAAATCCGAACGGCTGGGTACAAATTCAGGTCAGCGAATGGAGTTCTCGTTACCCCGCAAGCGCGCAAAAAGAGGGCTGGGTGAATGGCAATCCAAAATTTGTTAACATTACTCGCCGTTTGTTCTAACCTGCATAACTACTCATCGGAGCAATTATGGGTCTCAAAAACTTAATCAGTGATTTCAGACGATGGCTGGACGGCGAAGATGCCGCTTCCTTAGCGCCGGAAGCGCCGCCCGCGCGACGCGAATGGGAAGAGTTTTTGGTGTCCGTCGCGCGTGAAGTCGAAGCCGTAATGCAACGCGAAATGTTTACGCCGCCGGGTGGGCCGACCTATATTCCGCGCGAATATCTGGTGTTTTGAGCAAGGCCGATGACGCACAATGGCAGGGCGACAAGCGGGAAGGTTTGCAGCGCGGATTGCATCACGTTCTGTCCGAACGCGCAAAGGAATTAATTCAGGACAAAGACGTACAAACGAAAAGCTTTGCGTTGGAATTGCGTGTGGATGGTACGCTCGAAAAAGGGCAATATCGCGTACAGCCTGTGTGGGACAGTTCCGCGCCCAAAACCGAGGTCAAACCGCGTAAGCCTGTCCTTGCTCCTGCCACAACGGCGATTGATGTGGAGGAAACGATTGCCGCTCCTGTGAATGAAAGCCCCGCGACGCTGGTACGACCTCGCGCGCCGCTGTTTGTGATCGAGTATGGCCGAGCCGGAGAATCGCCGGAAACGCTTTCTGCGCATAAAACCAGCATCTCGATTGGACGCGGCGCAAAGGATATGCAGGTGGATTTGCGGTTAGATGGTGATCTGGAAATCAGTCGCAAACATGCAACTCTGGAACAGTTGGAAGACGGGCGATTTGCAATTATGTGTGAGGGGCGTAATTCGCTAGAAGTCGCAGGCCGCGAAGTTCAGCAGGGAGATCGGCTGGAATTTGAAAGCGGTGCACTCATCAAAATTGGCATCTATCAACTCAAATGCACCGCGCCTGTCAAAGCTGAGTTGCCGCTGCCAGATGTGGCAGTAGCAGAAGGATAATCCTATAAAATCAATCGCCGCAGCACGCCTTGCCAGATTGTTGCATCATCAGAAAGAATCAGCAGCCCATATTTATTTCCCTGTTCCGGGTCAGTTTCTGCTACTCGCATAACTTTCGCGCAGGCGTGCGTGTCTTCTTCAGGATGCAGAATCGTGAGGATGACGCGCTCATCCAATTGCAATTCAAGATAGGTATGTACCAATAGCCCTGTAACGCTCACATCAATACTGCGGGCGATGCCTTTTTGTTCGGGTGTCGTGATGTGCAAATCAATTTCTATCGGGATGCGCGCGAGATACTGACGGCGATCATTGATGGAGATGGAACTTTCGTTTACTGGTGACGAAGACATAGGCGCAGCAGGCGGCGTTTCGAGAATGGAAACTTCAATCTCGTCTTCTTCATTATAGGAATGGTTCTCGTTCATGGCGACTGCCTCACGCAGAGGGGATAGCTTTTATGAGCCGGGGCAGGTGACTTGCGCAGTGTAACACACCTTAATGGTTGCGCCAGCCATTAACGATGAAGATAATTGTCCTGTAGCCCCTATGCTTCTGGCAACCAATCCGGTTGCAGATCATTTGTCAATGCCCGCTGTGAGAGGAGACCACGCAATGATTCGGCTGAAACAGATTCTGATTGGAAAACTCGTTGCCATTTTGCTGGCTACGCAATTGCTGAGCGGCTTTCCTACGCATCGTTCGTATTTTGCGTTGGAGGCACAAGCCAGCCGCATCAATCTGGCACAATTGAGCCAGAAAATTTCTGAGCCGGGCGGTTATTTTGGTTCCGATAATTTGGTGTCAAACGAACTCTCCTATCAACACATCATCCCAAAATTACAGGAAATGGGCGTGAGCGGCGGCGTATATCTGGGCGTAGGGCCGGATCAAAGTTTTACTTACATTGCTGCGATCAAGCCAAGCAAGGCATTCATGATTGATATCCGGCGCGATTGCCTTCTGCATCACCTGCTTTTCAAAGCCTTGTTTATGAGTGCGCGCAATCGAGCCGAATATCTTTCGCTGATGTTCGGGCGGCCTGTGCCTGCTCATTTGAAAGACTGGAATAAAAAATCGCTCAAAGAGTTGATCGAATACATTGACCGCACGCCTGCCGACAACAAGCTGATTGACAAATATCGTGTTGACATCAAACAACTCATCAATAAATTCGGCTTCAATCTTTCCGACCGTGACCACGAAGCGATTGCACGCATTTATCAGGCGTTTTATCAATCTGGCATGGAGGTGCGTTATGTGATTCGGGATCGTCCGATGCCGTCGAACCGCTACTTCCCGAGCTATCGCAGCATCCTGCTCGAAACTGATCTTAATAACCAGCAGCGCAATTATCTGGCGACAGAGGAGAGCTATCAGTTCCTGAAAAAGATGCAGGATCAAAATTTGATTATTCCGGTCACCGGAGATTTGTCGGGCGACCACGCAGTAAAGGAAATCGGCAAATACTTACAGGAAACGGGCGAAAAGGTTTCGGCCTTTTATGTCTCCAACGTCGAGTTTTATTTGTGGCGGCAAAGCGGCAGCTTTGAGCGATTTGTCCAAAACTTAAAGAGCCTGCCGATAGACAACAAGAGCGTGATTATTCGCAGTTATTTCAATTACGCTTACTACGCCTATCAGCATCCGAAAACGGTCGAGAATCATTTCAGTGTCCAGCAATTCCAAACCATCGAAAGCGTGATTAAGGATATGGACCCGACGACCGGTGGTTATAATTCGTATTACGATCTGGTAACGCGGCATATGGTGGATTATTGAAATTTGGTCTTTGGTTTTTGGTCTCAGGTCTTGGCGCAAAAATTCCAAGACCCAAGACCCAAGACCAAAAACCTAAAGCCAACTGACAACACGCAACTCCTCTGCTATAGTACCGCGCTTACTTCCTCCAACCTTTCTTTACTCTCGAGGTAATACCAATGTCAGGGCACTCAAAGTGGCATACAATTAAGCACAAAAAAGGCGCGCTCGATGCCAAGCGCGGCAAGATTTTTACGCGGCTCATCAAGGAAATCACTGTCGCCGCGCGCAGCGGCAGCAGTGGCGATGTCAACCTGAACGCGCGGTTGCGCAAGGCCGTTACGGATGCCAAAGCCAGCAACATGCCGAACGATACGATTGAGAAAGCTATCAAACGCGGCACGGGCGAATTGGAAGGCGTGAGTTACGAAGAAATCACCTACGAAGGCTATGGCCCGGCGGGGGTAGCGGTGATTTTGGAAACGATGACTGACAATCGCAATCGCACGGTCGCTGAAATCCGGCATTTATTTGGCAAGAATGGCGGCAATCTGGGCGAAGCAAATTCCGTCGCCTGGATGTTTGATCGCAAAGGCTCCATCCTCGTGGATGTCAGCGCAAAGAGCGAAGACGAACTAATGGAAATCGCGCTCAACGCCGGAGCCGAAGACATGCAAACGGAAGCGGACAGCTATCAAATTCTTACCGCGCCAGAAGATTTCGATGCCGTGCTTGAAGCAGTGAAAGCTGCTGGCATCGAACCCCTCGAAGCCGAAATTTCCAAGATCCCGCAAAATTATATCAAGCTCGAAGGCAAAGACGCACAACAGATGCTCAAGCTCTACGAAGCACTCGACGATCACGACGACGTGCAAAAAGTGTTTGCGAACTTCGACATTGATGATGCGACAATGGAACAGGCAGGGTAAGTCAGGATTTAGGATTTAGGATACAGGATTTAGTGCCTGCGCGGAGCCTTCCCTAAATCCTACCTCCTACATCCCAAATCCTACATCTATGACCTTCAAACGTCGCGGAGCCGAAACCGGCAGCGGCTTCCAGGATGCCATCAATCGAACCAACGAAGCTTACGAAAAGCTGGGGCGCGCCTGCATTACGCGCAAGGCGATTCCCGGCAAATACCTGATCGAACGCGGTGAGGCGCGACGTGGCTTGTCGTTGCCCGCCATGAATCTGGCCGCGCCCGGCGAACAGGCGCGGCTTTCCTCCCACAATCTCAAAGACCTGGTCAAAGAAAACAAGGCCAAAGACTGGCGCAAGTTTATTCCCGAATCCAAAGCCGAGCCGGATTACGGCGGTGCCATCGCTCCTGACGGCCGCGCGATTTATTACGACGCCAAAACCACACGACGCCAGGTGCTGGACTTCGATAACCTGCACGCACATCAAATCGAATTTTTAGAACGCGCCGGACGGGTTGGTGCAGTGGCAGGCTTTCTTGTCGAATTCAGCACACATCAGGAAGTCTATTTTTTGCCTATCCAAATCGTTGTGCTATGGCGTGAACAAGCGCAGCGCAAGAGCATTCCGTACCAGTTTTTTGCCAATCACCTAGCGCTCGTTCCGCCGGGCAAAGGCTTAGTCCTCTTCGATTACCTTGCTGCGATTACCGTGCAGGAGCAGCGTTATCAGCAGGATTACTCGGCCTTCAAACTGCCTGCTACTGCGATAGGGCAAAGAGCAAAGATGCTTGTTTCTTGACCCCCCGCCCTTCTGCTCCAACTTTTTTCAGCCGACAGAAAAAATCTCTATAACCCTGAAACGTTTTGCGATGTAGCCTCATATAGTCATGAGGCTATACCGACAAATCCTTTTGAGTTTGCAACTGATCCTGTCGTTTTCCCGTTGGGAAACAGACAGGGACGATAACAAGGTACAGGAAAGATATGAAACGCCCATTCTGCTCGACGCTTTGTGTCCTTAGTTTGCTGTTCACTTTTTTCTCGTCTGCCTCTGCCCAGACGTTTCCCGTCAAAAAACAACGCAAGCTGAACATTCCCGGCCCACGGGCTTTTGTGTATGACGAACGACTGTCTGCATTGCGCGCCAAACCTGATGTCAAAGCACCACTAATCGCGCGGCTCCATCGCAATCGTGAAGTCGGCATCGTCGGTACTCCGCGCAGCACGAACGGCGGGCCGCTGTTTTATCCCGTTGCCATTTCACGCAACCAGCGCGGCTGGATCATTGCTGAAGCGTTGGCTCGCCCGCAGCTCGAACCAGATGCAGCCCGCTTGATGAGTGTGCTTGAAGACACTAAAGACGATTTTGCGCGCGCGCGCTTGGCTCGACTCTGTGCCGATCAATACCGCAGCTTGGAACATGCGCCGCGTGCCTTGCTCACCTTAGGCGAAGTGGCCGAACGGGCGGCCAGCAAGCTTTCCCGCGAAGCACAAAAGCGAATCGGCGAACCGGATGAAGCGCTCGATAAAAATTTGAGCGCCCGTGAATATTTGCTGAATTATGTCGGACTGGATCGGTACAACAAACTCGGTGTTACTTTTGATTACGACCCAGCGGGCGAACGGCTGGTGTATGACGGCGGCGCTTACCGGGAAATTCTGAAAAAATATCCGCGCAGCGCAGTGGCAAAAGAAGCGCAGGAACGTCTGGCCAAACTCACCAGCCCTGCCACGCAAGCCGCGCGCAACGAAGACGCGAAATAGCGCGCACGATTTTATCATTTGTGTTCTCAGGCAATGGGGGAGAACTCCCTTCTCAATGGCTTATTCTTGGGTATTGGAAATGAGTCTTGGGAAGGGAGATGGTCGGGAACGGCTTACGATAAATACAGCCAGTTGTAAGCCGCTTAACTCTCTTTGACTTTCGAGTTGGAAAGCAGAAAGGCAATGGCGATCAGGCTAAGAAGAATTGCTTCGCCCAGGATAACCTGGGAAAGCGGCATGTGCAGGCGCGGCAAGCCGGGAAAGAGTTTGCCTAGCGGCGATTGCTCGGCCTGATCCGCCAGCAGTCCCGTGAACAGGACGCCGAGCGCCATCCCGCCACGAAATGCAACCATATAAATTGCCATCACGCGGCCCCGCATTTCCTCCGGCACCAGCAATTGTACCAGCGAGGATGTCAGCGAAAATGTTGCGACCAAGCCGCCACTGACCAGAAACACCAGCGGATAGGTCAGCCATAGAATCGGGAACGCTGCCAGCACCATCAACAACAGACCGGAGCCAAGTTGCAGCAGCAGTACCGTACGACCCTTATGCCGTACATCGCCCAGCCACGCTGAAAATAATGCGCCGATGGCCGACCCTGCGCCCGAAGCGGAAAGCAAGGTTCCATACAGAAACGCACCATACCCATTGGCATCGGTGTGCAGATGTTCTTTGGCAAAAGCGGGCAGAAAGGTGATGAACTGAATGCCCAAAAACGTAGACGCAAAGGAAATCATCGTCAGTGAGCGCAGGACATTGCGATGCCAGACGAATGACAACCCCTGCTTCATTTCGCTTTGAATGTTCTTGGTTTGCTCCGCGCGTATGATTGGTGGGACAACCATCAAGGTCAGTGCGATGACGACCGCGACAAACGACAGACCATTGATGGCAAAACAGACGGCAGCCGCTTGTGAGGTCAATTCCTTCTTGTCGGCTCCCATCAGCCACAACACGCCGCCGCCAATGACCGGCCCTATCGCCCGCGCTAAATTGAATTGCATCGAATTTAACGCAATCGCATTTGGCATATCTTCTTTGCGCTTGACCAGAATGGGCATTAGGGCTTGATATGCTGGCCCGCCGAAGGCTTGCGCACAACCGGTCAAAAACGAAAGCATGAGAATGGGCCAAACCGATTGCAGGTGAAAGGCTGCGAGCCCTGCCAAAGTGAAAGCGAAGGTCAGTTGCAACCACTGGGAGGTCATTAAAATTTTGCGCCGATCCACACGATCCGCGACGACGCCGCCCAACAGCGAAAACAACAGAATCGGAATGGTCGCCAAAAAACTGTTGAGTCCCAAAAACCATTCGCTACCCGTCAGCGCAAAGATCAACCAATTCTGCGCTGTTTCCTGCATCCACGTGCCGGAACTCGACGTAAATGCCCCAAACCATAACAACCGGAAATTACGATATTGAAAGGCGCGAAACGTTCTGCCGAAAAAACCCTTGGATTCTGAAGCGGTTGGAATTGGTTGAGGTTGTGCAGCAGAAGACATTCAGGTGGTTACAAAAGGAAGCGATGGAGGCTGGGCAGGCAAAAGAAGAAGGTGACTTTTACCTGCCGTCACCGGGCTTGATCATCGGATGACCGAAAGTTAATTGCTTACATCATGGGTGCGGCTTTCCTGCCGAATAGGTAGATAGATTTTGTACCATTCATCGTGTGCCGCGTGTTTGGTGTAGGCTTCCAGGGCCGCTTCATTGGTAAATTCCATCGCAATGATGGCGTCATATTCCTTTCCATCCTGCGTGGTGGTTTGCAGTTTGACTTTTTTTGTCCACACTCGCAGCAGACCAGGCACAACGCCTGCCATCTTTCTGGCACCGTCAAGCGCCGCCTGTTTTTGTTCGGCGGTTGCATCATCTTTCCACTTTACTGTGATGAAGTGAATCAGCGTGCTGGCGGTGCTGCCACCTGTTTTAGCAGTTGCTTTCGCCGCTTTCTTTTGCGGCGTAGCGAACGCGCCCAGCGCAACGGTGAGTAGCAACCCAACCAATATCGTTTTCTTGAACATCCGTACTTTGCTCCTTTATCCGAAATTATTATTTACGTTTAGCTGTCCAGGTGCCGGACGCCTGTTCGCCCAGATTCACCTGACCTTTCATCGTGTCTTTTTCAATCGTGCCGGAATAGGTGATTTTCCCCAGGCTTTCCGCATTGAATGAAAATTCAATCTTGTCGCCTTTTACCGTGCCCTTGATGTCAGCCTCGCCGAATTGGCCATTGTATTTGCCCGTCAGTGTTTCGCCTTCCTGTTTGAAGGTAAACGTCGGCGAACCTGACCCGGCGGAGGTTTCCACCGTGAAGACCCAGGTGCCCGTGACATTTATTTTGTCCTGTGCGCCAACTGCGCCTAACAACAGGCACAGCCAGAATAAGCTCAACGCAATCCGAGTGATTTTGGCCATATTCAAATTTCCTTTCCGGTTTATTTGCGGGACGGAGATGATAACAGAAAAGCCGCGAAAACCAGAACGGGCGAGGCAAATTATCGCGGCTTTCAGCCGGAGGAACTACGCCTCCTTACCGTCCCGCTATTTGGCGCTGGGAACGCTTTCGGCGTGTAATTGCTGAAGCTTTTTTTGCAGGGATTGTAATTCCTGTTGCTCCTGCTGCAACTGCGTTTGCAGTTCGGCCCATTGCTCGTCGAGAGGTTGACGTTTTTCGCGGAGGCTTTGCAACTGCGGGCCGGATAGTTTGGTTTTCAAACCTTCGTGTTCCGCACGTGTTTCATCTTGCGGCAAGGTTTGCTCAAGGGCGGCGAGTTGACGCTGAATGCGCAGTTCGGCTTCGGCCAGTTGCGCGCGTTCGGGTTGCAGGCGTTGAATTTCACGCGCAAGCTGCCTGATTTTCCATTCCGGTAGGGTAATGCCCTGCTGCAACATCTCCGCTCGCAGGTTTCTTATTTCTGCTTGGAATTGCTGTCGCAACGCGGTGACCTCAGGGCTGATGTTTTGCGTTGCACCATTTTGCGCCCGCGAAAACGGCACCAAAATGACAACTGCGAGCAAACAACAAAGTAGCAACCAGCAAGAGGCTTTCTTCATCTTCTTTCCCCTCCACAGAAAAGCGGCGCAAGTTCCGCACGTTTGTGCCCTAACTTGCGCCGCGTACATTGCCAATTTAGAAGCGACTGAGCCGCAGAATGCCAATGCGTGCATTGCCCACACCATTGTTGCAGCTTTCTGTTAGGTAAACTTCGACGTAATAGGCATTGTTGTCGAAATCAAACGCTGGCAGCGTGGTGCTGTCAATAAAGCGTGTTTGGAACGAGGTGCTTTGCGGAAAGGAATTGCTGTTGATCGTCATCAACAAATCATTCGCGCCAGTATTGAGGTTGTAACGGAACAAACAAGCTTCGACTTTTGCGCAGGGGCCGGTATCGAGGTAGCGCATCACAAAGCGCGTCGTGTTCCCGCCAAAGAGATCATCGGTTGCGGTGACGTTATAGCGCAGAGTCGCTGTCCCATAACCGCCCATAAAGGCGACACCCTGGTAAAAGCCAACCTGTCCCCGGCTGTCTTCGTCCGCGGTTCCGCTTGAACCGACTGCCGTCCAATGTTCCCGATTGCCATCCCCATCATCGGCGGCCAGGCCGAAGGGCACGGAACAAAGTAAGATTGCCGCCAGCATCAGCCGCAGCACTGTTTGAGCAGTGAAATTTCTCATATCCATGATCGTTTTCTCCGTGTTGAGTTTGCTGAGACACAGCTGCGCTCTGTCTCGTTTTGTGCTTAAGGCAATGTCCGGGATTTGAACTACAGGGGATGAAACGGTACTGCCCAAATCCGTCACAACGAAACAATTTCCAAGCATCTACCGATTTTGTAATCGGTAAATATTGTTCTGTGAGGTGGCTTATATGATGAGGAACAGGCCAGAGCATGGGATACGCATTAGCGAAAGTCAAGAATTCAATTATTAAAATAAAACCGCTGCAAAAGGCTGATTTCACAGGGTATTTTGCGAGTACAGGAGGGGCGATGAAAAGTGTATGAGCGGGCAATCAGCCAACAAATTTATAGCCCAGCCCGTGAATGGTAAGAATAAATTGCGGATGGCGCGGATTGGGTTCGAGCTTTTGTCGGAGCAAGCCGATATGCACGTCTACCGTGCGGGTTGTCGGCATCGCGTCATAGCCCCAAACTTCATTCAGCAATTCGTCGCGTGAAATGGTAGCTTCCCGATGCTCGATCAAGTAACGCAGCAAGTGATATTCGCGCGCGGCCAGTTCGATGGGCTGGCCGTTGCGCGTAACCTCCGCCCGGCGGTAATCCACGCGCACATCGCCGAAGGTATAAACTTCTGCTGTCGTTTGATCCGGCTGCGGCGTACGGCGCAGGATGGCTTCGATGCGCGCGAGCAATTCGCCCATATCGAAGGGCTTCGTCAGGTAATCGTCCGCGCCGAGTTTTAAGCCGAGAATTTTGTCTATGACCTGCCCGCGCGCGGTGAGCATAATCGCAGGCGTTTGCACGCTGTGTTGCCGCAAATCGCGTAGGACGTCAAAGCCGTTTTTGCGCGGCAGCATTACATCAAGGATGAGCAAATCAAATGCTTCCTGCTTGGCCTTTTGCAAACCAGTTTCGCCGTCCTGTGCGACGCTGATGGCATAGCCTTCGTCCGTCAGGCAATCGCTCAGCGTCATGACTAAACCGGGTTCGTCCTCGACCAGCAGAATTTTTTTGCTCATACGTGAACTTCGCTTTTGGCCTCGACGTGCGAGGTTTGCAGAATTTCTTCGGCGATGGCGGGGAAAGTAAGGATGAATATACTGCCTTGTCCTTCGCTGCTTTCCACGCGGATGCGGCCATTATGCGCGTTCACGATGTTTTTGACCAGACTCAGGCCGAGTCCGTTGCCGTGAATTTGTGCGGCTTTGACTTCGCTGCCGCGATAGAACGGCTCAAAGATATGACGTTGATCTTCGGCGGAAATCCCGATGCCGTGATCGGCGACTTTGATTTGTACCTCTTCTTTTGTGCCTGTCCTGGCCAGTTCTGCGGTGAGGCCGATCCAGCGTTGCTCGCCGCCGTATTTCATCGCGTTGTTGAGCAGGTTTTGCAACGCGCGTCCGAGCGCCGAGCTATCGGCCATCACGGCAGGCAATTCAGGCGCGATGCTGGTATCAAGTTGGAAGCCGCCTTCGGCCAGCAGCGGCTGCGAAGAGGACAGCACGTCGTTGATGACCTGGTTGACGCTGGTGGGATGCAATTCGTATTTCTGCTTGCCTGATTGGACGCCCGCGAATTCCAGAATTTGTTCGACCATTTCCTGCAAGCGGCGCGTTTCCTTGCGAATCATCGAACCGTAATGCGCCACGCGCTGCGGGTCTTTGATGACACCGCGCGTCAGGTTGTACCCGGCAGAATCAATCACGGCCAGCGGCGTGCGCAGTTCGTGCGAGACGCCGGCGACAAAATCCATTTGCTGCTGCGCCAGCTTTTTCGCCCGCCGCACCGAAAGCATCAACAGGCCGATACTGGAAATGAGCAACAACAAAACGCCGGAACTGATCAGCAAATTGCGTCGCCGCGCCTGTGCGACTGCGGCATCCAATGAACCAGCGCGGTGTCGAATGCGCAACTCCCACGCTCGATTGTCGCCGCCACCGCCACCAAATGGCATACCGCCGCCGCCGATACGCGGTGGCATCGCGCCCTGTGTTGGTTGTTGGTTGCGCAATAGATTGCGAATCTCTGCCGGACGCAGGCCAAAGAGCGGCTGCGTTGTGTCGACATTGGAAAAATCAGTGCTGGCGGTTTGCCAGATCAGCTTTTTCGTTTCACTGCGGCTGATGATCGCCAAATCGTATTTGTTGACATCCACGTGCTGTTTGGCCAGGGCTGGCAACATTTCGTGCTGAATAAAATTGGCGTCGAGTTGCACAATCGCAAAGCCGAAAATCTTCGGCGTCTGTTCGCCACTGCCTAGCACGGGATATTTGACGACCGGCGTGACCAGCGCCTGCAAATCGCCATTGAAGATTGGAAAAAGATTCGGCGCGGGCGGCATCTGCGGCGGGCTTTGCGCAAAGGCCGTGCGGATGATTTTCAATCGTTGTTCCAGCAGGGACGCGAGCGGGCTGAGTTCCTCCGGCCAGGCAGCAGCAGTAAACTGATTTTTGCCGACGTCATACTGGCGCAGTGTCAATTCATCTTCCTCCTTCGCTGAAGCGAGGAAGACAGCCTTTACCAGCTTGGCATCATGCCCCGTGTCAAGCCAGCGTTGATGGCGTTCGGCAAAGCTGTTTTCAAAGCTGCTTTCATCATTCAACCTGTCCGATGCCGACAGATAAGCGATATAAGCGCGCGTCAATTCCTGATCGAAGTCATCGCTGATGCGCCGTGCCGTTGTTTGCAAACTGGCTCGCATTTGCTCGCGCTCGCCTTCGCTGACCTGTCCCAACCAACGGTATTGCAGCGCCGCCAACAACGGCAACAGCACGACCAGAATACCGCCCACCACTAAGCTAATTACGGAGTCACGTTGCAGCTTCATAATGGCCGAATTATAGAACTGATTCGGTTCTTGCCAAGCCGGATTTCTGCCATATCTCCAAGATTTTACATCCTTTACAAACTCTTTGCCCCCAGCTTACCACGCGGCGGCGCACGTCCGGCATGATGCAAATCATCAACTGGAAAAGCGTCTTACCGAGGAGCATTCGTCATGAATTACAGCAAAACTCGCGCATTGGCAAACCCCGCATCTCTTCCAACTGCTTGCTCAAAAAATCAAAGACTTGCTGCATCATCCGTTCACCTTTATTGTGCTGGTTTGGATGATGTTGTGGCTGGTGTTTTACCTGGTGACAACTTTCATTTGAACCGGTTGCCAAAAATACCGCAGACTTTTTCCTGCCCTGCTTCGTCTTTACAACGGGAGGAGTTCACTCATGCAAACCAATCGAATGGCGCTACTCTTGGCCTTTTTCTTGCTCACGCTGGCGGTGCAGGCACAAACGCCCGCTGCGGGCGCACCTGTAATTGATGACGGCGAGCGTCAGCGGGCAAATCAAAATCGGCGAAACGCCCGCCCGCGGCGTGTCCGTCGCGTTGGTGCTGAATAGTCGCCAGCGCAATCCGCAGGCGACGACTGATCCGGCAACGCGAATGACGACGGATGCCGATGGGCGATACCGATTCACGAATCTCGCGGCGGGCAGCTATCGCGTCAATGTGCTTGCGCCCGGTTACATTGTGTTCGGTACGGCTGATCTGGTGCGCAACGGACAACAGGTAACACTCAAAGATGGCGAAGCCGTCGAGCGGATTGATTTTACTTTGACGCGCGGCGGCGTGATTACGGGCAAGGTGGTGAACAGCAACGGTCGCCCTGTGATTGGGGAGGCAGTGAATCTGGTGACAATTGATGACGCGGGGCAACAGTCGCCCTTCAATCCGCCGGGTGGCGGTGGCGGTTTGCGGACGGATGATCGCGGCGTCTATCGCGCCTACGGCCTGCCGCCGGGCAAATATTTGGTCAGCGCCGGGCAGGGCACAGGCGGTGGCGGCGGCCCCGGTTTTATGGCTGCTTCACGCGCCTACATTCGCACCTATCATCCCGAAGTCACCGACGTTTCGCAGGCCACACCGATCACGGTCGAAGCGGGCAAGGAAGTCACAGACGTAGACATCCGCCTCGCCTCGCTGGAAACGTTTGCCGCCGCCGGGCGCGTGATTGACGCGGCGACGGGCAATGCGGTGATGGGCGTGTTGATTGGACATAACTCAGTGCGCGGCGGCGGGCGGGGCGGACAGATGCAAGCGCCTGGCGGCCTCTGGCAGCACGGATGGTACGAGCGGCGAGGAAGGTGTGTTTCGCATTGAAGGCTTAGCGCGCGGTCGCTACAGCGTGTACGTCGCGCAGGATTCGCAAAACCCGGCGACGAGCGAGTATTACAGCGAGCCTGCAACGTTTGAGATTTCGACCACCGATGTCACCGGGCTGGAAATCAAACTGCAACGCGGCGCGAGCATCACGGGCACGGTCGTTCTGGATGGCAACGCCGATCCCAACCTGCTGGCCAACGTTCGCGTCAATGCGGCGGTACGCGGCAACGGAGCGGGCGGGCGCGCGAACAATTCGGCACAGGTTGCGCCCAACGGACTGTTTCGCGTGTCCGGTTTGTCGCCGGGGCGCGTGAACTTGAATGTGAGCGACGCCAACAATCCAGGGCCGTTTTCAGGGCTGCAAATTCTGCGCATCGAAAAAGACGGCGTGGATTTGCAATCCGGTTTGGAAGTCGCGCAAGGCGAGGATGTGATGGGCGTCCGCATTACTGCTGCTTACGGCAACAGCACGATTCGCGGCCTTGTGCGCGTTGAAGGCGGCACGCTGACGCCCGATCTGCGATTGATGGTCACGGCTCGTCGCACCGATGCGCCGAGCGCGGGCGGTGGCGGCGGGCGTGGCGGTGGTTTCGGTGGTGGTGGCATGATGCCTGGACAAGTAGATGCCAACGGACAATTTCAAATCATGCAACTCGTGGGTGGCACGTATGAAGTCACAGTGCAGGCAATGCCCGGCGGCTTCGGCGGTTTTGGTGGGCCGGGTGGCGGCTTTGGCGGAGGTGGTTTCGGTGGCGGCGGCGGCAGAGGCGGCGGACAACCCCAAGGCGCGCCGCAAGGACAACAGGGCGGACAAACGGCTGGGCAACCGGTGCAGATGATGCGTGCGGCTCCGGTGACGCAAACCGTTGTGGTCGGCAACAACGCTACGCAAAACGTGACGCTGACGCTGAATCTGGCGAATCAAGTGCCAATGACCTTTGGCACTCAAGGCGGTCAGCCTGGCAATCGGCCAGGCAATACAACGGGCAATCCGCAAGGCAACCCCCAAAACAATCCGCCGAGGAGACGGCCATGAGCAAAAGGATAAGCTGTTTCATCATTGGCTTGCTTCTGTGCCTGACCGCTGCTCGCGCGCAGGAAGCGAAGCCTGCGGCGACGACCGCGAATGCTGCGCCGAAAACAAGCGACGCAGCCGCGCCGACTTCGATTTATGGCTCCATCACGGGGCGCGTTGTCAGCGAAGACGGGCCGTTGCCGTTTGTCAGCATCACCGTTCTGCCCGTCAGCAACAGCAACAATCGCGGCCCCGGCAATAACAACTTTCGCAACGTCACGACGGACGCCGAAGGCAATTTCAAAGTGGATGGCCTGCGTGCTTCGGCGTGGCAAGTGATCCCTTTGGCTCAGGGCTATGTTGTAGACACGAGCAATGACGAGGGCGCGCAACCTTACTTTCGCATTGGCGAAGCGGCGACGGTGCGGATGGTCAAGGGCGGCGTGATTACCGGGCGTGTGCTGAGTGCTGTCGGTGAACCGTTGATCGCTGTGCCGGTGTCGGTGCAGTACGTGCGCGATGCGCAGGGGCGAGCGGCGAGCGGCGGCGGCGCAGGCGGCGGTTTTCAAACGGATGATCGCGGCGTTTATCGCATTTATGGGTTGCAACCCGGCAGCTATGTTGTCAGCGCCGGTCGTACTGGCGGCGGTGGCCCTGGCGGCGGTCGCCTCAGTCCGTATGAAGGCGATGTGCCGACGTATTTTCCGGCGGCCACGCGCGACACGGCGGTGGAAGTTGCCGTTAGCGCAGGCAGCGAAACCGGCGGCATAGACATTCAATATCGTGGCGACAAAGGCCGCGCGATCAGCGGCAAAATTACAGGCGCGACGACGGACACAAGCAATCGCGGCTTCGGCCCTGGCGGCGGCGGGATTTCGGTGACGCTGACGCACGTTGCTACGGGTTCGATGTTCAATCGTACTTTTGTGCAATCGCGTAACGGCGTGAACAGTTATGCGTTGTACGGCGTGCCGGACGGCGAATACGAAGTGACTGCTGAACGCAATTCGCCCGGCGATAACGATGCTGCTTCGGCACCGCGTCGCGTGACGGTGAGCGGGCGCGATGTCAGCGGAATTGATTTGATCCTGATGCCGCTTGCCTCGATTCAGGCACGCTTGCAGCTTGAAAACGAGTCCAAAGAAATCAAATGCGAAAGCAAACGCAAGGCTGCATTTGAAGAACAGCTTTTCGTTTTGCAGCCCGAAGAACCAACCGACAGCCCGCAACGTCGCAATGCCCGCCGCCCGGTGTTCGATAATCATCTCGGCACGCCGAATCGCGCGGGCGAGATGAGCTTTCGCAATTTGAATATCGGGCGCTATCACCTGCTGACAAAATTGCTGGATGACAATTGGTATATTCGCTCAATCACGCTGCCCGGCGTACCTGTCAAAGCCACGCCGAAAGCGCCTGCGCCAAAAGCCACCACAATTGATGTCGCACGCAACGGCCTTAATTTGAAATCGGGCGATAAGCTGACAGGATTAACGGTCAAGGTGTCTGAAGGTGCAGCGGCAGTGAAAGGCAAGGTCAAAGCGGAGGCGAATGAACCGTTGCCGCCGATGCTGCGCGTCTATCTTGTTCCCGTAGAGAAAGAGCGAGCTGATGAAGTCTTGCGCTACGCCGAAACGAACGTCAGCAGCGATGGCTCTTTCAGCCTCGGTCATCTCGCGCCCGGCAAATATTGGCTGACGACACGCATCGAGATTGACGACGCACAGAAAAAACTGCGCGACAACGCCGAACGCGCCAAGTTGCGCCGCGAAGCCGAAGCCGCGAATACGGTAATTGAATTGCAGCCGTGCCAGCGGCTAGGGAATTATGAAGTGCGGGTGAAGAAATAAGGCTGGGCGGCACGCACTTGGAATGCGAGTTGAGCTTTTCGCGTACCGTCTGCAAACTGCGCCAGGCATTGCCAGAAAACGGACTTTACAGCGCGCTAACCGCAACGCAAGTCACCGAACAGATATTGTGTAAGCGTAACGGCAGCAAGGGCGGCAGTTTCCGTGCGCAAAATTCGAGCGCCCAGGTGAATCGGCAAAAAGCCTGCGGCGGTTGCTTGTTGCAAGTCTCCTTCGCCCCATCCACCTTCCGGCCCAATGGCCATCGTGACGGCGCTGGCAGGCGGTACGTCAGACAAACGTTTGCCCTGCCGTTCAGAAAAAATAAGTCGCAAGCCGTCTGTGTTCGCCGCGCAGAATTGCTCAAAGCTCTGCACTTCGCTGATTTCTGTTAATGCTCGCCTGCCACATTGTTTCGTTGCTTCGAGTGCGATTTTGCGCCAGCGAGGCGCAGTTCGCGGCCTCGACCTTTTGAATTCGCTGTATTCCGTTACGAGCGGCACGATGCGCGTCACGCCGAGTTCGGTCGCTTTTTGCACAATCCAATCAAATCTTATCGCCTTTCACCAGCGCCTGACCGAGCGTGAGTTGCAGCGGCGACTCCACTTCGTTACTGAGGCGCGCCACGATGCGAAGTTCCGTGTGCTCCAGAAACGCGGGCGATTTCGCATTCATACTCTGTTCCTTGCCATCGAACGCATACACCATCGCTCCGGCAACAGTCGCAGCACGCGCGCGAGATGGTGCGATTCGTCAGTATCCAGCAGGAGGGTGGATTCGTGGAGATTGGCGGGCGGAGCGAAGAAGCGATGGCGTTGCATAGCGGCTACGGCTGAAGGGTTAAGGCAAAGGAAACCCATTCGCCATCAGGTTTCGCAGCCAGCAATTGAAAGCTTTGCGCGGTCAATGCGGCCAGCACCTCGTCGCCCTGTCCTGCGCAAAATGCCGGAGACGATCAGCGTGCCGCCCGCGCGCATTACAGCGGGGAAATCGGTTGCCAACGGCAGAATCACCACATCCGCCGTCAGATTGGCTAAGACCAGATCAAATTCCTGTCCTTGAAACGCGGCGAGTTTGTTTACTTCAAACGTGATTTGCTCCGCGACGCCGTTGATTTCAGCATTTTCCAGCGCGACATCTACTGCTTCAGGGTCAATGTCAAAGCCCATTACTTTGGCATCCGGGAAAAGCTTGATGCTGCACCTGCAAGAATCCCTGTGCCCGTTCCAACATCGAGCAGCGAGCCGCCGTGCCAGTATTTTTCGAGCAATTCCAGGCAGCCGCGCGTCGTTTCGTGCGTGCCGGTGCCGAACGCCATGCCAGGATCAATTTGCACGATCACTCGTTCGTCAGGTTGCCACCTGTTCGCGTTTCCACGAGGGCGTAACCAGCACTTTCACACCAGCAATTGGCTCGTAGCCCTTCTTCCATTCGGCCAGCCAGTCCTGATCGGCACCGTCAGCAGTTGCAGCGAGCGCAACGACGTTGCAGGCAGATCGCTCAGGCGCAGGGCGCGCTGAATATTCGCTTGCAGTTTTTCGACATCGGGCGGCGCGTCGAAGTAGGCACGTAGTGTGATGGCTTCGGGCGTGTCTTCGGAAATTTCCAGCCCCGTCGTGTTGGCGTTCCAGAGTTGGGCGGTAACGGCGGATTCCGCTACGCGCGCGAGAGTGATTTCAATGGTGATACAGACTGTTCCTCAATTCCCAGCTCATCTCCACCGTGCGCGGATCGTCGCCATTCTTTTGCACGCGAACGAAAAGATGCAGGCGAACGTGGCGTCCGAGCATTTTTTCGATGTCGTGGCGGGCGCGCGTGCCGATTTCTTTCAGCATCTGCTGCGCCGCCCAATGATGATGGGTTTTTGCGAATCGCGTTCGACATAAATCACGCAATGAATTTCGACGGCATCTTCTACTTCCTGCCACATCTCGCGCGTACGGCGCTGGCGCGCAACTCTTCGCCGGTCAAATGCGTATAAATCTTTTCGCGTACCATTTCGGCGGCGATGTTGCGTTCGAATTGATCGGCGTAGGTGTCGGGATCAGCGCGCTTCGCCTTCGGGCAAATAATTTACGACAGTATCAAGCAATCGCCCATGCCGTTGCTCGCCAGCGCCGAGATCGGAACAATTTCAGCAAATTGAAACCGCTCATTGTATTGTTCGATCACCGGCAGCAGCGCCGATTTATCTTTGATAAAATCCACTTTGTTGAGCAGCAGAAAGACAGGTTTGGTCGTGTTCTTAATCAACCCAGGCGCAACCGCTCGCCCGCGCCGCCGTTGGTGGTTGCATCGCGCATCAGCAAAATCACATCCACTTTGTTCCAACGCTTCCATGCGACCAACCCCATCATCCGGCGGTTGAGCGCATAGCCAGGTTTGTGAATGCCGGGCGTGTCCACGAAGATGATTTGCGCATCGGGGCGCGTGATGATGCCCACGTGAGTGCGCGTGGTTTGCGGTTTGAGGAGACGGTCGCGCGACGTGTTCACCGACGAGATGATTTAGCGGAAGCGTAGATTTGCCCGCATTCACCGCCCGGATTAACGCCGCAAATCCTGGTTTTTGCAGACCTGCTCATTGACTTTCTTGCCCGTTGCCGCATTCGTCATTGCTCGCGCAACGACGCTGGTTGAAACTTTGTAATTTTTACGCGAAATGCGTCGTTCATC
The DNA here is from genome assembly GCA_046331525.1 of Blastocatellia bacterium. Classification (GTDB taxonomy): domain Bacteria; phylum Acidobacteriota; class Blastocatellia; order RBC074; family RBC074; genus JAFDVL01. The sequence goes on from JAXLQQ010000020.1 coordinate 71,943, forward strand.
GGCTTCTATCACCTCAAAGCGCAAACCGGCAAACTCTACGCCTTCCCGGATAGCTGGCAGATGCCCCAGCCGATTGACGCGACCAAACCGGCAACTGCCGGTGAAATCATCAGCGGCAAGTTCCGCATCAAAAAGGCGCTCGACTTTGCCGACTTCTACCGCTCCCAGCACCGTATAACTATCATCCGCTTCGGCTACTACTTCGACTTCCGTTGCCTGTGGTTCCGGCTCGTCTTCGTCTTCAATTTCGCCGACAATTTCTTCAACCAAATCTTCCAGCGTAATCAACCCGCGATGCCGCCGTATTCATCAACGTCACCATTGCCATTTGCACTTTGGCTTTTTGCATTTCGCGGTTATTCATCCGTCGGTTTACTTCTCCGGCATGAATAATACCGGCGCGCACCCATCGCCGTTTTTCCCGCGCGTCGCCTGACGCCTTAACAAAGCAAATCGCGCACATAAATGACGCCTTCGATCTCGTCTATTTGATCCTGATACACCGGCAGGCGTGAGTATTTTGATTCGATCATTAGGGTCGCGTACGGCTTCAAGCGAGGTATCGGCAGCGACAGCGACCATTTTCGTGCGTGGCGTCATCACTTCGCCACCAGGCGATCACTGAAGCGGATGATAGATTGAATCATCTCGCCCTCATCCTCTTCAATAAATGCTTCCTCTTCGCTGACATCAATCAGCGCCTGCAACTCGCTCGTTATTTTCCTCTGTCTTCAATCTGACTTTCCGCCGGTTCTTCTCGTTGCAATCCGCGCAGCGAACGATAAATCGGTAGGCAATAACGCGAGTGCTGGATAGATCATCTTCAGCGGCAAGCGCATCCACAGCAGCATCCGTGCTGATTATTCTGTGCTCGCGGGCAACGGCACGACTAAACGAAAGACAATTAGCGTGACGATCATTCCGGCAAAAGCAATCAGCAAAAACGCGACGTGTTAATTTAATCACAACGAAGTCAGCAAGAATTGCCAGCGAAGCAATCGCTAGATGAATGCCAAACGTGAGTGTGAAGCTTAGCGAAGGATAATGATCTACGATGGAGCGGAGAAAGCTCGTGCGGCGTATTGGCATTTTCGCTCGCCAGCACTGCAGCGAAAATCAATAACTGATCCAATGCACCTTCGCCGTAGCGACGACGACCAGCACCACCAGCGCATGCCGGTCAAGGGTAAATACCGTATTCCAGTTACGCTGTCAGTTGAACAGTTTCCGGTCGTCAGTAGCAATCGCTTTGGCAGCGGATTACAACGGACGGCGGGCAACGGACGACGGACTACCTAAAAGCTCTTTTCGCGCAAGCGACGTTCGAGTCGTCGCATTTCTCCGTGATCGGTTTCGTGATCGTGTTTCGCCAGATGCAGCAAACCGATGAATCACCACAGTTGATTTCCAGTCGCAAACTTCAATGCCTTGTTCGCGCGCATAACGATCAGCTGTCTCGACGGAAATAATCACATCCCCTAAAAATCAGGGATTTGAGCCGGCTCATTATCGCTCATTGCTCAGATAGCGAAGGCTAAAAGATCCGTCGGCTTATCCATTGATGGATACGTGCAATTGAGTCGCTGCATCTCCCGATCTCGAATAAAGATAATCGTCGCCGAGCATTTGTCACGCCCGATGCGCACCAGTACCGCTTGCCCTAACTGTTGCACTTGCGCGCGCTGTAAGAGTTAATCGCTGCCTGTTTACGAATTCGGATTTCCATAAAGACAGATGGCTCAAGGTTAGAGATTAACTTTGCGGGTAGTGTGGGCATCGTAGGCTTCGACGATCAGTTGCACAAGACGGTATCACCATACCGCGTAGCCGGTGAATTTGATAAATTGACGCCCTCAATACCGCGTACGACTTGCTGCGTTTGATCAAGCCTTTTCGATTTGCGTCCAGCCGGCAAATCAATCTGTGTCACATCGCCCGTGATCACAGCTTTCGAGCCGAAGCCAATGCAGCAACAAAACATCTTCATTTGTTCTGGATGTCGTGTTTTGCGCTTCGTCAAGAATGATGAAAGCATCCGAGAGCGTCCTTCCGCGCATAAAAGCCAGTGGTGCAACTTCGGATTACACGCTTTTCTAAAAAGCTGGTTACGCGCTCGTGATCCATTACGCCGAACAGCGCGTCATAAAGCGGCGCAATAGGGGTCAACTTTGTCTGCAAAATCACTCGGGCAGAAAGCCGAGTTTTTCGCCTGCTTCTACTGCTGGGCGCGCGAGAATGATGCGATTGACGCGCTTCGTCATCAGAAATTGCACAGCCATCGCAACGGCCAAATACGACTTGCCCGTGCCCGCCGGGCCAATGCCGAAGACCATATCTTGTTTCAATAGCCTCGAGATAGTGGCGTTGATTGGGCGAACGCGCGGTGATTTGTTTGCGGGCCTGTAAGCATCGATTTTCTTGTTTGTCAGCAAATCACGTAGCGTGGGCGCCGGTGGTCTTCCGCGATTTGCTTGCGCTGCATCGCAATTCAGTGGCGGTGGAAGCGTTTTCCTCGCAAAGCTGGTTGTAATTCTTTGAGAATACGCCTGACCGTTAAGCTACGCGTCGGCTTCATCGCTTTCGATGAAGAGGTCGTGACCTCTACCACCGACACGAACGCTCAGCAGGGATTCCAGGAATTTGATGTTTTGGTCTGCGGCCCGAAAAGGGTTTGAGGGCACGTTCTGGCAATGTGAATTTTCCTGCTCGCAGAGGTTGCTCGTTTCATCAAATCTCAAATTTCAAATCCGAGATTTCCAATCCATTTATAGCACATGCGCACTGCTTACGATCTGCCTGCTGTCGCAATCATTGCAGGCGCACTGTCTTTTGAATAAAACGAAACGACCAATAAGATACCAGTATTGGCACGAATAATCACGGCTTTTCCTTGAAATTCCAGCGGTGAACTAGCGCGCGGCTGCCGAAAGAGCGTGCGCAGGTCAACAAACGTCTTGACCTGGTCGCCTTCCTGCACCATGCGGCGCGAGACTTCTGTCAGACCTTGCAAGCCCGCACCAGAACTCAGGCTTTTAATTACCAAGTCTACAATCAGGTTATTGTCATAGGCTGGGCTGTTGGCATTTTTCAGGCTATTCCAGATCGCATTCATAAACGCCACGTCTTCCTGCGAACGAAAGACCGCACCAGCATCAATGCGCTGCGCCTGTAATTCGTCAGCGGTGAGACGCCCGCCGTTCCAATATGTCGGATGCTCGAAGGAATAGCCAAAGGAACGCTCCTCAAAGCGCAGAAAGGCGGCGGCGGAAACCGGAGTAGTGGTTTCGCTGTTCGTGGCTTTAATGTTGGCGCTGCTCGCTTCAGCGAGGCCTTTTTCTAAGGTCAATTCAGTTTTGCCGATAGGCGCGACAGCAGCGGCCACGACCGCTGCCGGATTGGAAGAGTTACTGGGAATCGTGTTTTCCGCTTTTTTGTCGCGGGGCGCTTTAGGTTCGTCCGAAATGGGATTGAGCGGTTTGGACTGCAACGGTTTCGTTTCGCTGGAAGCCGGAGCCAGCGGTTTTGGCGCAGGCGCGTTGTTCACAGGCGTTGCGACAGGCACGTTGACAGGCTTTGATGGCGTCGTGGTCACAGGTTTTTCCGCTGTGCTGGCCGCTGGTGTTGCGGGTTGCATCAAGGTTGGTGTCGGAATGGGTTTTACTTCAGGCTGCTTGGGTGTTGCGGCGGCGGGTTTTGGTTCCGCTGGTTTATTAGCTGCGGCCTTCGTTTCCGCCGACGTGGTTTTGGGCGTTGCGCTCAGCACGGGGGGGGCCGGTTTTTTCGTCGCTTCGGCGGCACCGAGCGGTGATGAACTGCCCTCAAAAGCGGCGACAAAAAAATCAGCTGCCTTGCCTTGCTGCTTCAATTGTGCGCCGTAATTTTGCGCGGCGGCGCGGGTCGGAAAGCGACCGAGGCGAACGCGAAAGCGCGTGCCTTGCCCTGGCACATTGCTTTTCAACCAATACGCATTCAGCCCTTGCGCTTTCAAGGCTTGCACCTTGCTTTCAGCAGCGTCTTGCGCCGTCATGGAATCCACCTGCACAGTGTATTGACCCGATTGTGCCAGAACTGGGAAGGAAAGGAGCAGAAGCAGGAAAATCGAACGAGAAATGGGAGAGGCTCTCATAAGGGTTAGTTTCAAAAGGGGCATGGGTTCTTTTTCAACTAGGATCAAGCAACTTAATCCGGCTGTGGGGTCTTCAGCGCGGATTATGCCTGATTTCGGCAGGGAGAGAAAAGAAATTTTTGCAAGGGGCAGGAATCCTCACTGCGCTTATTCACCGCGTTGTAACCTGCGCGCAATATCTTTTACCGCAATCGCGCCCTGTCCAATAGCGGTTGCTACACTAAAGCAAACCGGACGGCAAACATCCCCAATGGCATAGACGTGGGGCAGAGAGGTGCGCTGCGCCCCATTTACCAGCAGATAGCCGTTTTCGTCCGTAGCTATTTGGTATTGCAGGAAGGCGGTATTCGGTTCAATTCCCAGCCGCACACACAGGCCATCCACTAATAAAGTTTGTTGTTTTTGCCGAACGGCATCTGTGAGTTGTAATACCAGTTTGTTCTGTGGTTGCTGGTGAATGGCGGTGATGGTTGTGTTTGCCAGCACTGCAATATG
>JAXLQQ010000021.1:0-75701 GCA_046331525.1 Blastocatellia bacterium
GTACCCAGCCGTTGCGCTCCTCACGCGCACGCCGTATGATGCCCGCCTGCATTCGACAACGTCGTTCCAGCAAACCAACAAGGGGGAATTTCGCATGATTCGTATGACGCTTTCTTCGCTGCGCCTGCCGTTTATCCTGCTGGGCCTGCTGTTCGCCAGCGCAGGGTTCACGCAATCCACCGGGCTTTTCACCGCCGCGCAGGCCCAACGCGGGCAAACGCTGTATGCCGCCAAATGTGCCGCGTGTCACGGCGCGGCGCTCGAAGGGGCGTCGGCCTCGGCGCTGAGCGGGACGAAGTTTGCGGGCAAATGGAATGGCAAATCCGTAGACGATTTGTTTTTCATCACACGCACGCAAATGCCCTACGGCGCAGGCGGCTCGCTCAGTCAACAGGAATACATTGACATCGTGGCGCACCTGCTGCGCGCGAACGGCCACCGCGCAGGCGAACGCGAATTGCCCACCGACACGACAGCCCTGAAGCAAATCAACATCGCAGCCCAGGGCAGCGGCAAAGAAGCAATGATTGCAATGCCAGCCGCCAGCACGACCGCGAGCAGCAGCGCTAAGCCCTCGGCCAGTTTTCCGACGCAGGCCGAACTGAATGCCGCCGCGACGAATGCGAATGATTGGCTGCTCTCGAATCACGATTACAGCGGGCAACGCTTTGTTGACCTCAAACAAATCACGCCGCAGAACGCCGCGAACCTGCGCCCGGTTTGTCTGTATCAGGCGGGCGACACGAAACCTTTTCACAACAACCCGATTGTCTATCGCGGCGTGATGTACATCACGACTTCGACTTCGACGATGGCGCTGGACGCGACGAATTGTCGCCTGAAATGGCGGCACGATTGGAAGCCGAAATCCATCGAAGTGCATCCGCCCAATCGCGGCGTTGCGATCAAAGACGGCTACGTTGTGCGCGCGACTACCGATGGCTTTCTCTTCGCCCTCGACATCGAAACCGGCAAGCTGCTGTGGGAACGGCAAGTCGTGAATTCCGCCAAGAACGAAGGCTCGTTCAATATGGCTCCGGTGATTTTTGAAGATGTCGTTGTCCTCGGCCTCGGCATCAGCGAACAAGGCGTCAAAGGTTGGATTGGCGGCTTCAAACTGACAGATGGTTCGGACGTGTGGCGCTTTCATACCGTGCCCAATGACGGCGAACCGGGCGCAGAAACCTGGGGCGCGGGCGATGCGCGCAAAGCCGGTGGCGGCGCGGTTTGGGCACCGCCTTCGCTCGATGCGCAGGCCGGACTGATCTATATTCCCGTCGCAAATCCCGCCGCCGATTTTTATGGCGACAATCGCCCCGGCGCGAATCTCTACACCGGTTCGATGATTGTGCTGAACGCGCGCACAGGCAAGCTGCAATGGCATTTCCAAGCCGTGCCGCACGACACACACGACTGGGATTTGACGCAGACCAGCCCGCTCTTCACCGCCACTGTCAACGGCAAACAACGCAAACTCGTCGCCGTCGCCGGCAAAGACGGTTTGCTGCACGTCCTTGACCGCGAAAGCAAAGAAAAGCTCTACGACGTAGCGGTCACAACGCGACTGAATGCCGACAGCGAAACAACCGTCGAAGGTACAGGCCGCACCTGTCCCGGCGTAATGGGCGGCGTGTTATGGAACGGCCCGGCCTTCAACCCGCGCACGAATATGCTCTACGTCCCGGCAGTAGACTGGTGCGGCGTTTTCCGCAAAGCCAAAGAATTGCGCGTCATTCCGGGGCAAATTCAAATGGGGGGCTTTTATCAAGCCGATCCAATTGATAAAGCACGCGGCTGGTTGACAGCGGTAGATGCGGCCACCGGTAAAGTCGCGTGGAAATATGAATCTGGCAAACCGATGCTCGCGGCAGTCACGACTACCTCTACGGATGTGTTATTTACGGGCGAGTTATCAGGTGATTTTCTGACGATGGATGCACGTACGGGCAAGGTACTTTACCGCTTTAATACGGGCGGGCCGATGAATGGCGGGGTGGTGAGCTATGCGGTGAATAACAAGCAGTATGTCGCTGCCGCTTCAGGCAGTGCTTCAGGGTTCTGGTATGCCGCACCAGGGTCTTCAACGATAGTCATCTTCGCGTTGCCGTAGCGAGATAGACCGCCGATGACGCGGATGTTGCGGGTTTTCGCGGGCCTGAATCCGCGATGACCCGCAGCATCCGCGTCATCGGCGGTCTATTTGCATTATTTTCCCGGCGGCGGAGTAAAAGCAGCAGGGTGCGGCTGCGGAACGATGAGGGGCGACGCATCGCCGAATCGTTTTTGCCAATCCGACAACTGATTCATCATTGCTGCCACCCGTTTGGCCTGCGCGGGATCATTCGCCAAATTTTTCAGTTCTTCAGGATCACGGCGCAAATCAAAAAGCTGCGTGACATTCACAAGCGGATAACGAATCAGCTTCCACTGCTCATCACGAATAGCGCGTTGCACATCGCGGTAGGCAGTAAAAATGCCCTCGCGCCGCGTTTTTTGCTGCCCTTGCAACACAGGCACCAGACTCAATCCTTCCACACCATTCGGTGTCGCCAAGCCAGCCAAGTCACATAGCGTCGGATACAAGTCCAGCAAATAGGCAAAGGCGTCCGAGCGTTTATTTTTCGGCACGCCCGGCCCGGCCAAGATCACGGGCGCACGCATCGAATGCTCGTACAAATTCTGCTTGCCAAACAACCCGTGACTGCCAATCGCCAAGCCGTGATCGCTGGCATAAACAATGATCGTGTTGTCGTATTGTCCCGTTTGTTTCAGTGCATCGAGAATACGCCCGACCTGTGCATCCAGGTAAGTGACGCAAGCGTGGTAATCAGCCAATGCCGCGCGCACAGCTTCCGGCGTGCGTGGCCAGGGCGCAAGCTGTTCATCACGCACCGTCATTTCGCCGTTGTCGAACGGATGCAGCGACAGGAAGTTTTTCGGCAACGGCATTTTGCCAGCGTCATACTTGGCACGAAAATCTTTGGGCGCAAGGCGCGGATCGTGCGGCAAGGTAAAGGCGACATACAACGCGAACGGTTGCGTGCGTTTTTGCTGCAAGAACTCAATCGCAGCATCAGCAAACAACTCCGTCGCATGCTTCTCTGCCGTACGCTTGTTCACGAGTTGATGATCGGGTTGCAGGTCTTGCAACGGCATTGTGTACGGGTCGTTCATCCCACCAAAGAACACGGCCTTGCCCGCCTGAAACGTCTTCACAAACGCAGGCGGCGTGTTGTGCCATTTGCCAATGCCATACGTCGCGTAGCCCGCTGCGGCAAACACCTGTGGCCACGTCGTCGTGTTTTCCAACTTCTCTGAAACACGAAAGAGCGTTTTGCCGGACAGCATCATTGCGCGCGACGGCACACAGACAGCGCCCTGCTGCGCGCCCATACAATAGGCGCGCGTGAACGTCGTGCCCTCGCGCACTAATCCATCCAGCGTCGGCGTGGTAATCAACGAATTGCCCAGCGCGTGAATCGTATCCGCACGCTGATCATCGCTGAAAAGGAACAAAACATTCGGACGCGCAACGTTTTTTGTCTGCGCAAAAGCGAACGGCACAATAAGCAGCAAGCTCGCCAACAGGCTGATTCGTTGTAATAACTTCATATTCCTGTACAAAAAATTGTGAATGATAAAGGGTGAATGGTTCATCACCGCTGAAACACTCTTTTTCCACCAACAATGGTTTCCAGAATGGCAACGTCTTTGATCGCTTCTCGCGCCACCGTCAGCGGATTTTCGGCAAGAACCACAAAATCTGCGAACTTGCCCACTTCAATCGAACCTTTGGTTTTCTCTTCAAAGTTCTGCCACGCCGCGTCAATCGTTACCATGCGCAAGGCTTCGAGCGGCGTGACGCGCTGTTGCTCGCCGATGATTTTGCCGCTTGTGCCGACGCGATTGACTGCCGCCCACACCGCCAACAGCGGATTGATCGGCGTGACGGGCGTATCGCAATGCACTGTCATCTTCAGGCCACGATTCAGGGCTGAGCGCAGTGGACTCATGCGCATCGCGCGCTGCGGCCCCATAAAAATCTCGCGGTGCCTATCGCCCCAGTAATAGGTGTGCGACACGAAAAACGAAGGCGTGATGCCGAGTTCTTTCATCACGTCGAGTTGGTCTTCGCGCACCATTTGGCAATGCTCGATGCGATGGCGCGCGTCGGTGCGCGGGAAGTCCTTCTGGGCTTCGCGGTAAGCAAACAAAATGTCGTCAATCTCGGCATCGCCATTGCCGTGAATCGCAATCTGATAGCCCGCGCGATGCAGCTTTTTCACCATCGCCGTCAACTCTTCGCGGCTGAGGCGCGGGTAAGCGCGGTAATCGGCTTTGCCTTCAAACGGCGTGTGATACGGCTGGCTTAAATAGCCCGTGTAGCCTTGAATCGAACCGTCGCCCACAATCTTAATCGCGCCCAGTTTCAAGCGGTCGTTACCGAAGCCAGAAACGATACCGCCCGCCTCTGCCGCTGTTGGCACAGCATCCGATTCGCGCGAATCCATTGTGATGAAACGTAGCGGCAACACGCCTTGTGCCATTGCGGTTTGCAGTAATTGGAATTGCGCTTTGCTACCATTGGCAATGACGGAAGTTGTGACCCCGTGACTGAGGTATTCCTTCGCATTCCACTTCAGCGCCGCCAGCATTTGGGCGGGCGTGTAGTTCATCACGAAAGGCAAAAACGGTTGCAGGTGTTCTTCAATCACGCCGTTCAGTTCACCGCTGACATCACGACGATAGACGCCGCCTTTGGGCTGCGGCGTGTCCTTACTGAGATTGGCTTTAGCGAGCGCCAGACTATTCGCTACGCCGAGGTGCCCGGAAACATGCACGATAAAAACCGGGTGCTCGGTGGAGACGCGATCCAGATCGGCACGCGTCGGATGACGTTTTTCTTGGAGCAACGTGTCATCGTAGTTGCGCCCGACAATCCATTGCCCGGCAGGTGTTTCTTTTGCGCGCTGCTGCAACACGCGAATCAGTTCGTCCATCGTGTTGATGCGGCCAATCGGCGGGCTGTTCAGATCGGCCATATACATTCCGGCCATCGCCCCTGATACAAAATGGCTGTGCGCATCGTAAAAGCCGGGCAACAGCGTTTTGCCCTGCAAATCCACGACACGTGTTTGTTTGCCCGCGAGGGCGCGCATGTCACGGTTGCTGCCGACCGCGACAATACGTTCGCCCAATACAGCAATGGCTTCAACCTGCGGTTGCGCTGCATTCATCGTGATAACAGTGCCATTCACATAAACTGTATCGGGCGAAAGTTGCGCCTGCGCCTGGCTGAAGCAAAAGAGCCAGCCGCAGAGGAGGGAGAGAAACCAGATTTTCATACGAGTCTCAGGATTTGGGCGTCAAGCTGCGAAAATTCTGGATGCGATGAAACGTCAGGTAATTCGCATCGTGCTGATTGTGCGCGCCGCCCGCCGCATCATCGAATGCCGTACGCACGACCGCAATCAGATCATTGCCATCAAACAACCAATCCGCATATTGGAAGCCGTGCTTTGCCGTGTCTGGATGCGAAAGCAGAATCGCGTGTACATCCCAGTCCCGCAAATCTGTTGAGTGAATGAGCGCCAACGTATTGCGCGTGCGCGACGGGTCTTGATGACGATGCTCGGCAGGCACATAGTTCGCCAATGCCCAATAGCTTTTCGTTCGCGCGTCCCAGCGAATCGTGAATTTCTTGCTGCCGCCGGGAAAGTCAATGAAATCGCGGGCCTCATCAAACGTCGCCTGCTGCCCGTCCGCACTGATACGTACGATGGCAGCCTTTTCGTTGTCGTCTTTTTTCACGTCTACGCGCAGGATGTCTACGATGCTGCCTTGCGGCGTGACAACAGCATTGCCTTCAAGCCAGCCCCCGAATTTACCATCGAGCCATGCCGGATCGCGCGCGAGACGATTGCTGCTCGTCCAACTTGAAGCTTTCAGCAAATCTGCATCAACCGGAGCCGACATCATAAACGCGCGAAACCGCTCGCCCCATTTCGTGCCGTTCATTGCGTCTTCCATCGCGCGCCAAATGCGGCCTTTGTGAATGACTACGGGATGCGGCGCACAGTGATATGCGCCATCGCCCCACAGCAAGCCTGTATTCGCGGTCCCTCGGTTCCGTCCACGTCCGGCCGCCATCGGTCGAACGGCGAATGACTGTGAAGCCGTATTCCTTCGTCGTGCCCATCAGATACAACGCGCCTTTATGCACAAACAAGGATGACCACCATTGCCCGTCAAGATCAGCGCGCTTTTCCCACGTCTGTCCTTTGTCGCGCGAGCCGAAGACAGACATTTTGCTGTAGGTGCTGCCGGGGCCGAAGAAATCGTGCGACGCGACGTATTCGCCGTTCGGCAAAACGGCAATGCTGGGCGAGCCGATGTATTGCTGCGACGCGGCGGGGCTATAATCAATAACGACGCCGGGAACCGTAGCCTTCTCCTGCGCCCACACGGTAAATGTAATAAGCAGGGCCAAACCAAAGCCAAATAGTGTTTTCATAGTTTTTTGATAAGCCAAACTTCCGCGACCTGACAGCCACGCCCCGCGCCACGACTGCCCGGTGCTTGTGTCCACGTCAGATTCAATTCGCCGTTGGCCGTTGCGGCGGCGGGAATATCGAATTCCACGGGCTGCAATTCCTTTTTGAGCAACGGGTGAATTTCATACTTGTCATTCGCTGTTAACTTGATCGGAATTTGCTGTGTCGCGCTGGAATAGACGATGCGAATTTTGTACTGCGCTGTTTTGTCGAGGCCGCTGTAGCGCATCCTGAGCGGCGTGTCATAGTACGTTTCCGCAATGTCCCACCACGACATGCGACCGTAGGGCTGAAAGCCTACGCCCGTCAGCGAAAACTCGTCGCGGCGCAACTGCGTGCTGCCATCGTACGCGCCAACCATGCTGACGACACTGGATTCGAGCAAGTACGGATCCGCAGCAAAACCGGGGCTGCGCACCAGATGCGGCTGGCGCGTGAGGTTGCCGAGATCGTCATAAAATCCGCCCGGCCCCGGATTTGTCCAGTCTACGATTTCCGCGAGTTGTTTTTGCCGCTCGGCTTCGGCTTCGATTTTGCGGATTTCGCTGAAGCGTTGTTTCAGCCACAACCGATTGTTGAGCGGGAAATCAATCGTATTCAGATTCGCGCCGCGCCCGACGCCGATTGCCTGGTATTTCTCGACGCTCAGTTGCATGTGAATGCTTTGGAACAAAGCTTCACCAAGTTCCAAGACGCGCGCGCGCAGATCTTGCGAGACACGTTCAGTTAGGGCTTTGTCGAGGATTGATTCGGCTTGTGTTATCGCAACAGAAGAACCGAGCAAGCGCGCCTCGCGCAGTTTATTCATCGCTTGTTCTTCGAGCGATGCTTCATACATCGCGCGGCTGCGCACGTAGGCATCGTAGTAGGCACGATACAGCGGTTGCTGAAAGCGCCAGTTCTGCAAGTCGCGCGGGCTGGCGTTGCGTTCGAGCGCTTGGAATTGCTGCCAAGTTACGTTGATGCCGTGATTTGTCACGACTGGCCCGCGCCAGTTTTGTTCGAGCGCGAGCAAACCTTGTGCAAAGCTATCTGCACAGTTTGCGCCAATAAAATAGCGGCTGTAATCGCGCAACACCTCCGTCACATCCGCATCAGGGTTCCAGCCGAGCGCGCTCCACAGGATTTTGTTGACATCGTCGTTACAGCCTTCGGAATAGGTGATGAAACCATTCGTCAGCGGTTGCAGCAGACGAAAGATATGCGCCATATCGGTTGGGCGCGGATTGATGCTTTCGCGCGCTTCCGTCAGCGCAAAGGCCAAATCCCAATCCGGCACAGCGAACTGTGATTGACGCGAATGCGTGATGTCGGGGTAATGCCGAATCGGATATTGCTTGGGGATCGCCGCGCGCATCTGCGGCAACGTCAAGCGCGATTGCGGGCCGTAGACAATGCCGCTGAGCCACTTTGGCTCAGCGCGTACGATACCCAAAAATTCATTCAGCCACTCGGTTGTGAAGCCCTGCGGTGCGACCCACATCCCTGCCTTCGGATGATAGCGATGCAGATTCGCCGTTTGCTTTTCCAGCAGGTTCATCAACAGTTTCGGCGGCGTGTTGCCGGGATCACCGCCGGGGACAAATACGGCATCAACGCGCGGCAATTGCCTGAAGACTTCGCCCCATTCGTTGAGCGCGAATTCGACCGTCTTTGCATCGCCGTAATCTTTGTCGAGTGCCGGATACCAAATCCACACGTCAATACCGTACTCCGCGCAGATGCGCGACATCTCAATCATCATCTGCAGCGGCGGCAGCGGGAAATGCGGGCTGTCCGCATCGTCATCTGAACGCGGCGGAATCAGTTCAATCGCATTCGTCCCCCACACAACCAGATCGCGGATGTACTGCTCCCACATCGCCGCCGTCCATCCGTCGTAAGAATTCGTTTTCGGACGGTAGCCAAGCTGATGCCCGCGCAACGGATATTTCGGCGCGGTTGTGACATTAAAATCGGCGGGCAAGATAATCGAGCCTTTGCTCATTCGCAGCGTGCGCAACAAATGCCCAACACCGAACAACACACCACGCGCATCGTTGCCAGTAATCGTGACAGCATTGTTGACAGTTTTGATCTGATAGCCTTCGCGTGGTGCGCTTGTCTGGGCGCGACTAATTGCAATGAAGGGCGTGCCATCAGTGGGCGCTTGATTGACAGTTTGCCAATGCACTTGCGTGCGCGCCGCCACCTCTTCCGTTAGCATCTGCACGGCTTTCTTTTCCGGCCCGGAAAGATTGGCAGGCGCGAGAATCACGGCGCGCGTCAACTCTATGGTAGTTGCCGCCTGCGCCAGACAAAGGAAGAGGAATAAGACTAACGAAGAACCTAATAAAATCTGAACAGATTTTCGGGGAAGTATAAGTTTCATCTTGCTGTTACTTTTTGCAGTTTATTTTGATTGTGATTGTTGACCAGCTTCCGGCAAATGCTGCGGCTTGCGTGTGGGCAACGGCTCGCCGGTTTCGCGGTCAAATTCATCAGGCGTGCGGACTTTTGGTAAGCCATCGTGCGTGGTCTTTTCCCAGCGCTTCAGTTCTGCTCGTAGCTTTTGCAAGGTGGCGGCATATTTCGGATCGGCAGCCAGATTATGCAGTTCGTCGGGATCATTCACGACATCGTACAACTCTTCCGCCTGACGCGGTTTGACGAAGCAATTCATCTGCGCGGCGTTGAGTTGCCCGGCATCGCGCAGGCGGCGCAACGATTGAAACGACGGACTGCGCACGGCATCGGCGGACGGCGTGTTGGCGAGGTCTGTGTAGTAATTGCGAATGTATTTGAACTGCTCCGAACGTACTGCTCGCCCGTGATCGTCGTAGTCGTGCCAGTTGTGTTCGGCGTACACATATTCGCGCACTTGTTTGTTAGGTTGTGTCAGCAACGGCGAAAAATCTTTGCCCGCAAAATTCGCGCCGGGCTTCAGGCCAGCGAGCGAGAGAATCGTGGGCGCAATGTCTACGGTGCTGACAAGGCGTTTTGTGGTAGTTCCGGCTTTGACCTTCGCAGGCCATCGGACAAGCAAGGGCGTGTGAATGCCACTGTCATAAACCGTCGTTTTCGCGCGGGGAAATGGGCGTCCGTTGTCGCTCAAAAACAAAACGAACGTGTTGTCCGCGATGCCCTGTCGCTCCAGTTCATCCAGCACTGCACCGACGTATTGATCCAGCCGCGTGATTTCGTCGTAATACAGCGCCATCTCTTTACGCAGTTCCGGCGTGTCGGGCAGGTACGGCGGAATAACGACATCTTCCGGGCGATGCGGTTGCGGAATGGTGCCTTCAAAATAATCCCGATGCGGATCGAATGCGGCGAGCCAGAGAAAGAACGGCTTGTCCTTCGGGCGTTCACGTAACAGCGGTACCCATTGATCGCAACCGCTTTTTTCCGCTGTCGTCAGCTTAGCGTAAACCGCCGGATCAACGGGCAGGATAAAGCCTGCCGGATTGCCTTCGCGCACAACATCAAACTTCGGTTTCGCCGCTTCTCCCAAATGCCATTTGCCCGCCGCGGCTGTCCAATATCCCGCGCGACGCAACGGCTCCGTCAGTCCGATCTGTTCTTTGGGTACGGGCCAGTGCAATTGTTCCGCGCCTGTCTGATGCGGGTAGCGTCCGGTGAACAAGCTCGCGCGGCTGGGACTGCACGAACTCGCGGTAACAAAGGCGTGCTCGAAGCGCAATCCCTGGCGCGCCATCCGCTCCAGGTTCGGCGTGCGAATCGTTTGGTGTCCGTTCACCGTCGTGTCGTCCCACGCCATATCGTCGGCGATGAGCAGAATGAAATTTGGACGCGCGTTGCTTTGCGCCCTGACACCAACTGCCCCGCCTAAGCCCGTCAGCCATAGGATGGCGATGAAAACACGAAGACCTTTTGTCATAGCGAATGTTTTTCCTCACTGCTTGCAGTAAACAAATTTTGCGCGAAAAGATGAATCGGAATTGAAGCTACACGACTTTCTAAGGATCGTCAATTTCGCTTAAGCCCGCACACCGCCAGCGGACTGATCTGTGCGCAACGGTTGTACGCGGGAAACGTGCGTCCCCATTCACAAACGGCACAAAGCCCGTATAATGTCGGCGTCTTACGCAATTCACAACAGATTTTCTGATAACGAAAGAACAACGTATGCCTATTACGCTGGCGGATATTGCCAAAGCGCTTGGCGTCTCCAAGATGACCGTTTCGCGCGCGATCAATAACGATCCGAAAATCAAAGCCGAAACGCGCGAACGGGTAATGGAAGTCGTGCGGCAGATGAACTACCGCCCCAACCAAAACGCGCGCGCGCTGGCGACAAATCGCTCGTACCTGTTGGCGCTGGTCGTGCCGGATTTGATGCACTCCTACTACGCCGAAATCGCCAAAGCGATTGAATCGGTTGCGCGCCCGGCGGGCTATGAAATCCTGCTCTGCAACACGGACGAAAATGCGGCGAAAGAAGTCGCGGAAGTCGCTGCACTGCGCCATCGCACGGATGGTTTGATCATTGCTTCGGCAGTCGCGGCGTCAAACGTGCGCGTGTACCGCGAGATGATCGAAGAAGGCGCGCGCATCGTGCTGCTGGATCGGCATTTCGAGCGGATGTCCTGTCCGTCCGTGATTACCGACAACGTGCGCGTCGGGCTGATGGCGACGGAACACCTGATTTCACTGGGTCATCGTCGCATCGGCCATTTGCGCGGCCCGGACGTGCGCGTCGCGGACGACCGGCTGGAAGGCTATCAGCAGGCGCTGGCGAATCACAAAATCCGCTGCGAAGATTCGTGGGTGCGCAACTGCGGCTTTCTAGAAACCGAAGGCTACGCCGCAATGCGCGTATGGTTGGCGGAAGGCGATGTGCCGTCCGCGATTTTTGCAGGAAACGACCCGGCAGCGATTGGTGCCATCCATGCAATTTTTGAAGCCGGACTGCGGGTGCCGGAAGATATTGCCATCGTCGGTGCAGGCAAAATCCATTACGGCGATTTGCTGCGTGTGCCGCTGACGACGGTCGGCTGGGACGTAACGAAAATGGGACAACAGGCCGCACGCTTATTGATCGAAGCCATTACGTCGCCACTCAATAAAACCAAATCGGACGGGTTGCAAACATTTCCGCCCGACCATCATGCTGCCCCAACTCATTGTGCGACGGCCGTGCGGCGCGCGGAAGTAACAAACCAGCAGTTAGCCACGAATTTTCACGAATTGACACGAATGGTTTTCGTCACAGCTTTACCCTCTAATTTTTCTAACTGGAAAAGGCTCTCCGCCGAACGAGTAACGAGCATCATTCGTGTCAATTCGTGAAAATTTGCATAAAATCACTCCCGACTTTTCCGGATAATTACTATGATCCGAATCACTGCTTTTATTGTTTTGTCTTTGTCTGAAACGTGCTGGCCAGCATCAATGGCCGCAATTTCGGCGGGCCTGACGGCACCGGTCATTCCGATGCGCGCGATTTGCCGCTAACCTGAGCAACCTAAACATCATCTGAAAACAGCGATTCATGATCGCGGCTGGTCTTCGCCGGTAATTTTAGGCCGACAAATCTGGCTAACGACGGCGACGCCGGATGCGCGTCAGTTGTACGCATTATGTCTGGATCGAGACACGGGGCGCATCATCCGCGACATCAAGTTTTTTGAGGTGACAACGCCGCAATATATCCCATCCCTTCAACACCGCCGCCCCCGCCTACGCCCGCGATTGGAGGACGGGCGTGTGTACATCACGTTCGGTTCGCCAGGCACGGCCTGCATTGATACGAAGACGTTCAAGGTGTTGTGGGAGCGGCGCGATTTTGAATGCAACCACTTTCGCGGCGCAGGTTCGTCGCCCGTGATTTTTCAGAACTTGTTGCTGATGCACTTCGACGGCAGCGATCATCAGTTCGTCGTCGCGCTCGACAAACGCACGGGCAAGACGGTGTGGCAAACGAAACGTTCAATTGATTTTCAAGATATTCTGCCCAACGGCAAAATCGCCGCCGACGGCGATATGCGCAAAGCCTTCGCCACGCCGCAGGTCGAACAGATCAATGGCCGCTGGGAAATGATTAGCCTCGGCGCGAAAGCGGCGTATTCCCTACGATCCGTTCACCGGCAAAGAACTCTGGCGTGTTGAGGAGGGGCGTGCAACATTCCGCCAGCACGCGCCCGGTGCTCGGACACGGAATGATTTTCTTCCGGACGGGATATTGACGGGGCAGCTTTTCGCCGTGCGCACGGGCGGCACCGGCTTGATTACCGACACGCACGTCGCGTGGAAAGTGAAACGCAGCGTGTCGAATAAGCCTTCGATTCTGTTGCTGATTGGCGATTTGATTTTTATGGTCAGCGACAACGTTATCGCCAGTTGCCTCGAAGCCAAAACCGGCAACCTCGTCTGGCAACAACGCCTCGGCGGTGAAGCCAGAGTTCCGCCTCGCCCGTACGCTGATGGCAAGATTTGGCTGTTCAGCGAAGAAGGCAAAACCACCGTGCTGCAACCCGCGCCGCGAATTTCAAAAGCTCGCGGAAAAACCAACTGGCCGAAGGCTTCCTCGCCTCGCCCGCCATCGTCGGCAAAGCATTTTACCTGCGCACGCGCACTGACCTGTATCGCATTGAGAAGCGACCCTGAGAAGGAGGAAGGAGCGAGCCTCTGAGAAGGAGAGAAAGAGAGAAGGAGAGAAGGAGAGACCCATTCCTCCTTCTCTTTGTCGCTCCTTCCCTCCTTCCCCTCTGTCTCTCCTTCCCTCTGTCTCTCCTTCTCTCACTGCCCTTCCGCCAAATCCGCCAGCGCCGCCTGCATCGCCTGCGGGTTCGTCAGCAAGCCCACGTATTTCGCCGTCATTTCCGGTGTGGCAAATTCGAGCAACTGGCGGTTTTCAATCCAGCACTCAATCAAATCAAACGGCCCGCGATCACAAATGCGCGTCAGCCAGCCTTCGCGCTCGCCGATTTGCAGCACGGTTGCGGCGTTGACCGGTAACAGAAACGTAAGCGTGCGCGGAAAGATACGCAGCGCTCGCGCCCGCGTGAAACCCCGCTTCGCCATCATCCGGCTGCAACTCAGTGCCGAGCGGCAAGACTTCAATCATTGTGCCGTATTGATCGCCTGTCAGCAGAAACCAGGAATCAGGCCGAAAGTTCGGTGGCGCAGGCACGACTTGCCCGCCCATAATTTCGGCCAACACAGTGGCGACGTGCTTGGGTTTTTTAGCGTCCAATGAGATGTGATGAATCATAGTGTTCTCCTCGATAAATTTACTGTCATTCACGAACGCGGATTCGGGCGCGCAAAATATTCACGGCAGCCATCTTTTTTTGTCGCCGCCGCTCGACCATGATGCCAGCACATATGAAAGCTAAAACTATCGAACTGTTACTGGAAACGGCCACGCAAGCGCGCGCCGCCTGCTTTGACGAACGCCACGAAACGGCCTTTCGCCTTTTCAACGGCTTCACCGAAGGCGCGCCGCAACTGGTCATTGATCTCTACGCCCAAACCGCCGTCATCCACAACTACGCGGATCATCCGCAAAGTGGTTTGGCGGCAGTGCGGGCAGCGCAGGATTTTTTGCCCACGCGCTTGCCCTGGCTGCAAGCCATTGTCGTCAAAACACGCAACGCGGAAGCGTCGGAGGAGAAGCGCGGACACTTAGTGTACGGCACAAAGCCGAATCACAAAATCCGCGAAAACGGCGTGTGGTATGCCCTAGACGTGATGCTGAACCGCGACGCCAGCCTGTATCTGGACACGCGCAACGTGCGGCATTGGGCAAACGCGAACCTCGCGGGCAAAACCGTCCTCAACACCTTCGCCTACACCGGCAGTCTCGGCGTCGCCGCGCTGGCAGGCGGTGCTGCGCGCGTCGTGCAATTGGATTTGAATCGGAACTTTCTGAATGTGGCCAAGACTTCTTACACGCTGAACGGCTTCCCGATTCACAAAGCGGATTTCCGCGCGGGCGATTTCTTTCCGCAGGTGAACCGGATGAAAGCGGCAGGCGAACGCTTTGATTGCGTGTTTGTTGACCCGCCCATCTACTCCGCCACGAATAAAGGCGTCGTGGATTTGGCGTCGAGTTACACGCGCGTCATTAACAAAGTGCGCCCGCTCATCAACGACGGCGGTTATTTGGTAGCGATCAATAACGCGCTGTTTTATTCCGGCGCAGACTATTTGCGCGAGTTGGAAGCGTTATGCGCCGATGGTTATTTGACGATAGCTGAAATGATTCCCGTGCCTGACGATTTCGTGGGGAACGCACAACCGCCTGCGGCGATTGCCGATCCCGCGCCCTTCAATCATTCGACCAAGATTGTTGTGCTGAAGGTGCGACGCAAAGCGTAGCGAAGCCCCTGCTTCCTCTCTTTTCCAAACCTGTAGTAGGATCAAGGCCAACGGAGGCTGAGTTTTTATGCCAATTGCAACCGCTACGAACTATCTCGAAGTAATCCCGCACATTCCGCCTGGAACGACGCTACGCGCCGACAATGTTTCGTGGGAAGTCTATGAGCAACTGCTGGACGACCTGCGCGAATCGTCGGCAGTACGAGTTTTCTACGATCAGGGAAGGATGGAAATTATGTCCCCATTACCAGCCCACGAGAAACCGGTGAAAGTCTTGCACACGCTCATTATCGCCTTGCGCGATGCGCTGGACATTGACATCGAATCGCTTGGCTCTTCGACGCTCAAAAAAGAATTGAAGGACAAAGGCGCGGAGCCGGATGATTGTTTTTACGTGCAAAATGCCGACGCGGTGATTGGCAAAGAAGACCTTGACCTGCAACACGACCCGCCGCCCGACATCGTGATTGAAAGCGACCTGACCAGTTCTTCGCTGGATCGCTTTGCGATTTATGCCGGCTTGGGCGTGCCGGAAATTTGGCGCGTCTTCAATCGGCGCGTAGAAATCTGGCGGCTGACGGAAGTTGATTACGAGGAAGCGGCACACAGCACCGCCTTCCCCTTCCTGACCACTGAAGCACTCAATGAATTTCTGTCACGCGGATTGACAGAAGGCGAACGCAAAGCAGCGCAGGCGTTGCGGGATTGGGTGAAGAGTAATTCTTAACGAATCCACGCCTCTATTTATGTTTCTTCTCTTCGTCTCGCAGTTTTATTGATACGGTTGGCCAGGAAAGAGCCTGTACAGCCATAACAATAAGAATCAGTATGCCAATTCCACCAAACGCCCATAGCCCTAACCCAATCACCAAATAAGGATCGTCTCCATAAGGATTCCACCGCGCCATAATCTTCGTCCCAATAAAAAAACAGGCCAAAGAAAACATGAAGATGATAAGACCTTTCTTCATCGCTGCTGTGCCTCCCTAATCACACATTCCCCCGCTTAAGCTGCTCTGCCAGATAATCCGTCGCCCGCCAAGCCACTGCCAAAATCGTCAGCGTCGGATTCTTTTCCGTACACGACGGAAACGAACTGCCATCCACGACCCACACGTTTTTCACGGCGTGCATTTGGTTGAAGCCGGTCAGCATCGAATTCTTTGGATCGGTTCCCATTCGCACCGTGCCGTGTTCGTGAATGGGCGAGCCGGGGAAATCCCACGTGTTGCGCTGATAATTCACGAGTTCGCCTTTCGCTTCGTGGACGAGTTGCTCGACCGTGTCGTACATCTCCTCCGACATCTTGCGTTCGTTGTCGGCGTAGTTCAGCACCATGCGCATCAGCGGCAGGCCGTATTGATCCTTCTTCGTTTCGTCCACTTCGATGCGGTTGTCCTCGCGCGGCGGGATTTCGCCGTAGGGGTGAAACTGAAACAGCGCGGGATAACGCCGCAGCACGTCTTTCTTGAAATTCGCGCCAAAGCCCGGCAGATATTTCGCAAAGCTCGCGTTGTTCTGACAGCCGCTTGACCAGAATTGCATGCCGAAGCCGCGTGCGTAATCGCGTTTGCGGCCATCGCGCGCATTGAAGCGCGGCAGGTACATATGCTCGCCGCCGATGCCGCTGTCGTGCGTGGTTTCACGTCCGTAGAGATGCGGCAAAAATGTCGTGACGTGAAAGCGGAATTGTTCGGTGAAGTATTTGCCGAGCACGCCCGACGTGTTGCCGATGCCGTGCGGATAGATCGTGGATTTGGAATTGAGCAGCAGCCGCGTCGTGTCTACGCAGGATGCGCCGACGACCACGACTTTGGCTTTGACGTGATTTTCGGCGCGCGTGTAGCGGTGGAAATATTGCACGCCATCCGCCAAACCTGTTTTCGGATCAACCGTGATGCGCCCGGCAACGGCGTTGCTGATAATTTGCAACTTGCCCGTTTTTATCGCTTCCGGCAGCAGGTGCATTGCGGAATTAAAAAAGCTGCCCGTCGTACAACCCGACCCGCAATCGCCGCAGTAATGACACTGCGCGCGCCCGCGATGAGGCCGCGTTAAATTCGCGCGGCGGCCTTGCACGATTTTGATGCCGATCCGTTTGCCCGCCTGCATCACCGCCTGCTCGCCGCAACGCAGCGGCACCGGAGGCAAATGATATTGGCTGCCCGGCAACGTGTCCGTGTCGTCATCGCCGCCACAGACGCCGATCAATTGGTCTACTTGATCGTAGTACGGCTTGAGGTCTTTGTACGCGAACGGCCAGGGGATGCCGTAACCGTCGTTCACCTTGAAATCTACATCGGAATAGCGCAGCGCCACGCGCCCCCAAATGTTCGTCTTGCCGCCGTGCCCCCAGACGCGATAAAGATCGTAGCGTTTGCCGTCCGGCGTCAGATATGGCTGCTCTTTCGTATCCAAATATCCGACGGGCGGTTTCTCGCCGTGCGCCGCTGCCTCGCGCCGTTCATACGGCAGCATCGCCATCCAATACTTCGCCGGATCGTAGCGGTCGCCCGCATCGAGCAGCAGCACGTTAATGCCCTGCCGCGTCAGATTCCACGCGGCCATCCCGCCGGACGCGCCGGAACCAATGACAACGACATCGTAAACAGGGGCGGATTTTTTGATCTGCGGCGCTGCCGCTTGACGTTGGTTTTGCATAATGCCTCTTGGGTGGATGGAGAAAATCGCAGGCGGCAGGCTTGCGAAGCTGCCGCGAGGTGCATAGTATCTTAGTTCTTCTGATGAGTGAAGAAAGCAACCGCACCGAATGATTCGGTCAAATTTTCCTGGAGGAGTTCGATTTTATGCCATATTCAGAAATGTTGATTAAGCCGATGCGCGAAGACCTGTCGCTCAACGGCATCAAAGAAACCCGCACGCCCGATGCTGTAGACGCCGCTGTGCAAAACACCAAAGGCACGTTGATGATCGTCGTCAATTCCGTCTGCGGTTGCGCCGCCGGCAAAGCCCGTCCCGGCGTTGTCGAAGCCTTGCAGCATTCCGTCAAACCCGACGAAACCATCACCGTCTTTGCCGGCGCTGACATCGCAGCCACCGACCGCGCCCGCAGCTATTTCACCGGCTATGCGCCGTCCTCGCCTTCGATTGGCATTCTGCGCAACGGCCAGCTCGTGTATATGATGCAGCGCCGCGACATCGAAATGCGCGACGCCGAAATGATCGCCAATGAATTGAAAGCCGCGTTCGAGAAAGTCTGCACGCCCCAACAGGCCGCGACAAACTAAAATGTACGACAGGCGGCGGCAAATGTACGACAGGCGAGCCGCCTGTCGTACATTTGCCGCCGCCGCTATTTGGCGGGGTGTCTGGCCAGCAAGCCTTTCGCAATAATCAGTTTCTGCAACTCATTCGTCCCGCCGCCAATCACCAGCAACGGTGCATCGCGGTAATACCGTTCGACGTTCAAATCTTTCGCATAGCCTGCGCCGCCGTGCACGCGCATCGCCGTCCACGCCACTTCCTGCGCGGTTTCGGTCGCGAATAACTTGGCCATCCCGCATTCCACATCGCAGCGTTCGCCGCGATCTTTCTTTTCGGCGGCGGAGTAGGTTAGCAACCGTGCGGCTTCGATCTTCGTGCCCATTTCGGCGAGCATGATTTGGATGGATTGGTGCTGGCTGATCGGTTGGTTGAAGGTTTCGCGTTGCTGAGCGTAGCCAAGAGCATCTTCAAACGCGGCACGCGCTAATCCAACACCGCGCGCGGCAACGTTGATACGTTCGCTTTCCAGTCCCGTCATCACGTGCTTGAAGCCTTTATTTTCCTCGCCGCCAATGAGGTTTGCCGTAGGCACAAAGAAATTGTCGAAATACAATTCACACGTCTCGACGCCGCGATAGCCAAGCTTGTCAATGTCGCGCGCAACGTGAAAGCCTTCGCCCTTCTCGATGATGAACGCCGAGATGCCTTTGTAGGGCGGGTCGGTCTGCGGATCAGTTTTTGCCGCTAAAACAAACGTGTCGCCGTATCGTCCATTCGTGATCCACATTTTGGAGCCATAGATGCGATAGCCGCCGTCAACTTTCGTTGCCGTCGTGCGCAGGCGTTGCACGTCCGTTCCCGCATCGCTTTCTGACAACGCCAAACCGCCGCGCCGTTCGCCACTTGCCAGACCGGGCAAATACTTTTGCTTTTGCTCGTCTGTGCCAAAGCGATTGATGATGTCGCAAATCACGGAATGCGTGCCAATCGGCCCGACAATGCTCATCCAGCCGCGCGACAACTCTTCGATAATCATTGCAAATGTCGTGTAGCTCAGTCCCAAACCGCCGTACTCTTCCGGCACGTTGCAACCGAACAAGCCGAGGTCTTTCATCCCGTTGACGATGTCGTGCGGGTATTCGTTTTTATGCTCCAGTTCCGACGCGACGGGGATGACGTGGCGGGCGACGAATTCACGAATGCTGGCGACGATGTGCTGCTGGACTTTGTCGGGCGTGAACATTTAGGCGACTTTCAGGGTTTCGGCTTTTTCCAAAATGGCAATCATCGGCGCATCATTACTGCCAAGATTGCTGATGGCAGGGCGTGCGATGGTCTTGGCCGTAGCAATTGGGCCTTCAACATTCACCTTGCTGAGCGCGAAACCAATGACATTGTTTTGTGCATCAAGCAGAATGTCGCCAATCGTGCCGAGCTTCGTGCCGCCATCGGTTTGAATCTCACGCCCGCGCAACGCATCGCCCAAAATGTATTTCTCTGCGCCCGCGACATCGTCTTTCGCAATCACGATGTCCGAGGCGTCCACCAGCCACGCATCGAGGCCAAAAAGTTTGACGTGCGAGACTTCGACGAGCAGCGATTTGCGGTTAATCAGGCCAGATTTGCCAAGATGGGCAGCAGTGACTTTCGTGACTTCGGCATCAAAGTACACGTCTTTGACTTCGCCCAGATGTTTGCCGTCGCTCAAGCTGACAAGCATTTTGCCTGCGTACTCTTTCGTAGTTGTCATTGGGGTTTCCTGAAAAAAGGTAGGACAGGCAGCTTGCCTGTCCATACTTGTAATCGAGCCTAAGGTAAGACAGGCGGCTCGCCTGTCTTACCTTAGTTATTTCTCTGGCACAAGCGAATTGCGTTGCGAGAGGCGTTTGTAATACTCGTCCACCAGCTTGCGATAGCGTTCGGGCGCAGCACCTTCATCCGCCAAACGCAGGTTGCCTTTGCCGAGTTTAGCTTGCAGGCGTTTGCTCAGTTCAAGTTCGATGTCGCGCAGCGGTTCGATGACTTCGGCTTTCAGGCGTTGCGCCGTTGCCTGATCGTCGCCGAACATCTGATTTTGCAACCGCGCCATTTCCTGAATCGCCTGATCCAGCGCCTTCGTCAATTCACCGCCTTTGCCTTGCCGGGCGAGTTGTTGGCGTAGGTCTTGGGCTTCGCGCATCCGTTCGCGCAACTCGGAGCCTAACTGCCGGTCGTTGCCGCCCATCGGACGACCGCCGCCGGATTGCGGGCCGCTGGGCGCATTGTTATAGGCGCTCTCCGAGCGTTGGCCACCTTGTTGTTGACCGCCCTGTTGCTGGCCTTGTTGTCCACCTTGTCCTTGCTGTCCCTGTTGGCCTTGCTGCCCTTGTTGCCCTTGCTGCCCTTGCTGCCCCTGCTGGCCTTGTTGTCCCTGCTGCTGACCGCGCTGCCCCTGTTGCCCGCGCTGTCCCTGCTGATTGCGGGCATTTTGTTGCCCCTGTTGGCCCTGTTGCCCCTGCTGGCCTTGTTGCCCCTGCTGATTCTGTTGTTGCCCTTGCTGACCTTGTTGCCCCTGTTGGCCTTGTTGGCCTTGTTGTCCCTGCTGCTGACCGCGCTGGCCTTGCTGATTACGGGCATTCTGCTGGCCTTGTTGACCTTGCTGGCTTTGCTGATTTTGCTGTTGCCCCTGTTGTCCTTGCTGCCCTTGTTGCCCCTGTTGACCCTGTTGATTCTGTTGCTGACCTTGTTGGCCTTGCTGGTTGCGGGCGTTTTGTTGTCCTTGTTTGCCTTGTTGTCCTTGCGGGTTTTGTTGTTGGCGACCAGTTCCGTTTTCCAGGCGGCGTTTGAGCGATTCCAAATTGTTCGCCAAGTCGCGCGTTTTCTCTAACGCCTCTTCGGTTTCGCCGCCAGGGCCTTTTTTGTTGGTGGCGCTTTGCTTGGCGGATTGTTCGGCGGCTTGCAACTGGTTGACCATGTCGTTCAGGTTTTGCTGAATGACTCGCTCACCTTCGCGGGCGGGTTCCATTTGATTGCCAGCAATGTTTTGGTTGTTGCGGCGGATGCGATTGGCGACTTGGTTATTGCGCAAGCCGGAAGCGGCGGAGCGCAATTGCTCGGCGGCTTTCTGTTGATCGCCGCTCATCCCGCGCGCGGTTTGATCCATTTCGCGTTCGAGGTTGTTGACCTCGTTCGCCAGTTCGTTTTTCTTTTCCATCAGGCGCTGCTTGCCTTCGCCGGAGGATGGATCGTTTTGGCGTTTGATGAGGTCATCCAATTGCTTTTGGATTTCCTGTTGTTTCTGTGCAGCACCGGCGGCGCGGTTCTTCAGGTCGGAAACGGAATTGCCGCTCTTGCCGCGTTGGTTTTGCTGCTGCATGGATTGCGCGCGTTGCAGGCTTTCCATCGCGCGTTGCATTGCCGAAGACGCTTCCTGCGAATTGTTGTTGTTCTGCGCGGCCTGCGCTTTTGCATTTCTTCGGCAACCTTCTTGAGTTGGTCAGCCTGCTGTTGCAATTGCGGGTCGCGGCGTTCGCGCGAGAGTTTTCAAGTTCGCGCTTGTTTCTGGTTTCTTCGATCAGGTCTTGTTGCTGGCGCGACGAACCGCCGCCACCGCCCTGTTGATTGCGGGCTTGTTGCTGGCGGCGCTGTTGCTGTTCGAGTTCTTTTTGCTGACGGCGGGCGAGTTCTTCCAGCTTGCGCTTGGTTTCGTCGTCCTGTTGCTGGCCTTGTTGTTTTTCTTCGCGTTTGAGTGTCTCGTACTGATTCTTCATCTTGTCGAGTTCCAACTCAAACAGGTCGGCGAGTTCTTCGGCCTGCTGACTCTGCTGGCCTTGTCCCTGACCTTGCTGCGACATGCTGACTTGAATTTCGCGGAAGATGGCATCGGCACGCAGCAACTGTTGCAGCGCACGTTGTTCATACGGCAAAGCCTGTTGGCCGCGCTGTGCTTTCAGTTCCGTTGACGCGCCTTCCATTTCTTTCGTCGCGGTTTTTAGGTTTTCGATCAACTGTGTGAATTGCTGCGCAGTACCGCCTTGTGGCCCGCCGCCTTCGCCCGTGCGGCGTTTGATGCGGTCAATCAGGCCGTTCGCGTCTTCGCGCAACTTGTCCTGCGCGAGCGAAACGGTGTCGTAGTTTTCCTTTTTCTCCGCTGGCGTGTAGCGCGCTTCTTCGCGGTTGATGCGGAAGGTAGCGGCGATGATGTCTTTTTGCCGACGAGGTAAGGCTTGTTCCTGCTCACCGCCCTGCCCTTGTCCCTGCCCCTGCTGTTGCTGACCTTGCCGGAATTCTTTCTCAAACGGCTTCACTTCGATGAAGTAAATATCGCTCGTCGTTTCGTTCGCGGCGTCACGCGCCTTGGCGTAGTAGGAAACGAAATCGCCCGGCTTCAGGCTGTGCTCTTCGAGAAAGAAGGTGTGCGAGCCGGAAAGCGTTTTGGCTTCGGCGCGACTCAGGTTTTGCAGTTGCACCTTCTTTTCATCGCCGCCGTTGACCGAGTAATACAATTCCAGCGAAGCCACGCCGTAATCATCTTCGGCTTTCACCTGCGTAAAGATTTCTTCAATGCTCGTGGCTTTGATGTCGCGTCCGGGTTTCTCGAACGTGACAGTCGGTGGCTCGTCTTCCAGCACCGTGATGTCGTGTTCGTTGGAGCCGTTGTAGACATCGTTGTCCACGCTGGTCAGTTCGATGTGATAGCTCGTATTCGCCGCGACAGTGACAGAGCCGGTGAAAAAGGTTTCGACCTCGCCGCTTTCCAGCCGTTGCTCAGCGGCAGTCATCGGAATTTTCTTTCCGTCTTTCAGCACGATGAAAGCGGCTTTGGCTTTGGCAGAAGTCACGGCTTTGATCGTGGCAACAGTGCCTTTCAACGCCGCAATGTCACCGCTGTCTTCCTGCATCTTGCTCGGCATGCCGGTGTAGGCGGGGAAATCCAGTTTCACGTCAATGCGTTTGACGAAGGGCAAATCGGCTACGTCAAGTTTGTACACATCGGATTTGACGCTGCCGGATTCGACGAAGTATTCAATCGTGTCCTGAATGTTGAAGATGAAATATTGATAGTCGTTTTTGTTCTTCGCCGCCTCCATCACCTGTCCGACCCACTGATCGTCGGAACCGGCTTTGCGGTAATAGAACGTCACATTGCCCAGATTTTCGGGCGCGAAATTGACGAGCGTCGCGAGAAATTGTTGATCCGACCCTTTCGGCACGCGCGCCGTACCGGGCTTAACCGTAATGCGCTGCGCGTTGGCAGAGAGCAAACTTTCCGCCGTGACAGGTTTCAGCAAATGGGTCAGGCCAGTGGAAATTTGCTTTGGCCCAAACAGCACGACACCGATGAACAGCGCAACCGTTGCGGCGACAATACCGCCATAGCCAAGCAATCGTTTGCGCGGCACAACTTCGTGCGCGGCGACTTCGCCAGCTTTTTGATTGGCGTCTTCCCAAAGACGGGCGATGATTGGGAGTTGTTTTTGATTCTCGTATTCGACCGCAGTCGTCAGGCGGTCTTCCAGTCCGGTATGTTTTTCCTCAATCAAGTGAGCAACCTGAGCATCAGAAACTTTGTTGCGCAAGGGGCGAATCAGAAAGAAATAGATCGCCGCACCAAGTCCGAGCAAGGCAACGATACGAAGCGAAATCAGCGTTCCGTTGCTGTAGCGAAACCGATAGGCGGTATAGCTGAGCGCCAGTAAAAAAGCGGCAGCGGCAGCAATAGTGATCGCTACGCCTTGCAAAACCGTTACCGTCCAACGGCGACGCCGTACAGAGTGAATAATGCTCGATAAGTGGTTGCTCTCTGTCATATCTACCTCTCGCTGGGAAATGTTATGCGCAATGCTCTGCGCCAGTTAGCCGCTTTCGGGATTGTCTCAAGTTTTCGCGCACAGTGAAAGAAAGAACTGCGCATGAGAAAAATTTCATTCGTTACGAAGGTCTTCGCGTAAAGTCTCGCCCGCATTTTTGGGGATGCCGAAGTACCACCAGTTCTGTTCGTGCGTCCAGCCTTCCTCTGCGGCAACCTCCGCGCCCCATAAACATACAGCGGCAGGCAGCAACAACGCCTTCATTTGCGCATCGGCAGTTTGAATGCGGCCCAGTTGCGCTTCGATGTCCTCCGGCGTCGCTACCGACAAAGCCTCTTCCAACAACTGACGCGCGTCGAGGTCGTTTAAGTAATCATCCAGACCAAATTGATAGCCTGCACGCACGGCGGCTACCACCTGTTCCCAACTTTTCACCAATCCCGCGAATCCGCCTTGCACGACGTGTTCGCCGCAACCTCGCTCTCGCAAATAATTCTGTACTGGATCAATCATAATTTTGCTCGGCGTCAGTGGTTGCGAATGCAACGAACCACTGACCAGCCTCAATGCTCTCGCTGCAACTGCCGTTTGAAATAGCGTTCGCCGTCATTTGGTTTGAAGAACGTACGAATTGTCAGGTCTTCATTGAACGCGAGAAAAGCCCCGGTCTTGCGATCAAAGCGCGTAGTGATGCTGTCAGCAGAGCGCACCGCTTCGAGAATGTCACCACCCGCAGGCGCATCGCGCAGTGACTGCGCCAACCGTAGATAGTCGGTTTGCGAAATCCCGCCGAATTCGCTGCCGTGTTTGGCATAATGTTCTTCCAGATTGCGGCGGCTGCGAAATCCGATTTCCTGATGCGCAATGGTTCTTTCCGCCGCTGGCGCAACCGCAGGCGCAGATGAAGTCACCGTGCGGGCGCGGCATCCGGCCAAGACCAGCACGAAACATCCAATAAAAAGCCAACGAAACAAATTCATCACGACATCACCTCAGCACGGCACAGCAAAGCTACCATCCAGGACTCATTATGCACTCGCGCAAACAACGAACTGGTCAGCAAACCCCGAATGTGCGGCTCGTGTTCAGCATGGCTTTTTCCAGCCACACAAACATTTCGTTAAGTCGCCCTATGCCCACGGCGGGGCAAATGTTGCCGACGTTCAGGAGTCAGGGTTCGTGTTTGTCAGAATTGAGAGCCGCTTGAGTATACCACCTTCCCTATAACCCGTCCGAGTACAGGAGTCACCCAAAAAATAATTTCCGCGTGCTGAAGGAATACGGCGGCGTTCTGCGCGTGTGTTTGGTGAAGGACAAAAAACTGTCCTGGCAATAAATCAGATAGGCAGTAAAAACACAGAAGGAGAACCGAGGAAATGCAACAACGAACTAACATCCAAACACGCAGCTGCATCGCAGCAGGGTTGATCGCCCTAACCAGTCTTGCTTTGAATGTATGTGTCTGGGGGCAAACCACGACAGGCAAAGCGCAAAGCATACAGGTAAATAACACGACGATTGAACCGGCCAGCGCACAACCATCAGAGGTGCAACTCCGCGCGCGCGTCGGACAGCAACTTGACCGGCTCATGGCCAAAGCCAAAAAAGATGGCTCAATCCGTGTGATTGTCCATCCGCGTGGCGATTTTCAACTGACACCGGAGATGGATCAGTCTCAACGTAATGCACGCCAAAGCCGCATCACAACGGCGCGCGACGAAATGGTCACGCGCGTACGCTCCCAGGCACAAGGTGCCATTCACACCTATGAACACGCTCCGTTTATTGTCTTTGAGGTGGATGAGTTTGGCTTGCAAATGTTGAAGTCACTGCCGGAAATCGAGCGAGTGGAAGAAGATATTACCTTCAAACCTTTACTAGCAGATTCGACGCCTTTAATCGGTGCCACCCAAGCCTGGAATGCTGGTTATACGGGAAAAGGGCAGGTCATCGTTATCGCCGATACCGGCGTAGATAAATCACATCCGTTTTTGAGCGGCAAGGTGGTGCGTGAAATGTGTTTTTCGAGTGGCGCAGTCACCAGCCTTTCCCTTTGCCCAAATGGGATGCCAACTCAGGATGGCAACTCCTCGGCAACGCCTCCGAGCAGCTCCTATCCCGGATATTTTCATGGCACCTACACGGCAGGAATTGCAGCAGGCAAAGGAGTCAACTTTTCTGGCGTCGCCAAAGACGCACAGATTATTGCGATCCAGGTGTTTCATCTGGAAACCAATGCGCTTAAATGTGGAGGAGTAGCGCCTTGTCTGCACACAAGTAACTCTGACCTTCAGGCGGCGGCGCTGTGGGTGGCGAGTCATCGTGCCAATCCCTTCTCTCCTGGCATACCGGACACCTATAACATTGCGGCCATAAACCTGAGTCTTGGAAGCGGAGAATATAAGACCAATTGCGATGCCCTTGATCCTAACGACACGTCCCTTTACTCGCTGGGACTGCAACTCGCTTCGTTAAAAAGTAGCGGTGTGGCCGTGGTTGCCTCCTCTGGCAATGAAAACTACCCAGATGCCCTCGGTGCCCCCGCTTGCCTTTCCTCTGTAATCAGTGTGGGGGCGAGTACCAAAGATGACAAAGTGTGGACGGGTTCCAATAGCGCCTCTTTCCTCAATCTGCTGGCCCCTGGCGCGAATATCACGTCATCAGTTCCAGGCGCACAGTACGGCACTTATAGCGGCACGTCCGCCGCAGCCCCACACGTCGCGGGAGCCATTGCCGTGCTGAGATCGAAAGAGCAGAAGGTTGACGTAGACACGATGCTGAATTTGCTGAAGACAACGGGCGTCGGCATTAAAGACCCCAAGAATAACCTCACAAAACCGCGCATTGATCTTGGCGCAGCGGTAACGGCGCTTTGTGGCGGTACGCTCTCTGCGACGGGAAAGACTTTTTATAACGATGGCGGCACCGGGCAGTTCACCTTGTCGCAGGCAGGCTATTGTTCGTGGAAACCAACAACAGCAACGTCGTGGATTCAGATTACATCGCCCACAACCACCGTGACAGGCAACGCAATAGTTTCCTACAAAGTGTCCGCGTGGCCGTGGAGTGCAGGCGGGATTCAGACGCAACGCACTGGTTACATCACAGCTGGCGGAAGAACGTACAAGGTAACGCAGATCAGAGTTGACTGACGATGCGAATTTCATTGAAAAGTGCTTTATAGCGGCAGGCAAACGGCAACCCGTGCGTGAATTCTGGGATTTGGCGAAGTTGCCCGTCTTTACTTCCACCTCAAAAGGTAGATGAGCAGCAGGCAGTTGGCACAGAAAGTGGAAAGTGTAGGTAAGCTATCCGCTCGCTTTCTCTCTGTTTTCTGACTGAGGCTCTTCTGCCTTTTTTCGTCCCTTCAGTTCACGTCTTCCCACCTCATTCCACGTAACGTTGGACTTTTGCGATCTGTTTGCGTTGATCCTGTGCGCGAATTCCCAATTCACGCAACGCCGCCGTCCCATTCACATATTTTCGCTTGGTTTCGTATTTCGGCTGCACGACCAGACGGCCATTTTGCCAGCGATACACAGTAATTTCATACGCATGCTGGTCGTAATGCGCGCCGTCATCCCACACAAAATTCCACACGACCAGACCGCAGCCGTAACGTTGATTCAGATGCCCCGCGAACAACCCGCCCTGCACATTCAACTGCACGTCGGCGGGCGTCAACACTTGCAGCCTGCCTGCCGCTTCGCCAATCACCGCCGCCCAAAAACCGTGATCGGAACCACCGGGCGCAACCGCTACCGCGACAATCAACGGCGCGCCAAAACAGGGCGCAGTGAACACCTGAAAGCGGAGAAAGGCATTGAAACTCGGTGCCTGATCGGCTTTCGGTTGCAGCAAGTCATCTTCGGCAGTGAATGTGTGAGTGAGCAATACGGCACCGCTCTTCTGCGCGCGGATCACGAGACGAGGATTTTGCGCCATTTCCTCCTCGGCCTGTACCAGCACCGCACCGTTTTGCGGAAACACGACGCGGCGCGCCTGTACCACACGGGGCGCGCTTAAAACCGCGGGCGCAAGCGCGAACAAAGTGAACCAGCACGGGAGTATGAACCGAAGCTTAGGCATAAGGTTGCGACGCGCGCGGTCGGCGTCTTTACGGAATAAGACCGATGCTGCGCAACAATTCGCTAAAACGCGGATCGGTGCGCAAAGGATCGTAGATAGGATTGGCGTTGATATGCAGTAAATGATCGTTACGTTCCTCATAGGTTTTGCGCATCCACACAAAAGCCTGCTCGTAATCGCCCAGTCCCACATAGACGCGGGCAAAATCAAGCGGAGAAACGTGCGATTGCAAGGCAGACTCTTTCAACCGTTACCAGCCATTTCAGTGCCTCTTCGCGCTGCCCGGCGCGCCCATTCAGGAATACGCGCCCAGCCAATACGTTTGCGGATGCGGTTCCCACCGTCGCAATTGCGCCAGCGCGTCGTGATGCTGCCCTTTCAGGCTAAGGAGTAAGGCGATACTTTCGTGCAGGCCGGAATTTTTTGGGTCGAGTTCAAGCAAATTGCGATTCAGGCTCAACGCACGATCATAGTGGCGCTGGGCGCATCGTCTACCTTGCCTTTCGCCGGACATCGCAAAGTCGAAGCCGGTCATGATCGGCGACCGCGATCTCGCGCAAACGTCGGTCAACGGTGGTGTGCGGTCAACATTCCCGGCATAATAGTGTCCATGAGCGCGCGTCAGTTTGGGATTAAGTTCGAGGGCGCGTTTGTATTCGCGTTCGGCGCTCACCCAATCCCAATCGCCCCACAGTTTGATGCGGGCCAACGACAAATGCGCATCGGGCAACGATTCATCTAATTCCAGCGCCTTTAACGCCGCGTCGCGCGCTTTTGGGATTACCTCGCTGGCGGGCAAAAACTGGCTGGCAAGTTCGGCGTACTCATCGGCAACCCCGCAATAGGCCAGCGCATAGCCAGGATCGAGCGCCAACGCCTGCCCGAACAGTGTCAGCACCTGTTCCCGATGCTGATACGCATCCTGAAAATAAAGTTTGCGTCCCTGCGCATACAAATCAAAGGCACGGCTATTGGCCGTTTGGCGACGCGCGAGTTGTTCCTGATTTTCAGGACTGAGCCGACGATGGAGCTTGGCAGCGATCTCGCGGACGATGGCGGTTTGCGTCGTCAGGATTTCCGTCCGTGCGGGCTGATAGGTTTCGCCCCACAGCCGCGAACCGTCCTGCGCGTCCACCAATTCCACGCGCACAATCAGCTTCTCGTTTTCCCATTTCACCTCGCCCTGCAACAGGGCGCGAACGTGCAGCGCATTGCCCGCTTCGCGCGCATCAACAGCGCGATTTTTGTAAGCAGCAACGGTGCTCAGCGAACTGACGTGCAGCGCGGGCAACCGCGATAAGCTCTCGATCAAATTTTCGGTCAGCGCATCGGGCAAATACTCTTTTTGCGGATCGTTCCCGGCATTGGCAAACGGCAGCACGGCAATCGAATTTACCGCCGTTGCCCGCGCCTGCCACCAATAACGCCCAAGCAAAAGCCCCAGCACCAGCAACGCGACCGCCACCGCGCCCAACCACAGCACGGGCGCACGTGCCGACCACGTGGAAAGCAACTTGAGCAAAGAACGTTGCTCGCCGGTCGAAGCCGCCAGCACTTTCGTCACTTCCTCATCCTGCGCGCCGACACCGACCTTCATTTGCAGCGGCAAAACTGACGACACAGCCCGGCCCAAATGCGCGGCCAATTCCAATTCCTGTTTTAATTGCCGCAACGCCGCGCTGAATTCCGGTGCTGCTTGAAAGCGTTCCGCAGGTTTTTTCTGCAAGGCGCGCGTGACAATCGTTTGCAATGACGCGGGCAATCCAGCGACGTAGTACGAGAGCGGCGGCGGTTCGCGTTCGAGTAGCGAGGCCAACACGTCGCTCTGCGTTTCGCCCTGAAACGGTTTGCGCCCCGTCAGCAGTTCATAAAGCACCGTTCCGACGCTGAATAAATCGCTCCGCGCATCAACCGCCAGCCCGCGCGCCTGTTCGGGCGACATATACGCGACGGTGCCAATGACGAGGCCAGGTTGCGTATCTACTGTAGCAAAGCTCAAATCCGGTGGACGTTCGGCAAACTCAGTGAGCTTGGCGAGGCCGAAATCCAGCACTTTGACAATGCCGTCAGGTCGGCGCATCACGTTTTCCGGTTTGATGTCACGATGCACGATGCCCGCCTGATGTGCAGCAGCAAGAGCATCCGTTAACTGGATCGCCACGTCCAGCGCTGCGCCCAGTTGCAGCGATTCGTCGCGCGCCAGTTCGCGCAGTGTTTGCCCCTGCACAAATTCCGCCACGATGTAATACGCGCCGCCTGCGTCGGCATCCATTTGCCCGACTTCGTAAATTGTCAGCAGGCTCGGATGATTCAGCGCTGAAGCCGCTCGCGCTTCCTGCTGAAAGCGGCGCAGTCGTTCGCGGTCTTGCGTAAAGCGCGGCGGCAACAGTTTGAGCGTCACCTGACGACCGAGCCGCGTGTCGCGCGCCACATACACCACCCCCATCCCGCCCGCGCCCAGATGCCGTTCGATACGGTACGCGCCAATCTGTTGACCGGGTTGTAAGAAAACTTGTTCCTGCGAAAGTTCAGGCGCGAGCGTAGCAGCCAGCACGGGCCGCTGCATAAAATCGCCGAGGTTATCATAGGCATGCAGCAACGAAGCGACTTCCTGCCGCAACGCTTCATCGCCGCGACAGGCATCGTCCAAAAATGCAGCGCGGGCAGCGGGCGCACATTCGCGAGCGTCGTGAAAGACCTGTTTGATTTGCTGTCGTCGCTCTGGGGTCATTGGTCATTGGTTGCACTATCTTTGCGATGCCACGCCATCGGGATGTCGGCTTCAAAACCGCCGTGCGTGCTGCGAATGCGCCCACTAAATTTGCCTTCGATCTCAAAACCCAGTTTTTGATAGAACTGAATCGCTTTCTGATTGCTTTCGCGGGCGATCAGTTCGACGCGCAAAATGTCAGGGCGATCACGTTCGATGCGGCGCAACAATTCCGTAAACAGGGCTTTGCCGATCCCCGCACCTTGCGCGTCAGGATGAACTGCAATCGTCAATTCGCCCAGCACATGCGCAAAGACCTGCGGCCCCAATGCGTAAGTGTGAATCTCGCCCAACACTTGCTCTGTCGTTGTGGCGCGTGCCAGCAAACTCAGGCCGCCGCTGTGCGCGTGATGTAAAAAGGCTTCGACATAAGCAGGGGTGATTTCCGCTGCGGTGCGCGCCAGTCCGCCTTCAATGGCTGCGACGGCGCGATATAAGCCCAAAATCGCGGCAGCATCAGTGGGTTGACTGGGGGTAATCAGGTATTCAGTCATATTTTTTATTTGCGGCTCAGTTCGCGCCGCAACCAGGCGCGCGCCAACGCCCATTCACGTTCGACCGTGGAATCAGAAATGCCGAGGACTTCGGCAGTTTCGGCAATCGTCAGGCCGCCGAAATAGCGTAGCTCGACAATTTGACTTTGTTGCGGATCGAAAGCGGCGAGGCTGGTCAATGCATCGTCCAGCGCAATCAAATCGGCATCGCGTTCAGCGGCCTGATCCAACGCCTCGTCTAATGCTAGCCGGGGTTGCGGGCCGCCGCGTTTGGCGTTGCGCGCGGCGCGGGCGTAATCCACCAAAATCCGCCGCATCGCCTGCGCAGCAATGCCGAAGAAATGCGCGCGGTTGCGCCACGTCACCTGCTGGTCAATCAGCTTCATATACGCTTCATTCACCAGCGCCGTAGTTTGCAACGTATGATCGTCGCGTTCGCGGCGCAAATAGTAATGCGCCAACTTGTGCAATTCGTCATACACCAGCGGCACCAGTTCATCGCGCGCGATCTGATTGCCATTGCCCCAGGCAACCAACAATTGCGTGACATTGGGAGTTGAGGAGAAAGCCATAATGTTCTGTTGTAGAAACGCCCGTTTGACGGCGCGGATTATAGCACCGTGTTGCCGCTTCGTCATTGCCATTGACGCCCTTCCGGTGAAACCAGTACCATCGCTGGCGGGTTGCCATCCGGCAATCTGACCGGAAGCCACGCATCACCTTGTTCATGCTGTAGCAGAGGGTCGCAGTTACTCCCCTACATAACAGCCAACAGCGGCCCGCTGCCAATTTCGTGATGCGCGCGTCGCCGCTTGGCAACCTCACGACAAGTCGCGTTATGACCGCACAACGATGGGAACGAATTGAACCGATTTTGCAGCAGGCGTTAGCCTTGTTGCCGTCGGAGCGCTTCGCCTTCCTGGGCCGTGCCTGTCAGGGCGATCACGAATTGCAACGCGAGATCGAAGCCCTGCTTGCCGTCGAAACCATTGAAACCTCGCTCAACTTTGGCGTGCCCGACACGACGCCGAATTATGCGCCGCCACCGGCCAACCTTCTTGGCCAGCGCATCGGCGCGTACCGCGTCACGCGCCTGCTCGGTCGCGGCGGAATGGGCGAAGTCTATGAAGCGGTGCGCGACGATCAGCAGTTCGAGCAAAAAGTCGCGCTCAAAATCGTTCGCCACGAAATGACTGAAGATTTTTTGCGGCAACGCTTTCTGAGCGAACGGCAAATCCTCGCCAGCCTCAAACACCCGCACATCGCACATCTGCTCGACGGCGGCACGACGCCTGCGGGCTTGTCGTATTTCGTGATGGAATTTATCGAGGGCGAGCCGATCACGGATTACTGCCGCTTTCATGATTTGTCGCTCGCCGACAAGCTGCACCTGTTTCAGCAGGTTTGTTCCGCTGTGGCACACGCGCATCAAAAGCTCGTCGTGCATCGAGACATCAAACCCAACAACATTCTGGTAAATGAAAACGGCGAGGCAAAGCTGTTGGATTTCGGCATTGCCAAGCTGCTGGATCGTGCGATGCTGCCGCGTGATGCGAAGGCGACGGCAACGGATATGCGTCTGATGACGCCGGATTACGCCA
Organism: Blastocatellia bacterium; assembly: GCA_046331525.1. Taxonomy (GTDB): domain Bacteria; phylum Acidobacteriota; class Blastocatellia; order RBC074; family RBC074; genus JAFDVL01. The sequence goes on from JAXLQQ010000021.1 coordinate 32,848, forward strand.
GCCCCGAACAGGTGCGCGGCAATGCGATTACGACGGCGACCGATGTTTATTCGCTCGGCGCGGTGCTGTACGAAATATTCACCGACACGCGCCCGCATCGCTTCCGAACCATCACGCCTCTCGAAATCGAGCGCGTCATTTGCGAAAGCGAAATCCTCAAACCCAGCGAAGCGGTGAAACGCGCGCCGAATGCGCCCATCAGACTTGCCAAACAACTCGATGGCGATTTGGACAACATTATTTTGATGGCGATGCGCAAGGAACCAGAGCGGCGTTACCGTTCGGTCGAACAGTTTGCCGAAGATATTCAGCGTTATCTGGACGGTCATCTTATTGTCGCGCGCGCCGACACGATTCGCTACCGCACCGGCAAATTTCTGCGCCGTAATCGCTTTACGGTCGTCGCCACGGCGTTAATTCTGCTTAGCCTGCTGTCCGGCCTCGCGCTCGCCAACTATCAGGCGCGACGGGCGGAACGACGCTTTCAGCAGGTGCGCAAACTGGCCAATACGTTTCTGTTTGATTTGGACAGCAAGCTGCAACGGCTGCCGGGTTCGACTGAAGCGCGGGCGATGGTCGTGAAAACCTCGCTCGAATATCTGGACAATCTCGCGCAGGAAGCGGGCAACGATCCTTCGTTGCAACTGGAATTAGCCCAAGCCTACGGGCGCGTCGGTGATGTGCAGGGCAATCCCGAAACCGCCAATCTAGGCCAGACCGCGCAAGCCATTGAAAGTTATCGCAAAGCCGCGAGCTTAGCCGAAAAGCTGCTGCGCCGCGACAAACAAAACCCGACACTGCTGCACCTGCTGAGCCGTAGTTATCTCTACATCGGTGATTTGCAGGCCGCAACGGGTGCGGGCGAAGCGGCGTTGCAATCGCTGCATCAGGGCTTGACGCTCGCGGAACAATTGCTGCAAGCAGAACCGCATAAGCTCGACAACGCGCGGCTGGTCGTGCGCGGCTACAGTTTGCTCGGCGACCGCTCGAACACAACTAATAATCAGGAAAAGGCGCTGGAATATTACCGCGCCGGACTTCCGATTGCTGAACGCATGGCAGCGGAACAGCCAGGCGAAGCTACGCAGCGCTTGCTGTCTATCATCCAGGATCGCATCGCCAATGCCTTATTCAGCCGGGGCGATTTGAATGGTGCCTTGCAGACGTTTCGCCAGGTGCAAAGCATTCAGGAAAAGCTCGTCAAAAGCCCGCAGCCGAATAAAGATGACCGCTACAATTTACGGCTAACTTATCAGGCCATCGGCGATGTGGTCGGCAGTCCGTTGACATTCAGTCTGGGCAATCCGAAAGCCGCCGCAGGCTATTACCGGCAGGCGCTCGTCATTGCGGAAGAGTTTGCCGAAGCTGACCCGAAAGATGCCAAGAGTCAATCTGATCTGACCGTTATCTATCGCAAGATGGGTAATTCGCTGCGCGATGACGACCCTGCGCAAAGCGTAGCGTTCATCAAACGCGCGGTGGAAGTGGTGGCAACGCTGCTCGCCGCCGCACCGGAAAACCTCACGTTCCAACGACGGCAGGCGCTGAATTACCTGAACATCGCGTATCCACTCCGCCGCCAGAAGAATTACGCCGAAGCCTTGAAGTACCTGAGACTCGCCGAAGAAACGCAGCAAGCCATTCTCGCCAAAGACCCCGTCCGCACACCCGTCCGGCAGGATTTGCTGGCGACGTACAACGCGCTCGGCGATGTGCGTTTGGAAATGAACGACCTAAACGGCGCGATGGAACAGTATGGCAAGGCGCTGGTGCTGGCAGAAAAAATTGCGGCGGCGCAACCTACCGATGCGTACCCACGCCGCGATCTGGCCGATTGCTACGAACGCCACACGAACTGGTTTCGCCAACAGGCGCTCGCGCCCAAAACCTTTCCCGGCGACCGCTACAAACACTGGCGCGACGCGCGAGTCTGGGCGCAAAAGAACCTCGCAATCTGGGACAATTGGACGAATTACGCCGCCTCCAGCAGCTATAACCTCAACCGCCGCGAAAAAGCCGTCCGCCTGCTGGCCGAATGTGACGCCGCCCTCGCACACTAAAACGTCGCCCTCCTCTTCCCTCCTCAACCACTGACGACTGACCACTGCCTGCTGACCACTGGCCAAACCCTTTTGCCGCCTCGCAAGATTTTTTGGCCAGTGGTCAGCAGGCAGTGGTTAATTCGTTCTCAAAATATTTTGCGGGACTGAAGGAAAAGGCGGCGCACTTGCGCGTGTGCAAGGTGAGAGCAAATGTAGCGCAGTGAAGCTGCGCGTAGGAACGAAAGGAACACTATGCAAAACTACTTGAGAAAACTTCAACAAACTGGCTGCCGCCTGACACAACAGTTGTGCGGGCTGGCGCTGCTCGGCGCGGCGTTGCCGGTGATGGCGCAAATCACTTTCAATCCGCCGGTCAATTACAACGTTAGTGCCGGGCCGCTCGGCATCGCGGCGGCGGATTTCAATAATGATGGCAAGCTGGATATGGTCACGGCGGGCAATGGCGGAGGCAAACTGACGCTGCTGCCGGGCGCGGGCAACGGTACGTTTGGCGGGATGACAGACATTGTTGTTGGCGGCACGCCCAAAGGCGTTGCGGCGGCAGACCTGAATCACGACGGCAATCAGGACATCGTTTTTTCTGACATCAGCGCTAAAGTCGGTGTGTTGCTCGGCAAAGGCAATGGGCAGTTTGGTGCCGTGACGTTTTATCCAGCAGGCGCAGGCGCGCGCGGCGTGGGTGTGGGTGATTTCAATGGAGATGGCAAGCCGGATATCGCCGTTGCCAATGAACTGGACAATACCGTCAGCATTCTGATGCAAAGTTCGGCGGGGCAATTCACGACCATCAACCTTCCCGCTTCCATTCGCCCGGTGGCGGTGGCGATTGCCGATTTCAATCACGACAGCAAACCGGACGTGGCTGTAGCCTGCAACGGCGGCGCGGGCGGCGTGGGTGCGGCGGTGTCCGTCTTCCTCAACCAAACCGGCTGGACGTTTCCCGCGCGGCAGGATTACCTCGTCGGCCTCTCGCCACGCGGTCTGGTGGCGGGTGATTTTAATCAGGATGGCAAAGTGGATTTGGCCGCCGCGAATATGGCTTCGGATAGCATTTCCGTGCTGCCCGGCAATGGCAATGGCACGTTCGGCGTGAAGCTGGATTACGCCACCGCGCAAACGCCGCAAGCCATTGTCGCAGCGGATGTGAACGCGGACGGATGGCTGGATTTAATCGCGCCAACCTTATCGAATGCAGGCATTTCCATTCTGACGAATAACGGCGTGGGTTCGTTCAATGCCAAAGTTGACATCAGCGGCGGCGGTTCACCGCAGGCCATTGTTGCGAGCAATTTCAATGGCGACCAATTGCCGGACTTAGCGGTTACGAGCCTCAATACAAGTCAGGTAGCCGTAGTCATCAATGCCTCTGCGGTGCCGGGCGCGTCGAGCTTCTGCAATGGCGGCACGCTGACGGTGAATAATCAACCGACGGGCATCACCTCAGGCGATTTCAATAAAGACGGCAAGCGCGATCTGGCGGTTATCAGCGGCCCGACCAACACGGTTTCCATCCTGCTCGGCATGGGCGGCGGACTCTTTGGCGCAAAGACAGATTATGCTGTCGGTGTGAGCCCGCAATCCATTGCCACGGGCGATCTGGATCAGGACGGCAACACCGATTTAGTCGTTGGCAATCTCGGCAATGCAACAGTGTCGGTGCTGCGCGGCAAAGGCGATGGTACATTCAACGCCAAAGTGGATTACGCCCTGTTGAACCCCATGTCGAGCATCGCACTGGCAGATTTCAACGGCGATGGTCGGCTTGATCTGGTGGCGGCGATGAACACGCAAAACAAAATTTCGGTGATGCTCAATGCGGGTAACGGCACGTTGCTGGCCAAGACGGATTTTCCGGTGGGTGCAATGGCTTCGTTTGTCGTCACGGCTGATTTCAACAACGACGGGCGGCAGGATGTGGCTGTCAGCAATTTTGGCGTGAATGGCGCGGGCAATACGGTGACGGTGTTGAAGGGAATGGGCAATGGGTTCATTTGGCATGCCCAGAGCTTCACGACCGGACAAGGGCCGCTCGGAATGGCGGTCGGCGATTTCAATGGTGATGGCAAGCTGGATTTGGTTACGGCCAATTACGGCGTCAATGGCAACGGCAACACGATCTCGATGCTGCTGGGCACGGGCGCGGGAACGTTCAATCCCAAAGTGGATTACGCAACGGGCACTGCACCGCGACAAATCGTCGTGCAGGATTTCAATTTGGACGGCAAAGCCGACCTCGCCGTCAATTGTCTGAATGGAAATGTCGTATCCCTGCTGGCAGGCGCGGGGAACGGAACATTCGGCGCAGCCGTCAACACGACCAGCGGTGCATCGCCTTATGCAATGGTGGGCGATGATTTCAATCAGGATGGGCGGCCTGATTTGGCAATCACGAATCTGGCTTTAGCGAAAGTAACGCTACTGTGGCGTTGTCTGTAATTGCGCTGAGTAACGGTTGGAAACTTTGGGGTATTTCTGTTCCGTCGTCGGGCCGGTTGCCAATCGGCCCGACGACGAGCGTTTCTCAACTTATTTAGAGCGAGCGCCAGAGAAAATTCCTCTGGCGCTTTTTTCTTTGGTGGTGGCGAGCCATTCGCCATTGACGATCTGCGCCCGCCTCAGTACCATCGGGACAGATTCCCTCCAACCCCTCATCGCAATGGCCTGCTGGCTGGGAATCAATCAATTCATTGATAGGACTCCTGGGAAGGATAGGAATGATGGGCTCTTCGGAGTTGCCTATTTTCATCTGTCCTAGTACTTCCATCACACCCATCAACCACCGCTGTTTATGACGCCCGACCGCTGGCAACAAATCAACCTGATCTTTCAGCAAGCGCTGGCTATTGCTACGGAAGATCGTACGCATTATCTGCGTTATGCTTGCGGCGACGACACGGAACTACACCACGAAGTTCAATCCCTGCTGGCCGCTGAAACGGCTGCCACCTTTCTGAGTTCCCTGCCCCGCGAGGCGCGCCCGCTGCCCAAACGATCCGCTGAAGATTTACTCGGCCAACGCATCGGCGTCTATCGCATTCAGCGGTTGCTCGGACGCGGCGGAATGGGCGAGGTTTACGAAGCAGTGCGTGACGATCAGCAGTTCGAGCAAAAGGTCGCCCTCAAAATCGTCCGTCACGAAATGAATCTCGAATTCGTGCGGCAACGATTCCTGAGCGAACGCCAAATCCTCGCCAGCCTGCGTCATCCGAATGTCGCGCATCTGCTCGACGGCGGCACTACGCCGGATGGCCTGTCGTATTTCGTGATGGAATACATCGAGGGCCAACCGCTCACGGATTATTCCCACACGCAGGCGTTATCCATCGCCGACAAGCTGCGGTTGTTTCAGCAGGTCTGCGCCGCCGTGCAACACGCGCATCAAAAGCTGGTCGTGCATCGCGACCTCAAGCCGAACAACATTCTGGTCACGCCCGACGGAACGGTAAAGCTGTTGGATTTTGGCATTGCGAAAGTGCTCGATCCGTCGTTGCAGCGCCGCGATGCGCTCGACACCGCACCTGACCTGCGCCTGATGACGCCCGATTATGCCAGCCCCGAACAGGTGCGCGGTCAGGCGATTACGACGGCGAGCGATGTCTACAGCCTGGGCGCGGTATTGTATGAGTTGTTGACAGCTACACGCCCGCATAAATTTTCCACGCTCTCTCCCCTTGAAATTGAGCGCGTTATCTGTGAAACCGAAGTACTCAGGCCCAGCGACATCGTGGGAAGGATAAAGGCGGAAGGCGGAGGGATGAAAACCGGCGGCGAGAAGTTTTTCCCCTCCTTCGTCACCCGTCCTTCCTCCTTCCTGCGCGGCGACCTGGACAACATCGTGCTGAAAGCGATGCGCAAGGAGCCAGAGCGCCGCTATCAATCCGTCGCGGAACTGGCCGAAGACATCCAACGCTATCTCGACGGTCGTCCCATCATTGCGCGTCCTGACACGATTCGTTACCGCACAGGCAAATTCCTTAGGCGTAATCGCGTCGCGGCGCTGGCCACCACTATCGTCTTTCTCAGTCTTGTCACCGGGCTGGCCGTAGCGACGTATCAGGCACGGCGCGCCGAGCGGCGCTTTCAGCAGGTGCGCAAGCTCGCACACACGTACCTCTTCGAGGTGAATGCGGAACTGCAAGCCCTGCCCGGTTCGACCAAAGCGCGCGAACTGGTCGTCAAAACCGCACTCGAATATCTCGACAATCTGGCGCAGGAAGCGGGCAACGATACGGCACTGCAATGGGAATTGGCCCAGGCCTACGACCGTGTTGGCAGTGTCCAGGGCAATCCCTACGATCAAAATCGTGGCGACAGCGCGGGCGCGTTGCGCAGCTTTGAAAAGGCGCTGGTCATTTATCAGCGCTTGCGCGAGCACGAGGCACCACCCCCTCAACTGCTGAGTGAGATGGCAGGGCTGCAATTGCGACTCGCCATTCTCTATTCTGACCTTGGCAAAAGCCGCGAAACAGAACAGGCACATCGCGCCACCATCCAATTGGTGGAAGAGATGACTGCCGCCGGTATGACGATAGACCCCTGGTTGGTGGCCAACAGTTATCAGCGGCAGGGTGCCATTGCGCGAAACGCAGGTGATTTGGCAACGGCGCTGGCGCTGCATCGTCGCGCGCTGGCCTTTGCCGCCGATTGGATGGCCAAACAACCGGCCCCCAGGACACAAAGTTTTCTGGCCCTGACGTATGGTAGGCTCGCCAGTGCGTTGCGGGAAAACGGCGATCTGGAAGAGTCCCTGTTCGCCGCGCAAGAAGCCTTACGACTTAACGAAGAAGAAGCGGTGCGCCACCCGGAAAACCAGGCGATGCGGCGCGGTTTGGTCCGGACGGCATCAGGCGCTAGGCCGCATTCTGGGCGACCCGGACGAATTGAATTTAGGTCGCCCGGACAAAGCCCTCGCGCATTATCGCCAAGCCCTTGCCATCGCGCAGGAACTCGCCGCCCAAGACCCGCACAACGCGCAGGACAAGCGCGAAGTCGCCTCGGCAGCGATTTTTGTGGCCATGATGCTGCGCGACACGCAACCCACCGAAGCCGCTAAGTTTTATCGCCAAGCCATGTCGCTCGCCGAAGCTTTGAGCCAGGCCGCCCCCGAAAATGTGGAGTTCCGCCAAACGCTCGCGCTCGCCAATCGCGGCCTGTCGTATACGGCCTGGCGCTTAGGCAAACCGCAGGAAGCCTTGCCCGGTCTGCGCAAGGCGCTCGACTACCAACTTGCAAACTATGCCGCTGATCCAGTGCGCGCCTGGGCGCATCACAACATCTGTCGCACGTATCAAGTCATCGGCGATCTGCTCTTGCAACAGGGCGACGCCGAAGGCGCGCGCACGCACTATCAACAGGCGCTGGAACTGGCGCAAAAACTGTTGCAGATGCACCCGCGCGATCCGCTGCTACAACGCGATGTGGCCTTTGCCTATGAAAATTTCGGACGCTGGCACAACACACGCGCAGCCAATGCCAGGTTGTCACCCGCAGATCGTCGCGCCGCCGCCCAAGAGGCGCGCAATTGGTATCACAGCAGCCTCATCATTTGGGAAGAGTGGTTAACCAACTGTGTCGCCAAACCCTATGCGACATTGCACCGCACGCAAGCCGCGCGCGCTGTGGCCCGTTGCGAAGCACTGCTCGCACAACTGGGAACGTCATAAGTCCAACACACAGGTCGCTGACACTCGCGCGGACTGCACCTGCGCCCGCCATTCACACAAGGAGAAAACTCATGGCCGCAACACCTCAACAGGAAATCGCCGTCGCGCACGAATTTTACCGCGTCATCATCGCGCGGCTCACCAACGAACAGGGCGTGCATGCCGAAACCGCGCTCGCCAGCGCAGGCCGTATGGCGGGCACCTTTCTGCTACGCGCGTGCAATCTGCCACTTGAAACGCTTACGCCCGGCACGCCCGTGTTTTCCGATGCCGTCAATGAGCACGGGCCAGCGCTAATGGAATTGTTTGATTTGGTCTTGCACGAATTGCAGGTCGCAATTGATCCGCGCCGACTGGACGGCGTCGAAGGACAGGCAGACGCGCCTAAACTCGACGTGCTCGGCACGCAGGCCCTCGTCGAAGCCGAGATGAATCAGATTCGCCAGCAACATCACCTCGACTACCTCGAAGCGGCGCGCGCAGCGGCCATCACCTCGGCCATTCTTGTGCAGAAATGCGCGCAAATCGTAGACCCGCACGTCGGCTATCGCGTCGCGGCCTATTGTTTTGTCGAAGGCGCGAAGACCGTGCCGCAGAAGTTGTCGCCAGAAAACGAAGGGAATAGGCCTCAGTAAGTCATAGCAAAACAAGCGGAAAGAAAGATGAAACGGCGGCAACTGGAAATGTGCCGAGGATGGATTTTATCTGCGACCAATCCATTACCAATTCATCACCAAAGGCTCATGAATAAAAACGCCGTAACTGCGAAACTCTGCCTCGGTCACAGAGAAGGAAGACGTTACTATGAAACTTTCCATCGCCATCATTTGTCTCGCAATGCTCCTCGCAGCCAGCAACGCCGATGCGCTTCAGTCGCCGGGGACAGAGAAAAAAGCTCCGGCGTTTCGCTTTGCAGACATCCAGTACTTTCACCGTTTCACCGGTAATGACCAGTACGAATACACACCTGCCGGGCAAACCGATTTGAATGCCTGGGCCGATATGATGACGGTCAATTGGTATTGCAAAGCCAAAGATGGCGATGCGCTCGCAGCAGTGGCCAACAGTGTGCTGGAAAATTACAAGGCGCATCAGGGCACGGTAGTAAGAACCTCGTCTGTGCCGCGCACGAAGGACAAACCAGCAGAACATTTTATTGTGGTTGCCTTTCGCCGCCCCACCTTCACCGAAGTAGCCTTTGCTCGCTTCAAACTGCATCAGGGCGTGGGCGCGTCGGCGGTCTATTCGCATCGCACGTACGGCCCTAAGGCCTGGGAGGAAATGAATGCCTGGCTGAGCAAAAACGGGCCGGGTATTGAACAGCAGTTGATGGCGTGGGCGGCGCTGCCGACGCCCTGAGGTGAGTACCGCTTCGCGGGTAAACACGACTTACGAAAGGAAATATATGCGCTACATCCAGATTCGTCTTTTTGCCCTGGCCGTGATGCTCGCCGCTGGCGGCCTTACGTATTACAACTGGTACCGGCTGGAACATGAGGGCCGCTATTCGCTCAAACTGGCGGCGTTCGGGCCTGTCTGCATTATTGGCGGGCTGTTCTTGCTGTTCTTCCCGACCTATATTGGAAAACCGGAAACGACACGAGAAAAAGTCGTGGTGATGACCGTCTTTGGACTGGGGCTGGCAATTGGACTCGGCAATCTGTTTTTGATGGATCCGCAAATGTTCGGCTGGTAAATGGAGCACAACGATGAAAACCAACGAAAAAAAGATGCGACAACCCGCCCAAAAAATCATTAGCCGGATCGTCCTTACCGCCCTGCTGCTGACAACACTGGCGCACGCGCAACAACGGCCTGCGAATCCAGGAAACAGCAGTTTTGCGGCGTTCTGGAATGAATTCAAAGCCGCCGTGGCCAAAGACGACCGGGAAGCCGTCGCCGGAATGACCAAATTGCCGATTTATCTGGCGAACCAGGAACAAATGAAGCCTGGATTTTTGCGGCTGTATCCGCGTCTGTTTCCGAAAAAAGTGCAGACCTGCTTTGCTTCGGCCAAGCCCGTGAAAGAATACAATCAGGAAAGCTATTCCGCGTTTTGCGGCAAGAGCATTTATGTCTTCGCCCGCGACAAAGGCCAATGGAAATTTACCGATCTCGGCGCGGACGATTAACGTCCCTGGGGGAGTCCGCCGAGCCGCAGACAGGAAGAGCACGAAAAAGCGAAGGCGCAGGTACGTCGGAGGCGCATTTTCTTTTTCTTCTCTTCCTGTCTGATGCCATGATCTGTAACGGAAGGAGATCGCCAATGATTCGAGTTTTGTACCGCCTGCTGTGCTGTGCCGCGCCATTGCTGCTGGGAAACGCCGCACTGGCGCAACCCAATAACGCCGCCTGCACGCCGATGATGCGGTACGGCAGCATCTTGAACAACCTGCAAATCACGCGCGAAGGTTATTTGATGCTCGGCAATATGATTGCCACCTGCCTGCCGCCGCCCGCGCGCCCCAGCGCGTCCAATTTCCCTTACAACCCGGACGATGGCGGCAAGTTCTCCATCGTCGTGAAGACGGCAAAAGGGCAACCGCTGACGACGTATGTGTGGAGGGTCGAAAAAATCTCCAGCCTGTGGGAACTGCGCGATTACAAAGTCATCGGCGGGCAGGCTGCCATCAAACCGCTCACGCCTGGCGATTACGTGCTGGAATTCGCACTGGAAGACAAGCCGTTTTATCGCTTCCCCTTTGCCGTGGCGACCAAGAAAAGCGAAGACATTTACGAGCCGGGAACGATTTATCTGCTGAACGGCGCGTGGGAAGAGTACGGCGTGTTTTCTCCTTACAAACCGGATCGCTACACGCAATTCGTCGTCTGGCTGCGCGACACGGGCAAGCCGCGCACGACAGCAATGCCAATTGAAATGAAGCTGCTTCGCAAAAGCGATAATCACCTGATGGCCCGCACCCGCCCCGACAATGCCGTGAAGCTGAGCGCCGAATGGAAGCGATATGTATTGAGTTTCAATCCCGTCACGGACGATGGGCAACTCACCAACTCCGGCGAATTTCACTCCAGCGAAATCCTGAAAACTGACGGCGTGTATGTCGTAAAACTCGCGCTCGATGGCAAGCCGTACGGCGAATATGAGCTGACGGTCAAAGGCGGCCAGATTCAACCGCAAGGCCGTCAAATGCGTGACACGGCGAATACACTGCAACAAATCGAAGACGTAGCAAACGCCTGGTATCTCAAACGAAAACTTGTGCCTTAGCCAACCTTTTCACGATAAACAATTACAGGGGCGAAAGAATAACAGAGGTCGCGCAAACAAGATGTTCGCGCGACCTCTGTTGCAAGTGGCCTATTCTTCCAAATAAAGGGAACAGATGCGGGGTGAAATCGTAAGTAGCCTACGTGTCGGTGCCGTTGCCCTGTCTTGACACAGCTTTTCTGTGGGGTGTATGTATGCGGCGCTCGGCGGAATGACCTTGTAGTGGAGGAACCGTATGCATCAGCCCCGCGCCCGTCTCTCCCGCTCCCCCCACCTTTTGACGATTGTCTCGTTGCTCCTGCTGTGCGCGCTCGCGTTGGCACAGGAAGCGGCGTTGCTCGTGACAGGTAAACCCGTTGCACGCGAACTAAGCGGCGGTGCCACTCACGCTTATCACATCTCGCTCACGGCGGGGCAATTCCTGCGCGCCGTGGTCGAACAGCGCGGCATCAATGTGCTGGTCACGCTGTACAACCCGCAAGGCGAAAAAATCGCTGAGCTCGACAGTCCGGTCGGTGCTGAAGGCCCAGAACCGGTTTCGCTGCTGGCAGAAACTTCCGGCACCTATCGGTTAGAAGTACGCTCGTTGCAGCAGAATGCTCCGGCAGGTTGCTACGAAGTAAAGATCGAAGAGATCCGCGCTGCCACGGTGCAGGACAAAGACCGCATTGCCGCGGAACGAGCCTTTGCCGAAGCCACCATTGCCTATCAGGGATCAGCAGAATCGCTGCGGCTGGGCATCGAGAAATACGAAAAAGTCCTGCCGCTCTGGCAAGCCTTGCAGGATCGTGGGCAGGAAGCCTTTACGCTCTCCACCATCGGCCACCTCTACAAAAATCTTGGCGAATATCAGCAGGCGCGTGCTTATTACCAGCGCGCACTGCCATTGCATCAGGCCGCAGGCAAGCGTGGTGGCGAGGCATTGACGCTGTATCAGATGGGCGCAGTGGCGGGCGACTTAGGCGAACCGCAAAAAGCTATCAGCTTGTATCAACAAGCGCTGGCGCTGCATCAGGAACTGGGGGATCGTTCGATGGAAGCCGCCACGCTCGGCAATCTCGGCGTGATTTACAGCGGCCTCGGCGAGCAGGAACAGGCTTTGGAACTTTTCCAGCGCGCGCTGACGCTCAAGCGGGCGGTGCGTGATCCATACGGCGAAGCGACGTTGCTGAATAACATCGGGCTGGTGCAAAACTATCGCGGCGAACAACAGGCGGCGCTGGATTCGTATCATCGCGCATTGCCGCTGTACCGCGCGCTCAATGAGCGCGGAGGCGAAAGCACGACGCTTAACAATATCGCCTCGCTCTACAGTGATTTGGGCGAGCCGCAGAAAGCGCTGGAACTGTTGGAGCAGGTGCGGCAAATCAAACACACGACGGGCAATCGCATCGAAGAGGCCACTGCACTCAACAATCTGGCTGTCGCGCATGCCAATTTGAAAGAGCAGCAAAAAGCATTGAGTTATTACCAGCAGGCGCTGGCGCTCAGTCGCGGAGTGCCGTCAATGGAGGCCACGGCGCTCATCAACATCGGCAAGACCTACAGCGATTTGGGCGACTATCGCAAGGCGCTGGAATATTACGAGCAATCGCTACGGTTGCGGCGCGAGATCGGCGACCGGCGCGGCGAGGCTATTTTGCTAACGAATCAGGGGCGTGCTTATCGCGGTTTGCGCGAGTGGCCGAAGGCGCTCGCCTGTTACGAGCAGGCACTGTCACTGCGTCAGGCCGTGCGTGACCGCGCGGGCGAAGCCATCACCCGCTATCAACTGGCTGCTGCTCATCGGGAGCTGAACCAACTGACTGAAGCACGCGAACAAAGCGCCGCTGCGCTTGCCATTGTCGAATCCCTGCGCGGCAAAGTCGGCAGCCAGAGCCTGCGCACTTCTTACCTCGCGTCCGTCCAGCAATATTACGAACTTGACATTGACCTGCTGATGCGCCTGCATCAGCAACAACCCAATGCGGGCTTTGCCGCTGCCGCCCTGCAAACCAGCGAACGGGCGCGGGCACGTTCTTTGCTGGAACTCTTGAGCGAGTCGCACGCTAACATTCGTCAGGGCGTAGCACCGGAACTGCTCGCCCGCGAGCGTATGTTGCAAGATTCCTTCGACACGAAGGCCATCGCCGAGCGACGCCTGCTCAACGGCAAGCATACGGCAGAGGAAGCCGCCATTGCAGCGCAGGAACTTAACACCGTCGCTATCGAACTCGAACAGGCTCAGGCTAACATTCGCACAACCAGCCCGCGCTACGCTGCACTAACGCAACCTGTGCCGCTGAGCCTGTCAGAAATTCAGACCGCCGTGCTGGACCAGGAAACACTGCTGCTTGAATATACGCTCGGTGAAGAACAAAGCTATCTCTGGGCTGTGACTGCGACTTCGATGCAAAGCTTTGTGCTACCTAAACGCGCCGACATCGAAGCCGCCGCCCGTCGCGTGTATGAAACCTTCACCGCCCGCAATCAAACGCCCGCGCACGAAACGCCTGCCCAACAACGCCGCCGCCTTGACCGCGCTGACGCTGATTATCCGCAAGCTGCCGCTGCGCTGAGCCAAATGTTGCTCGCGCCCGTCGCCGCCCAACTCGGCACCAAACGCCTGCTGATTGTTGGCGACGGCGTGCTGCAATATGTGCCGTTTGCGGCCTTGCCAGAAGCGGTGGCCGGTAATGAGGCAACAGCTACTCGGCAACCAGTCACTGCGCAGCTACAGCAAACCGCCGCCAACCGACTGCCGGCCACTGACCACCTGCCCCCACTCATCGTCAAGCACGAAATCATCACGCTGCCCTCCGTTTCCGTGCTAGCGGTGTTGCGGCGGGAACGGGCGCAGCGACAGGCAGCGAGCAAAACGCTGGCCGTGCTGGCTGACCCGGTGTTTCAGCGCAATGATCCGCGCCTGCCGACGATGGCGACACGCGCGGGCGAGTCGGAGTTCGTGCGACTGCGCTTCACGCGCGCCGAAGCCGAACAAATCGCCAGTCTCGCGCCAGCCGCGCAGACGCTGAAGGCGCTGGATTTTGCGGCCAATCTCGACACAGCTACCAGTGCAGCGCTCAGCGATTACCGCATCGTGCATTTCGCTACCCACGCGGTCATTAATCAACAACACCCCGAACTCTCAGGCATTGTCCTTTCGCAAGTGGATGAGCAAGGGCGACCGCGCAATGGCTTCCTGCGGTTACATGACATCTATAACCTGCGCCTCTCTGCCGATCTCGTCGTACTGAGCGCGTGCGAAACGGCTTTGGGCAAAGCGGTCAAAGGCGAAGGCATGATTGGCCTGACACGCGGCTTTATGTACGCTGGTGCGCCACGTGTCACCGCAAGTTTGTGGCGCACGGAAGACCGCGCCGCTGCCGAGTTAATGAAGCGTTTTTATCAGCACTTGCTGGGCGAAGGAATGACCGCAGCAGCGGCGTTGCGTGCTGCGCAGATGTCGCTGTGGCAAGACAAACGCTGGGCAGCGCCGTATTACTGGGCTGCGTTCACTTTGCAGGGGGAATGGAAGTAGGCGGCATTTTCGCCACGGATTCGCACCAATGAATCCCTACGATAACGTCAATTTGGAAAGCGGTTCCGCATTAGTCTCGCGTCGTCGTTGGACATTGACGCAGGAAGCGTTTGATCGGCTGCTGGCCGCCTTGGACGATGACCGCGAGCGCGCGGGAAAAAAATATCTGGAATTGCGCGGCAACCTGATTCGCCTGTTTGAATGGCGCGGCTGTCCTTTCCCGGAAGACCACGCTGACGAAACCGTCAATCGCGTTGCGCGCAAACTCAGCGAAGGCGAAACCATCCGCGAACCGGCGCAATATGCTATTGGCGTCGCCCGGCTGCTGATCCTCGAAATTCGCAAACAACAAACCAAAGAACAAAGCGCGCTGGGCGAACTGGCCTACGCGGCGGAAACAAACTATGAATTCAATGACGTAGAACCGCGCGTCGCCTGTCTGGAACGCTGTCTCGGCGGCCTTTCACCCGACAACCGCGAATTAATTCTGCATTATTACCAGGGCGAAAAAAGTGCAAAAATTGACAATCGCAAACGCCTGACCGACCGCTTCAAAGTGCCGATCAACACGCTGCGAATGCGGGCGCTGCGTTTGCGCGAAAAGTTGCAGGAATGCGTTGAGGAGTGTTTGCAAAAACAAATGTGATGGATTGCGAATTGCGGTCAGTAGGAAGTGAAGGCAGATAGTTTCCGCTTCAGGAAAACTCTCAACACGGCAAAAACGATGAACACCGAAACGTCAAATGAAGAGCTTGTGCGTTACCTGCTCGGCGCGTTGCCGGAAGCGGAGCAAGACCAACTCGAAGACCGCGCCTTTGCCGACCGCGCCCTGCTGCGCCGCCTTGAAGACGCCGAAAACGATTTGATTGACGATTATGTGCGCGGCGCGCTGACAGCAAAAGAACGACAACAGTTCGAGCAGCGCTTTCTCGCCTCTGCCACGCGGCAAAAGAAAGTAGAGTTCGCTCGTGCGCTCGCCCGCATTCCCGCGCCGACCGCCGTTGCAGCCCAATCCACGCCGTCGCCCCGTTGGTGGGAAACAATGGCGGCCTTCTTTCGCGGCGCGCAACCGCGCTGGCAATTCTCACTGGCGGCAATGGCGCTGCTGCTTTGTGGCATTGTGTGGCTATTCAGTGTCACGCGCGGACTGCGCACGCAGCTTGCACAATTGCAAGCGCAGCAACAGGTACAAAAAGAACAGGCGGAAACCACGCGCCAGCAAGCCGAACGCGAACGCGCGCGCAACGAAACGCTAGCCGCTGACCTGGCCCGCGAACGCGCGCACAACGAGGAACTGGCGCAGCAACTAGCGCAAAACCGCGCGTCTGCTGCGCCGTCCATCCTGTCGCTGTTCCTGCCGCCCGGCGTGGGGCGAGGCAATGACCAAGCGAAAAAGTTGACGTTACCGTCCACGGCGCAAACAGTGCAGCTACAAATCGGACTGGAACGCAGCGATGATTACGCGAGCTATCGCGTGCAAATCAGTACCTTGCAAGGCGCGCCCATCTGGACGCGCGCGCGGTTGCAACCGCGTGGACTCGCGCTTTCGCTGACGTTGCCAAGTCGTTTGCTGCGCGATGGGCCATACGAAATCACGCTGCAAGGCGTGACCAACACGCAGCAAACGGAAGACGTGCGCTTTTATTATTTCAATGTCGTAAAAAAATGAATCAAGAGTAGGCAATGATTTCAGATTTCACCCAACTGTCACTGACAGAAATACGCGCCGAAGCCGCCGCCATTGCGGCAGACGCAGAGCAAATGTTCAGTCACCTGAGTACCGCACAACTTAACTGGCAACCCCACGCCGAAGCGTGGAGCGTGGCGCAATGTCTGGATCATTTACTGAACGCGAATCAGGAGATGTTGCAGGCCATGGATAAGGCGCTCGCGGACACGCATCGGCCCGGCGTTTTCGAGCGTTTGCCCGTGCTGCCCGCGCTGTTTGGCAAACTGATGATTAAAGCCGTTTCGCCGCAGGCGAAACAAAAACTCAAAGCTCCCGCAACCGCCAGACCAACGACCAGCGCGATTGATGAGCAGATTATTGCCCGCTTCGTGACGCGGCAACACGCGCTGACTGACCGCTTCAACGCATTGGCGCAGGCTGGCAATGTCGTGATGACTTCGCCTTTCGCCAGCCTCGTGACCTACAGCGTGCTGGACGCCTGCCGCCTGATTGTGGCGCACGAACGACGGCACCTTGCGCAAGCCCGGCGCGTGCTGGAAACACCCGGCTTTCCCGTTGGGATTTGAGATCGCGGATTTGAAATCGGATAAAAGGCAATCGCCTTAATCTCCAACCTTTCCCCTTCCCTTCCCGAACTTTTTTCTCCTATCAAAATATTTGTGTGATGCCTTGTGCATTCCGGCCAGTACGGGATGAAAGCGAAACAAGCGGGCGACGAAGCACCGCACAATGACTGAAACGACAGGAGAGAAATGTTATGCACAAACGATTGCTGCTCACCAGCCTGCTGGCACTGGCCCTGCTGCTCGGCACGCTGCCTGCGATGCAGGCCCGGACAAGAACGACCAGAGGCGCGGCCATTCCTATTTCCACTTACCGCGATGATCCAACCGTAGCGACCGCTGTGATAGACGACATTCGCGCGAGTAAGCTGGGCGCGGGCGAAGATGACCGCCCCTTTAGCTTACTTGGCCCGACCGTCTCTATCAGCGAAGAAACTTACATTTATCGGCGCGATGCGCAGGGCGAATTTCAAAAATTTGCCTGGAACCCGTATCCCTTCAATCAGGCGTCGAACGAACAGGGTGATTTCCGATTTCCGCACGAAGCGCGTTTCCCATTGTTCACGCCCGAGCGTGGTGCTGACGGCAAAATCGTTTTGCGAGACGGATTGCAGGTTTGGCAGCCGAATCAGTTACGCCTGGGAGCAACCACCGCATTTGAGGCAGCCAATTTCACCAAAGACGCGGGAGAAGCCTGGGCGGGCCGCGAACTGCGCTGGGGGCCGGACGGGCGGCTCAACATCGAACCGCATGTCTTCATTGACCTCAATGCTTTTTACAGTCCCAGCGCACGCGAACTGTTTTTCGGCGTTGTGCCCTACCGGTTGCCCGGAGAAACACAGGTCAAACTGTTTGAGACTGCCACTTCGTGGGAGATGGTCGCGCACGAATCCGGGCACGCCCTGCATCACGTGCTCAAACCGAACACGCATCACGGAAACGGCTTCACAGTCTGGAGTGAGTCTTTGGGAGATCAAATGGCAATGTGGGTTTCGCTGCGCAAGCGGGAACGCGCGGGCACGTTACTGGCTGAAACCAATGGCAATCTGAATCAATCCAACTCACTGACCCGTATGGCGGAAATCTTCGCGTATCTGGTAGGCACCGGCACTGGCATGCGCGACGCCTTTCACGACCTAAAAATTTCGGACACCGAAGAGGAAGTTCACGACCGCTCGAAACCGCTCACGGGTGCCGCGTACAAAATCTTTCTGGCGATTTACGATGAACTGAAGCGCAACCACAGCGAAGTCGAAGCCCTGCAACAGGCCGGCGACATAATGGGCGTCTTTTTGCTGCGCACGGCGGATTACACGCCCGAAAATGAGATGTCGCTCGCAGATGTCGGCAAGGCATATCTGAAAGTGGACAAGGAATTCTTTCACAGTCGCTACCAGCAACTGCTGGTGAATGAATTTCTGCGACGCGAAATTCTGACCGCTGATTTGGTGCAGGAGTGGTTGACGCACGAAGCGTCATTGCCGCCGCTCTGGCTGCCGCATTGGTGTACGGAAAAGCAAATCGAAGCGTTCCTGCAAGACAACTTAGATCAATTCGGCCCCGGCCCTGACTTTGGCCTGCAATTGCAAAGCGTCACGTACGCCAATCGTTTCGGCTTCGGGCGCGGCACGAATCAAACGCTCGTGCGCGTGCAACTGACGCAGGGGCGTGGCGATGGCGCAACCCCGCTCAACAATCACGGCCTGCTCGTCTTTCGCCCCGATGGCACGCTAGCGGACTACCATCCACCGCTGCCGCCGGAAGGCAATGCTGCCAGTCAATCCTTCGCCGCTGTCGCCGGACGACAAGCGCAAGCCATCACGATGCTGCGTAAGGCGCGCCAAATGCGGATGGAAAAATACGGCGTCCCGCTTTCGCTCGCGCGACGCCAGGATGGGCAGATGACGGTGGAAGCGCGCGTGCTGGAGGGACACGGGCTGAACGAACATCTGATGATTTACACACCGGAAAATCCACGGGGCGAACGGCGCGAAATTCTGCTGTCGCCGTTGCCACCGCAACAGCGGATGGCAATCCCCGACGGCCTGCTTAAATAAAACAGAAACACAACTACCAACAATTTCAATTCACGAAGGAGAACCATATGAACTACTTCCTGCGCAAGCTGCGCCCATTCCATCGCGCCTTTGGCCTGGCGCTGCTGTCCCTGAACCTGCTGGCTGTTGGCCTGCCCTTCTTAACCTTTGCCCAGCGCGGAACCCAGCGGCGCGAGACGTCGCAGCGGAAATTGCGGCCACGTCAGAACGCAATTCCCAACCGTTATATCGTGGTGCTGCGCGATGATGCGGTAAGTTACACGACGCGCGAACGCGCCGTCGCCGAAGTGGGTGATGCCTTTGCTACGCAGTTTGGGGCACGCATCGAACGCAGCTTCCAACACGCACTCAACGGTTATGTGATGAATATGACGCCGGAACAGGCACGGGCACTCAGTCAGGATGAGCGCGTCGCATTCGTTGAAGAAGATGCCGAAATCCAAATTGACACGCGCGCCGAGCAAAGTCAGACAGAGAGCCTGCAAACCGGTGCGCCCTGGGGACTGGATCGGATTGATCAGCGCAACCTGCCGCTGGATCAACAATACAACGCGCAGGCGACGGGGCGCGGTGTGAATGTATACGTCATTGATACCGGTGCGCGACGCACGCATCAGGAATTTCAGGGGCGCGTGATTCCCGCCTTCGATGCCGTTAACGACGGGCAAAACACCAATGACTGCGCGGGCCACGGCACGCACGTCGCAGGCACTATCGGCGGTGCGACCTACGGTGTGGCTAAAGACGTGCGGATGTATGCAGTGCGCGTGCTGAATTGCGACGGGCGCGGCGCGCAATCCTGGATCATCGCAGGTGTAGATTGGGTCACAGCGCATCATATCAAACCAGCGGTTGCCAATATGAGCCTCGGCGCACCGGCTTCTGATGCGCTGGATCAGGCAGTAAAAAACTCCATCGCCGCAGGTGTGACGTATGTCGTCTGCGCGATGAATGATAACGAGGATGCGTGCAACATCTCGCCCGCGCGCGCCGAAGGCACGATCACGGTTGGAGCCACGACCAATACGGATGCGCGGGCATCGTTTTCCAACTACGGTTCCTGCGTCAACATTTTCGCGCCCGGCTCCGGCATCACGAGTGCAGGTATTGCCAGCGACTATGCCAGCCAGGTGATGAGCGGCACTTCGATGGCAACGCCGCACGTAACGGGTACTGCCGCCCTGTATCTGGAAACACATCCGACCGCCACGCCTGCCGCCGTGTCCGCAGCCATTCTCGGCAATGCTACAGCCGGACGCATAAGCGATCCGGCAGGCACGCCGAACCTACTGCTTTATTCGCAGTTTCAGCCGACAACGGCGGCTCCCTGCACAAATTGCACACACTACAGCGGCCTCTTGGTCGGGAACGACAAAGAAGCGTTTGAGCCGGACGGCGGCTATTTCTGGAGCAATGGCGTCGGCTACGTCAACGGCTGGTTGCGCGGGCCGACGAACGCTGATTTTGATTTGTATCTGTGGTGGTGGGCCGGTACGGAGTGGATGGTGGTGGCCAAGTCAGAAGGCAGTACGGCCAATGAGCAAATCAACTACTTCGGCGCGCCCGGTTATTACAGTTGGCGCGTGGCGGCCTACAGCGGCAACGGCTACTACGATTTCTGGATGCAGCATCCATAACCATAGCGCAAATGTCTCGTTTGCGTGCCTGGCAGCGCACTTCCTTTCATCACAACGCAGACGGGAAGGTTGCGATACTTTTGTCAATAAGGAGAAACGGCTTTATGAAACGCACAATCCAACAACTCGCAATACACGGCTTAGCTATCGTCACAACATTACTGCTGTTGCCTCGCTTCGCCCTGGCACAAACGCCGTTGCAAGCCAAGTTGCCAGAAGGCACGGAGGTGCGCTTGAAACTAATGCAGGCGCTCAGTTCCGGCACCGTGCAGGCGGGGCAAACCATCAGCTTTCAAGTGCTCGATGAAATCAAAGTGGACGATGTCGTTGTCATCGCTGAAGGCGCGCCCGCGTGGGGTACGATCACGGAAGCAGAAGGCAAAAAGACAATGGGGCGCGGCGGCAAGCTGGCCGTCCAGATTGATTACGTCAAAGCCGTAGACGGCTCGAAGGTGCCGCTGCGCTCCAATTCCGTTGCGCAGGGCAAAGGACGTGGCGCAGCGGTCGGTGTGGCTACGACAGCTTCGGTGCTTTTCTTCTGGCCTGCCGCGCCGTTCTTTTTGCTAATGAAAGGAAAAAACGTTGAGATTCCACGCGGGCAGCACGTCGCCGCTTTTGTGGATGGCGACCGCATGATTAATGCGGCAACGGCTGCGGCTTCGGCAACACCGGCTACCGTCCAGCGCATTGAGAACAACGGCGGCGGCATAGTTGCTGCCTCAACGCGCCACGCGGCAACGGGGCAAGTTGATTTCGGCACGATCAACGTGCTGTCGGAACCCGGCGGCGCAGAGGTCGAAGTGGACGATGCCTATTACGGCAACACGCCCGCGCTGCTGAAACTGCCTGCGGGAATGCACACAATCACTGTGCGCAGCGCTCATCACGCGGCGTGGAGCCGCACGCTGAATATCGGCGCAGGCAGCAATCTGACAGTCAAAGCAGAACTGACGAAAGCGGCGGCTTCCGTTCGTCGTGCCAGCGCGCGCTGATAATGATCTAAGCAATTACAATTTTCTTCCCTGCTGCAACTCACGGCTCGTGCGCGTTGGTCACACCGATTCGCACGAGTCTTTTGTCTTGGCAGCCCATAAAAAAAAGGTGGGATGGTTTAGGTGGGCGAATGGAAGGCTTTTTATTGTGCGGGATTTTTGGTTTTTAGTGCGGTATCCGCCTGTTGTGTTCGCTTCGGGCGCGCCTT
Source organism: Blastocatellia bacterium (assembly GCA_046331525.1). Classification (GTDB taxonomy): domain Bacteria; phylum Acidobacteriota; class Blastocatellia; order RBC074; family RBC074; genus JAFDVL01. The sequence goes on from JAXLQQ010000021.1 coordinate 54,471, forward strand.
GTTGGAGGCGGAAGAATGAAGCAAACGGCGGTCAAGGTGAGAGGAATGAAACAGGACGCCTGGTGGCCCCGGATTGTCGCCGCCGAACAACCCAACAAAAACTACGACGACAATCACCAGGCGCCCTTGTTACGCCGAAGATAAAAGCGAACGGCGTGCCACGATTTTGGCACCGTGCCAAAACGCACGAAACACAATAAAATCAGGGGTCTGCTCGCATTTCATCATTGCTTCGGTCATAATTCGCGCCGCCGAAATGCCGTGCGCCGTCACTTTGACCTGACGTATTGCGGCGCTCTTACTAAATCGTCTCAGGAGTCGTATGAATTTCGCCGCAGCTATCGCAGTTATTGCCCAAGCCAAACGCATCGTCGGATTCACGGGCGCGGGCATTTCCACTGAATCTGGTATCCCCGACTTCCGCAGCCCCAACGGTGTGTGGGCGAATAATCGGATGATTCAATATCAGGACTTCGTCAGCAGCCAAGCCGACCGCATCGAAGCCTGGCGACAAAAAGCTATTGCGTGGCCCGAAATGCGCAATGCACAACCAAACGCCGGGCATCGCGCCTTTGTCGAACTGGAAAAGCGCGGGCAGTTGCTGGCGATGATTACGCAAAACATTGACGGACTGCATCAACGCGCGGGACACGATCCGACCAAAGTCATTGAACTGCACGGCACGACCACCGAAGCGGTTTGTTTATCGTGCGCAAGGCGAATCTCAATGGATGAAGCGGTTGCGCGCATTCACAATGGCGACCTTGCCCCCGAATGCGAGAAATGCGGCGGACTGCTAAAAGCGGCAACCATTTCTTTTGGGCAGGCAATGCCCGTTGAAGAAATGCAGCGCGCTGCCGAAGCCTGTTATGCCTGTGATGTCTTCATCGCCGTTGGCTCGTCGTTGGTCGTCCATCCGGCAGCGTCATTCCCTGCCCTCGCCAAACAAGCGGGCGCGCACCTCATTATCATCAACCGCGACCCGACGCCGCTGGATGATATTGCTGATTTAGTCGTGAATGATGAAATTGGAAAAGCGTTGCCGCGTTTAGTGGGAATGGAACTCGCAAACTAATTGCCGTCTTCTTCCACCTCGGCTTGCGCTGCTTCGCGCACCTTGCGCAGCACCAGATCGTAGCTAAATCCCAATCGCAACAAATGATCGCAGAGTTTTTTCGCCGCTTCGCGAGTCGCGGGCTGGCCGCGCAATCGCGTGCGTTTGGCAATGGCTTGTTCAATCAACGTGCCTTCGTCGTGGTCAGTGTAGACTTCTTCCAAAGCTTGATTAATAACCGTGGCAGCGATTTTTTTTCGTTGCAGATCGCGGCGCAGGCGGGAGCGTCCGAGCGGTTTCGTGGCTAAGCGGGAATTGGCGAATTGCTCGGCGTATTGTTCATCGTTGAGGTAGCCGAGTTCCTGCAAACGGGCGATAACGCGGGCGACAACGTCGGCATCCGCCCATTTTTTTTCGAGCAGGCGTTCTCGCAATTCGGCAACACTGCGCGGTTTGGCCGAAAGCAAATTAAACGCGCGGGCCAGCGTCTTTTCGTAGGGCTTATCCTGCATGCGGGCATCGTAAACGATCCTGGCAGGAGAGTCTAACTACGCACCAACTAACCGCGCCTGATCTTCATTGCCAGAGGTGACAAAGCCTTTGAGTTGCAATTTGAGGTCTTCGGAATTCGTTGCACCGAGCACCGCTTCTTCGTAGGTAATCAAGCCGTGCGTGAACAATTCAAACAACGACTGATCGAAGGTTTGCATGCCGTATTGTGTGCGGCCTTTAGCAATCGCATCGCGCATCAGCCGCGTTTTTTCGGGGTAGATAATGCATTCGCGAATCGTTTCCGTCGCCCGCATCACTTCGACCGCTGGCACGCGCGTGCGCCCATCCGCCGAACGAACCAAGCGCTGCGAAATGACAGCGCGCAACACGCCCGCCAGTTGCAGGCGAATGCCTTGCTGTTGATGCGGCGGAAAGACCGTAACAATGCGTTGAATCGTTTCCGTCGCGTCGAGCGTGTGCAAGGTTGAAAGCACGAGGTGCCCGGTTTCCGCCGCCATCAGCGCGGTTTCAATTGTTTCGTAATCGCGCATTTCGCCGACCAGAATTACATCCGGGTCTTGCCGTAGCGCGCCGCGTAACGCGGATTTGAAACTGACGGCATCCACATCAATTTCGCGCTGAATGACAAACGAGCGTTTGTCTTTGTGCAGAAATTCTATCGGGTCTTCAATCGTGATGATCGTGCAACTGCGCGTCGTGTTGATCTGGTCAATGATCGCAGCCAGCGAAGTGGATTTGCCGGAACCGGTCGTCCCCGTCACCAAAATCAAGCCACGCCGCTCTTCGGCAATTTGATTCAGCACGGGCGGGAGTTTCAATTCCTGCACCGTCTTCACACCCGTCGCAATGATACGAAAGACCAAACCGACCGTGCCGCGTTGCTGATGAATGTTGCAACGAAAGCGCCCCAAACCCGGCACGCTGTAGGCAACATCAATTTCGGCTTGCTCCTTGAACTTTTCCTTTTGCTTGTTGTTCATCACGGCAAAGGAAATCGTTAATGTGTGTTCCTGCGTCAGGCGCGGCCAGTTGCGCACTGGACGGATTTCCCCGTTCACCCGAATCGCGGGCAAACATCCTGCTTTCAGGTGCAGGTCAGAGGCACCTTCACGAACAGCAATCCCTAACAAATCATCAATACTTGACATGCTTTTTCTCGGTTGGTTAATGGGAGCCGCTAGGCGTCGGGGTTGTTCGGGAATTTTGTGGGCCGGGAAAACGAGCGCACTCTAGCACGCACGGAAAACGAGTGTCAATAAATCGTTTTTTTCGTTGCTGCCAAGTGAGGGCAAGATAAGGTAAGATACCTATTGTTTGATGTTGCCGTTGTCCCCACCCGCTGGCAACGTTTTTGCGGCAGTGAGGTTCCAACTACCGCAAGTTGTTTGGCACGAGATTTTGCCCCCTTTGCTAGCTTTGATGAGGAGTTCATTTTGCATCGCTTCGGCAATCCGTTTCGTTTCCCTTTTCTCACTTACTCGCACTTTTTCTGGTCTTTCTCACCGGGCTGCCCAGCCTGGGACAATCGCAAATTGCTTTTGATAACGAAGCCTTTCGGACGAGATTGGGCGCGACGGTTTCTGTTACGGACGCGATGGAAACGGCTTCGACGGTTTCGGCAGGGCAGGAACGGGTGTGGCGGATGAGCGGGCCGTTTGGCGGTGATGTTGCGTCACTCGCCCTTGATCCACGCAACAGCCGCCGTTTGTTAGTCGGCACCAATGACGGACAACTCTTTCGCTCCACCGACGAAGGCATTACGTGGCAACGGGTAAAACCAGGCGTGAATGCGCCGGGTTATGCGCTGAACCTGATTCATTTCGACAACGAACGACCGAAAGTGATTTACATCGGCGCAATTCAAATCAAAAACGCCGTTAGCGATGCAACCGGCGGTGCGATTTTTGTCAGCACGGATGACGGCGAAAGCTGGCGCGAAATTGAAGTAATGCACGGGCGTTCGATTCGCGGGCTAGTGCAATCGTCAAAAGACCCGAATGTGTTATTGGTCGCCGCGCGCGATGGCATTTATCGCTCAAAAGATCGCGGCACGTCGTGGGAACGCATCACGCCGGAAAACGATCCTGAACTGCGCAACTTTCACTCCGTCGCCACTGACCCGCGCGATGCGAATACGATTTATGTCGGCACGACGCATCTGCCGTGGAAGACGCACGACGGCGGCTTGACCTGGGAACGCTTCGGCCACAAAGACAACGGCGTGCTGGACGATTCCGACATCTTTTGCATCCGCATTGACGGCACAAATCCTGAATCCGTGTTTATGAGCGCGTGCAGCGGGATTTATAAAACGCTGGACGCCGGGATCAAATGGACAAAGCTGTCCGGTATTCCGTTCACGAGCCGACGCACGCACGTCATTTACCAACACCCGGCACGACCGGAAGTCGTTTTCGCAGGCACGACCGAAGGTTTGTGGCGTTCGACGAATGGCGGGCAAACGTGGGGCTTGGTGACAAGTCGCAAACAAGTCATTCACGCCGTCGCCGCGCATCCTGAACAACCCGACCGCATTTACATCGGCACCGAAGACAGCGGCATTCTTATCAGCACGGACGGCGGAGAAACGTTTGAGCCGAGCAACCTTGGTTTCATCAATCGCCAGATTCGCGTCGTCGCGCACGACCGCACCGAACGCGGGCGTGTCTATGCGGGCGTAATTTTTGACAATGCGAACGGCGGCCTCTTCGTCAGCGAAGACGGCGGCCTGACGTGGCAACAAGCGGGGCGCGGGATGGGCATTGGCGATGTGTACACGCTGTATCAATCCGCCGAACATCCTGAAACCTTGTATGCAGGCACGAATCACGGCCTCTATCGCTCAGACGATCACGCGCAAAGCTGGGCCAAAGTCGTGAAAGTGCAGGAACAGCCACCGACGCCGCCCGCGCCCGTCACACCGATCAAAAACGTAGTGCAACGCAAACCCGCCGCCAAAGGCAAAACGACCGCCAAACCACGTGCGCCAATTATCAAAAAACCGGTGGAGCCACCGCCGCCCGAACCAACCGAACCGCCACCGCCGCCGGACGACAAGGTAGAATTAGACAAACAGATTTTCTCCGTCGCACCGATTTATCCGCGCACTGCCGATGAAACACCTGGCCTGATTGCGGCGACGTGGGATGGCTTATTCATCACGCGCGACGAAAAGAAAGGCTGGAAACAGCTCAAATTTGAAACGCCGCTGCATCCCTACTTCAACGTCGTCACAACGCATCCGTTGGCACCGGGCGTGATTCTGGTGGGAACCGATGACGCGCTGTTTGTGTCGCACGATAACGGCGAAAGTTTTGCGCCGATGATGATTGTCAACAAACCACTGCGCGTGCTGAATGTCCTTTGCGACCCACGCGATCCGGCAACGATTTATGTCGGTGCGAACGAAGGATTCTTCCTTACCTACGATGGCGGCAAAACCTGGACGCAACGCGGCAACGGGATGCGCACGGCAATGTATACGCGCGCCATCGCCATTAATCCCAGCAATCCCGATGAACTCTACGTCGGCGACCAACGTCAAGGCGGATTATATCGCTCCACCGACAAAGGCCATTCCTGGGAACCCATCGAAACGCAGCGCCTGCCGAGCCAGCCGCTTTACACGATGAGTGCAGACCCATTTGATTCAACGCAGATGTGCATCGGTTCTTTTTCTGGTGGCGTATACGTGATGAGTAAACAAATGGCAGGTCGCAAACGGCAGGTCGGGCAGTAGCGGCTTTTTCCGAGTTTGTTGCGTGCTGAGAGTGTCATAACTCAAGGCCGCAACAAGCTCCTCTTCGCCAAACCTAATCCCAAAAAACAAACAAGCGAAAAACAATGATCCGTCGCCCCGTTGACCTCACATTGTTTTTCGCTTGACCAATAACTACTACCGAAAAAGCACGCGCAGTGTAATCAATTCGACATCTTAAAGCAAGTTAAATTCTTCAAAGTGATTAAATTTTTCTCCTTCTTGTTTAATCTATTGCAAATTAGACACTTGCTTGTGACAAAGGAGAATAAATTTCATACACAGTCGCCAAATCCTGTCACTTTACGTCATTTTTTTGCAGGCTCTTTTCTTCTGTGCAGAGATATGGAATAACTACGCCATCACAACGTTTCCCTATGAACTTGCAAGCGCGAAAAATCTACGATGTATGTGTCATTGGCTCCGGCGCGGCGGGCGGATTTATGGCGAAGGAGTTAACGGCTGCCGGGGCAGAAGTCATTTTGCTCGAAGGCGGGCGCAAGATTGAGGTCGCCGAAATGAACAATCACGCCTGGCCGTATGAATTGCCCAAACGCGGCTTTGGCTTTCGGCATCAGGCGGCGATGTATCCGGACGAAATCGAACGACACATCGAATTTCAGGGCGACAAAATCGCCGTAAATCGCGTGCGCAATCTGGGCGGGCGCACGTTTCATTGGAACGCGGCGACGTACCGTTTCGCACCCGACGACTTTCGCGAATGGTCGGTCAATGGTGTTGAAGAGGATTGGCCGCTGACGTATGAAGAGATCGCGCCGTTTTATGACTACGTCGAGCAGGAGATGCACGTCTTTGGCACGCGCGAGAATTTGAAGCATTTGCCCGACGGCAATTTCGTCGCGGAAGCGCCGCCGCTTCGTTGCGCTGAAATATTTGCCAAGCCACGCCTGCAAAAAATCGGCCTCAATCTCATTTCTTCCCGCAAAGCCGTGCTGCTGAAAAGCCGCAAGAATCGCGGCGCGTGTCATTACTGCGGGCATTGTATGGATGTCTGCGACGTGCGCGCGATTTGGTCAAGCGACATCACCGTGATTCCCGACGCGCTGGCAACGGGTAAGCTGACGCTACGCACCAACGCGCTCGTGCGTGAAGTTTTAGTCAATAAAGACGGGCTGGCAAGCGGTGTTTCGTTCATTGATCGCACGACCGGCAAGGTTGAAGAAGTCGCAGCCAAAATCGTTGTCGTTAGTTGTGCTTCGATTGAATCCGCCCGCCTGCTCCTGAATTCCAAAAGCGAAAAGTATCCCAACGGCCTTGCCAACAACAACGACATCGTAGGCCGCTACCTCGGCGGGCATTCGCAGACAACCTTTACCGGCTATCTCAAAAATTTAGTCAAAACCGACACGTGGCAGGGCGATGGCGTGACGGATCACGCCTACATTCCGCGCTTCGTGGACAAGCACAAAGATTTCGCGGGCGGCTACGGCTATCAAATGAATTACGCCTCGCGCCGCACGCCGCATCACGCGAAAAGCGTTGCCGGGTTTGGCGCGAGCTACAAAAACCGCGTGCGTGAATTGCACGGCGCAATGTTTCAGATGGGCGGTTACGGCAAGGTCGAACATCGCCCGACCAATCGTGTCACGACTGACCCAAACAAAGTGGACAAATTCGGCATTCCGATCCCGCTGATTCATTTTGAATTCAGTTCGACTGATCGCGCGCTTTTCAAAGCCATTGTCGGCACAGCGCAGCAAATTTACGAAGCTCTCGGCGCGGAACTGGTGTTGAATAATTTCGCCAACGAAATCGGCGGCTTTGCCTCGCACGAAGTCGGCACAGTGCGAATGGGCAGGAATCCCAAAACGTCGGCGCTGAATTCGTATTGCCAGTCGCACGAAGTGAAAAATCTGTTCGTCGTGGATGCGAGTTGCTTCACGACATTCCCGGAAAAGAATCCGACCTTAACGATTGCCGCGCTCGCCGTGCGCAGCGCCCGCTACATTGCCGTACAACGACGGCAGGGCAATTTGTAGGACAGCGGATAAGCGGCGTATGTTACGGGATGTTTTCAATCAGGAGGGTTTGTGAATCGCAGAGATTTTACGAAAACAGCAGCAGTGGCGGGCGTCACGACGGCGCTCAGTTACAACAAAATTTTGGGAGCGAATGAGCGGGTACGAGTCGGCTTTATCGCGCTCGGCAATCGGGGCGATCAGGTGTTGGATGCGTTTTTGAAACAGGCGGATTGCGAGATTCCCGCCGTGTGCGACATCTATCAGCCGTATATGGATTTTGCCTCCAAAAAAATCGGCACGAATCCCAAGCACATTAAAGACTATCGCAAGCTGATTGAGATGAAAGACCTTGATGCCGTCGCGGTCTGCACGCCCGATCATTGGCACGCGCTGCAAATGATTCAGGCGTGCGAGGCCGGCAAGGATGTGTATGTCGAAAAGCCGCTCTCGCTGACCATCAACGAAGGCCGCGCGATGGTCAACGCGGCGCGCAAGCACAAGCGCGTCACCCAGGTAGGCATTCATCGCCGTTCGGCTTCGTTCGTGCGCGAGGCGTGCGAGATTGTGCGTTCCGGCTACCTGGGCAAAGTGATGGCCGTGCGCGCGTTTCATATTCAAAACGAATGGCCGAAAGGCATCGGCAACCCGCCGGACGAAGCGCCGCCGAAAGATTTCGATTGGGAAGCGTGGCTGGGGCCAGCGCCGCTCAAAGCCTACAACAAAAACCGCACGTTCTATCGCTTTCGCTGGTTTTGGGATTATTCGGGCGGGCAGGTGACGAATTTCGGCGTACATTATCTGGACGCGATTCATTGGGGCTTGGGACAGGACGCGCCAACGGCAGTGACGGCAATGGGCGGCAAATTGGCGATTGAGGACAACCGCGAGATTCCCGACACGATTGAAGTGTCGTGGCTGTATCCGGGCAACACGCTCGTAACCTTCACGCAGATCAATGCCAATTCACACGCGGCAGGCTTGAATCGCGGCGAGATCGAATTTCGCGGCACGAAAGGCACGTTGTATTTGCAAAGCAACGGCTACGAAATCGTGCCGGACAATATCAATCAGTTCGAGTTTTTCGCCCGCACGCCCTTGGATCGTTCGCTGGACAGCGGCTGGCGCAAAGGCGCAGCGCTGATGATCGAGGCCAAGAAAGGCGCGGGCGATGCCGACACACGCCATCACGCGCGCAACTTTCTGGACGCGGTAAAATCCCGCCAAAAAGCGAATTGCGACATCGAAACCGGGCATCGCAGCACGTCCGCCTGCCTGCTCGGCAACATCGCCTACAAACAAAAAGCATATTTGGAATGGGACGCGAAAGCCGAACGTTTCACGAACAATGAAGCGGCGAATCGGTTGCTGAGTTACAAATATCGCGCGCCGTACAAATTCCCGACGATGGCATAAACGCAGGGCAGGCGGCTCGCCTGTCCAGGCGTCAAAACAAAACAGCGACTGAGACAGGCAGGCGGACTGTCCCCCATTTTCTTATGAACACACGACGAGACTTTCTCAAAACAGCGGCGGCTGCCGCAACCGCAGCAGCGTTACCAGAAATCGCGTTTGCCAACGGCTTCAACGGCACGTTCTGTTTATTCTCGAAGCATCTGCCGCATCTGAACTGGCAACGGTTGGGGCAAACGGTCAAAAAACTGGGCTTCGGCGGCGTGGATTTGACCGTGCGTGCGAAAGGCCACGTGCTGCCGGAGCGTGCGGCAGAAGATTTGCCGAAAGCGGTCGCGGCAATTCGAGACGAGGGCGTTAGCGTGCCGATGATTACGACGGAACTGCTTTCCGCGCAGGACGCGAACGCCAAACCGGTTCTGCAAACCGCTGGCAAGCTGCGTATTCCCTACTGCAAACCCGGCTACTACAAATACGCTTTTGCCGACGTGCGCCGCGAACTGGATCAGGCGATGACGGCCTTCACGAGTCTGGCCGAACTGAGTCAGGAATGCGGCGTGCAACTCGGCTTTCACAATCACGAAGGTTACATCGGCGCGCCGACGTGGGACGTGGCTAATGTGATTGACAGTTTGCCGCCGAAATGGGTCGGCTATTATTTCGACATTCGGCACGCCGTAGCGGAAGGCGGCGGCGCGGGCTGGAAAATCGCGCTTAACTTAGCCGCACCACGGCTCAAGATGATTGCCGTCAAAGATTCGTATCCCGAAAAAACCAGCAAAGGATGGACGCAGCGCAATTGCCCGCTCGGCGAGGGCGCGGTGAACTGGAAGGCGTATTTTCAGGCGCTCAGACAAGCCAACTTTCACGGGCCAATTTCACTGCACATCGAATACGACGTAGCGGGCAAAATGCCTGCCGAAATCGAAGACAACACGCTCGTCGCCGTGCAACGCGATTTCGCCTTCCTGCAAGCGCGCGTTAAAGAAGCGTACGGATCATAAACGCGAAGCGCCTGGGAGCGCACGCGGCTCGCGTGCTAAAGCGTGCTAAGCCGTAGCCTTTCTCGGAGCGGATACGCGTTCCACGTTTTAGCACGCGAGCCGCGTGCGCTCCCAGGCGCTTCGCGTGACAGGACAAAACTTTCTTATGCTGAATCCTCAAAATGCTTTTGCCACGATTGAAGCAGGCCGCGTGGTCGCGATCCTGCGCGGCGACTTTGGCGGACGCGAAACGGAAATGGTCGCCGCGATGATTGAGGGCGGCTTAACTGCCGTCGAAGTCACGTTGAATTCGCCGGATGCGCTCAACAAAATTCGCCAGCTTGCCGCCGCCTTCGCCGCGCGCTGCGCGATTGGCGCAGGCACCGTGTTGACGCCGGAGGAAGTGCGGCAGGTTGCGGAAGCAGGCGGACAATTTATCGTCTCGCCCAACTGTGACCCGCGCGTGATTCAGGCGAGCAAAGAGCGCGGCCTGGTTTCCTTGCCCGGTGCTTTCACGCCGACGGAAATCGTTACGGCTGTGCAGGCGGGCGCGGATGCGGTGAAGTTGTTTCCGGCGACTTCGCTGGGGCCGAGTTACGTCAAAGCCGTACGCGCGCCACTGAATGACGTGCGGCTCGTACCGACGGGCGGCGTGACGCCGGAAACGGCGCGCGATTATTTGGCCGCTGGCGCGTGGGCGGTCGGCATTGGCTCGGAATTACTTGGCAAAGACATTTTGGCGGATGGCAGTTTGACAACGTTGCGCGAACGAACAGCCGCTTTCGTAGCAGCGATGAATCCCCAATGAACAACGCAATTTTTGTTGACGCTGGCACGACCAACACGCGCGTCTGGTTGATGCACGGCGAAGAAATCCGCGCGCACGCCAGCACGATGGTTGGTGTGCGCGATTCGGCGCGCGATGGCTCCACGACCCGCTTGCAAGCGGCGCTGCGCGACTTGCTGCTGGAAGTGCAGGCGCAGGAATCCGCGTCGTGTGTGGTCGCTGCCGGAATGATTACGTCCGCGCTCGGCTTGGCCGAGGTGCCGCATTTGCCCGCACCTGCCGGATTGCCGGAGTTGGCAGCAGCAACACAAACATGGCAATTCCCTGCCGTGACGCCTTTGCCTGTACTGCTCGTGCCGGGCGTGCGCAGCGGCGCAGCCGAATGCGATTTCAATTCTGTGGCCAACGTAGATGTGATGCGCGGTGAAGAAACATTGTGCGCGGGATTGATGGAATTGGGACTGGCCGAGCCGCCCTGCACTGTACTCAATCTCGGCTCGCATTGGAAAGCGATTCAGTTGGACGCCGCGCGGCGCATCGCGGCAAGCGTTACGTCACTGACTGGCGAGCTGATCTACACCACGCAAACGCAAACCATTTTAGCCAGCGCCGTGCCGCACGAACGCCCCGCCACTATCGCGCCGGAATGGGCAGCCGCCGGAATGCGCGAACAGCGGCAGTCGGGTTTAGCCCGCGCGCTGTTCTGTGTGCGGCTGCTCGAACAAAAAGGCCACTGCACGCCGAACGAACGATTGGCCTATTTGATAGGCGCATACATCGCCGAAGATTTTGACGGTTTGCAAAAGCACGGCCTCTTGCCAGCCGGGCAATCCGTCCTTTTGACCAGCGGCGGCGTGATTGCCGAGACGTGGGCGCAGTTGTTAACAGAGAATGCGATGCAGGCGCGCATCGTACGGCAGGAAGAGAGTGAACAGGCTGTCCTGACGGGATTGCGCGCGGTTTTGCAGCAGTGTGCGCCGCGCCTGCTGTCAGCAAGCTAAAGCTGGTTCCTGCCCGGTACGCTCCAACTCAAGCCGTCGCGCTCACCGTCTCTTCACTTCCCTCCAGCAACGCCCGCACCTCTTGCAGCAAGCCATCCACCGTAAACGGTTTTTGCAGGAAGGCGAAGGATGATGACTGCGCCGCCGTCATCACGCGCACATCGTCGGTGTAAGCGGACATAAACAGCACGCGCAGGCGCGGGCGCAAAATCCGTAATTTCTCCGCAACTTCATACCCGCTCAGACCCGGCATCCGCACATCGGTCACGGCCAGCTCAATGCGTTCGCCGTACTGCATCGCCAATTCCAGCGCGGCCTGTCCGTGCGGCGCTTCCAATATCAGGTAACCTTCGCTAGCCAGAATCTCGCGCGTCACTTCGCGCACGGTCGCATCGTCTTCGATCAACAGCACGGTTTCCCGATGAGCGGCGGCAGCCCTGGCGCGGCGCGTGGCATTGACGGCATCGGCGTCTTCCACAACCGGCAGGTAAATCAGAAACGACGTGCCTTCGCCCACAGCAGATTTGACTTCAATGTAACCGCCGCTTTGCCGGATGATTCCATAGGCTGTAAACAAGCCCAGCCCGGTGCCTTTGCCGCGTTGTTTCGTCGTGAAAAACGGCTCGAACAAATGCGCGAGCGTTTCGTCGTTCATGCCGCAGCCCGTGTCTTTGACGAGCAGGCGCACGTAATTGCCCGGCGGAATCGCGGGATGAAATTGTGCCTGCAATTCGCTGATTTCGATGTCGGTGGTTTCCAGCACAAAATGCCCGCCGCCGGGCATAGCGTCGCAGGCATTGATCGCTAGATTCATAATTACGTGTTCCAATTGCCCCGGATCGGCTTTCACTAAACCGACTTCCGCACCGAGGATAATTTGGATTTCGATATTTTCGCCGAGCAGGATGCGCACCAGATTGCCCCAGTCCGAGGCGGCTTCGTTCAGGTTCAGCACTTGCGGCTCTTGTGTAGGCTGACGGCTGAAGGTCAGCAATTGGCGCGTGAGATCGGTGGCGCGCTCGCTGGCGAGTTTGAGTTGTTCGAGGTAATAACGGCGCGGGTCGGGCGCGCTTGTGCGTTTGAGCAATAAGTCGGTGAAGCCAAGAATTGCCGTCAGGCGATTGTTGAAATCGTGGGCAACACTGCCCGCCAGTCGCCCGACGGCATTCATTTTTTGCACCTGCCGGATTTGTTCTTCCATTCGTTTGCGTTCGGTCAAATCGCGGGCGATGCCTTGCACGCCGATGGGTCTACCGTCCTGATAAATCAGCGTCGAAGTGATTTCCGTCGTCAAATACTGTCCGTCTTTCTTGCGCACACGCATTTCATAGGCGGTGTTGTTCGGTTCGCCCGCCAAAGTGTGCGCCAGCATCAGGTGAGCTTGCAGCAGGTCTTCGGGCGACAACAGGTGGGCGATATTCAAGTCGAGCAATTCTTTGTGCGAGTAGCCCAAAAACCGCTCGCCGGCCTTATTCATTGAGGTAAAATTCCCTTGCAAATCGTGCGTATAGATCGCATCGCTGGCCTTTTCGTACAATTCGCGGTAATGCCGTTCGCTGGCGCGCAGCTGCGCCTCGGCGCGCAGGCGTTCGGTTACGTCCTCAGCAATCACCAGCCGCGCCAACCGGGTGCCTAGTTCCACTGTATAGGCCGTAATTTCAACATCAAAGGCTTCGCCATTGCGACGATAATGTTTCCACAATTCTTTTTCGCGGGTGCGCTGGGGGTGAGACAGCACGGCTTGTTGCACACGAGTGAAATCCGCCGGAGCCAAGAGGTTCGCAATCGTCAGGCGCAGAAACTCCGCACGACTGTAGCCATAAGTTTCCAGCGCGGCCTGATTTACATCCAGGAGGGAAAAATCGGCGAGATCATAAACCAGTACGGGCAACGGCGTGACTTCAAACAATAAGCGATAATACGCTTCCCCTTCGGACAGGTGGTGCATAGGTTCTCACGGCGGGGCTGGATTCTGGGCGACGTGCGCCGCAGTATACCAACTCGCGGCGCGCAAAGGAATCCGATTTCCCCTAGTGCGTATGCATCTTGCGTGTCCGCCTTCCACAAGCTTCCAACTCCTCGAAGACAGCTATAGAACCTGTTTGCAGTTTACGAAGAACTCGTTTTTACTGGGACAATGGCATACACAACGAATTTAACCAAAACGCAATTTGGGAGATTGGAACCACTGTTGCCCAAGAGCAAGACCTGCAACAGCGTCCTGTCGCGACACGACCTCGTCAATGCAATCCTGCATCAACTCAAAAACGGCTGTCAGTGGCGCGATTTGCCAGTGGATTTTCCCAAGTGGCAAACCGTCTACTCGCAGTTTCGCCGCTGGCAATTGGATGGCACGTGGGAAAAAGTGCTGCGCGAGTTGGCGCAGCAGGAACGTATTGCCGACAAAAAAAAGAACCTCCAAGCTTGCTGATGGGCGATTCGATGTGCGCGAAAAACACAGACACCGCCAACCGGGAAACGAAGGGCTATTGTTGGTACAAAGCGACGAACGGGATCAAACGTCATTGGTTGGTAGAGGTGCTGGGCAATCCGTATTTTGTGCGTTGCACGAAGGCGAGCGTCAGCGATGACGAAGGCTTGCTAGCGCTGTGGCGGGAACAGCAGGCGTATTTTCTGGCGTTGCCAGCGGGGTACAGGGTAACGATCCTGCTGGATCACGGCTATCAGCAGGAGTATTTGGAGCAGGCACTGGGACAACTCAATGAGCGGCTGGGCGAGAAAATCCAGATCGAAATCGCGGCGAAAATCAAGCCGGAGCAAAAACAGGAAGCCCAAGAAGCGTGCCGGGAGAAGAACGGCTTTGTAGTCGTCAAAAAGCGTTGGATGGTCGAGCGCACCAATGCGTGGCTCAATCAGTGTCGCGTGTTATGGAAGAACTGCGAAGGGTTGCTGAGAACCAGCGAGGCGAAGATCAGGCTTTGCGCCATTCGCGATCCTGCGGCGACTCGCCTAACATAACTGCAAACAGGTTCTACATCATGTGGCATCTACAAAGACACAAAGAAACCTCGGTTGCCCGCTAGATTCAAAGCGACTAAAACATTCGGCAAAATTACTGACATTCCGGGCATTTCACTTTGGCTTATCGCCCGGAATTTTTGATAGCTTCCAGCCGCGCCTGCATCTGCGCGACGCGCTGCGGGTAACGCGCTGCCAGGTTTTGTGTCTCACCGGGGTCGGCGCGCACATTGTACAATTGCGCGTCGGCATCGTTGCCGAGTTCGATGTTGGTGTTTTTATTCAGCTTGGCCCCGTCATTATGCGCGATGTATTTCCATTGCTCCGCGCGCAGCGACAGCGAGCCGGCCTGCTCGACAAACGCACGGCGTCCTGTCCTTGATTTCCCCAACAACGCCGGGAGGATGTTTTGGCTATCGCCTCTTCCCGCCGCCGTCAACGCTTGCTTTGTCAGCGCGGCAAACGTAGCGAGGCAATCCATTTGCGCCATTAAGGCAGACGACATGCCTGCCTGGATTTTTCCCGGCCAGCGCACCAGCCACGGAACGCGCGTGCCTGCTTCAAAATTACTGTATTTGCCGCCGCGAAACGGCCCGCCGGTTTTATGGTTGACCAGCTTTTCTACCGCTTCGTCCTTGTAGCCATCGTCCACCACCGGGCCATTGTCGGAGGTAAAAATGACGAGCGTGTTGCGGGCAAGCTGCAAGCGTTCCAGTGTGCCGAGAATCTCGCCGACGCACCAATCGGCTTGCAGAATCGCATCGCCGCGCGGCCCCATACCCGATTTGCCGACGAAGCGCGGATGCGGTACGCGCGGCACATGCGGGTCTTGCAACGCAAAATACAAAAAGAACGGGCGCGCTTTGTGTTGCTCAATAAACGAAACGGCTTTGCTGGTGAAGACATCAGCCATCTCTTCGTCTTTCCACAGCGCCGCTTTGCCGCCGCTCATCCAGCCGATGCGGCTGATGCCATTCGCAATCGTCATATCGTGGCGCGCTTCCTTCCCAGTTTTGCGCCGACTTCAGGCAGCGATAAGGTTGCGCCCGCCTGCACAATAAAGCGTTGCCCGCTGGCTGCGGGGGTTCCATCGCGCGCAGATGTGCGTCCGCCACATCCCGCACATCCACGATGCCAAAGTTCATCTGCGGCGTGGCCTGCAAACTTCCGATCCAGCAGTTTCTGAATGAGTTGCAGCGACGAGGTGATCCGTCGAGCCAAGCTGCGGGCCGAAAATGCCGACGGGATTGATGACAGAAAGTTCCAAACTTCCGCCTTCCTGCTCAATGAAATCCCACGCCGCCCGCTCCGCCAGGGTCTTGGATTTGATGTAGGCGGAAATGCTCGTAATTGGGGTCAGTCCAGCTTTTCTTCGGTGAAAGGTTTGCCTGTCGGTTTGTGACCATAGCCTATCGCGCCGAAGGAAGAGTCATCACAACGCGCTTGACCCCGGCCTGACGCGCGGCGCGCAGCACCCGCAACGTGCCCTGCACGGCGGGGCGATGAAGTCGTTTTCGTTTTCGTCTCCAGACCAATCGGCGAAGCGACGCAAAACATAAGCACAATCTTTGACAGCTTCATCCCAATGGAGCATCTTCCGCCAAATCCGCTGCGACCAAAGAAAGCCGTTCGATATTTTCAGCGCCGCCGTTGCGCAACGCCGCGCTCAGTTCGCTTTGATGAGCCAGCGAACGTAGCGTCGTTCTCTGACGCGGTAGCCACATTGAGTAGCTGCAAGACAATGCGCGCCGACGAACCCGGTGCCGCCCGTGACGAGCACCAATTTTCTTCATTTGCCATGCCCATTCCCTTTCAGCGATTCTGCGCGCGCTCCATAAAATCAAGCTTGTCTTTGAGCCAGTGATTGCGCAACTGTACCGGATCGCCAAATTCCAGACAGGCTTCTGTCGCGCGGTTGTACGCAGCCCACGCGGGCAGCCCTTTGCCATTGGGGTCGCCGGTCTTGGCGAAGTTACCCAGTAACCGACATCAGCGCGGCCAGTTTGCGATCCGCTTCTGCATCGCGTTGCTTTGCTGCGCGAGGTTGTCGAAGGCGTACATACCCGCGTGATACGCGCCGAATCTGTTCGGATGCGGCGGCACATGGCTGAAATAGTAAAGCCACGCCTTGCTGCGCCCTTTCACCGTCATTTGCGCCCAGGCGCGCATATTCAGCGCCATAATCGAATCGCTCAGACTGCCGAGATAGGCCGCCGCGATGTCGGCTTCCGTCTTGACCGGATAGAGGGTATCGAACTCCTTGAAGAGCGCGCCGTACTGCATCTCGGCGAGCTTGCGATATGCGGCGATTGTTTTGGGCAGCATCATCTGCGGAAAAAAGGCCGTCGCTTCGTCAGCGTTGGAGCCAACCAGGACGGACACATCGTTGTGTTTGCCCTGCGCGAAGAGGTTGCGAATTTCATCGGGCAGGAACCAGCCGTCCACGATACCCGCCGCCGTGAATTTCTTGCCTTCGGGATTCTTGTCAAAGAATTCAATCAGCTTTTCCGCAGTCATCGCGCGCATCGCCTTGATCGAATCGGCTCCGGCAGCTTTGACGAAAGCTGCGCCGCTTTTCTCGGCGTCATTCAATCGTGTTTGCGGCAGGCGCGTGATGAAGGACGCGCCGCTCTGACCGATGGCACGCACGAACAGTCCTTTCGCCAATGGCGATGCGACGAGCGCGTTGACGCTGAATGACCCCGCCGATTCGCCGAAGATCGTCACGCGCGTCGGATCGCCGCCGAACGCCGCGATGTTTTTCTGCACCCATTTCAGCGCGGCGAGTTGATCAAGCAAGCCGTAATTGCCCGATGAATGCTGCGGCGATTCGGCGGTCAGTTCGGGATGCGCGAGAAAGCCGAGTGGGCCTAAGCGGTAATTGATCGTCACCAACACCACGCCTTTTTTCGCCAGCGCCGTGCCGTCGTAAATCGGCTGCGCCCCGGAGCCGCGCGTGAGCGAGCCGCCGTGAATCCAGACCATCACCGGACGCTTCTCGTTGGGCTTGGCTGCTGTCCAGACGTTCAGGTTCAGACAATCCTCACTCTGCGGCGGCGGCGTTGGGTCGTAGGCCGCATAGACTGAACCCGCAGGCCAAGGCGATTGCGGGCATTCCGGGCCAAAGGCATCGCAGGCGCGCACGCCCTGCCACGGCGCGACGGGTTGCGGCGGCTTCCAACGCCATTCGCCAATAGGCGGCGCGGCAAACGGAATGCCTTTGTAACTGCGCACGCCGTCAACCGTCACGCCGGAAATCAAGCCGCCTTCGACTTTGACCGTGTCATTCGTCGCCCAGGCAAAACAGGAAAACGTCAAGACTGCGGCGACGGCCAATAAAATCAGGGTTCGTAACATGCGATCCTCTCCCACTGTGAGCCGTTTCGTGGCAGCGCGAACTGAATCAGGCGCAGCGCAACTGCCGTGTTTTTTATCACACCGAAAAGCTGCGAGGAAACGTTGATGGTCGGATTCGCAAATTTGCGTCTGAACTTGCACGCAGCCGCCGCTCTCTGAGTTTTATCAACTATTCACAGATCGCGTCCACACGGCGCAAAGCCAGACATGCGAACGCATCGTCGTCCTTTTGATTTTCGTTGAACTGGTATTGGCGTTTTTCCATTAAGCAAAGAAGCGATGTTGATTTTTCAGAGACTTATCGTTGCCTTGACGTGGCCATAACATCATCCGGTTACTCTCCAACTCGTCCATCCAAAGTGAGGAAACGACTTTGGAATCACCGCAGTGGAGTGTGGCCGGAGACCTTGTCAGACTTCGGCACCAGTCCGTGATGACTTCCTGCACAAGAAACCAAAGATTAGCTTGGGGGAAATGGGTGCCGGCGGGAAAGAGTTTCAGCAGGAAGCGTGAGCAGGATAAATTCGGGGGAGTTATGCCTGCACACACGCGGCACGGGCAAGTCGAAGGCCGTGCCATACTTCACTCCTGACCAATCTGTATTTTCAGTCCGGTAGCTTTTAGCTGCTTTTATCCTGGCGCGTGGGCGTAAATGAGTTAAGGCGGTTCGCCCACGCCTCTTTTTATTACTGAAACAAGCGAGAATGCTATGCGTCGAGATGTCTTGGCTTTTGGTTCATTAGGCCTCGGAGTGTTGCTCCTGCTGCTGGCCAGCATCTGGTTCATGCTGATGTTGGGACGTTAGCCTCACCCATTTTCACTGCCTTGCGGTTCAATGCGCAGGTAGTAGCCCACGCCAACCATCGTGTGAATCTCGATACCGTAGGGCTTCAGCTTGCGGCGCAGGCTGTTGATATGAACCCGTAACGCCGGGTCATTTATATTTTCTTCCTGCCAGACCTGTTGCCAAATGGCCTGATGCTGCACAGGCCGCCCCTTCGCACGTAGTAAACAAGCAAAGATCAGGAACTCTTTGCGACCAAGCGAGTAGATTGGTGCGCCGCGACAGGCGAGATAGAAATAGTCAAACTCCACCCGCAAATACCCATCGTCATAAACATTCACATCATTACTGACGGCCATAGTCTCTTATTGCTGCTGTTTGATAAGTGCCTCGAACTATTTTTGCAGATCATCACGCACCTGCTGAATGATTTGTAAGCGGTATTCAACAGTGCCTGATCGAGAATCAAAAACAGGCTGGCGAAGCGCAGGAATGCTTCGCCAGCCTTGAGAACATCCAGTCGGAAGTTTTGGCGCAAATGAACCTTAGAAATTCAGCCGCAACGCAAACTGAATCTGCCGATTCGTGCCCAGTCCCACCGTGCGTTCTATTGTGCGATTCACCACGCCAAACGCGCTGCCCGCCAAGGCTGCGGTGAACGGTTGACCAGGTTGCAGCGTCGCGCCTGCCCCGTAGGTGTTCGGCAGTTGCGCGGGCGGATTCGCAAAGTTCGTCACGTTGAAGAGATTAAAGAACTCCGAACGGAATTCCACATTCGTCTTTTCTGTCAGCGCAAACTTCTTCGCCACAATCAAATCCTGCTGGAAGAATTGTGGCCCGTGAATTTGATTGCGCACCAGATTGCCCCACGTGCCGGGTTTGGGAATCGCGAAGGCGGCGGGATTCAAAATCGTTCGGTCATTGTTGAGGAAGGGATTCACGCCGGGAATCAGGGCAGGCCGCCGCACGTTGCGCGAATTGCCGCCGCCCGGCGTGTTAATGACTGCCGTGCGACCGGCTGCCGGATTGCCGTAGTAAATGCCTGCCGCATCCACATACAACACATCCGGGCGCGTGATCTGTACCGGGATTGGCAAACCGCTGCGCGCATTCAGAATCGTGCCCGCTTCCCAGCCGCTCACAAGCATCTTGCCGAGCCCCGTCAACTGTTTGCCGAAAGGTAGCGCGTAAATCGCGCTGACATTGAATGTGTGGCGCACGTCAAAGTTGTTGTAGCCCGTGTCGTAATCGAAGTCTGCCGTCTTGCGCGCAATATTGCCCGCCGTCGAGGCTTCGTTCGAGCCTGCCGTATTGCCCCAGCTTTTGCCGAGCGTGTACTGCGTATTGACTGTCACGCCTGTATTGAAACGCCGCTGCAGTGACATCTGCAACGCATTGTAGCTGTCGTGCCCGCCGCTGCGTTTGTAGTCAATCTCCGCATACGGATTCTGTATCGTCGGATCTGTGCCTGCTGCACCCAGCGTCACCAGCGAGAATTCTCGCACGACAAGCGCCGCATTCGCCGGATTGACGTTCGTCAGTACTTGCGTGATCTGGTTCGCCACGCTGCGCAGGAACAAATTGCCCCTGACTGCCGACGTAGGCAACGGTCAACGCCAGTTTGCCGGGCAACTCCTGTTGCGCCGAGAACGAGTAAGAGTAAATGCGCTCCGGCACCGTGTAGTTGTTGCGGTCATAAGCGCGCGGTTGATAGCTGCGATTGTTCGGGTTCGCGCTAAAGTTCGCCACAATCGTCGCAATATTTTGCGGGAAGGCATTCGTTACGTTGCTGAGCGTCGAACTCACGCGATCCGATTCAATCGGCTGAATCTGATCTTCGGTCTGACCGGGGCCATAGTTGATGCCAAAGCCACCGCGCAACACCGTCCTGCCGCCGCCGAAGAAGCCGCTGCCACTCGCATTCGGCGTCCACGCAAACGAGAGGCGCGGCGCGAAATTCGTCTTGGACGAGTGGTACGGCACGGTGTCGGAGGGCAGAATCACGCCTTTGTCAATGTCAAAGACAACTTGCAAATTGCGGTCTTCGCGCAGCGGCGCGTAGTACTCGTAGCGCAACCCGTAATTGATTGTCAGGTTCGGTCTAACCTTCCATTCGTCCTGCGCATAGCCGATGTAATATTCCTGCTTGGCAAAGCGCTTACCCGTCGCCCCCCCATTGAAGGGGCTGGCCGAACTTTCGTCGCCGAGGTATTGCACCGTCGCGGCAGTGTTGGTCAGGAAGTTCGCCAGGTTGGAATATGAATAGGTCGTGCCGCCGAGGCGATCTGTGTAGAGGCGAATGAAACGCAGTTCGCCACCAAACTTCAGCGAATGATTGCCGCGAATCGTACTGAGGTTATCGAACAACCCAATCGTATACGGCGTGTAGGGCGCGCCGCGTCCGTTCGTCGCGGAGTTGAGACGGAACAGTCCGCCTGGAATCGAAAGCCCCGCTGAATTGCCTTGCCCCGCAATGCCTGCGATGGCGACGCTGCCGGAAAGATTGATCGTCACGGCTGAAAGATCAATGCCATTGATCGTCGGTGCCGTACCGCGCACGCGCGAGTAGGCTGAGTTGTAGCCGATTTTGGCTTCGTTGATTGTTGTTTGGCCCAGGGTCGTCT